>NZ_CP133771.1:5066945-5700313 GCF_031348265.1 Streptomyces collinus | reverse complement strand
GGCTTCTCCGTCGTCGGCGGCGGGGACGACGACGGCTCCTCGGTCGTCGGCTCCTGCGTGGGCTCCTTGGTCGGCTCCTGCGTGGGCGTCGGCGTCCAGGTCGGCTGGACGGCCGCGCCCTGCTGGGTCTCCAGGTCGAACTTGCCGACGTCGCCCATCACACCGAAGGTGTACGCCGCCCAGATCTGCGCCGGGAACCCGCCGCCGTTGACCCGGGGCTCGCCGCCCGCCTTGTACATCGGGACCTGGGCGTGGGTCTTGGGGTCCTCGCCGAACAGGCCCACCGAGGTGACCAGGTTCGGCGTGTAGCCGGTGAACCAGGCCGACTTGTTGTTGTCGGACGTGCCCGTCTTGCCCGCGACCTGCTGGCCGTCACGGCCGGGATTCTCGGCCACGGCCTTCCGGGCGGTGCCGTCGTCGACCACACCGGTCAGCACGGAGGTGACGGAGTCGGCTGCCTCGCGGCTGATGACCGGGTCTCCGACCGCGTCGGGCATGGTGACGTTCTGGTTGAGGTGCTCCGCCGACTTCAGGACGGCCGGGGTGACCTTCCTGCCGTGGTTGTCGAGGGTCGCGTAGACCCCGGCCATCTGCAGAGGGCTCGCGCCCATGCTGCCCAGGGTCTGCGCGGGGACGGCCTCCATGTTCTTGGTGTCCATGCCGAGCTTGCCGGCGACGTCCACCACCTCGGACATGCCGACGTCGACGCCCATCTGCGCGAAGACCGAGTTGACGGACTTGTTCATGGCCGTCTGGACGGAGATCGGGCCGTAGTTCCGGTCGTCCTCGTTCTCGGGGGCGAAGCCGACCTTGGTGCCGTCCTCCACGACCTGGCGCTTGCTGGTGCCGTCGTAGATCGTGTCGGCCGTGATCGGCTTGCCGGACTGCGTCTTCGCCTGCTCCTCCAGGGCCGCGGCCAGGATGACCGGCTTGAAGGTGGAGGCCGGCTGGTAGTCGGCGCGGGTGGCGTTGTTCATGTAGTGCTTGAAGTAGTCCTCGCCGCCGTACATCGCGACCACGGCGCCCGTCTTCGGGTTCACGGACGCGGCACCGGCCTGGACGGCCCCGTCGACCTTGCGCTTGTCGGGGTCGAGTTTGCCGGTCAGCTGCTGCTTGACGGACTTCTCCAGCGCCGCCTGCTTCTTCTTGTCGATGTTGAGCGTGAGGGTCCATCCGCCGGCGTTGACCAGCGCCTCGGCCTGCTTGGCGCTGTCGGCGGCGCCCTGGGCGACGAGCTGCTTCTCCAGTGCCGCGTTGGCCGCGTTGACCAGATAGCCCTTCTGGCCCTCCATGCCGGGGGCGGGCTTGGGCTCCTCGGGCACCGGGAACTTCATGCCGGCCCGATCGGACGCGCTCAGCCAGCCCTCGTCGACCATGTTGTTCAGGACGTAGTTCCAGCGCTGCTTCACCAGCTTCTTACCGTTCTCCGAGGCGACGGCCCAGTCGTACTGGCTCGGGGCCTGGAGGAGCGCGGCGAGGTAGGCGCCCTGCGCGACGCTGAGCTTCTCGGCGTCCTTGCGGTAGTAGGCCTGGGCCGCGGCCTGGATGCCGTAGGCGTTGCGGCCGTAGTAGCTGGTGTTGATGTAGCCGGCGAGGATGTAGTCCTTGGGCTTCTCCCGGTCCAGCTTCAGCGAGATGACCATTTCCTTCAGCTTGCGCGAAACGGTCTGTTCCTGCGTCAGGTAGTAGTTCTTGACGTACTGCTGAGTGATCGTCGAACCGCCCTGCGCACCCCGTCCGGACAGAGTGTTGAGCAGACCGCGGGCGGTGCCCTTGAGGTCGACGCCGGCGTCCTTGTAGAAGGTCTTGTTCTCGGCCGCGACGAAGGTCAGCCGCACTTCCTTGGGGACCCGGGAGAGGTCGACGTTCTCACGGTTGACCTTGCCGTCGCGGGCCATGATCGAGCCGTCGCTGTACTTGTAGATGTTGCTCTGGCGCTTGGCGTCGGCGTTCCCCTCGGGGATGTCGATCACCATGTACAGCACGA
The DNA here is from genome assembly GCF_031348265.1 of Streptomyces collinus. Classification (NCBI taxonomy): domain Bacteria; kingdom Bacillati; phylum Actinomycetota; class Actinomycetes; order Kitasatosporales; family Streptomycetaceae; genus Streptomyces; species Streptomyces collinus. The sequence goes on along the minus strand of NZ_CP133771.1, from coordinate 5,698,326 downwards.
TGAAGGCGCCCATGCCCAGCAGGCACAGGCCGAGGAAGGTGCCGAGGATCTTCTTCCAGGTGAAGAGCCTGCGTATGCCGCTCTTCCCGGCCGTGGCCGATGAACGGCGGCTCTTGGGTGCCGCCCGGCGCCCACCGCGCTGTCTGGCGCGTCTCTCTTCCGCTCGCCCCATGGGTCCGATCCGCTCCGCTTCGTTCATGTGTGCTCACGCGTCACACAGGTTCGCCGCTCAGGTCAGCTCAGAAAGCTAACACCGGGAGATAAGAGATAGGGCTGCCGATCCGGCCCTTTGCGGACGTGACAATCAGCACCCATCCCAACGGAACCGACGTACGAGACACGCGAAGGGTTGCCAGGACGCGATAAAGTGATATCACTTAGCTAGACAGAAGCTATGCAGGAGTGGCTTCGACAGAAGAACGGGGGACCACCCATGTCCACACACGACACGCAGGTCACGGCCGACGTGCCCGAGATGCCGGCGCCACGCGTGCGGGAGTTCACCGCACACAGCATCGGCGGCGGGCTGGCCCTGCTGCTCGGCCTGGTCGGGCTGCTGGCAGGCGCGGGACTGATCGCGCTCGCCCCCTCGGTGGAGGCGGGCGGCGCGAAGGCCGGGCTGATCGTCGGCGGCATCCTGGTCGCGCTCGTGGCGTTCCTCGCCATGTGCGGGCTGAACATGGTGGCTCCGGGCGAGGCCCGGGTCGTCCAGCTCTTCGGCCGCTACCGCGGCACGATCCGGCAGGACGGCCTGCGCTGGGTGAACCCCTTCACCTCCCGCACGAAGATCTCGACGCGCGTACGCAACCACGAGACCGCCGTCCTGAAGGTCAACGACGCCTACGGCAACCCGATCGAGCTCGCCGCGGTCGTGGTGTGGCGCGTCGAGGACACCGCCCAGGCCACCTTCGAGGTCGACGACTACATCGAGTTCGTCTCCACCCAGACCGAGGCGGCCGTGCGGCACATCGCCATCGAGTACCCCTACGACGCCCACGAGGAGGACGGCCTCTCACTGCGCGGCAACGCCGAGGAGATCACCGAGAAGCTCGCGGTCGAGCTGCACGCGCGCGTGGAGGCGGCCGGCGTGCAGATCATCGAGTCCCGCTTCACGCACCTCGCGTACGCCCCCGAGATCGCCTCGGCGATGCTCCAGCGGCAGCAGGCCGGAGCGGTGGTCGCGGCGCGTCGGCAGATCGTGGACGGCGCGGTGGGCATGGTGGAGGCGGCGATCGCCCGGATCACCGAGCGCGACATCGTGGAGCTGGACTCCGAACGGAAGGCGGCGATGGTCTCCAACCTGATGGTGGTGCTGTGCGGCGACCGGGCCGCGCAGCCGGTCCTCAACACCGGGTCCCTCTACCAGTGACGGTCCCTCCCGAAGGCCAGGGCCCGCAGCGGCGGCCGCAGCAGCAGCGCAAGCAGGTGCTGCTGCGGCTGGACCCTGCGGTGTACGAGGCGCTCGCGCGGTGGGCCGGGGACGAACTGCGGTCGGCCAACGCGCAGATCGAGTTCCTGTTGCGGAAGGCGCTGGCCGAGGCGGGGCGGCTGCCGCGGGAGACCGGGCCGCTGCCCCGGCGGGGGCGGCCGCCCGGGGGTTCCGCCTCCGGGCCCCCGCCGGCCTGAGCACCCGGACCGGACGGCTGTAGCGAAACCGTGACAACGCACTCCGACCTGCACGGCCGCACCCCTGGCCAGGAGCTGCACACTCGGCGTATACATGCCGCGTATACACACCGTGTACAGTCCCGACCATGTCCATCGGTCACACTCTCCTGGGACTCCTGGAGTCCGGCCCACGTCACGGTTACGACCTGAAACGGGCCTTCGACGAGAAGTTCGGTCACGACCGGCCGCTGCACTACGGCCAGGTCTACTCGACGATGTCCCGCCTGCTGAAGAACGGGCTCGTCGAGGTCGACGGCATCGAGGCGGGCGACGGGCCCGAGCGCAAGCGGTACGCGATCACCGAGGCCGGCGTCACGGACGTCGCGCGCTGGCTCGCCACGCCCGAGAAGCCGGAGCCCTACCTCCAGTCGACCCTCTACACGAAGGTCGTCCTCGCGCTGCTCACCCACCGCGACGCCGGGGACATCCTCGACACGCAGCGCTCGGAGCACCTGCGCAGCATGCGGATCCTCACCGACCGCAAGCGCAAGGGCGATCTGGCCGACCAGCTCATCTGCGACCACGCCCTGTTCCACCTGGAGGCGGATCTGCGCTGGCTGGAGCTGGCCGCGGCCCGTCTGGACAAGCTCCGTGAGGCGGTGACCCAGTGACGATTCCCGCTGGTTCGCTCCTCACCGCCCAGGACCTGCGCAAGGTGTACGGGCCGACGACCGCCCTCGACGGCGCCGGGTTCTCCATCCACCCGGGCGAGGTCGTCGCCGTGATGGGCCCGTCCGGGTCGGGCAAGTCGACCCTGCTGCACTGCCTGGCCGGGATCGTCATGCCCGACTCGGGCTCGATCACCTACAACGGGCGCGAGGTGACCTCGATGAGCGACGCCGAGCGCAGTGCGCTGCGGCGCTCCGAGTTCGGGTTCGTGTTCCAGTTCGGGCAGCTCGTGCCGGAACTCACCTGCGTGGAGAACGTCGCGCTGCCGCTGCGGCTGAACGGCTCCTCCCGCAAGGAGGCCGAGCGGACCGCGCTGGCGTGGATGGAACGGCTGGAGGTCGACGACCTCCGCAAGAAGCGGCCCGGCGAGGTCTCCGGCGGTCAGGGGCAGCGGGTCGCCGTGGCCCGCTCTCTGGTGACGAACCCGCGGGTGGTCTTCGCCGACGAGCCGACCGGCGCGCTCGACTCGTTCAACGGCGAGCGCGTGATGGAGCTGCTCACGGACGCCGCCCGGTCGGCCAACACGGCCGTGGTGCTCGTCACCCACGAGGCGCGGGTGGCCGCGTATTCCGACCGCGAGATCGTCGTCCGGGACGGCAAGTCCCGTGACATGGAGCGCGTCGTATGAGCGTCGGGCAGTGGAGCCGGGACCTGGGCATGGGGGCCCGGTTCGCCCTCGCCGGCGGACGCGAGGGGTGGACCCGGGCGCTGCTCACGGCCGTCGGCGTCGGGCTCGGAGTGGCGCTGCTGCTGCTCACCACCGCCATCCCGGGGGCGCTGGCGGAACGGGACCGGCGCGAGGAGGCGCGCAGCGACCACACCTTCGGCCAGCAGGAGATACCGAAGGCCGACGACACCCTGATCGTCGTGGACTCGGACACCACTTTCCGGGACCGGGACGTGCGCGGGCGCATGCTGGAGGCCGAAGGCCCGAAGGCTCCGCTGCCCCCGGGGGTGCCGGCGTTCCCGGCGGACGGCGAGATGGTCGTCTCCCCCGCGCTGAAGGAGCTGCTCGCCTCCGGCGAGGGCAAGCTGCTGCGGGAGCGGCTGGACTACCGGATCACGGGCACCATCGGCGAGCAGGGGCTGGTCGGCTCGCAGGAACTCGCCTACTACGCGGGCGGCAAGGGGCTCGCGGAACGGCTTCAGGGCTCCGCCAGCGGGGCCCGGATCGACAGCTTCGGCAACCCGGACCTGGGGTCGCCCGACCCGTGGGACCCGGTGCTGCTCCTGTTGGTCCTGGTCGTCTTCGTGGTGCTGCTGATGCCGGTCGCCGTGTTCATCGCCGCGGCCGTGCGGTTCGGCGGCGAGCGGCGCGACCGCAGGCTCGCGGCGCTGCGGCTGGTCGGCTCCGACAGCCGGATGACCCGGCGGATCGCCGCCGGGGAGGCGCTCGCCGGTTCCGTGCTGGGGCTCGTCCTCGGCACCGGGTTCTTCCTGCTCGGACGGCAACTGGCGGCGTCCGTCGAGGTGTTCCGCGTCAGCGTGTTCCCGAGCTATCTGAACCCCTCCCCCTTCTTGGCCGTCCTGGTCGCGCTTGCGGTGCCGGCGGCCGCGGTCCTGGTGACGATCCTCGCGCTGCGGGGGGTGGTCATCGAGCCCCTCGGCGTGGTGCGCACGGCCAGGCCCGCGCGGCGCCGGCTGTGGTGGCGGCTGCTGCTGCCGCTGGGCGGGCTGGCGCTGCTCTACCCGATGATGGGGCAGGGCGACGACGGCGGGAGCTTCAACCAGTACCTGGTCGTCGGCGGCGTGATGCTGCTCCTGATCGGTGTCACGGCGCTGCTGCCCTGGGTCGTGGAGACGGTCGTCGCCCGGCTCGGTTCGGGCGGAGTCGCCTGGCAACTTGCCGTGCGCAGGCTCCAGTTGAGCAGCGGTGTGGCGGCTCGCATGGTCAACGGCATCGCGGTGGCGGTGGCCGGGGCGATCGCGCTGCAGATGCTGTTCGCCGGGGTGGAGGGCAACTACACCAGGGCGTCGCAGTACGACGTCTCCCGGGCCCAGATGAGCGTGGACGTGCCGGACGGCAGCGACGCCGCCCCGGTCGCCGCGCAGTACCGCGACACCGAGGGCATACGCAAGGTCACCGTCCTGTCGGACTTCCATCTCGGCGACCGGCGCGAGGCGGACGCCCTCATCCAGATCACCGTGGCCGACTGCGCGTCACTGCGTGAAGTCGCAACGCTCCCCGACTGCCGCGACGGTGACGTCTTCGCGGCCAAGGGCTCGGAGTACGACAGCGACAGCGACCGCCTGGCCGTGCCCGGCACGCCCCTGTGGGCCGAATCGGAGGAAACCGGCCGCACCGGCGACCGTACGGTCTCCTGGACCGTTCCGCGGGACATCCGGCAGGCCGAGTCCCGCGAGGACCCCACCGGGTACGAGCGCGGCGGCATCCTGATCACCCCCGGCGCGCTGCCCGGGAAGCTCAAAACGCTCATCTCCACGCGGCTCTTCCTGAGCGTGGACCCCTCGGTGCCGGACGCCTACGACCACGTGCGCAACACGGCCGCGCGGCTCGACCCGACGTCCCAGCCGATGACCTGGCACAGCATCGAGAGCAACGACCGCTACGCCGCCATCCGCACCGGCCTGTCCGTCGGAGCCGCGTGTGTGCTGGCCCTGATCGGGGCGAGCCTGCTGGTCTCGCAGCTGGAGCAGTTGCGCGAACGCCGCAAGCTGCTGTCGTCCCTGGTCGCCTTCGGAACCCGGCGTCGCACCCTGGGCCTGTCGGTGCTGTGGCAGACGGCGATCCCGATCGGTCTCGGCCTGCTGCTCGCCGCGGCGGTGGGCATGACCCTGGGCGCGGTCCTGCTGCGGATGACGAACACATCGGTCCGGGTGGACTGGCCGAGCGTGCTGTCGGTGACCGGCATCGGCGCGGGCGTCGTCCTCGTGGTGACGCTGCTGAGCCTGCCGCCGCTGATGAAGCTGATGCGGCCGGACGGGCTGCGGACGGAGTAGGTCCTCATGCGGGGCGTCAGGCGTCGCGATCGACGACCCGTACGGGCAGCGGCCGCAGCGCCTGGCGCAGGGCGGCCGCCAGCTCCTCGTACTCCCCGCCGCGTGCGGCCCCCGCCCGCATCGCCAGCGCGATCCGGCGGGTGGGGGCCGGGTCGGCGAAGTACCCGGTGAGGAGCTGGTTGCTGCGGGACGTCTCGACCTTGAGGGCGGTGCGCGGCAGCAGGGTGACGCCGAGCCCGCCCGCGACGAGCTGCACCAGCGTGGACAGCCCCGCGGCGGTCGTGGTGACCGGCACGTCGTCGCGGCCGGCCTCCCGGCAGATGTCGAGGGCCTGGTCGCGCAGGCAGTGGCCCTCGTCCAGCAGGAGCAGGTTCAGCTCGCGCAGTGCCTGGCGCGGGATGCCCTCCCGGCCGCCGAGCCAGTGGTCGAGCGGCGTGACGAGTACGAAGTCCTCGTCGAACAAAGGCAGTTCGGTCACGCCCGGCACCCCCAGGGGCACGGCGAGCAGCAGCAGGTCGAGCCGGCCGCCGGCCAGGCCGTCGAGGAGGCTGGCGGTCTGCTCCTCGTGCACCTGGAGGTCGAGGTGCGGGTACCGCTCGTGGACGAGTCGCAGGACCGTCGGCAGCAGATAGGGCGCCACCGTCGGGATCACCCCGAGCCGCAGCACCCCGGTGAAGGGCGCCCGGACCGCCTCGGCTTCCTCCATGAGCGCTCCCACCTCCCCCAGAACCGCCTTGGCGCGTACGGCGATCCGCTCGCCCTCGGGTGAGAGCAGCACCTTGCGCGTCGTACGCTCGAGGAGCGTCACTCCGAGTGTCTCCTCCAGGGCCGACACGGCGCCCGAGAGGGCGGGCTGGCTCATGCCGATCGCGGCTGCCGCGTCCCGGAAATGGAGGTGATCGGCCACCGCCGCGAAGGCCCGGAGCTGGGCCAGGCTGGGCTGCCTGCGCTTATTACCGACAGTCACTGATAACTACCTCCGATCAACTCGACCGAGTGTAGCTATTTCCGTAATCAATCGAGCCTGTGCCAACATCAACACAGTCCAACCCATGGGAAACCCCCGCGATCCGGGAGTTTCTTCGCTGCAAGGAGTGTGTGTGCTCACCGTCGGTGACAAGTTCCCCGAGTTCGACCTGACCGCCTGCGTCTCGCTGGAGAAGGGCAAGGAGTTCCAGCAGATCGACCACAAGACCTACGAGGGTCAGTGGAAGGTCATCTTCGCGTGGCCCAAGGACTTCACCTTCGTGTGCCCGACCGAGATCGCCGCCTTCGGCAAGCTGAACGAGGAGTTCGCGGACCGCGACGCGCAGGTCCTCGGCTTCTCCGGCGACTCCGAGTTCGTCCACCACGCCTGGCGCAAGGACCACGACGACCTGCGCGACCTGCCGTTCCCGATGATGGCCGACTCCAAGCACGAGCTGATGCGCGACCTCGGCATCGAGGGCGAGGACGGCTTCGCCAAGCGCGCGGTGTTCATCGTGGACCAGAACAACGAGATCCAGTTCTCGATGGTGACCGCGGGCTCGGTCGGCCGTAACCCGAAGGAGGTCCTCCGGGTCCTGGACGCGCTCCAGACGGACGAACTGTGCCCCTGCAACTGGTCGAAGGGCGACGAGACCCTCGACCCGGTCGCGCTGCTCTCCGGGGAGTGATCTGACATGTCGCTGGATGCCCTGAAGTCCGCCATACCGGACTACGCCAAGGACCTGAAGCTCAACCTGGGCTCGGTCATCGGCAACTCCGACCTGCCGGCCCAGCAGCTGTGGGGCACGGTGCTGTCGACGGCCATCGCCTCGCGCTCCCCGATCGTGCTGCGCGAGCTGGAGCCGGAGGCGAAGGCGAACCTGTCGCCGGAGGCGTACACGGCCGCCAAGGCCGCCGCCGCGGTGATGGCGATGAACAACGTCTTCTACCGCACCCGTCACCTGCTGTCGGACCACGAGTACGGCACCCTGCGCGCCGGTCTGCGGATGAACGTCATCGGCAACCCGGGCGTCGACAAGGTCGACTTCGAGCTGTGGTCCTTCGCCGTCTCGGCCATCAACGGCTGCGGCATGTGCCTGGACTCGCACGAGCAGGTCCTGCGCAAGGCGGGCCTCGACCGCGAGGTCGTCCAGGAGGCGTTCAAGATCGCCTCCGTGATCCAGGCGGTCGGCGTCACGCTGGACGCCGAGGCGGTCCTGGCCGAGTAACCCCCGGCCGCACGCCTCGCATCGCAGGGCCCCGTCCACCTGACCGGTGGACGGGGCCCTGCTGTCGTTCTCGACGTCCCGCTACTGGGACTGCGCCCCCGGGCCGGGCTCCGCACTCACCGCCGTGGCCCCGCGCGGCCGCACCGAATGCCGCAGCGCCGACTTCTGCGAGTACGACCGCAGATACCCGGCGACCGTGTTCGTCACCGCCACCAGCGGGACGGCGACCACCGCACCACCGATCCCGGCCACCATCGCGCCCGCCGCGACCGACAGCACCACCGCCAGCGGATGGACCCGGACGGCGCGCCCCAGGATGAACGGCTGCAGGATGTGCCCCTCGATCTGCTGCACCGCGAGCACCACCACCAGCGTCATGACGGCCGTGAACACCCCCTGGGTGACCAGCGCGACGACCACCGCCAGCGCCCCGGACACCACCGCACCCACCAGCGGGATGAACGCGAACAGGAAGACGAACACCGCCAGCGGCACGGCCATCGGCACATCGAGGAAGTAGATGCCGAGGCCGATGAAGATCGCGTCGATCAGCGCCACGATCACCGTGCCCCGCACGTACCCGGTCAGCGTCCGCCACGCCGCCGGACCGGCCCCGGCCACTCCCGGCCGCGCCGCCACGGGCACCAGCTTCAGCGTCCACTCCCAGATCCGCTTGCCGTCGTAGAGCAGGAACAGGGTACAGAAGACCGACAGCAGGATCCCGGTGAGCGCCTCGACGACGACGGTCACGCCTTCCAGGCCCGCCGAGGTGATCTGGTCGGTGTTCGCCCCGACCGCCTCGCGCAGGTTCTTGGCGATCTCGTTGATCTGCTTGTCCGTGACGTGGAAGGGGCTGTTCAGCAGCCAGTTCCGCAACTCGTCGATGCCGTCCTGGATCTGGCCCGAGAGGTCGTCGATGTTCTCCATGACCTGCCAGGTCACGAACCAGCCGATGAGACCGATGACGATGAAGCCGAACATCGCCGTCAGCGCGGTCGCCGGCCCGCGCGGCACGCCGTGGCGTCGCAGCCGGGCCACCGTCGGCTGCAGGATCGCCGTGATGAGCAGCGCGATGACGAACGAGAGCACCACGAGCTGGACGGCGCTGATGACCCGCATCAACACCCAGAGCGTGCCCGCGAGGACGAGGAGCCGCCAGCCGGCCTCGGCCGCGACCCGTACCCCCCACGGCACGGCCAGCGCGGGATCGGGGCGGGCGGCGACATCGGGGGCGTAGTCCGGGGGCGCCGGCACGTGGTCGTCGGCGAGCGTCCCGGGGTCGGGGTCGTCCTGCTCCCGTTCGGCCTCGGCGCGGCGTTCGTTGTACCGCTCGCTGATCTCGGTCAGCCCGGCACCGACCCGGCCGAGCCACCCTGGCACTCGCGACATGATCCGTCCTTTTCCCCCGTCTTGGCGCACCACTCCCCCCGGGAGCCATCCGTCCGACCGTACATGGCGCGAGCCCCGCACCGGACGACGGTGCGGGGCTCGCGCGAAGGACGGGATCGGCCGTGGGCCGGTCGGCTCAGTACCAGTTGTTGGCCTGCCAGAACGACCAGGCCTCACAGGGGCTGCCGTAGCGGTCGTTCATGTAGTTCAGGCCCCACTTGATCTGGGTGGCCGGGTTGGTCCGCCAGTCGGCGCCGACGGACGACATCTTGGAACCGGGCAGCGCCTGGAACATGCCGTAGGCCCCGGAGGAGGGGTTGACCGCCTTGTAGTTCCAGTCGGACTCGTGGTCCACGATGTTGCTGAAGCACTGGAACTGGCCGGACGGCACGATCTGCCGTGCCATCGCCTGGAGCTGCGCGATGCTGTAGGAGGTCGCGACGGGGAAGTCGGAGATGTCCTTGGAGCGGCTGGCGGCGGCTTCCTTGGCCTCCGCGCGCTCCTTGGCCTCCTTGGCCGCCTTCTCGGCGGCTTCCTTCTTCGCGATGGCCGTCTCGGCGGCGGCCTTGCGGGCGGCCTCCTCGGCGTCCTTCTTCGCGCTCGCGTCCGCCTGAATGGCCTGTGCGTCGGCCTGTTGCGTCAGCGACGCGGTCTGCACCTGGGCCTGCTGGCCCGCGGGGATGTCCGCGAGCAGCGTCGCGCCGCTTGCCGTCGCTTCGGCGTCGTTGTTCTGCGCGGTGCTGCCCGAGGCAACGCCGACGACGCTTCCGACAGCGGTGACCGCCGTGGCCGAAGCCACTGCGAATCCCCGGACCGAGATCCGGCTCACACGGTTTTCCTTCCAGCATCGCCCGCTTCGGTGACCCTCGCGGACGCAATCGTGCCCCTGGCACAGGCCTCCCCAACTGCGGGGTCACGGGAGGCGCGGGCCCGGTGGGCAACTCCCCCGAGGGGAGCGCCGCGTGTTGCTCGGGCGGCATACGACATCGCTATGCAGTTGATGCTGATGCTTTTGTGGTGCCGTACCGCTGGGGGTACAGGTGTGTCGTATGCGGGGCCTGACAGGAGTGAGACTCTGCCGTAACCGGACGGGGCAAGGCAATTCCGAGTTGCGTGTGAAAGCTCACATCCCGTTTGACGCAGGAAATTCCACGGAACGGCCACACGCGAAGGCGCCGCCCGGCTAGGCTCTTCGCCTTTTCCGGACGGCGCCAACTATCGCATAAGCGATACTATTTGGCCTGGTGCGGTCAGATGTGCCCGTCTTCGAGCATTTCGGTCACAAGGGCTGCGATCTGGGACCTCTCGGACCGCGTCAGGGTCACGTGCGCGAAGAGCGGATGCCCCTTCAGCTTCTCCACGACGGCGACGACGCCGTCGTACCGGCCGACCCGGAGGTTGTCCCGCTGGGCCACGTCATGGGTGAGAACCACCCGTGAATTGGCCCCGATCCGGGACAGAACGGTAAGAAGTACGTTCCGTTCCAGCGACTGGGCCTCGTCCACGATCACGAACGCGTCGTGCAGCGAGCGGCCGCGGATGTGGGTGAGCGGCAGGACCTCCAGCATCCCGCGCGCGGTGACCTCCTCGATGACCTCGCGGGAGGTGACCGCCGACAGCGTGTCGAACACCGCCTGCGCCCAGGGGCTCATCTTCTCGGCCTCGGAACCCGGCAGATAGCCCAGCTCCTGCCCGCCCACCGCGTACAGCGGACGGAAGACCATCACCTTCTGGTGCTGACGGCGCTCCAGGACCGCCTCCAGCCCCGCGCACAGCGCCAGCGCCGACTTGCCGGTGCCGGCCCGGCCGCCCATCGACACGATCCCCACGTCCGGGTCGAGCAGCAGATCCAGCGCGATGCGCTGCTCGGCACTGCGGCCCTTGATGCCGAACACCTCTCGATCCCCGCGCACGACACGGATGTTGCCCTCGGGCGTGACCCGCCCGAGCGCCTTGCCGCGCTCCGACTGGATCATCAGGCCCGTGTGCACCGGGAGTGCGGCGGCCTCGGGGACGTAGACGTGCCCCTCCTCGAAGAGGATGTCCACCTGCTCGCCGGGCAGGGTCAGTTCGGACATTCCGGTCCAGCCGGAGGAGTCCGTGATGGCGAGCTCCGCGCGGTACTCCTCGGCGAGGAGTCCGACGGAGGACGCCTTGATCCTGAGCGGGAGGTCCTTGGACACGACGGTGACGTCGAAACCCTCGGCCTGCAGGTTGCGGGCGACCGCGAGGATGCGGGAGTCGTTGTCCCCCAGGCGGTAGCCGCTGGGCAGCACGCTGGGGTCCGAGTGGTTGAGCTCGACACGGACGGTCCCGCCCAGATCCCCGATAGGGATGGGGGCATCGAGGCGACCGTGCCTCACCCGGAACTCGTCGAGCAGACGCAGGGCCTGCCGGGCGAAGTAGCCGAGTTCGGGATGGTGCCGCTTGGCCTCCAGCTCCGTGACCACGACGATGGGGAGCACGACCTCGTGCTCGTCGAAGCGGTTCAGGGCGTTCGGGTCGGCCAGCAGGACGCTGGTGTCGAGAACATAGGTGCGCCGGTCGGGCTTGTGGCGCTTTGTGCTGGTCACCACGGAAGGACGTACCCCCTCGGATGAGGTCGGGGAGCGACGGTATGGAGCTGGACCGGTCGTCGGCCGCCCTGCGCGGGCCGAGAACCGGCCCTCCGCCTCTTCGTCCGTGCTGTGACCGCACGATCGGGCTGGTGCAAAGGGCCTCCCGGGCGGACGGCCCCGTGCCGTCCGCTGAGATACGACACCCGTGGTTCGGGCGTCGACCTGTCTGGGTTATGCCCTCGAACGAGCGTCGCCATGCCACGGCATATGACGGCGAGCGCGTGAACTCCGTGTTACGCGCGACCTCAAGGGGGTACGGGGAGGCGCCGTGACGTGGGACGTCCTGCGTCCGCGGTGCCCGGCAGCGGTACGTCAGCCGCCGTAGCGCCGGTGGCGGACGGCGTAGTCGCGCATGGCACGCAGGAAGTCGACCTTGCGGAACGCCGGCCAGAACACGTCACAGAAGTAGTACTCGGAGTGGGCGGTCTGCCAGAGCATGAATCCGGACAGCCGCTGCTCGCCGCTGGTGCGGATCACCAGATCGGGGTCGGGCTGGTCGCTGGTGTAGAGGTGACGCCCGATCATGTCGGTGTCGACGGCGTCGGCGAGCTCCTCCATCGAGGTGCCCCGGTCCTTGGCGTCGAGCAGCATCGAGCGGACGGCGTCGGCGATCTCCTGCCGGCCGCCGTAACCGATGGCGACGTTGACCACTATGCCGTCGACGTGCGCGGTGGTCTCCTCGGCCTCCTTGAGGACCGTCTGCATCCCCGAGGGCAGCAGGTCGGGCGTGCCCACGTGGTGCACGCGCCAGCGGCCGTCGGCGGCCAGGGTGCGCACGACGTCCTCGATGATGCCGAGCAGGGGGACGAGTTCCTCCTGCGGCCGGTCGAAGTTGTCCGTGGACAGCAGCCAGAGGGTGACGACCTCGACATCGGTCTCGGTGCACCAGCCGAGGAACTCCTCGATCTTCCCGGCACCGGCCCGATGGCCGTCGACGGTGCTGGATCCGGCGGCCTTCGCCCAGCGCCGGTTGCCGTCCATGATGACGCCGATGTGCTTGGGCACCTGAGCGTGGTCCAGGTGACCTTCCACCCGGCGTGCGTACAGCCTGACCAGCAGGCCGCGCAGCTTGTCGCGCAGGTTCACGTGATCGTCAGCCCCTCCGTAAGGATCGGACAGGCCGCGGTGTGCGGCCCGGTCGTGGCCGCGGGCGGTCCCTGCCCGTGTGGCAGTCCCCGGGGGCGAAGCCTACCCCCGCTGCGGCGGTGGGCCGCCAACCGGGGCGGAACGAAAGGTTCCGGCCGGTGGTTCGAGCCGCCCGGCGGACCCAAATAAAACGGGCCGGTCCGTGGGGGGGAGACGGACCGGCCCGAGGGGGGGTTTCCACCATAACCCTTCGTAAGTGATGCTGCGCGCATCGGCGTGCCACAACTACTCTCCGGAGCCGCCCGGCGACGCGGCGATGACCGCGGAGGCCCTCGTTCAGGGCTTGCCTGTGGCCGAAACAGGGCGCATACGCAGGGGAATCGGGCGCCACGGGGCAGGATCCGGAGGATTTTCCGCACCTTGGGGCCCACTCGGGTGACATGTCCCGGCATCCCCCCGACGGGTGACCCGGCCGCGAACGCCCGCTTGACCCGGGGTCGCCCCCGGGCCGTCGCCGATTCGCCGCTTTGCCGTCCCGACATCACCGCTGCGCGAGACCCGGCGAGAGGCCTGGTACCGCGCAGCCCCCTCCACTGCGCGGTACCGCCCGCGCAGCTTTGCTCACGCGAATTGCCTGGCTTCGAATCTACGCGAGTGGATGCGGGGAGGCGAGCCGCAGGCGATAACGATGTGAAAACCCTCGGCGGAAGATGCGCAAGTGCAGTGAGCGAAAGGGGTGACCCGGCGAAAGGGTGACAAGGCGAACGGTGCGAGCCGCAGCGAACGGTGCGAGCCGGGCGGCCATTCGGCGCAGGAAGCCCATCTAGGCCGATATCTGTCCTCATTGGCGTCTAGCGTCGCACCATGACGACGAACGTGAGCATCACGTGGGACGCGGCCGGCGCACGCCGGGCGGAGCGGCAGTTCCTGGCCGGGCCTGCCGGGACCGGCGTGCCGCTCGCCGAGGTGGCCGGCGCGATGCTGGGCGTGCACGCCCAGGTGCTCTCCGCGGCCGAGCTGTCGCTGGGGATGCGGACGGACGGGGTGACACGGGCGGACGTACGGTCCGCGCTCTGGGGCGACCGGTCCCTGGTCAAGACGTACGGCCCGCGCGGCACGGTCCATCTCCTCCCGGCCGGTGAGCTCCCCCTCTTCGCCGCCGCATTGACGGCGGTCCCGGCCGGCCCGAGCCCGTTCCCGCCCGACGTGCGGCTCACCGAGGAGCAGGCCGCCCAGGTCGTGACGGCGATCGGCGAAGCGCTCGACGGCAGGTTCCTGACGCTCGACGAGCTGTCCGAGGAGGTCGTCGCCCGGACGGGGCCCTGGGCCGGTGCCCGCGTGATGCCGGCGTTCCAGGACCTGTGGCCGCGCTGGCGCCAGGTGATGCACCGGGCCGGCTGGGCGGGCACGCTGTGCTTCGGCCCCGACCGCGGCCGCAAGGCGACGTACACGCGCCCCGCCACGGGGAACCGGAAGGTGGGCGACGGGGACGGTGATGCCTTGTCCGTCTTCGTCCGCCGCTATCTGCGCGCGTACGGCCCGGCGACCCCGGCGCACTTCGCACGGTGGCTGGCGGCGCCGCCCGGCTGGGCCACGGCCCTGTTCGGCGAACTGGCCGCGGCGGGCCGCATCGAGGAGGTCCGCTTCGAGGGAACACCGGCGTGGGTGGTGGCGGGCGACACCGATTTCCCGGACGGCCCGGCGCGGGGAGTCCGCCTGCTCCCCTACTTCGACGCGTACGTCATCGCCGGGCAGCCACGCGAACGGCTGTTCCCCGGGGCGGCGTACCGGCGCGCCCTCGCGGGCGGCCAGGCGGGCAACTATCCGGTGCTGCTCGTCGACGGAGTGGTGGCGGGGGTCTGGCACCAGCGGCGCCGGGGCCGTCGTACGACCGTCACGGTCGAGCCGCTCGCCCCGCTGACGGCACGGCAGGAACGGGAGCTGGGCGAGCAGGTTGAGCGCGTGGGTGAGGTACTGGAGGCGACGGCCGAGCTGGTGGTGGGAGAGGTGACGGTGGGCCCGCACGCGTGATCACGGGCCCGGGGTGCGTCAGCCCGGCTTGCGCGCGTCGAAGAGGTGGCGGGTGCTGTGGGCGACGAAGGGGCCATCGGCCCGGATGCGCTCATGCAGCTCCAGCAGCCGCGGCTCGTACGCCTCGACGGTGAAGCCGGGGACCATCCAGACCACCTTGCGCAGGAAGTGCACGACCGCGCCGATGTCGTGGAACTCCACGCGCAGCCGCTCCGCCCGCAGCCCGACGCCGTCGAGCCCGGCGGCCTCGGCGTCGGCACGCTCACGGTCGGGGTGGCGGGCACTGCGCACGCCGTCCGGCTGGGGTCCGAGGAAGTACTCGACGAGTTCGAAGACGCTGTTCGGGCCGATGTGCTGGGCGAAATACGTCCCGCCGGGCCGGAGGACGCGGGCGATCTCCGCCCAGTGCGGGCGGACGGGATGCCGGCTGACGACCAGGTCGAAGGCGCCGTCGGCGAAGGGCAGCGGATCGTCCTCCGCAGCGGCGACGACCGCGACGCCGCGCGGACGGAGCAGGGCGGTCGCTTTGGCGACGTTGGGGGGCCAGCCTTCGGTGGCGACGGTGAGGAGGGGCGGCTTCGGGGCGGGGGTGTCGGTGCCGGACTGTGGTTCGGACTTGCTGCCGGTCTCGGCGGCGGAACCGGTGGCGGGCCTGCTTGTGGTCTCCTCGGCGACCCGGGAGAGGGCGAAGTCCAGCACCTCGCCGCCCCCGGTCTGCACATCGAGCACGGCGCTCGCCCTGCCCAGCCGCTCGGCCATCGAGACGGCGTACCCCCAGGAGGGGCGTGCCTCCGTCGCCCGCCCTTCGAACCAGGAGAAGTCCCAGCCGTCCGTGGGGACGGAGGCGCCTTCGGCCACGAGGTCTTCGAAGGTGGTGGGGTGCGGAGGCCCGGGGTGGGGCAGGGACGTCACGCGGTGCTCCTTACGACAGGACGAATACGACGTGCTGGTCACCGTGGCATGGGAACCAGGGGCCGCACTTCCTCGGCGGCGAACCGCACGAACCCCTCCGGGTCGGGCTCGTCCGCCGTCGGCTGCAGGACGACGCTGTCGGCCCCGGCCTCCACCAGCCGCTCGACGGCCTTGGCGACGGCCCCGGCATCCCCGGCGACCCCGAGGTCCGGAACGGCTTCGTCCCCCTCGGCGGTGAGCTCCGCGCGCAGCCGGGCGGCGGCGTCGGGCCCGGTGGCGGTGAGGAGATAGACGACCAGGGGGTGGGGTCCTGTCCCCCGGCCCGCCGCGGCGCGGCCCTCCTCGACGAGCTGCCGCGCCCTGCGTACGCCCTCGGCGTTCGTGGAGGCGGTGAGGATGGTCCCGTCGGCGGCCTCTCCGGTGAGCCGCAGGGACCGCGGCCCGGTGGCCCCGGCCAGCACCCCGCCGTGCGGGCCCTCCGGCGGCCAGTCCAGGGCGACGTCGTCGAGCTTGACGTACCGCCCGTCGACGGTGACCCGCTCACCGCCCAGCAGAGCCCTGAGCGCGAGGAGATGCTCCCGCAGCAGCGTGACCGGCGACTCGACCCGGGCACCGACCTGTCCCATCCAGTCCTGCACGCCGTGTCCCACGCCGAGGATCGCGCGCCCCGGGAACATCCGGTGCAGCGAGGCGGCCTCCATGGCCGTGATGGCGACGTTCCGCAGGGGCACGGGCAACAGCCCGACCCCGACGCGCACGCGCTCGGTCCACGCGAGGGCGGCTGCGGCGGTGGAGATCCCGCCCTCTCTGAAACAGTCCTCCCAGAGCCAGAGCTCTTCGAGGCCGGCGTCATCGGCCAGCCGGGCCACTGATCGGAGTCGCTCGGGGGCCAGTTGGGGGCGGAAGACTGCGCCTAGTGAGGTCATGGTGCTGTTCTTACCCGGGCCGGGCCGCGACGGACAACGCAATTCGCGTCGGCCGGGCGGGCGTCCCTCGCATGGTGGGTGCCCCGCCCGGCCGGGCTCGGTCCTCGCTCAGCGGTTGACGGCCTGGATCTCCTGCACGACCACGTCCTGGGTGGCGCCGAACGTGCCGTCGGGGAGGTCGCCGCCCGCACCGCCGGAGCCGGTCCAGTCGATCTCCCAGGTGACGGTGGCCTGGAGGGGGTAGGTGCCGTCGCCCGAGGAGCGCAGGTACCTGACTCCGCAGGGCGGCGTCCGGTCGGCCTTGCCCTTGGCGTAGGGCTCGCCGATGCGATCGCCGTCGGCTTCGCAGACGCCGGAGGCGGGGTAGGTCACGGCGTCCTTGTTGCCCGGTTCGATCCTGAGCGACTTCGGCCTCGCGGTCGCGGTCGCCGTGATGCCGATGACGGGTACGGAGGCGGTGACGGACACCGGCTTGAAGTCTGCGACGTCCAGCCAGGCCCAGGTCGGCAGGTTGACCTTGGTCGCCGCGGCGGGTGCCAGGGTGACCTTGGTGCTGGGGACGCGGATCTCGGCGTAGGCGAGTTCGGCGAGGATCTCGGGCGTGACGGCGTTCTGGATGTCGGCGGGCGGCGGGTCGCCCTGGTCCACCCAGAAGGGTTCCTCCGTGCAGGCGTCCCACCCCGGGGGGAAGTCCTCGTCGACGAACGAGTCCCAGAAGTAGCCCTTGCCGGTCTTGTCCTTGTTGAAGTCCTTGTACGGCTTCCCGTTGACGTAACGGTCGCGCTGCTTCGCGTCCCACTCATAGCCCGTGGAACCGGCCTCCCAGACCGGCTCCATGGTCTTCTGGAGCTGCTCCGGGGTGTACTTCGGGGCGTACCAGCAGGGGGGCGGGGTCCAGGACGTGGAGGAGGTGAGCGCACCGGCGGAGGTGCCGCTGCCGTTCTTGGAACGGTCGAATACGACGCCGCCTACGGTTACGGAGACGGTGCCGTCTTTGCCTGCGTTGGCCTTCTGCGTCTCGCCGTCCGTGCCGCCGAACCCCTTCTCCGCGTAAGCGGGGCCGGACATGGCCAGGGCCATCGCTACGAAGCCCGAAGTGACGAGCAGGCGTCTGGTACGGATCAGGGCTGGCACTTCGCGCTCCCCCGCTGCGAGATCAGTCGCTCGGTCACCCATACGCCCTTGTCGTTCTTGCGCAGAGTACCGGCGTATACGACGTAGCTGTCCTTCGTCACCGGCGTGACATCCGTCTTTCCGGTCTTCAGGAACCTGTTGAACGCCTTGCTCTGGTCCTCGCAGTACACGAGTGCGGCCGTGCCGTCGTCCTTGATCGTCAGGCTCTCGTTGTAGTAGCGGGTCAGACCAGTCGTGCGTGCTTTGTGGTCGACGAACTCCTGGATGTACTTCTGGCTTTCGGCGGCGGCCGTGCCGTCCGAGTAGAAGCGGTAGCCCTTGTCGAGGGGGTCCTGCTTGGCGATGGCCATGTCCACGGCCCTGATGCGCTGCTCGGCATCATTGAGCACGGCGTCCTTCTGGGCGTCGCCGGTCTTCTTCCATTCGAACTCGTAGGTCACGTCCGACGGCAGGTCGATCTTCGGTCGTCCGGCCGGCGCCGGGTCGGAAGCGGTCGGCGATGCCGAGGCCTCGCTTCCCGTGTCCGCTCCCGCGATCTTGTCGTTGTCCTTGCCCTTGGAGCTGTCGTCGCTCCCGCACGCGGACAGCGTCAGGGCCGCAGCGGCGGTCAGCGTGAGCGCTGCGAGGAGGGTGGGGCGGCGGTTCACGGTCGGCTCCCGGGAGGTGGCGAGGCTTCTCTTGAGCGAACCAAAGCTATACAGCGGGGTCCGGCCGCACCAGGGCGAAGGTTGTCGACTCACGGGTCGTATGGGGAGGAATTGGTGATTCGTCGTCACCTTCGAGCCGTAACGGTTGCATAACGCGTCAATGCCGGGCATCAACGCCCCTGTCTCCGGGGGCGTTTCAGTCAGGAACGAGCAAAGGGCCTGGGTCCGTGGGCCCATGCGCGGGCCTGCCCTCTGCGGATACGGTCGGGCCCGAGAGCCAGCATGGGCAGTCGGAGGGGGTCCGGGTGGGGCGGCGTTGGCGCGACGGGCATGGGGAGTTGGTCGTGCACGGGGGTGGCGGCGAGCCACCCGTCGGGGTGCCGCTGGAGATCGCCACCTCCTATCGGGCCCGTACGAAGGGGCTGTTGGGGCGGGACTCCGTCGACGGGGCGATCCTGCTCTCCCCCGCCAACAGCGTGCACACCTTCCGTATGCGGATGCCGATCGATGTCGCCTATCTCGATCGCGGCCTTCGCGTCATCGCCGTGCGCACGATGCGGCCGGGGCGGCTGGGGATGCCTCGGGTGCGGGCCCGGCACGTGCTGGAGGCCGAGGCCGGGGCGATGAGTGAGTGGGGGATTCGGAAAGGGGCTCGGGTGGAGGTCGTCGTGCCGGTGTAGGGAACTCAGGGGATCGTTCCGGGGGCTCCACGCTTCTACGGCGGGTCGCTCACCCGCATGCGGATCGCTGTCCGGTCGGCCGCGTCAGGTTCCTTCGCTTTCCAGGTCGTGGAGCATGTGCTGTGCGGCTTCCGCGTCCTCCCAGCTTGCCGGCCCGCCCGGCTTCACCGACAGGCGCTCCCATGCCGCCCTGGCCGCCGGGCTCCCCATCGCGCACCTGGCGCCCCGTCGTACGCCTTCTGCGGTCAGTAACGGGTGTAGGACGTCATTGCGCCCACTCCTGCGCGGCATTCCTCGTCGTGGCCGGCAGGCTCGGGTCGAAGGCCAGTCGCGCCAGGGCTTCACGGCTGCCCGGCACGTCATCCGTGCGGTGGAGGAACCAGATGGCCTCCTGTACCGCGCTGCCACGCCGGGCGCACCGCTCGGCGAGTTCCGCAGCCCAGAGGGCGGTTGCCGCCAGCGCAGCCGGTTCCTTGTCGCCTGCCGCCTCTCCGCCTTGCGGGAGGTCAGCGAGCCAGCGGAAAACGGCGGCGGTGACCCGGTCCGCGATCCTCTTGCACCAGACCTTGGCGAAGCACGCGGCGTCGATGCCTTGGAATTCGAACCCCAATGACTGGCACTCGCGCCACGCCTCGTTCATTCGCTCGCGAGTGACCAGCCGTGGGTACGGCATCAGGGCGCGCACCACCTCAGCGATGGCACTGCAGTCCGCCGAAGCGTCACCGCACATCTGGGCGTCATCCGGCAACCGCTCGACAGTCAGACACGCCTCCAGTGCTGAACGCGCCTGGGCGAGGCTCTGGGAATCCGGCGCGGTCGCGCCCCAGCCGAAGTCGTTCTGCCAGGAATACGGAAGGCCTTGCAGCCCTTCGGGCAGCAGCGGCTCCTCATCGCGGGTGGCCTCCCGAGCACGAACGTCGTACACCGAACGGCGCAGCCCGAGAAGCCGGGAACGCACGTACGGGCGGAAGTCCCGGACCTCGTCGTCGTTCACGAGCTCCCTCAATGCCTGTTCGCCGCGCGGACGACCGAGCGAGACGAGCAAGCGCACCGCCGCCTCGACCGCCACGCCGACCCGCACGAACGCGGCCGCAAGCAGCGCAACGTCCTCGGCCTCCCCGCCGTTCGGCGATCCGGCGGTGGTCGCACGCTCGATGAAAGTGAAGGCGTCGTACGCCAGCGCCTGCCGCACCGAGGCGGCCCACTCCGCCGCCACCCTGTCGACCCACTGTTCAGTCGGTGGCTCAGGCACCGTGGGGATCCCCATGTCAGCCCAGGCTCCGACCACCTGCACCACCCGCTCCCGAGTGACCTGGGACGTGGTCGGCATGATTCGGGTCAACCAGGCGTCTGCCTCGTCCAGGACGTGGTCATCACGGTCGTCGTAGAAGTCCCGTAGTTCCTCGTCCCAGTCGTGCACACTCTGCCGCCGGTCGGGCAGGCACGCGCGCAGCACGTGCCGAGCCTGCTCAAGTCTTTCCTCCGTGGGGGCAAGTGCCTCCAGAGCTTGAGACCTGCGGTATGTCAGATCGTGCCAAGGCGGTGGCAGCTCGCGCATGGCGGCGGGCAGCAGGTAGGTGTCCACAAGTCGCTCTCCGTCCGTGCCCCGGCGGCTTCCCGAGACGCTGGCGTCATGAGACGCCCAGGTAATCCATCGCTTCCTTCGGATCCTTCATCCTGGACCAATCCATCGTCCCAGCCTGCTTCCGGGCCTGGATCTCTGCCTCCATCCGCTTGAGCTGACTCGGGGAGATGTCCGTACCCGCGATCCGTACAGGCACCCCGTTTTTCGCCATTGTTCCAGCCGGTGTCCCTTCAGGCTTGTACTTGACGCCGTCCCGCTTTCCGCTCTTGTAGCCGCTGAAGATATTGGTCCATTTCTCAGTGGTCTCGATCTCGACTCGAGTAGCCCTGCCCGGGCTGCCCTTCCCCTCCCATTCGGCCAGATCCTCGACCTGTCGTTCGAAGTCAGCCTTGATGGTGGCATTGCCCGTGTTCTTGACCTCCACGGCGTGGACCTGGCCGTCCTTGCCTCGATAGAGCACGTCGGCGTCGTTGATCTCGGAGATGTTCACCGTTTCGCCGTTGCCGAGATCGACGTTCTCCTTGCCGAAGTCCTTGCCGACAGCTGTGTGCACAGTCGTGCCAGGTGCTGCCTCACCGTCGGCAGCCCGCTGGACAGCGTTCAGCTCAGCACGTGCCTGGCTGAGTTCGTCGGTGTTCTTGGCGTTCGTGACCTTGCTGGTCAGCGACGAACGTGCCTCCTTGGAGATGCTCTTCGTCCCGGCCAGTTTGGAGATCTCATCCAACGCCCGAGCCGCATCCTCCTTGCCGATCTCCTTCTTGTCCGGGTCCGGGTTGTCCTTTGCCCGCTGAACGAACTCGTCGATCTTCCGCGGTGCGTGTTGGACGCCCTCGTCCTCGAGTGCCTTCCTGGCAGCCTCCTGGCGATCTGCCAACTCGGCCCCGTCTGCGACCGTGTCCGCCTCGTCGGCCTGCTTGCGGGCATCCTGGGCCCCCTCCTTGGCCTCCTCGTCGCAGCCGTCCTGGGCGAGGACGACGTAGGGGGAGCCGGAGGGGCCTGCGGCGAGGATCGCGGTGCCTGTGCCGGAGGAGCCGGTGAGGAGGCCAGGGGCGGTCCCGGGTGGGTTGCCGCCGTACGGGATCCGCCGAGCCGGCGCCGCGATGGTGCAGCCCGACTCGCGTGCCCGCTTCTCGGCCGCGTCCGCCGCCTCGTCGGCGTCCTTCGCCGCCTTCCGAGCGCCCTCGGCATCGCCCGCCTTGGCAGCCCTGCGGGCCTTCTCCGCCGCATCCGTCGCCTTGTCGAGGGATTCACCGACCTCGGCCAGCTTGTCGAACTTGGTGAACTTGGTGATGGTCTTCGGGCTGAAGATGCCGATGACGCCGACTACGGTGTTGCCGATGGAGGCGCCGTAGTTGCCCTTCTCCCAGTTCTCCTTGTCGACGAACGTGTCGGTCGCCAGGTCGGACACGAAGTCCTCGGGCGAGTTGATCCAGCCCCACACGGAGGAGACGTAGTTCCCCTTGTCCCACTCCTCGCCCAGATCGTCGGCCTTGTCGCCCCACCAGTTCGTGGTGTAGCCCGTCAGGCCGTTCCAGGTGTCCTTGATCGAGCCGACCGGGTCGCTGACGACGTCCATGGTGCTGGCCAGGAAGCTCTTGGTCGGGGCCACGAAGAAGCCCCGGACATGGTCCATGAACGTCCTGTCGTGGCGTTCCTGGTCATGTACCTCGTCCCAGAGCGACCTCTCGTCGAACGGCCCCGGAGCGAGGGGAACCGTGTCGTTCGTCCCCGCGCCCTCGTAGGTGATGATCCGAGTCGACCACGCGGGACCACCGCCGCTGCCGTCGCCGCCCGTACCATCGCCGGCACCGGTGTCTCCCTGGCCACCCGCACCCCCCTGAGTGCCCGAGTCGCCTTCGGCACCCGTCTCGCCATCCGCGTCCGGACCACCGTCTGCTGCTCGCGCGCCACCGTCCGCGTTCGCGCCGTTGCCACCATCGGTGCCGGCGGCCGAGTCGTCCTGCCGCGCACGGTCGTTGTCCCCGGCCGCACCCGTCTCCGTACCATCGCCCTGCGGAGCGGAGCAGGCCGTGCCCGTCACCGAGCAGACCGCCGACTGGATGCCGTCGGCGATACGCCCGCCGAGGCCGCCCACCGACAATGCGACGATGATCGCCGCGACCACCGCGATGAGCCCCGCGTACTCCACTGCGGTCTGGCCCTCGTCCCGCCGCCAGCGGATCATTCTCCCCAGGCTGAACGCCCGCCGCTCCTCCCTGTCCTGGGGAGCGCTCTCGAACCACTCGCGCGACCGGGCCCGGCGCAACAGCACGATGACCGCCACCGGCATCGCCGCCTGCGTGATGCCCCGCAGATCACCGTGCAACAGCGTGCCGAACGACAGCCACACGGTCCACGCCTGTACGGCGATCAGTGCGCGGCTCGTCCACACCCCGCCCCGCCACAGGCGCCGGGCCAGGTAGATCCCGGCCACACTGGGCAGCGAGTCGTACGCCAGGATCCCGAAGATCTCCCCGGAGTGGTACGTCACCACCGACAGCACGGTGACCACGTAGAGAACCGTCAGCGCGAACTGCACCCACAGCAGTATCTGCGCCCAGCCCAGTTCCCTCGGCAACGGTGAATGCCGGTCCCAGGACGGGCTGTTCTGTGCACCCCCCATTCCGAGCGGGGGTATCCGGTCACCGGCAGGAGACATGCGCGACCTCAGCTCAGCTCGATATGCGGCCGTTCAAGACGGATACCGAGCCGAGGCTAAGGAACGCCGATCACTCAGGCATGGGCCCGTGGCCCCAAACCCGGGCCCACCTTCGGTGGCTCAACTCTCTGTGCGCGGGAAGGAGACCTCGACCCGGCGGTTCTTCTTGCGTCCCGTTTCCGTGGAGTTGTCGGCGATGGGGTACTGCTCGCCGTAGCCGCGGACCTCGTAGGTGACGTTGGAGTCGGTCAGTTCCTGGTCGAGGACGTTCTGTACGGCGTCCGCGCGCTTGCGGGACAGGACGTCGCCGTGGGCGGAGGAGCCGAGGTTGTCGGTGAAGCCGAAGACGCGGATCTTCGTCGCGTTCTGCGTCTTGATCTCCTCGGCGATCGCGGAGATCCGGGCCTTGGCCTCGGCACCGAGTTTCGCGCTGTCCTTGCCGAAGAGGACCTCGGCCTGGAGGGCGAACTTGACGTCGGCGTTGGTGTCTTCTCGGCGTTCGTCGCCGCTCTGGTCTTCGACGACCTGTTTGATGTCGAGGACCTTGGGTTCGGCGAGGGTGCCGCCCTCGGGCAGCTTGAGGTCGGGGTCGTTCACGTCGACCTCGACGGGGGCGGAGGCGGAGGCCTCGGTGCCAGGCGGGACGCCGGGGGTTTCGTCTGCGTGGGCCGACACGGCGCCGTAGATGTTCGTGGCGACCATGAGGCCGGCGGCGGTGAGGACGAGGGCGAGGCGTGGAGTCGCCGTTCGGGTTCGGGTGCGGGTCGTCATGGCCGGCCTCACCCGGAGATCTTGATGGTGCCGCTGGAGAACGTCGGGACCTGGAGGGTGACGTCGGTGGCGCTCGCGGGCGGGGAGGGGAACTGGATGAAGACAGGGATGGTCTGACCGGATTCGATCGTGGTGAGACCGGTGGTGGTCAGCGGTCGTCCATCGGTGTCGCGCAGCACGTAATAGCGCTTCTTCCCCTTCGAGTCCACAAGCGTCGCGCCGCCGAGCGACGTGCCGTGCTTGAGGATCTCCGTTTCATCACCGCGCAGCGCGGCCGGGAGCACCAGTGATCCCGATCCGTCATTCTTGAACTGGCCGTTCACGGTGAGGAATCCGCCCGCGTCCCGCTGCGCTGACGTGATCTGCAGGAGCAGGCCGTCCTTGCCCTTGAGTTCGGCCAGCGGCGCCTCCGACTTCCCCTCCTGAGCACTCGGCGCAGAGCCACGGTCCTTGGAAGCGGAGGCTGAGGTGTCAGGCTTCTTGTCGTCGCCGCCACCTCCACCGCCACAGCCGGCCGTACCCAGGGCCAGCCCGGCCGCCAGGGTCAGCGCGACCGTCCTCCTGCGGGCCCTCTCAGTGATCCGCATGCTCATCTCTCCGCTTCCTTCATCACTCGTCGTTCGCTTCTCAGCCGGCCAGGTGGACGTCGAAAAGATCCTCAGGTTCCGGGAGCTCGGCGAGATCGTCCGGTTTCAGGTCCCAGTTCTTGCCGTCGCAGGTGAGGCGAGGGAGCGCGTCGTCCCCCGCATCCTCGGCAAGGGGCTTGAACTCGCAGAGGGGCTCGATGACGGCCGTGGCACTGGCCCGGGACCGCTTCTGCGCCGTGGCGGGGACGATGGACTCCCCCATGGGCTTCCGGGTCTGCACCGCGACCTCGTAACCCAGGGGCAATCCGGTGCCCGCGCACCCTTGGACATCGGCATCGTTCTGGCTGGCGAGCTGGTGCGCGCGCGAGCACGGGTCGTTGACCAGCGGTACGGCGCCGTCGAAGATGTCCTGCCACTTGGCGGGGTCGAGAACGGCCTCGACCCATTTGCCCGCAAGCTGATCCCGGGCGTCCTGGGCAGCCGCGAGCGCCGCGGCGTCGGCTGCCGTCTGGGCACCGCCCCTGTTCACTGTGGCCTGGCCGACCGCAAAGTAGGCGAGCGCAAGGAAGAGCAGGCCCCCCACCACCGTGATGTAGATGGGAAAGGCCTGCCCTGCGTCGCCGTACTTGCGAGATCGCGTCAATTCCCGACCCGGTTGACCAGATTCGTGATCTTGTCGAGGATCGTATTGCCGATGCTGGTACCCGTAATCGCCAGCACAATCGCCACCACCACCGCGATGATGCCCAGGTACTCGACCGCCGTCTGCCCCTTGTCGCCCGCGCGGCGGCGCATCGCCTCGGCCGTCGTGTTCTTCCAGCCGTTCACGCGGACCTTGGTTGCGACGGCGGTCTTCAGCATCAGGTCGCTCATGGTGTTCCCCTCCGATTGCGGCTGTGTCGCTTTCGACACGAGGAACGTACGGCGGAACGCCCTGTCCGTCAGAGGGCCCCTGGGCCCAATTCCGGGCCCAATCGCCGGGGCCCAGCCGTCGGTTGTCCCCCCATCGCGTCACCGGAGGTCACCCCCGTCCCCGGTGTGAGTCCGGTGCCGTGCCGATCCACTTCGCGGCGGCCTCGGAACGACTGGTGCTGTGGAGCTTGGCGAAGATGCGGTTGATGTGGTTCTTGACGGTCTTCTCGCTGATGAAGCACGTGGCGGCGATCTGCTGGTTGTTCATGCCGGATGCGATGAGGTCCATGATCTCCGCCTCCCTCGTGCTCAGTTGGAACCGTGCCCTGTCGGGAGCGGCCGGACGGCCACTCGTCCACTCAGACGAAGACTGTCCCACATGCGGTTGCACTTGCGAAAGGTTTTCTGAAGAAGCGGGTGGGGCCACACCCTCGGGGAGCCTCAAATGTGCTGGTGGACCGGCTGTTTGAGTGTGCATATACGATTGCCCGGAAGTAGAGATTCCGTATGCAGTCGCACTCGGCGACTGACCCAGACCCTCCGGAAGGGGCGGAGCCGGTGCCCGGTCCCGGCGGAGTTGGGCCAGCAGGGCGCCCGCCGCCGTGGGGGTGAAGTGGGCCCGGCCCTCCTTGATGTCCCGTACGGCATCGACCAGCTGGTCGGCCGTGAACTCACCGTGGACCAAGTAGCCGCCGGCCCCTCGCCGGAGGGCCTCCTGGACGATCTCCGACTCCCTGCTGTACGTCAGCATCACCACGGGAGCGATCTGCACCAGGTACGGCAGCGCCGAGATGCCGTCGACGCCCGGCATGCGGACGTCGAGCAGGACGACGTCCGGGCGGTGCTGGTGGGCGGCCTCGTAGGCCTGGCGGCCGTCGGCGGCCTCCGCCACGACCTCGATGTCCGGGCGGCCGGAGAGCAGGGCGGTGAGCCCGGCGCGGACCACGGGGTTGTCGTCCGCCACCACGACCCGGAGGCGGTGGGCCGGCTGGGCCGGCGGCGGGAGCGGAAGGTTGGCGAACGGATGGTGCGGGGGCGGCTGCGGGGCGCCGGTGGGGTGGGGCGTCTGGTCCGGCATCGGGGGCCTCCTCTCGGGTCGTGGGGTCATGCGGTGGGGGTGGTCAGGGCGGCCAGGGGGAGTTCCAGGCGAACCTCCGTGCCCTGGGAGTGACCGCCGCGGCCTATGCGGATGCGGGCGCCGACGGAGGCCGCGCGTTCGACCATGCCCACCAGGCCGAAGTGGCCCGCGCGGCGCAGTTGTTCGAGGCTGGTGCCGGGAGGCAGACCGCGGCCGTCGTCGTAGACGCTGATGCGGAGCAGGTCGCCGTGGACCCCCGCACTGACGTCGACGCGGGTGGGGTGGGCGTGGCGGTGGGCGTTCTCCATGGCTTCCGAGGCGATCGTGAGGAGTTGGCGGGCCACGGCCGGTGGGACGGGGGGAACGGCGTGGGCGCCGGTGGGGCGGTAGACCGCCGTCAGGCCGGTGCGGGCGCTGAAGTCGCGGGTCCGGGCAGCGAGTTCGACGAGAACGTCCGTGGCTTGGGACGGGTCCGATTCGCGCCGCAGGTCGGCCAGGAGCTCGCGGGATTCGGCGGCGGCCCGGCGGGCCGAACGGGCGACCAGTGCCGCCTGCTGTCGCACCAGGGCCGGGTCCATGCGGTCGGCGTTCGCCGAAGTGGTCAGGCCGTCCGCGGCCAGGGCCACGCCGTGCAGGGTCTTGGCGACGGAGTCGTGCATCTCGCGGGCCAGTCGGGCGCGTTCGGCGCTGACCGCCTCCGTCACGGCGAGACGGGCCTGGACGGTGGTGAGGGCCTGGGTGGCCGCGCCGAAGCGGAGCATGAGGTTGCGCAGGCTGGAGCCGACGGCTCCGGCGATGACGCAGAGGCCGGGCAGGAGGGCTGACTCGGCGATGCCGGGGGCCGGGTCCTCCTGCGCCGCGTGGATGAGGAGCAGCAGGAGCGCTTGGAGTGAGGCGAAGACAGCCGCCCCGCGCCAGCCGTAGACCAGGCCCGCCAGGAGGGGGGTGCAGACGCTGACGTAGGCGAGGGTGCTGTCGGGGCCCGCCGCGATGAGGAGCAGGGCGCCGAAGAGGGTGTCCGCGGCGAGGAGGGAGGGGTGGCGCAGGAGGAGTGGGCCGAAGCGTTCCCAGTCCCTGAAGAGGACGTAGGAGGTCATGAACGTGACGACCACGGCCGCGCAGACGAGGCGGGTGGGCATGCCGTCGTTGGCGTTGACGAGGGCGGTGGGGGTGGCCAGGGCGATCATCGCAAGGCGGAAGCCGAACACTTGTCGGCACATGGCCTGGAGGGCGTTGACCTGGATGTCGATCGCGGGGCCGGAGGAACGGGTGGTGTCCCCGCCATCTGCCGGGATCGGGTGTCCGGCCGCACCGACGGCGCGTTCGGGTGACCCCGGTGGGGGTGCAGCACCATCGGCGGCCGACTGACCGTTCGCTTCTCGTTCCGGACCGCGCGTCACCTCCCCCGCAGATCCGCCGCCCGCGGCCACCGGCATCGGACCCTGCGCAGGGGAATCCACCGTCGCCCCCGGAGGCGCCGCCTTCCGCCGCCCGCCCCCCTTGATCCGCAGCGTCGGCTCACCGCCGACCGTGGCTCCGGCCGCCTCCCACCCCGGAGGCAGCGCGGGCGTCACGGACGTCACCGGTACGTCCGGCGCGCCCGTGCGGACGTGCGCCGGCAGCACCGTCCCCGCGGGAGGTGTCGTGATCTCCGGTGTCCGCTCGGCGCGGCGGCGGCGACGCCCCAGCAGCCCGGTCCGCTCCCCGTTCCGTTCCCCTGTCATCGACATGACGTCGCCCCCCTCCCCTACTTGCCCGTCACCGAGCCGAAGTCCGTGCCCGAGCCGAGGATCAGGCCGGCGCCGAGCAGCAGCATGGTGGCCGGGACCATGAAGGTCGTGATCATCATCGTGGCCTTGGGGACCGCCCGGGCCGCCTTGCGGCGAGCGTTCTGCGCGTCGGTGCGGCGCATGTCCTTGGCGAGGGACACCAGCGTGTCGACGATCGGCGCGCCCAGTTCCTCGCCCTGCTGCAGCGCCGTGACGAACATCGCCACCTGCTCGGAGTCGTTGCGGCGGCGCAGTTCCGCGAAGGCCTGGCGGCGGCTCATGCCGAGGTCCATCTGGCGCAGGGTGATGCGCAGTTCGTCTGCCCAGGGGCCCTCGTAGCGGGAGGCGACCCGGTCCAGCGCCTGGCGGAAGCCGAGGCCGGCGCTCACCACGACCGCCAGGACGTCCAGGAAGTCCGGCAGGGTCCGTTCGATGACGTCCTTGCGGATGCGGATCGCCGACCAGATGCCGACCTCCGTCCAGAACGCGCCGAAGGCCAGCAGGAGCAGGGCGACCAGCAGCTGGCCGCGCATGAGGAAGACCAGGAAGCCGACGGCTCCCAGGACGCCGTAGACCGCGCGCCGCGCCGCGTACCGGTCGATCGTCAGGCCGCCGGGGTTGCCCGCGAGGTCGATCTTGCGGCGGTACTTGGCCACCTGCTTCGGGCCCATGAGCCGCAGCACCGCGGGCGCGTAGCGCATGCCCAGGCGGTCGATGAGCGAGTCGACCGCGCCGGTGCGGGTGGAGCCGACCTCCAGGGCCAGGGCGAGGTCGCCGGGCAGTTTGGCCTCCGCCCGGTACATGCGGATGCCGGCGAAGACGCCCCAGACGCTGAGGCCCGTCAGCAGGGCGAGGAGCAGTCCCATGGTTGCCTCCGGGCTCTCAGACGTCGATGCGGGACAGGCGGCGGATGAGGACGAAGCCGACGGCGTAGAGCGAGAAGGCGATGATGACCGCCCCCTGGCCGAAGGGGGAGCCGGTCATGCGGTCCAGGGCGCCGTCCTTGACCCCGTCCATGAGGAACAGGGAGCCGACGCCCAGGACCGGCACGGCGTAGGACGTCATGCTGACCTGGGAGAGCTGGGTGCGGACCTCGCGCCGGGTCTCCTTGCGTTCCTCCAGGGTCTCCGTGAGGTTGCGCAGGGCGCTCACCACCTGGCCGCCCGCCCGGTTCGACAACACCAGAGTGGTGACCAGGACGACCAGTTCGCGGGAGGGGAGGCGGTCGGCCAGTTCGCCCAGCGCGTCGTCCATCGAGGCGCCGACCGCCAACTGGTTGGAGACCTTGCCGAGTTCCTCGCCCGCCGGGGCCTCCATCTCCTCCGCGGCCATGCCGATGGCCGTGCGCAGGGCGAGGCCGGCCTGGGTGGCGTTCGCCAGGATCCGGGCCATCTCGGGGAGCTGGTTGATGAACTTCTCAATGCGCTTCTGCCGCTGCCAGTTGAGGAACTGGACCGCCACCCCGATGCCCAGCAACCCCGCCAGAGGCCCGAAGAACGGGGCCAGGGCCGCCTGGCCGATGAGCCACAGGCCCGCGACCGTGGCGAGCATGTAGACGAAGAACTCCCCCGGCGTGATGTCCAGGCCCGTCGCCGCCAGGCGCAGTTCCAGCTTCTTGCCGAGCTTGGTGCGCCGCAGTCGGCGGTCGATCCCGCGGAAGTTGCGGCGCCGGCCTCCCGCCGGGATCTGGCCGGTGGCGGACAGGCGGTCGACCAGGGCCTGCCGCTGTGCCTTGCCCATGGCGTAGGAGTGCAGGCCGACGACCGCGAGGACGCAGGTCAGCAGGGTGATGCCGGTGGTGAGCGTGATGAGCTGTTGCAGTTCCATCGGTCGGTCCTACCTGGCTTCTCGGGTGGCTAGCTGGTCCGCGGACCGGGCGATGCCGAATGCCTGCGGGAGGGGCTGGCTCGCCATGTAGAGGCGGTCGGCGGTGCGGCGCGGGAGGGGGTAGTACTCGAAGGCCCCGTGGATACGGCCGTCGGAGGTCATGGGCTGTGCGTTGAAGCGGGCGACGCTGACCAGCCGGTACGGGTCGCTGCCGTGGCTGTCCATCAGGGCGATCTCGGTGATGCGGCGGGCGCCGTCGGCGAACCTGGTCAGCTGCACGATGACGTCGACCGCGCTGTTGATCTGGTCGTGCAGCGCCACGAAGGGGATCTCCACGTCCGACATGGACGCGAGGGTCTGCAGCCGCATCAGCGCGTCCTCGGCGCTGTTGGCGTGGACGGTGGCGAGGGAGCCGTCGTGGCCGGTCGACATCGCCTGGAGCATGTCGAGGGACTCGCCGCCGCGGACCTCACCGACGACGATCCGGTCGGGGCGCATGCGCAGGGAGTTGCGGACGAGGTCGCGGATCGTGACCTGGCCCTTGCCCTCGACGTTCGGGGGCCGCGACTCCAGGCGGATCACGTGGGGCTGCTGGAGCTGGAGTTCGGCGGAGTCCTCGATGGTGATGATGCGTTCGCCCTGGGGGATGAGGCCCGACAGGGCGTTCAGCAGGGTCGTCTTCCCGGTGCCGGTCGCGCCCGAGACGATGATGTTGAACTTCGCCTGCACCAGGCCCGCCAGCAGGTACAGCATGTGCTCGTCGAGCGAGCCGAGGCCGATCAGCTCCTGGAGCGTGAAGGAGCGCGGGAAGCGGCGGATGGTGAGGGTGGCGCCGGTCAGGGACAGCGGCGGGATGATGACGTTGACGCGCTCGCCGGAGGGCAGGCGGGCGTCGACCATCGGGTTCGACTCGTCCACGCGGCGGTTGACCGTCGAGACGATCCGCTCGATGGTCTGCATCAGCTGGTCGTTGGAGGCGAAGCGCAACGGCAGTTGCTCGACCCGGCCGCCGCGCTCCACGAAGATCGCGTCCGGGCCGTTGACCATGATCTCGGTGATGGAGGCGTCCTCCAGGAGCGGTTCCAGGATGCCGAGGCCGAGCGCCTCGTCGACCACCCTGCGGATCAGCTGCGAGCGCTCCACCGTCGAAAGGACCGGGCCCTCACGGCTGATGATGTGCCCGAGCACGCGTTCCAGCCGGGCCCTGCGCTCGGCGGCGGCCAGCGAACTCATCTCCGCGAGGTCGATCTCCTCCAGGAGCTTGGACCGGTAGGAGGCGACCATGTGGCCGTCCTCGCCCCGGTTGCCGTTCTCCTCGGGGGTGTTGATGCGTGCTCGCAGGCTCATGAGTGCGGTGCTCCTAGCTCGGTGCTCAGTGGTCGAGCGGCATCGTCGCGGTCTTGACGGCCGGGTCGAAGTCCCAGCCCGGCACGAGGGACGGGATCTGCACGGTGGCCGTCACGGTCACCTCGTCCGCGCCGAAGGAGGCGGGGCAGCTCGTCCCGTCGGCCAGCCAACTGCTCACCGCCGCCCGGCAGTCCGCCTCGTACGGCCCCTCCAGTGACGCACTGCGCGCCCCCGTCCTGGCCGCCGTGCCGGCCTGCTGGGCCGTGTAGGCGATCAGGCCCAGCTGTACGGCCGCCAGGGCGACGAGCAGCAGGATCGGCAGGAAGCCGATGTACTCGATGGCGACCTGGCCGCGGTCGCGGTGCTTGCGGGCACGGCTCATCTCAGTCCGCCTCCTCGACCGCGCCGGCGTGGCCCCGGACCGGGAACGGGAAGGACAGCGTGCCCGGGAAGAGGATCGGCACCTCCAGCTTGACGTCGGCCGTCACATAGCCGGAGCCCGCGCAGGTCACCTCGGCACCGGACCGCCACGCGTCCGACAGATGCTTGAGCCCGGCTGCCTCGCACGCGCCCTGCCGCGCCCCGGGCTCCGCCGCCGTCGCCTGCCGTACCGCCTCGTCCGCGGCGTTGCCGGCGAGCGTGAAGGTGTAGCCGACGAGGACGACCTGCCACAGCGCGATCAGCGTCACGATGATGGTCGGGGTCATGCCGAGGAACTCGATGGTGACCTGGCCCCGGTCCCGTAAGGCCGGCGGTGCGAGAGCGGAGCGCATGCTCATGACTCCCTCCTGCGCCGGAAGCTCACCGGCCCGCGGCCCGCCTTGTGGCCGCCGTCCGCCGCCTTGACCAGGCCCACCTCCCCCGCCAGTCCCCACAGGGCCTGCTTGACCGAGCTCTTGTTCTCCAGTTCGTGGATGCGGCCCGCGTCCACGACGCTCTGCAGTTCCTTGAAGTTGGCGGGGACGACGGTGGCCGCGACGGCCGTGCCGGTGATCTTCTGGATCAGGGGCGGCTGGATCTCCGTGGCGCGGCTGTGCCGGTTGACGACGACGGTCGTCTCCTCGGCCTTGCGGATCTGCAGCCGGTCCCACATCCGCACGGCCCGTTTGGCGCCCCGTACGGCGACCACGTCCGGCGTGGTGATCAGCAGGGCCCGGTCGGCCATCTCCACGGCCGCCGCCCCGGCTCCGCCGAGCTGGGCCCCGCAGTCGATGACGACGACCTCGTAGCGGGAGCGCAGGGCGCTGACGATCTGCCGGGCGGCGCGGTCGGTGACGTCCTCGCCGCGTTCCCCTTCGGCGGGGGCGAGCAGCAGGGCGAGCCCGGTGTCGTGCCGGAAGACCGCGTCGGCCAGGACGCGCGGGGAGATGTCGGTGATGGCGGCCAGGTCGACGACCGAGCGGCGGAACTGGACGTCCAGGTAGGAGGCGATGTCGCCGGTCTGGAGGTCCATGTCGACGAGGGCGGTGCTGCGGCCGGAGGCCTGGGCGGCCAGGGCGAGCTGGATGGCGGTCAGGGTGGTGCCGACGCCGCCCTTGGCGCCGCTGACCGTGACGACGGTGCCGCCGACGCCGGTGAACACGTCACCGCCGGCGCCCAGGTGCCGTCGTACGCCGACGGACCACTGGGCGACCGCCTGGACGCGGCTGGCGAGTTCCTCGTAGCTGAGCGGCAGGGCGACCAGGCCGCGGGCGCCGTAGTCCATGGCGGCCTGGAAGAGGCCGGGGCTCGCGTCGGAGGTGACGAGGATGACGCCGACGGCCGGAAAGCGCAGGGCCACTTCGCGGATCAGTTCCAGCGCGGGGACGGGGCCGATCCGCTCGTGGACGATCACGACCTCCGGCAGCTCGTCGACCGACTCGGCGGCCAGCCGCGCGAGGGTGTCGATGAGCTGGGTGGAGTCGACCACGGGGGCGACGGGCTCGGCGTCCGGGAGCTGGCTGAGCAGCGTCGTGACGGACCGGACCGCGTCCGCGTCACCGACTGCCGGGAGGATCCTCGTGGGCATGGCAGCCTCTCACTTGTCCTTCGCGAGTTCGTACGTCCGGTCCCGCTCGGGGACGGTGGTGTCGCTGCCGGGCGCGACGAGGGCGAGCCGGACCCGCTTGGCGAACGACTCGGCGTAGGTGATGCGCTGGGCGTCGAGGGCGGACAGTGCGAACGTGATCGGGACGGCGTCGGTGGGCTGCTGGGTGCGGTTGCCCTCGTCGGGCTTGAGCGCGGTCAGTTCGCCGACGTCGAGGACCTTGGCGTTGGTGACGATGATCTTCGACTGGTCGGGGTCGCCCTCGCGTGCGCCCTCGAAGGTGGCGTAGACGTTGACCGCGGCGCCGGGTGTGATCTTGCCGGCCACGCCGGTCGCCGAGTCGATCATGATGGCGACCTCCTGCTGGCCGGGCTGGAGGGCCGGCTGGCGGACGATCATGTCCGACTGGAGCAGGGAGCCCGCTTCCAGCGTGGTCACGGCGATCTTGCCCTGGATCTCCCGCAGATCGGTGACCGCGTTGTCGGACAGCCACCGTTCGGGCATCTTGATCTTCTCGAACTGGCCCGTGCTGAGGGTGGTGTAGGGCGGCACGTCGGATTTCAGCCGGTAGGCGGTGACCTCGGGGCCGACCTTCGACTTCACGTCGCTGATGACGGAGAGCACGCCGGCGAAGGCGCCGAGGGCGCAGACGACCGACAGGAGCAGGAGAATCACGCCGCGGCGCTGACGGGAGTTCATGAACCGTACAACCTCGTTGGGGATATCGGTCGGGCGGGATCGGAACAGTGCTGACGAGCGGTGTCAGGCCTCACCCGACGGCCGTCCGGTTCTCCAGCTGCTTGCGGGGCGGGCTGTCGTGGACGGGTGGCGTGGCCGAGCAGAACACGCACCGGTCGCCGATGACGTCGATGCCGCACCAGTGGCACTGGCTGCGCCGGACGGAGGTGACCAGCTGGTAGAGGACGGACAGGTCGGGCAGGTAGCTGCAGAACTCGACGAGCTTGCCGGTGCCCCACCAGCCGGGCGACTCGGCCGGCAGCTGGGTCTCGCGCAGCCCCTGCACCTTCCAGGAGGGGGCGAGGGTGGTGGTGACCCAGTCGGACGGGAGCTGGCCCTTGGCGAGCAGCATCCAGGTGCCGAACTCGGGTCCGGGGAGCCCGGCTTCGGGGGTGATCCGGACGAGGTGCGGTTCGGGGTGGGCCAGGACGCCGAACTGACTGCCGGGCATCCAGGACTTGGCGTGCGACTTCAGGCCGACGGGGACGCGGTCGAGGCGGGCGACGGAGCCCAGCAGCGCGCCGGCATGGATGTAGTGGACGAGCAGCCGGCCGGCCGAGGCGAGCACACCGGGGCTGATGTCGCAGGAGGCGAGCTGCCGTAACTGGCGGGCCAGGACGGCCAGTCCGAGGGGCGGCAGATCCGGCCGGAACAGGGCGATCCGGTCGCTCTCCATGAGGGAGCGCAGGGTGTACAGCCGTCGCTGCACGGCGGTGGGCGCGGCCTGTGAGCAGACCACGATCACAT
This sequence comes from Streptomyces collinus, assembly GCF_031348265.1. Classification (NCBI taxonomy): domain Bacteria; kingdom Bacillati; phylum Actinomycetota; class Actinomycetes; order Kitasatosporales; family Streptomycetaceae; genus Streptomyces; species Streptomyces collinus. The sequence continues at coordinate 5,663,364 of NZ_CP133771.1, read as the reverse complement.
GGCCGTGGTGCTCGACCAGGGCCTGCATCTCGGCCAGGACCTGCTCCAGGGGCCGTCGTTCGACGTCCCGCAGCACGACGGCGGGCAGGGTGCGTTCGTCCTGTGGTGGCAGCGCCATGTCGGCGCTGGTCACGGCAATGGCAGTTGGCACGCGCAGCTCCCCGTTTCCCCATGCCCGTCGGAACGCCGCGTGTCACTCCGGCGCACCGTGTCGACTTCACTGCGTGACTACCTCAGCACTGTAACCACGGCTCTGTGACCGGAGAACAGCGTTTGTGTAGGTGAGGAGCAACTGTCGTTGCACAAGATGCGTCAAAACGGGGCAGGCTGAGCATCTTGCCCGCCTCATGAGCGACACCGGGAGACCGGCCCGGCTTCCGGCCGCGGCGTGCGCGGCTCCGGCGGCGGCGCAAGTGCCTCTGCCGGCGCTGCGGCCGGACGTACTGGACCCGGCGGGTGCGGCGCTCTGGATGTCCACGGGCATGCTGCTCGACAGGTTGGTCTGGACCTCTTGACAGTCGCTTTGGTCTGGACCATTTTCTTGTCATGTCCCCACACAGACGATCCCTGCGTTTCTGGTCGGGTGCCGTCACGGCTGCCCTGGCCCTCACTGTCACGACCGTCGGCCAGGCCAGCGCCGCCGACGTCAACAACGCCAGGAACGCCGGCTTCGAGTCGGGCCTGAGCGACTGGACCTGCTCGGCGGGCAGCGGTACGACGGTCTCCTCCCCGGTGCGCACCGGCACGGCCGCGCTCCAGGCGACCCCGTCGGGGCAGGACAACGCCCGGTGCGCCCAGACCGTACGGGTGAAGCCCGACTCGACGTACACGCTGGGCGCCTGGGTCCGGGGCGGGTACGCCTACCTCGGCGTGACCGGCACCGGCACGACGGACGTGTCCACCTGGACGCCCGACTCCACCTCCTGGAAGCAGCTGTCCACGACGTTCCGGACCGGCGCGTCGACGACCTCGGTGACGGTGTACACGCATGGCTGGTACGGCCAGGCCGCCTACTACGCCGACGACGTGTCGGTGTTCGGCCCCGACGGGGGCGGCGGCACCGACCCGGGCCCCACGGTCCCGGCCGCGCCGGGCGGACTGCGCGTCTCCGGCACGACGTCCTCGTCCGTCTCGCTCGCCTGGAACACCGTCTCCGGCGCCACGGGCTACACCGTCTACCGCGACGGCACCAAGGTCACGGCGGTCTCCGGCACCTCGGCCACGGTGACCGGCCTCTCCGCCTCCACGTCGTACTCCTTCCAGGTCACGGCCACGAACGCGGCCGGTGAGTCACCGAAGTCGGCGGCGGTCACGGGGACCACGAACAACCCGTCCGGCCCCGGCCCCGCCCTCCCCAAGCACGCGGTGACCGGCTACTGGCAGAACTTCAACAACGGCGCGGCGGTGCAGAAGATCTCGGACGTGCCGTCCCACTACGACATCGTCGCGGTGGCCTTCGCGGACGCCACGGGCACGCCGGGCGCGGTGTCCTTCACCCTCGACTCGGCCGGGCTGAACGGCTACACCGCCGACCAGTTCAAGGCGGACGTGAAGGCCAAGCAGGCGGCCGGCAAGAAGGTCGTCATCTCGGTCGGCGGTGAGCGCGGCACGGTGACCGTGAACGACGCGGCCTCGGCGACCAACTTCGCCGACAGCGTCTGGTCCGTGATGCAGGAGTACGGCTTCGACGGCGTCGACATCGACCTGGAGAACGGCCTGAACGCGACGTACATGACGCAGGCGCTGCGCGCCCTGTCCGCGAAGGCCGGCCCGTCGCTGATCATCACGATGGCGCCGCAGACCATCGACATGCAGTCGACGTCGAACTCCTACTTCCGGACCGCGCTGAACATCAAGGACATCCTCACCGTCGTCAACATGCAGTACTACAACAGCGGTTCCATGCTCGGCTGCGACGGCAAGGTCTACAGCCAGGGCACGGTCGACTTCCTGACGGCCCTGGCCTGCATCCAGCTGGAGAACGGCCTCGCCCCCTCACAGGTCGGGCTCGGCCTGCCCGCCTCCACCCGCGCGGCAGGCGGCGGCTACGTGGCGCCGACCGTGGTCAACAACGCCCTGGACTGCCTGACCAGAGCGGCCAACTGCGGCAGTTTCAAGCCGCCGCGGACCTACCCGGCCCTGCGGGGCGCGATGACCTGGTCGACCAACTGGGACGCCACCTCCGGCAACGCGTGGTCCAACGCCGTGGGACCGCACGTGGACGCGCTGCCGTAGCCGGCGTCCCCTCGTCCTAGAAGAACTCCCCCCACGGCTGGTCCCAGACCTGCTTCACGCACAGGATCAGGAACAGCAGCCCCGCGACGGCGAGCATCACGTTGCTCACCGGGCCGTTGCGCCACTCGCGGGGTGTGCGGGGGGAGTTCAGGAGCCAGATCAGCGTGCCGGCGAGGAAGGGCAGGAAGGCCGCGCCGAGCACGCCGTAGATGATGATCAGGCGGAAGGGCTGGCCCTCGAAGAGCAGGATCATCGGCGGGAAGGTCAGCCAGAGCAGGTAGGCGCGGAACGGCCAGGAGCGCTCGCGCGTCCCCGAGGCGACCTCCTCGCCCTTGGACTGGCCCGTGCCCGTCAGGCGGGCGACGAAGTCGGCGAACATCAGGCTCACGCCGTGCCAGACGCCGATCAGCGAGGTGAAGGACGTGGCGAAGAAGCCGATCAGGAAGAACTTGGCGGTGGCCGAGCCGTACTCCTTCTCCAGGATGTCACCCAGCTGGACCAGGCCCTTGTCGCCGCTGGCGATCGCGACGTTCGCCGAGTGCAGCAGCTCCGCGCCGACGAACAGCATGGCGATGACGAAGATGCCGGTCGTGGCGTAGGCGACGCGGTTGTCCAGCCGCATGACCTTCATCCAGCCGGTGTCGGTCCAGCCCTTGGCGTTGACCCAGTAGCCGTACGCGGCGAGCGTGATCGTGCCGCCCACTCCGCCGATCAGGCCCAGCGTGTTGAGGATCGAGTCCTTCTCGTCCGGGAGGACCGGCAGCAGCCCGGCGAAGGCGTCGGGGAGGTTCGGCGTGACCCGGATCGCCAGGTACACCGTCACCACGAACATGACGCCCACCAGGACCGTCATGACCTTCTCGAACACCGCGTACTTGTTGAACCAGACGAAGACCAGCCCGACCAGACCGCAGGCGATGCCCCACCACTTGAGGTCCATCACGTCGGGGAACAGCGCCTGCAACGGCAGCGCGCTCGACGACATCGCCGCCGCGCCGTAGACGAAGCCCCAGACGACGACGTAGACCGCGAAGAACCACGTGGTCCAGCGGCCGAGGCTGGCCCAGCCGTCGAACAGGGTGCGGCCCGTGGACAGGTGCCAGCGGCCCGCCGCCTCGGCCAGGGAGATCTTCACCAGGCAGCCGATGACCGCGGCCCACAGGAGGGTGTAGCCGAAGTTGCTGCCCGCGATCAGCGTGGCGACCAGGTCACCGGCGCCGACACCGGTCGCCGCGACGACGATGCCCGGGCCGATGTACTTCCAACTCGCCTTGCGCATCGGGGGTGGCTGGGGAGCCTCATGGTCCGTGGTGTTTCCCGTGGTGTCCGCCATGCAGGTCAAGAAATCCCAAAGGCGCCCGCGGGACAAGAGGGCCTGACCGGATCTTCACGCGATGCCCGTAGGACACCCTGCCCGGTCAGGCCTGCGGAGCGTCACGGCTGTCGCCGACCACAGCCGTCCGCCCCGCACGTGCCGAGCTCGAACCACACGGTCTTGCCCGGCCCGTCCCGGTGGCAGCCCCAGCGCTGGGCGAGCGCGTCCACCAGGAACATTCCACGGCCGCTCTCCCCGGCACCCGCGTCCAGTACCCGCGGCACGCGGCGCTCGCCGTCGGCGACCTCGCAGCGCAGTACGCCGTGCGCGGCGAAGAGCGTGAGCCGGAAGCTGCTCCCGGCGTGCACGAGGGCGTTGGTGGCCAGTTCCCCGACGAGCAGTTCGGCCACGTCCGCGACCTCACCGCGCTCGGCGATCCCCCATCCCTCCAGCTGCCTGCGGACCTCCGCGCGTGCCTCGCGGACGGCGGAGGGCCGGGGTGCGTACTCGACCCGCAGACAGCCTGCTCCCAGGGGTGGTTGCGGGAACGGGCCGTAGCGGGCGTCGGGGTCGGGGAGGTGCCGCCCGGAGAGTTGCAGCATGGGTCCAGGGTGATCCCCGGGGGCGGTCCGGCGCAGGGGGAGGACTACCCGATCCCCTACCTGCTTGTGCAGGTGGAAGGCCCCTGGGGGCTACGCGTACTGGAGGCGGACGGCGGCTCCTTCGGCGTCGTCGCGGATGTCGACGTACGCGCAGACCTGACGCGCGTACCACAGCCCCGGGCCCGGTTCGGGGCCGGCGGCCGGCGGGACGAACCCCGCGAGCGGGTCGTCGAGACGCCGGGCCGAGCGCAGTTCGCAGACACAGGCGGGGGCCTCGCCCCACAGCAGGGCGGCATCGCCGAGGGGTGCGAGGGCCGCCGCGGTCTCCGCCACGGCGGCGGCGAACAGCTCGGCGTCGGCTGCGGGCAGTCCCCGGCCCACCGCCCATCTCTGCACGGCCGCGGCCTGCGGCTCCGCGAGGGGCCGCGCCGCGGCCGGAGGCAACGGCAGGGGCACGGCGTCGAGTTCGGCCACGAGCCGCAGCGGGTCCTCGTACACCTCGGTGTCGGGGTGGGTGCGGCGGGCCGCGGCGATGACGGCGGGCCCGGCGGTGCGGGTGTCGTAGGCGCACAGGGCGGTCGTGGACTGGGGGGCGAAGAGGAGGTTGGCGAGGGCCTCGTAGCGGATCCACTCGGTGGTCTCGCGGGCCGAGCGGCCGGCCCGGCCGCTCCAGACGGGCTCCATGACGAGGTGGATGCGGCCACCGGGACCGGCGTGCGCGTTCAGATACGCGGCGGCCTGCGCCACGGCGTTGGCGGCGGAGCCGGTGTACCAGTCGGTGTGCGGGATGCAGGTGACGTCCTTCGCGTCGGTGCCGAGGGCGTCCCGCAGGAGGTCCAGGTTGCGCGGGGCGGCGATGGCCACCGGCGGCGGTTCGCCGAAGGTGCCGAGGGCTTCGCCGAGTAAGGGCAGGGCGGCGGCGACGAAGCCGTCGTCGGAGTCGAAGACGGCCATGCGGTGGTCGAACGAGCCGAGTTGTCCGGTGGTCATGTGATCCCCTCAGGTGGGTGGGTGGGTGGATGGGTGGGTGCGGGGGCGGGGTCAGCGCTGTGCCGTCATCCAGGCCGCGATCTGGCTGCGGTTGCTGAAGCCGAGCTTGCCGAGGATGCGTTCCACGTGGCCTTCGGCGGTGCGGCGGGCGATCACCAGGCGGTCGGCGATCTGCTGGTTGGCGAGCCCCTCGGCGACGAGCCGGGCGACCTCGGTCTCGCGGCGGGTCAGCGGGACCGTGGCGTCCTCGTGCGGTGGCGGGCCGGCGGCCTCCGCGCCGGGCGGGCGGCCCGGCTCCTGGAGCGCGTGTCCGGCCAGCTCCCGCAGCCCGAGCGCCCCGCCCCGCCGGTGGAGTCGTTCGAACACCTCGCGCCCGAGGGCCAGGACGGCCCGCTCCTCGCTGTCCCGGCGTACGGAGTTGAGGGTGTGGGAGCCCCAGCGGCCGGTGTCGATGTCGGCCCAGACGCGGTCGGCGCCGCCCAGGAGCAGCGCGGCGTCCTCGGAGGTGCCGCGCCGGGCCGCGATCGACGCGAGCAGGTCGAGGGTGAGGGCGATGCCGATGACGTCGTGGACGGCGAGTTTCAGCCGCAGCGCCTCACGGGCGTGCCGCTGCGCCCGGGGCCAGTCGCCGAGGACGGTGTGGGCGAGGGCGAGCATGCGCAGCACGTAGGAGCGGACCCACTGCTCGCCGTGCCGTTCACACAGCCGCAGGGCCTGCTCGCAGACCTCGACGGCCCGCTCGGCCTCGCCCAGGAAGCCGAGCGCGCAGGCGAGTTCGACCTGGTCGAGGCCGACGAGGCTGAGGTGCTGGCCGGGCACGGGGCCGCGGGCGACGGTGGCCTCGAAGTGCCGCAGCGCTCCGGGCAGGTCGTCGCCGAAGAGCCGGATGACGCCGATGACGTACTCGGCGTGCGCGGCCTCGGCGGTGTCGCCGAGGGCGTGGGCGAGGGCGAGGGCGTCGGCGGCGTGGCGGCGGCCCCGGGGGAAGTCCCGGGCGGCGGCGGCCAGCAGGCCGGCGACCCACAGGCCGCGGGCCCGTTCCCGGGTCGGTGCGGGGGCGGCGGCCAGAGCCCGGTCGAGCCAGTACAGGCCTTCGCGGGAGGCGCCGCAGGCGTGCCAGTGGAACCAGAGCCTGCCGGCCAGGCGCAGGCCCGCGAGGGCCTCGCCGGGGGCGGTGAGGCTGAAGTCGAGGGCGGCGCGCAGGTTGTCCTGGTCGGCGCGCAGCAGGGCGGCGGTCTCCGGCTGGCCGGGGCCGAACCAGCCGCGCTCGTACTGCTCGGCCCGTCGCGCCATCCAGTCCCGCTGCCGCCGCCGGGCGGCCTCCTCCTGCCCGGTGTCCCGTCGCAACTGCTCCAGCCCGTACTGCCGCAGGGTGTCGAGCAGCCGGTACCGCACGCCGCCGGGTCCGGTCTCCCGGCAGAGCACGGACTTGTCCACGAGCCCGGCCACGGCTTCGAGGACGTCGTCCCGGCGCAGGCCGGGGGGCGGGAGCAGGGTGAGGGCACCGGCGGGGGCCGCCGCGGGCCGGGCGGGCGCACCGGGCCCGTCGGTGGGCCGGACGGGCGCACCGGGCCCGTCGGTGGGCCGGACGGGCACACCGGGCCCATCGGGGGACCAGCCGGGCACACCCGGCCCATCGGTGGGCCGGACGGGCACACCGGGCCCGTCAGTGGACCAGCCGGGCACACCGGGCACGCCGTTGGGCCGACCGGGCAACGCGCGCCCGTCAGTGGACCAGCCGGGCACACCCGGCCCGTCGGTGGACCAGCCGGGCAACGCGCGCCCGTCAGTGGACCAGCCGGGCACACCGGGCCCATCGGTGGACCAGCCCGGCACACCGGGCCCGTCAGTGGGCCGACCGGGCAGCTCGGGCGGGGCGTCGGGCGGGAGCGCGAGGAGTTGTCCCGCGCCTTCCGGAGGGCGGGTGCCGTCGTCCGGGGCGGTGTCCGCGCAGACCGCTTCCGCCGTCTCCAGGTCGAAGCTGCCCGCCAGGACCGACAGCCGGGCCCACACGGTCTGCTCGGGGAGGGTGCACAGGTCGTGGCTCCAGGCGACCGCCGCGCGCAGGGTCTGGTGGCGGGGCAGGGCGGCGGGGCTGCCGGTGGTGAGGAAGCGGTAGCGGTCGTCGAGGCGGTCCAGGAGCTGGTCGACGTCGAGGACGCGCATGCGGACGGCGGCGAGTTCGATGGCGAGGGGCAGGCCGTCCAGGCGGTGGCACAGCCGGGCGACGGAGGCGCGGTTGGCGGGGGTGAGGCGGAAGCCGGGGACGACGGCGGCGGCCCGGTCGGCGAAGAGCGTCAGGGCCGGATAGCCCTGGGCGGCGGACAGGTCGCCGTCCGGGTCGGGCACCGGCAGCGGCCGTACCTCCAGGAGGTGCTCCTCGGTGAGGCCGAGCCGGTGCCGGCTGGTGGCGAGGATCCGGACGCCCTCGGTGCCTTGCAGCAGGGCCGCGGCCAGTTGCGCGCACGCGCCCGCCAGATGCTCGCAGTTGTCGACGACGAGGAGCAGCCGCCGGTCCCGTACCTGTTCGACGAGGGCGGCCAGGGGCGGCTGGGCGGAGCGGTCGTGGAGGCCCAGCGCGTCGGCGGCGGCGAGCGGGACGAGAGCCGGGTCGTGCAGTCCGGACAGGTGCACGCAGCGCACGCCGTCCGGGAAGGCGCGCCGCACCCGGGCCGCGATGCGAGCGGCGAGCCGGGTCTTGCCGACGCCGCCCGGTCCGGTCAGCGTCACCAGCCGTGCGCGGGCCAGCAGTTCGCGGCCCTGGGTCAGTTCGCCACGCCGGTCGACGAAGCTGGTCGTCTCGGCCGGCAGGTGGTGGTCCCGTCGTGGCGCTGATCCGCCCATGATCAGCCAGTCCTCTGAAGGGGTGGGGGTCCGGGGATCCTGGCACTCCGGCTCCCCTTGCGCGGACCCCTTACTCTCCCCCGGGGCGTACATATATGCACGCCAGGGCCACACCTGCGGGTGTACTTCCGCCGGGACGCCTCGACCGCGGTGCCGCACGCGTACACTGCGCGGCCGCTTTCAGTCTTGACCTGCTCATGCCATTGGCAGAACGATATGAGCCACCCGCACCACGTACGTCGCACGGAACAACCCCACCTCCCACAAGGAGATTTCATGCGACTTCGCATACGAGGCTCCGGTGCCCGCACCGGCAGACGCACCGCCGCCCTCGCCGGCCTCCTCGCCCTGGCCCTCGCGGCGCCCCTGTCCGCGACGACCGGCGACGCCACCGCCGACAGCGCCCGCAAGCCGGCCGCTTCGGCGGACGACGTCCGGCAGTACGAGATCCATCTGCACTCGACGGCCGAGGACCGCACGGCACTTCAGCGCGCGGGCGTGACGGTGGACGAGGTCCACGGACACGGCGTCGTGGTCTCCGGCCGCGCCGGCCAGATCAAGAAGCTGCGCACGCTGGGCTACGAGGTCACCCCGCTCGGCGCGGTGCCCGACCGGTCCGCCGGCGAGGACGACGTCCGGCTCCTCGACTTCCCGTCGGCCGACTCGAAGTACCACAACTACGCGGAGATGACGAACGAGATCAACTCGATCGTCTCGGCCAACCCGTCCATCGCGAGCCAGCGCGTGATCGGCAAGTCGTACCAGGGCCGGAACATCGTCGCCATCAAGATCAGCGACAACGTGAGCGCCGACGAGTCCGAGCCGGAGGTGCTGTTCACGCACCACCAGCACGCCCGCGAGCACCTGACCGTCGAGATGGCGCTCTACCTGCTGCGCGAGCTGACCTCCGACTACGGCTCCGACTCGCGCGTCACCGGCATGGTGAACAACCGCGAGATCTGGATCGTCCCGGACATCAACCCGGACGGCGGCGAGTACGACATCGCCACCGGCTCGTACCGCTCCTGGCGCAAGAACCGGCAGCCCAACTCCGGTTCGTCGTACGTCGGTACGGACCTGAACCGCAACTGGAACTACCGCTGGGGCTGCTGCGGCGGCTCCTCGGGGTCGACGTCCTCGGACACCTACCGGGGAGCCTCGGCGGAGTCCGCGCCCGAGGTGAAGGTTGTGGCCGACTTCGTGCGCAGCCGGGTCGTGGGCGGCAAGCAGCAGATCAAGGCGGGCGTGGACTTCCACACCTACAGCGAGCTGGTGCTGTGGCCGTTCGGCTACACGTACTCCGACACGACGACCGGGATGACCGCCGACGACCACGCGGCGTTCAAGACGGTCGGCCAGAAGATGGCCGCGAGCAACGGGTACACGGCGGAGCAGTCCAGCGACCTGTACATCACGGACGGGTCGATCGACGACTACCTCTGGGGCGCGCACAAGATCTTCGGCTACACCTTCGAGATGTACCCCCGCTCCGGTGGGGGTGGGTTCTACCCGCCCGACGAGGTGATCGAGCGGGAGACCTCCCGTAACCGCGACGCGGTGCTGCAGTTGCTGGAGAACGCGGACTGTATGTACCGGTCGATCGGAAAGGAAGCGCAGTACTGCGGTTAGCCCGCGGCTTGCTCTTCCTTTTCCTCGTCCTCTTCCTCGAAGTAGGCGTCCAGGACCGCGTCCAGCCGGGCGTCCCACTCCTGGAAGTGACTCCTGGCCGGCGCCTCGATCTCGATCGGGTACCAGCGCCGGTCAGGGGTGTGGACGGTGACGGTGTACCGCTTGCCGAAGCGGGCCGTCTCCGTCTCGACCGCGCCGATCTCGTCCCAGCGGAACTCGCACTCCTGGTCGTCCAGGGACATGCGGACGCCTCTGTGGTCCGCGACCATCCTGGCGCGGCGGTCGGACGCCTCGAAGACGGGGCCGTCGATGTCGGCTTCGGTGTCCTCCTCCGGTTCGGAGGAGGACACCTCGGCCGTCTCCTCCGACTCGGCGGCGGCCTCTTCGGCCTCCTCGGCGTCCGCGACTTCAGGCTCCTTCTCCGGCCCGTCCTCCTTCGTCCGTCCGGACGCGGGTGACGTGAGCCCGGGGATGAAGGCCGGGTCGAATCCGGCGCCTTCCAGGGGCTGGCTGCTCGAACCTATGCGCTGCTCCACAGCGCAGAAGTATGGTCGAGAAACCTGTGCGGCACACAGTCGACCCCGACTTCGTTATCAGACTCCTACACGAACAGACTCAGCACGGCGGCGACCGCGAACCCCGCCACCGACAGCACGCTCTCCAGCACCGTCCAGGTCTTGAGGGTGTCCCGCTCGCTGATGCCGAAGTACTTGGCGACCATCCAGAAGCCGCCGTCGTTGACGTGCGAGGCGAAGATGGAGCCGGCCGAGATGGCCATGATGACCAGGGCGACGAAGGCCTGGGAGTGGTCGCCCTCGGACAGGAGCGGGGCCACGATGCCCGCCGTCGTCACGATCGCCACCGTCGCCGAGCCCTGGGCCACGCGCAGGACCACCGAGATCAGGTAGGAGAGCACGAGCACCGGCAGGCCCACGTCGTTGAACGTGTCCGACAGGGCCTGGGCGACACCGCTGGCCTTGAGGACCGCGCCGAAGACGCCGCCCGCGCCGACCACCAGCAGGATGTTGCCGACCGGCTTGAGGGACGCGGTCGACACCGTCTCCAGGGACTTGCGTGACCAGCCGCGGCGGATGCCCAGCAGGTAGTACGCGAGGAACAGGGCCAGCGTCAGCGCCACGAAGGGACTGCCGAAGAACTCGATCACCGAGCGGAGCGTGGAGGGGGCTATGGCGATCGAGGAGAAGGTCGCGGCGAGGATGAGCACCAGGGGCGTGCCGATGATGGCGAGGACCGTGCCGAGGGACACCGGCTGCTCGCTGGGCGCGACACCGGCGGCCCGCTGCTCGTCGACGACGGCCTGCTTGGCCTCCTCGGCCGCCTCGACCATGTCCTGCGGCACGGCGACGAAGATGCGGCGGCCGATCCACGCCGAGTAGGCCCACGCGGCCACCACGGCGGGCAGACCGCAGACGATGCCCATGAGGATGACCCAGCCGAGGTCGACGTGGAGGAGACCGGCGGCGGCGACCGGGCCGGGGTGCGGCGGCAGGAAGGCGTGCGTCACGGAAAGGCCCGCGAGCAGGGGCAGGCAGTAGAGCAGGATGGATTTGCCCGAGCGCTTGGCGGCGGCGTAGACGATCGGGGCCAGGACGAAGATGCCGACGTCGAAGAAGACGGGGATACCGAAGATCAGGCCGGTCAGGCCCATGGCGAGCGGGGCGCGCTTCTCGCCGAACAGACCGAGCAGGCGCCCGGCCAATACCTCGGCGCCGCCGCTGACTTCGAGGATCGCGCCGAGCATGGTGCCCAGGCCGATGATGATCGCGACATGGCCGAGGATGCCTCCCATGCCGGACTCGATGGTGGAGACGGCGTCCGACTTCTGGACCGTGCCGAAGAGTTCGGTGACGGACAGCCCGGCGGCGAGGCCGACGGCTATGGAGACCGCGAGCAGGGCGACGAAGGGCTGGAGTCTCGCCTTGATGATGAGGAACAGCAGCAGCACGATGCCGAGCGCTGCGGTGAGCAGGAGTCCGGCCGTGCCGTCGACGAGGAGGAGCAGCCCTCCGGTGTGGGGTGGGGTCTCGGCAGGGGCGGACGCGGCGAGCGGATGGGACATTCGGGGGTCCTCTGCGTAAAGGCATGCGGCTTCTGGGTAGGGGGGAGCGCGGCGCGGCGCATCGAACGGCGCCGCGCCTCGGGAAGGCGGGGTGGGGGTGGGTCAGCCGAGGACGGCCAGCGCGTCGATCTCGATGAGGAGACCCGCGGGGAGACCGACGTAGACCGTCGTGCGCGCGGCGGGCGGCTGGGTCAGGCCCTGCTCCTCGAAGTACGCGTTGTAGATCGCGTTCATCTCGGCGAAGTGGTCGGTGTCGGTGAGGTAGACGCGGATCATCATCACGTCGTCCCAGGAGGCGCCGCCCTCCTCCAGGATGGCCTTGACGTTGGCCAGTGTCTGGAGGGTCTGCTCGCGCAGGGTCGGCCCGGCGGGGGTGGGCGCCTTTCCCTCCTCGGCGGGCAGGAAGCCGACCTGCCCGGCGACCTGGAGGATGTTGCCCTTCTTCACTCCGTGCGAGAACTTCGCCGGCGGCGTTGTGTGGGTCTTCGGGGTGAGCGCGATCTTGTCCGTCATACGGTGCCCTTCACTGGTGTTCTGCCGGAGTACTCCCCGCTGATGGCGTCCGCCGTGCGGCGCACCAGCGGCAGGAGGGTGAGGAGTTCGTCGGCGGTGACGACGACGTTCGGCGCGGAGACCGACATCGCCGCGACGACCCGGCCGTCGGCGCCGCGGATGGGCGCCGCGACGCAGTTGATGGACTCCTCGTGGCCGCCGAGGTCGGTGGCCCAGCCCTGTTCGCGCACCTTCTCCAGCTCCCGCAGGAACGCGCCGGCGTTGGGTGTCGAACGGGACGTGTAGGTGGGGTAGTCGAGCTTCTCCGCGACCGCCCGCCGCTCGTGCTCGGGCAGGTCGGCCAGGAGCAGCTTGGCGACCGCGGCGACGGTGATGGCGACGGGCTTGCCGATGCGGGAGTACATCCGCACGGGGTAGCGGCTCTCGACCTTGTCGATGTACAGGACCTCGTTCTCCTCGTACACGGCGAGGTGCACGGTGTGCCCGCAGTCCTCGTTGAGGCGGACGAGGTGGGGGTGGGCGATCTCGCGGACGTCGAGGTTCTCCATCGCCTCCTGGGCGAGCGCGAAGAGCCGGGCGCCGAGGCGGTAGCGCTGGTCGGACTGGCGGTAGACGAGTCCGTGCTCGTGCAGGGTGCGCAGCAGCCGCAGCGCCGTGGACTTGTGGACGCCGAGGCGGTCGGCGACCTGCCCCAGGTCGGCGGGGCCCTCGGCGAGCAGCGGCAGGATGCTGAGCGCGCGGTCGACGGTCTGGCTCATGGCGTTCGTACCTCCTCGGCGGCCCGCTGTGTCTCCTCGGTCCAGCCCGGGCCGAGTCGCAGTCTCCCCCATGCCGCGTCGTCCAGGGCGACGAGCCGGTCGGTGTGCTCCCGCGAGGCCGGTGTGGCGAGGTCGCCGGGGACGGTGAGCGCGGCGGCGGCCATGAGGTGGCCGTGCCGCAGCCGGTCCCGTACGGGCAGTGCGCGCAGGGTGGCGGAGAGGAACCCGGCGGCGAAGGCGTCGCCCGCACCGACCTCGGCGACGACGTCGACCCGGGGTGCGGGGACGAAGGTGACGTCCCGCCGCTCGAAGACGGTGGCTCCGGCGGCGCCCTGCTTGACGACCAGCACCTCGGGTTCGGGGAGGGCGGCGCGGACGGCCTCGGGGCTGTGCAGGCCCCACGCCTCGTCCTGCCCGACGAACACGAGGTCCGCGCCCCGGGCGAGATCGCGCAGCACCGTCGGGGCGTCCGTGTCGCGCCACAGGCCGGGACGGTGGTTGACGTCGAAGGAGACCAGGGGCCGGCCGGGGCGGCGGGCGGTCAGCTCGCGCAGCAGGCCGAGGCAGTCCGGGGACAGCGCGGCGGTGATCCCGGAGAGGTGCAGCACGCGCCCGGAGCGCACCGCCGCCGGGTCCACCGTGGCGGCGGACATCGCCGAGGCGGCCGATCCGGCCCGGTAGTAGGCCACCTCGTGGGCGTCGCCGGCCCGGTCCCCCGCCGTGCGGAAGTAGATCCCGGTCGGACGCGCCGGATCGCGCCGTACGGACGTGACGTCGACGCCGTAGGACCCGATCTCCTCGACGAGGTGGTCGCCGAAGCCGTCGGCGCCGACCGCGCTGACCCACCGCACGGAGTGCCCTGCCGCCGCCAGCACGCACGCCACGTTCGACTCCGCCCCGCCGATCCCCCGCTCGAAGGACGGCACGTCGGCGAGGCGGCCCGGCCGGGAGGGCAGGAACGTGACCATGGACTCGCCGAGCGCGACGACGTCCACGACGTCGGGGGCGTTGCAGGGTCCGGTGGGGGTCACGATGCTCGTAGCTCCTCGGCGGCTTCGGTGGGTGGCGGTTTCATTGACCGGCGGTGGCCGAGATGTTAGACAGCGTTCAGCGACATACGCAATGAAGGTTGCAGATACTGCAACACCGCAGATCAGGGAGGCTCCATGACGGCCGACAGCGCCCAGTCCCTCGCCCGGCTCGCCGCCGAGCGCGTCGACCACCGCTTCAAGGGCCTCCCGCCGGACGCCGACGGGCTGACCGTCGCCGAGCTGGCCGGCCAGCGCCGCAACCTCTTCACGGGCGGCTTCGCGACGCCCGTGCTCGCGCTGTCCGCCGAGCGCCTGGAGCACAACCTGAAGCTCATGGAGACGTACGCGGCCCGGCACGGCCTCGCCTTCGCGCCGCACGGCAAGACCTCGATGGCACCGCAGCTGTTCCAGCGGCAGATCGAGCACGGGGCGTGGGGCATCACGCTGGCCGTGCCGCACCAGGTGCGGGTGGCGCGGGCCTTCGGGACGCGGCGCGTGTTCCTCGCCAACGAGCTGGTCGACGCGGCGGCCCTGCGCTGGATCGCGGCCGAACTGGACGCCGACCCGGATTTCGAGCTGGTGTGTTACGTCGACTCGGTGCGGGGGGTCGAGCTGATGGACGCCGCCCTGCGGGGTGCCACGCGCCCCGTGGACGTCGTGGTCGAGCTCGCCGCGGGCGAGGGCGCCCGGACCGGTGTCCGTACGGAGGCGGAGTGCGCGGCGGTCGCGGACGCCGTGGCGGGCACGCGGACGCTGCGGCTCGTCGGCGTCGCGGGCTACGAGGGCGAGGTGCCGAAGGCCGACACCGAGCGGGTGACGGCGTGGCTGCGGCGGCTGGTCGCGCTCGCCGCCGACTTCGACAAGGCCGGACGGTTCACCGGGCTGGACCGGATCATCGTCAGCGCGGGCGGCAGCGCCTGGTTCGACGCGGTCGCCGAGGTCTTCGCGGAGATCCCCGAACTCTCCCTTCCCGTACTGAAGTTGCTGCGCTCGGGCGCGTACGTCTCGCACGACGACGGCCACTACCGCAAGCTGACCCCGTTCAACCGGGTCCCCGAGGAGGGCGCGCTGGAGCCGGCGTTCCGCCTGTGGACGCAGGTGGTGTCACGCCCCTCCGCCGAGCAGGCCTTCGTCAACGCGGGCAAGCGGGACGCGGCCTACGACCTCGACCTGCCCTTCGCCCAGGTGATCCGCCGGGACGCCGCCGAGCGCCCGGCGACGGGCGTGTCCGTGACGGCCCTGTCGGACCAGCACGCCTGGCTCGCCACCACGCCGGAGGCGGACCTGGAGGTCGGCGACTGGGTCGGGCTCGGGCTGTCCCACCCGTGCACCTCGTTCGACAAGTGGCAGCTGATCCCCGTCGCGGAGGCGGACGGCACGGTCGTCGACTACGTCCGCACGTTCTTCTAGGAGGCCGTCAGCGATGGAAGAACTCGTCATCCGGGACGCCGACGTCGTCGACGGCTCCGGCTCGGACTCCTACCGGGCCGATGTCGTGGTCGACGGCGGCCGGATCGTGTCGATCGTCAAGGAGGCCGCGGCGGCCGGCTGCCAGCGGCCGAAGGCGCGCCGGGAACTGGACGCCGAGGGCCTGGTCCTCTCCCCCGGTTTCGTCGACATGCACGCCCACAGCGACCTGGCGCTGCTGCGCGACCCCGACCACAGCGCCAAGGCCGCGCAGGGCGTCACCCTGGAGGTCGTCGGCCAGGACGGCCTGTCGTACGCACCGGTCGACGACCGCACGCTCGGCGAGGTGCGGCGGGCGATCGCCGGGTGGAACGGCCCGGGTGACGACATCGACTTCGACTGGCGCACGGTCGGCGAGTACCTGGACCGGCTGGACCGCGGGATCGCCGTGAACGCGGCCTACCTGATCCCGCAGGGCACGGTCCGGGCGCTCGCCGTCGGCTGGGAGGACCGCGCGGCCACACCGCAGGAGCTGGACCGGATGCGGCAGTCGGTGGCCGAGGGCTTGGAGCAGGGCGCCGTCGGCATGTCGTCGGGGCTGACGTACACCCCGGGCATGTACGCGCGGGACGCCGAACTGACCGAACTGTGCCGGGTGGTGACGTCGTACGGCGGCTACTACTGCCCGCACCACCGCTCCTACGGCGCCGGGGCCCTCCAGGCGTACGAGGAGATGGTGGCGCTGACCCGGGAGGCGGGCTGCTCCCTCCACCTCGCGCACGCCACCATGAACTTCGGCGTGAACAAGGGCCGGGCGCCCGAGCTGCTGGCCCTGCTGGACGAGGCGCTCGCGGCCGGGTCCGACATCAGCCTCGACACCTACCCGTACACACCGGGCTGCACGACGCTGGCGGCCGTGCTGCCGAGCTGGGCGAGCGAGGGCGGCCCGGAGGAGACCCTGAGGCGGCTGGCGGACCCCGGCACCGCGGAACGCGTCCGCCACGACCTGGAGGTCACCGGCTCGGACGGCTGCCACGGCGTGCCCGTCGAGTGGGACACGATCGAGATCTCCGGCGTGGGCGACCCGGCCCTGGCGGATTTCGTCGGCCGGACGGTCCAGGAGTCGGCGGACCGACGGGGCGAGACGTGCTGGGAGACCGCACGCGGGCTGCTGCTGGCCGACCGGCTGGCCCCGACCATCCTCCAGCACGTGGGCCACGAGGAGAACGTCCGGGAGATCATGCGCCACCGGGTGCACACCGGCGGCTCGGACGGCATCCTCCAGGGCGCGAAACCCCACCCGCGTGCCTACGGCACCTTCCCGCACTACCTCGGGCACTACGTCAGGGAGTTGGGGGTGCTGTCGCTGGAGGAGTGCGTCGCGCACCTCACGTCCCGCCCGGCGGCACGGCTCCGGCTGCCCGACCGGGGCCTGGTGCGCGAGGGGTACAAGGCCGACCTGGTGCTCTTCGACCCGGCAACGGTCGCGGCGGGCTCCACGTTCGCGCAGCCGCGCACGCTCCCGACGGGCATCCCGCACGTCCTGGTCGACGGCCGGTTCGTGATCGAGGACGGCCGGCGCACGGACGTACTGGCGGGCCGGGCGGTCCGCAGGACTCCTCCCGCGTGACCGCCCGGCCGGCACCCTGCCTGCCTTACGGCTTGGGCAGGGTGCAGCC
The DNA here is from genome assembly GCF_031348265.1 of Streptomyces collinus. Classification (NCBI taxonomy): domain Bacteria; kingdom Bacillati; phylum Actinomycetota; class Actinomycetes; order Kitasatosporales; family Streptomycetaceae; genus Streptomyces; species Streptomyces collinus. The sequence goes on along the minus strand of NZ_CP133771.1, from coordinate 5,646,281 downwards.
GCTCGCGCTCAGGTCGAGCTTGCTGTCGATCCCGACGCAGGCCGGGATCCCGTAGGTCTGCTGGGCGTAGTTGATGCCCTTGCGGACGGTCACGGTGCCGTTCGCGTCGACCTCGCAGGGGTTGTTCACCGTGCAGCGCTCACCGTCCTCGTTGCCGGTGTTGTTGATGGCGACGACCTTGTTGGTGGCCTGGTCGACGACGGGCGAGCCGGACGTGCCGCCGATGGTGTTGCAGGCGGAGGTGTAGCGGACCGAGTCCTTCCAGGTCCAGTCGCCCTCCTTCAGGGTGGGGACGAACCCGTCGATGGAGCAGCTGTAGATGCGCTTCCAGTAGCCGGAGGGGATACCGATGGCGGTGCCGGCGACCGGGTGACTGTCGCTCAGCGTCAGCGCGTTGATGTTGTACGAGCTCTTGATCTGCGCGTACGTGGTGGTGAGCTGGTACAGCGCGACGTCCGTGTCGGTCATCGTGCCGTAGGCCAGCTTGGCGGCGCGCAGGGTGGCGACGCGCGAGCCGGAGGCGTTGAGCAGGGTGAAGGTGCGGCTGGACGCCTTGTCGACGAGGACCTCGCCGGGGCCGGGGAACCCGGACTCCAGGCAGTGGCCGTTGGTCATCACGAGCGCCGGGTCGTTGTCCTCGGCGTCCGGCATGCGGACGACGGAGCCGGAGCAGTTGCTGAGCGCGACGGTGCCGGCGAAGTTCACCGCTTTGGTCTGCGGACCGCGGAGGCCGGACAGCGTCTGCTCCACGGACGAGACCACGCCGGAGACGGCGGAGGTGGCCGAGCCCGTGTCCGCGGTCTTGCCGACGCCCGTGGGGGCGGCATCGGCAGCGGCCGCGGGGGCCGCGCCGGCCCCGGCTATCGCCAGGGCGCAGAACGCGGCGGCGAGAGGTTTTCTCATGGGGGGTCCCCTCTTGCGACGGAGGCGACCGGAAATCCTCCGGCCGCCTGCACTGTTGTCATGTGCATTGTGATCGTCGCGAGAGGGCGGCACAAGAACCTGTTCCACAACCGGAATCCCGGCGTCCTGTCCGACCCTACTCAACCGCCCTTACGGACCGGTCACTTGGGTCCCTTGGTGCCGCCGGGACCGTGCCCGGGTTTCCCGTCGGGCCTGCCGGGGGCCGGTGCGGTGGAGCTGGGTCCGGATTCCACCGGAGCGGTGGTCGTGGCGGCGGCCGGGGGGCCCGCGCCGTCCGTACCGGACCCGGACGGGGTCCGGCTCGCCTCGGGCGACGGGCTCGCGGACGCGGCACCGGACGGCCCGTCAGACCGCCCCGAGAGCGGGGCGTCGGGGCTTGCCGGCCGACCGGTGTCCGTGGGGGACACCGCCGACGACTCCCCCGTCGCCGGATCCGTGCGGCCCCCTTCACCGCCGCGCGTCCCGCCGGAAGGCGCACCGGAGAAGGAGAACCCGGCGACGATGACGGCCGCCGACACGGCCCCCACGGCCCCGGCGGCGACCGCCACGCGACGCGACCGCCAGGCGGCGGGCTTCCGCCGGGCCCGACGCCCGGCACCGCCCCGGCCACCCACCCCCGGCACCACGGGCAGCTCCCGGGTCTCACCGACACCGCCGGGGCCGTCGGGGCCGCCGGGGTGGGGGTGGGGGTGGGGGTGGGCTGAGATGGGGGCGGGGCCGGGGGCCGGGGCGGGGTAGGCGGGTCCACTGTGGGAGTCGTGGGCATCGCCGCCGGGGTACACGTGCCCGCTGCGGGAGCCGTCCGCGGCATCGCGGGGGTACACCTGGCCGCCGTGGGAGCCATCCGCACCGCCGCCGGGGTACACGTGCCCGGTTCCGGAACCGTCCGCCGCAGGGTCGGGGTACGCGTCCCCTCCGCGGGAACCGTCCGCACCGCCGCCGGGGTACATGTGCCCACCGCCGGAGCCCCCCGCACCGCCGTCGGCATACGCCTGGGCGCCGGTGTGGCCCGCGTCACCCGTGAGGTTGGCGCTCTCGGCGGGATGCGGAGCAGCCGGCGCCGGCGTGACCGCCGGGTCGCTCCGGTCGTACACGTCCTGCCAGCCGTGTGCCGCCGCCGGGTCCACGTAGGCGTCGTACGCCGGTGGGGGCGCTTCCTGCGGCAGGTACACGTTCGGCGGGCCCTGCGGCTCGCCGCCCGTCGCTCCGTCGGCGTAATCGAATGGCTTGGACATGGCGGCGAATTCTAGGGACTGAAGATGCTGGTGGGACAGCGTGCGGCGATATCACCCCAAATAGCCGCGTCTCACGTGGCGGAAAACACGACCCGGCAGCCATTACCGGGCCGTAAGCTCCCACACATGCAGGTGATCCAGTCGACCAAGCTCGCCAACGTCTGTTACGAGATCCGGGGCCCGGTTCTCGAGGAGGCGATGCGCCTGGAAGCGGCAGGGCACCGCATCCTCAAGCTGAACACCGGCAACCCGGCAGCGTTCGGCTTCGAGTGCCCGCCGGAGATCCTGGAGGACGTCCTCCGGAACGTGTCGTCGGCACACGGCTACGGAGACGCCAAGGGCCTGCTGGCCGCGCGCCGGGCCGTCGTGATGCACAACCAGACCCTCGGCATCGAGACCGACGTCGAGCACGTCTTCATCGGCAACGGCGTGTCCGAGCTGATCGTGATGGCGATGCAGGGCCTGCTGGACGACGGCGACGAGGTCCTCGTACCCGCGCCCGACTACCCGCTGTGGACCGCCGCCGTCTCCCTGTCCGGCGGCACCGCCGTGCACTACCGCTGCGACGAGCAGGCCGACTGGATGCCGGACCTCGCCGACATCGAGCGCAAGGTCACCGACCGCACCAAGGCGCTCGTGATCATCAACCCCAACAACCCGACGGGGGCCGTCTACGACGAGGCGATGATCAAGGGCCTGACCGACATCGCCCGCCGGCACAACCTGCTCGTCTGCTCCGACGAGATCTACGACAAGATCCTCTACGACGGGGCCACGCACACCCCGACCGCCTCCGTCGCCCCGGACCTGCTCACCCTCACCTTCAACGGCATGTCGAAGGCCTACCGGGTGGCCGGCTACCGGGTGGGCTGGATGTCGATCTCCGGGCCGCGCGCCCACGCCGACTCCTACATCGAGGGTCTGACGATCCTGGCGAACATGCGTCTGTGCGCGAACATGCCCGGGCAGCACGGGGTCGTCGCGGCACTCAGCGGGCGCCAGACGATCAACGACCTGGTACTGCCGGGCGGACGGCTGCGGGAGCAGCGGGACACGGCGTACGAGCTGCTGACCCAGATCCCCGGGGTGAGCTGCGTGAAACCGAAGGGGGCGCTCTACCTCTTCCCGCGCCTCGACCCCAAGGTCTTCAAGATCAAGGACGACCGCCGCATGGTCCTTGACCTGCTCCGGCGCGAGAAGATCATGGTCGTCCAGGGCACGGGCTTCAACTGGCCGGAGCCGGACCACTTCCGGGTGGTGACCCTGCCGACGGTGGGGGACCTGACCGACGCCATAGGGCGCATCGGCCACTTCCTGGACGGCTACAGCCAGGCCTGACCCCGCCCTGCCGCGCCTGCCCCGACTGCCCGCTCACGCTATGTGTGCGGGCAGTCCGGTTTTGTGAACGACTCAACTTTAGACGAAATCTAAGCTAGGATGGTTTCCTGTAAGAACACAGGAGGCCTTCCCATGTACGAACCGATCCGCGCCAAGTCGGTCCACAGCACGGTGGACGGCCCCAACCCCGACTTCCCCCACCGTTCCCGCGAGGAAGAACTGGACATCCAGCTCGCGGGCCACCTCGCCGCCCTGCTCGCGGTCACGGACGAGCTGCGTGCGACGCAGTCCTCGGCCGACCTGGACAGGGCGGCGGAGCGGCTCGCGGAGCAGGTGGGCCGGCTGCGCGGGGGACGCGCTCCGGTGCGCGCCGCCATGAGCGGCAGGCGCGACCGCGGTACGGCGGCCCTGCACCAGCGGGCGCACGCCCTGGCGGGCCGGGCGCTGGTCGTCGCCGCCTCTCGCGCCGACACGGCGGCGGCGATCCTGGCCGCCGAGCGGATGGACGCCCACACGGCGGCCCTGGACCCGCGCGAGCTCGCGTCCCGCTGAGCCCTGCCGGGCTCCCCCTGACGGCCCCGGTCCGCGCGCACCCGCAGCGACGCGCGGACCGGGCGCCACGAACCGTTCCGTGAGGGCAGACCGCGACGGACGCGATGGCACGGGCTCGGACGACGCCGGCGGCAACACGACCACCTACGGCCGGGACGGCCGCAACAGCGGGGTGGCATCGGTTGAGTGAGCCCAGCGTTCGCACCGCTGCGGCCGGGGGCGGTCAGACCGAAGGCGTACCCGGCCGTGTCTGGGTGACCCGCCAGAGCTGACGCGGCAGGTCGCCCTCCTCGAAGGCGTGGACCTCGTCCAGGCTCCAGCCCTCGGCGAGAGCGTCGACGAGGTCGCGCGGGAAGAAGTGCACGGCGAACCCGCCGTGTTCGAAGACGTCGTCGCCGTGGGGCGTGCCGGTGCCGTAGTGGGCGTCGCCGGTGTGGCGGACGGTGTAGACGAAGCTGCCGCCGGGCCGCAGCACCCTGCCGATCTCCCCGACCAGGGCGTGGATCTCCTCGGTGGACAGGGCCATGCACAGCAGCATGTGCGCGAAAACCGCATCCACGGAGGCGTCCGGCAACGGCAAGGGGTCGCGGACGTCGTGGACCGCGGTCCTCACCCGGCGGTCCACTGCCTGCCGACGGGCTGCGGCGCCCAGTTGCTCCAGACCGGCGGCGGAGAAGTCGGTCGCCTGGACGGTGAACCCTTCACGCGCGAAGTACAGGGCGTCGCGGCCGTGGCCGGCCCCGAGTTCGAGGACATCGCGGGCTCCGGCCGCATGGAAGACGGCTGCCGCGTGGCGAGCGGGCGCCGACGGTTCCTCGCCGTACATCCCCGGGTGGGTGGTGTAGGTGTTCTGCCAGTGCGTCCGCTGCACCTCGGCCAGGTCCTGCCCGTCGTCGCTCACGTTCGCCGTTCCCTTTCGGATCCATCGGGGCTGAGGGTGAATCCGCCGCCCCACCCTCACATAATCCACGATCTCATGAATTCACGATTCCCTGTACTGTCATGGTGTGCTGACCGTTGCTTCCGACATCGACGTGCTGGCCCGCTTCGGCCGCGCGCTCGCCGACCCGATCCGCTGCCGGATTCTGATCGCCCTGCGCCAGGCGCCGGCCTACCCGGCCGACCTCGCCGACGCGCTCGGCGTCTCCCGCACCCGGCTGTCGAACCACCTGGCCTGCCTGCGGGACTGCGGCCTGGCCGTGACCGTCCCGGACGGGCGGCGTACCCGCTACGAACTCGCCGACGAACGCCTCGGCCACGCGCTCGACCACCTGCTCGCCGCGGTCGTGGCGGTGGAGACGGACAAGACCTGCCCCGACGCCGCACCGGAGGGCTGCTGCTGATGGTGTCCGTCTCCCTGGGGCCCACCCCGGCCCGTCGCGAGCAACTGGCGAGCCGCATACGGCTGCTGGTGGCCGCGACGATCACGTACAACGTCGTCGAGGCCGTCGTCGCGCTGACCGCCGGGGCCGTCGCCTCCTCCACCGCGCTGATCGGCTTCGGCCTCGACTCCGTCATCGAGGTCTCCTCCGCGGCCGCGGTCGCCTGGCAGTTCTCCGCCCGCGAGCACGCGGTCCGTGACGCCCGGGAGAAGACCACCCTGCGGATCATCGCCGTCTCCTTCTTCGCCCTGGCCGCCTACGTGAGCGTCGACGCGATCCGTGCGCTGGCCGGCCCCGGCGAGGCCGACCGCTCGATCACCGGCATCGTCCTGGCCGCGCTCTCCCTCGCGGTCATGCCGTTCCTGTCCGCCGCCCAGCGCAGGGCCGGCCGTGAGCTCGGCTCCGCCTCCGCGGTCGCGGACTCCAAGCAGACCCTGCTGTGCACGTACCTCTCCGCCGTTCTCCTCGTCGGCCTGGTTCTCAACGCCACCCTCGGCTGGTCCTGGGCCGACCCGATCGCCGGCCTCGCCATCGCCGCCATCGCCATCAAGGAAGGCCGCGACGCCTGGCAGGGCAAAGGCTGCTGTGCCCCCGCCGCGGCGAGCAGCGCGGCGCCGGAGGCCGCCGCGGACGAAGACGGGTGCGGCTGCCGTCCCGGCTGCTCCTGCTGCTCGTGAACATCACGTTGCCAACTCCCCGTTGCCTCGCTCGCCCCGCTGATACTGGCCGGGCAGCGGCGGGAGGGTGGGAAGCAGCGTGGAGTGGACGGTGTGGGCGGGGCTGGCCGCGGGACTGCTGATCGCGGTGGTGACCGCGCCGGTCGGGGTGTCCGGGGCGGTGTTCCTCCTTCCGGTCCACCTGAGCGTCTTCGGTGTGCCGAGTCCGGCGATCACGCCGACGAATCTCCTGTTCAATGTGGTGGCCGGGCCGGGCGCCCTGTGGCGGTACCGCCGCGACGGCGCTCTGCGCGGCGGCCTGGCCCGGCGCCTGGCCGTCGGCACCCTGCCCGGCGTCGTCCTCGGAGCCGCGATCCGCGTCTTCGCTCTCCCCGGCCCCGGCGTCTTCCGGCTCCTGATCGCCATCCTGCTGCTGCCGCTCGGCCTGTGGCTGTGCGTCCGTACCCTCGCCCCGGCCCGCCACCGGCCGGATACCGCGGCGGAACCGTCCCCGGCCGCGCTCACTGCCCTGGCTCTCGGGGTGGGCGTGATCGGCGGCATCTACGGCATCGGCGGCGGATCCCTCCTCGGGCCGGTCCTCGCCGCCCGCGGCCTGCCTATGACCCGGGTGGCGCCGGCCGCCCTCGCGGCCACGTTCGCCACCTCCGTCGTCGGTGCCACCGCGTATGCGGTCCTGTCCCTGCTCAGCTCCGGGGACGTCGCTCCCGACTGGTGGCTGGGGCTGTCCTGCGGGGTGGGCGGCCTGGTCGGCGGCTACCTGGGGGCCCGGCTTCAGCCCCGCCTGCCCGAGAATGCGCTGCGGCTCCTGCTCGGCGTTCTCGCCACCAGCGTCGGCGGGATGTACGCACTCCAGGCCCTGACGTGAGCCCGTCCCATGGCTCATGCGGGGCTACGCGGCAGTGCTGATCACCCTCCTTCTTCTGGCCTTCACGTCGGGACGCCGGTGACAAGCGGGCACCGACTCCGCCTTCGCGGAGCCGACGGGGTCATGCGTCAGGTGCCGGCTTGAGGGACGTGACGAAGGACGTCCAGGCCGGGGCCGTGATGGTGAGGACCGGGCCGTGGGGGACCTTGGAGTCGCGGACGGGGACGACGGCGGTGTGGGCGTCGCAGACTTCGAGGCAGTTGCCGCCGTCGCCGTTGCTGTAGGTGCTCTTGCGCCAGCGGGCGGCGCCGGGGAAGGCCTCGGCCACCTCGACGCAGTCGCCACCGCTGCCGTTGCTGTAGGTGCTCTTACGCCAGACGGCCGCGCTCAAGTCAGTCGCGTGATTTGCCATTTCGGTCATCCTCAGCCGCTTGCTCGATCAGGGCGAGGGACGCCTCCGGGGGCAGTGCGGCGGCCCTGAGCCGATCGTATGCCTTGCGGTACTGCCTCACGAGGGCCGGGTCGTCGATGGTGTCTCCGCTGTACTGCGCCTCCGTGTACACCAGAGGCGGCGCGTCCGGAAAGGTCATGACCATGGCTGAGCCCAGCATCAGCGGATACGCCCCGCAGTTCCACGGAAGGATCTGGGGAACGATGCGACGGCGTCGCGCCAGGTCCGCGATACGCCCCCACTGTTCGGCGTTCCGCTCCGGCGGCAGGATCGGCTGCCGCAGCAGCGACTCGGGCAGGATCACCCAGTACTCCGGGGTCTTGTGGTCGTCCTCGAACAGCCGGGCCCGCGCCAGCCTGGCGGTCACCTTCTCCTCCACATCCTCGTCCGGTGCCAGGGGATGTGCGGAGCGGGTGACCGCCCGCGCATACGCCTCCGTCTGCAACAACCCCGGCACCAGCGTCGGGCACCACCCCTCGATGGTCTCCGCGTGCCGCTCCGCCTCCAGCACCCGCTCGAAGTAGCTCGCGTGCCCCCGCCGTTTCGCCCGTCGTACGTCCTCGCACCGCCGCCTGAAGAAGCCGTCCGTGCCCAGCACCCTGTCCACGTGCTCGGCGAGTTCCGTCGGCATCCGGCGCGTCCCCCGCTCGATCTCGCTGAGGTGGCTCGGGCCGTAGAAACTGCCCTCGACGAGTTGCTGGAGGGTCAGGCCCGCCTCCTCCCGCTTCCAGCGCAACTCGCTGCCGTAGAAGGTCGGGACGCCCGTCGAACCGTCGATGTCCTTGCGCTGACCCATCGTTCACCGTCCTTGGTGTGCCGTTACCGCCCGCTACCGGCCCTTGCGCCACGCAGCCGCAGTTCAGGAGCGGGAGACCGAAGGGCTGTCACGCTACGGTGGCCGGCGCCAGAGTGTGAGGAGTTCGTCACTCAGCGCACTGGAAGGTGTGAACCCCATGCACAGCCCCGCCGAAGCCGACGCCTGCGTCGAGGAGTTGCGAGCCGCGCTCGCCGCACACGGCATCACCCTGCCGTCCCTCGGCATCGATCTCCCGGCCTTCGCCTCCCGCTGCCCCACGCGGCCGCTGATCGTGCTCGGCAACTGCAACCTCCGCACCGCCGCAGCGCTGACGGCCGCCCTCCGCAAGGGCGCGGCGTGATGCGGCCGGCGGTGGCGCTGGAGTTGCTCGCGACACCCGGCGAGGTGTCCGGTGTGCGGCGGGCGCTGCGCTCGTACGGGACCGACGTGCAGCTCTGCGCGAGCGAGCTCGTCACGAACGTGATCCGGCACGTCGGGGAGGGCGTCCCCGTGACGGTGCGGGTGTGGCGGGAGGAGGGCGGGCGGGTCCGGCTGGGGGTCACCGATCCGGACCCCCGGGCCTTGCCCGTCCTCGTCGGAGGGGACGGAGCGGCCGGCGCCCGGGCCGAGGCGGAATCCGGCCGAGGTCTGGCGCTGCTGGACGCGCTGGCCGTGCGGTGGGGCGTAGAGCAGGAGGCGGGCCGCAAGACGGTGTGGTGCGAGCTGTTCACCGACGCCGAACCCATCGCCGCCACCGCCGCCGACACCCCGGGCACGCCCGAGCGCTCCGGCCGACGTAGGCGGTCGGCCGGAGCGCTCGGTCATCCATCGGCACGTTCGTGAGCCCGCGGGGCGGGGCGCGCCGAAGCGGGCGGGAGGGGGCCTGTCGCCGTCGGTTTCCATCGGGGCGGACGGAAGGCGGCGACGGGCCCCGGACCCCGCACGCCGTTGTGCGGGCCCCGCCAGTCGGTTCCGCGGCCGGCCGTGACGATGTTGCTGGTCAGGGCACAGTCGGTTCCAGCCGGCCGCGGAGTTCGGGGTGGGGCTCAGCCCAGGCGCTGCACCAGCGCGCGGTACTGGTCCCACAGCTCCTTCGGCGTGTGGTCGCCGAAGGTGTTGAGGTGCTCGGGGACCAGGGCGGCCTCCTCGCGCCAGACCTCCTTGTCGACCGTGAGCAGGAACTCCAGGTCGGACTCGGCCAGCTCCAGGCCGTCGGTGTCGAGGGCCTCCTTCGTCGGCAGGACGCCGATGGGCGTCTCGACGCCCTCGGCGGTGCCGTCCAGGCGCTCCACGATCCACTTCAGGACGCGGGAGTTCTCACCGAAGCCGGGCCAGACGAACTTGCCCTCGTCGTCCTTGCGGAACCAGTTGACGTAGTAGATCTTCGGCAGCTTGGACTGGTCCTTGTCCTTGGCCACGTCGACCCAGTGGGCCATGTAGTCGCCCATGTTGTAGCCGCAGAACGGCAGCATCGCGAACGGGTCGCGGCGCAGCTCGCCGACCTTGCCCTCGGCGGCGGCGGTCTTCTCGGAGGCCACGTTGGCGCCGAGGAAGACGCCGTGGTTCCAGTCGAAGGACTCCGTCACCAGCGGCACGGCCGTGGCGCGGCGGCCGCCGAAGAGGATCGCCGAGATCGGCACGCCCTTGGGGTCCTCCCACTCCGGCGCGATGATCGGGCACTGCGAGGCCGGGACGGTGAAGCGGGCGTTGGGGTGCGCGGCCGGAACGCCCGACTCGGGCGTCCAGTCGTTGCCCTTCCAGTCCGTCAGGTGGGCCGGGGTCTCCTCCGTCATGCCCTCCCACCAGATGTCGTTGTCGTCGGTGAGGGCGACGTTGGTGAAGACGGAGTTGCCCCAGAGCGTCTTCATCGCGTTGGCGTTGGTGTGCTCGCCGGTGCCGGGGGCGACACCGAAGAAGCCCGCCTCGGGGTTGATGGCGTAGAGGCGGCCGTCCTCGCCGAAGCGCATCCAGGCGATGTCGTCGCCGATGGTCTCGACCGTCCAGCCGGGGACGGTCGGCTCCAGCATGGCGAGGTTGGTCTTGCCGCAGGCGCTCGGGAAGGCCGCCGCGACGTACTTGGCCTCGCCGCGCGGCGGGGTCAGCTTGAGGACCAGCATGTGCTCGGCGAGCCAGCCCTCGTCACGGGCCATGACGGAGGCGATGCGCAGGGCGTAGCACTTCTTGCCGAGCAGGGCGTTGCCGCCGTAGCCCGAGCCGTAGGACCAGATCTCGCGGTCCTCGGGGAAGTGCGAGATGTACTTGGTCTGGTTGCAGGGCCAGGGGACGTCCGCCTGGCCGGGCTCCAGCGGGGCGCCCAGGGTGTGCACGGCCTTGACGAAGAAGCCGTCGGAGCCGAGCTCGTCCAGGACGGCCTGGCCCATGCGCGTCATCGTGCGCATCGAGACGGCGACGTAGGCCGAGTCGGTGATCTCCACACCGAGCGCGGACAGCGGCGAGCCGAGCGGGCCCATGCAGAAGGGCACGACGTACATGGTCCGGCCACGCATCGAGCCGCGGAACAGACCGCCCTGGCCTCCGGAGCCCTGGAAGATCTCCCGCATCTCGGCGGGGGCCTTCCAGTGGTTGGTCGGGCCGGCGTCCGCCTCCTTCTCGGAGCAGATGAACGTCCGGTCCTCCACGCGGGCGACGTCGGTGGGGTCGGAGGCGGCGTAGTAGGAGTGGGGGCGCTTGATCGGGTCGAGTTTCCGGAAGGTGCCCTTCTCGACGAGCTCCCCGCACAGGCGCTCGTACTCGGCCTCGGATCCGTCACACCAGACCACGTTGTCCGGCTGCGTCAGTTCTGCGATCTCGTTGACCCACGAGATCAGCCCCTGATGGGTGGTGGGGACGGTGGGAGCCGCGATATCGCGCGCCACGATTGCTCCTAAATGAGGGATTTTTTGTGATGTGGAGGCCCCGTGGGGGCTGCGACCCGGATGCTTCGGTGGATCTTGGCGCTCATCCGGTGCCGACTGCACTCATTTGATCATCCGACGTGCGCGCCCATCTGTCCAGAGGAGCGCACAGGTGAGCAACGTGAGGCTCGCCACGGTTTCCCCGCACCTCTTTGCGTGCACGTTGCGTTCACCTGACAGTCCGTTTGCGTGACCATCGCCGGGATGCGCTGAGAGGATGGCCACTCTTCGCCGGTCAATCGACGGCACCGACGCGCCACTTACGGTTCCGTAGCTACCATTCGGCCATGACTGCGTTCGTCCCCGACGCGCCCACGGACTCGGCGGCCGACGGCCACGGTCCGAAGGCGCTCTCCCTGCCGCATCCGGTCAAGCCGAAGCTGCGCGGCTGGCTGCACCTGGGCATGTTCCCGGCCGTTCTGGTCGCGGGCCTGGTGCTGACCGCGCTCGCCGACTCCTCCAGAGGACGCATCGCCTGCGGGATCTTCGCCCTGACAGCCTGCCTGCTGTTCGGCGTGAGCGCGCTGTACCACCGGGGCGACTGGAGCCCGCGCATGGACGGCGTGCTGCGCCGGCTGGACCACGCCAACATCTTCCTGATCATCGCGGGCACCTACACGCCGCTGACCATGCTGCTCCTGCCGGGAGCCAAGGGGCAGTGGCTGCTGTGGGGCATCTGGGCCGCGGCCGTGGCCGGCATCCTCTTCCGGGTCTTCTGGGTCGGCGCCCCGCGCTGGCTCTACACGCCCTGCTACATCGCCATGGGCTGGGCGGCCGTCTTCTACCTGCCGGACTTCATGCGCACCGGCGGCATCGCCGTCCTCGTCCTGGTCATCGTCGGCGGCCTGCTCTACAGCGCGGGCGGCGTGGTCTACGGCATCAAGCGGCCGAACCCGTCACCGCGCTGGTTCGGCTTCCACGAGGTGTTCCACTCCCTCACCCTGGCGGCCTTCATCGCCCACTACGTGGGGATCTCGCTGGTGGCGTACCAGCACGGGTAGCTCCCTCTCGCGCCCTCTCAAGGCCACGGCTTTCCAGCCGTGGCCTTTTTGCATGCCCGGACACCACCACCACTTGACAGTCTCCATCGTTTGACAGTTACTTTCATTTCATGGCTACTGTCATTACGCCTGACCCCCGCCGCTGGTGGGCCCTGACCGCTCTGGTCGCGAGCATGCTCACGCTCGGCTTCGACATGACGATCCTCAACGTCGCGCTGCCGACCATGGCCGGGGACCTCGGCGCGCGTACGGGCGAGCAACAGTGGATGGCGGACGCGTACGTGGTCGTCTTCGCCGCACTGATGCTTCCGGCCGGGCTGCTCGGTGACCGGTTCGGGCGGCGGCTGATGCTGGTCACCGGGCTCGGGATCTTTCTGGCCGGCTCGGTCATGGGCGCCCTGGCCCCGGACGTGACCTGGGTCGTCGTGGCCCGGGCCGTGATGGGCGTGGGCGGCGCACTGGTCATGCCGCTCGCGCTGTCCGTGCTGCCCTCGCTGTTCGGGCCGGACGAGCGCTCCAAGGCGATCGGCGTCATGTCGGCCGCCTCCGCGCTGGGCATGCCGCTCGGCCCGATCCTGGGCGGCTGGCTGCTCGACCACTTCTGGTGGGGCTCGGTCTTCCTGGTCAACGTCCCGATGGTCGGCATCGGCGTCGCGGCGTGCCTGTTCCTGCTCCCCGAGACGCGCGACCCCGCCTCCCCCAAGGTCGACGTCACGGCCACGTCCCTGACCGCGGCCGGTCTCGGCGCCCTCGTCTACGCCATCATCGAGGCACCCACACGCGGCTGGGGCGACCCTCTGGTCGCCGGGTTCCTCGCCGGGGCCGTCGTCCTGCTCGCCGGGCTGGTGCTGCGCGAGCGGCGGGCGGCGCGGCCCATGCTCGACATGGAGCTGCTCCGCCACCGCGGCTTCCTCGTGAACGCCCTCACGGCGACGCTGGTCACCTTCGTCCTGGCGGGCCTGCTGTTCCTGCTGCCGCCCTACCTCCAGGCCGTCCTCGGCCACGACGCCCTCGGCACCGGGCTGCGGCTGCTGCCGATGATGGCGGGCCTGATGATCTCCGCACGCGGCGCCCAGCCGGTCGTCGCCCGGTTCGGCCCCCGCGCGGTGGTCAGCTGCGGCCTGGTGACGCTGGCCTTCGCCGCGTTCCTCGGCAGCCGTACGACGGCCGACTCCGGGTACGGCTTCACCGCCCTGTGGCTGACCGTCACCGGCCTCGGCTTCGGTTTCGCCGTGGTCCCGGCGATGGACGGGGCGCTGGCCACGCTGCCCTCCGACCGGGCCGGGAGCGGTTCCGGGTTGCTGATGACCCTGCGCCAGGTCGGCAGCGCCATCGGCATCGCCCTGCTCGGCAGCCTGCTCGCGAGCGCCTACCGGGACCGGCTCGACGTCACCGGGCTGTCCGGCCGGGCCGCCGACACCGCCGGGGAGTCCGTCGTCGCCGCACACCTGGTCGCCGAGCGGTCCGGCACGCCGGGCCTGGCCGCCTCCGCGAACAGCGCCTACGTCCACGGCATGGGCGTCGTGCTGCTGGTGTGCGGTGTCGCGGCCCTGGTCGCCGCGCTGTCCGCCGCCGCGTTCCTGCCCGGGAGCGAGTCCGCCGAGGGCGGGGAGAGCGGCAGTCCGGCCATGGCCGGGCCCGGGGCCGATGCCCGACAATGACCTTCATGACGGCCGCACGCACCACTCCCGCCGACCGCCCTCCCCTGGGACTGCGGGAGCGGAAGAAGATCAAGACCCGCCAGGCGATCCGCACCGCGACGTACGCGCTGATCGAGGAGCAGGGCTACGACGCCACGACGATCGAGCAGATCGCGGACCGCGCCGAGGTGTCGCCGTCGACCGTCTTCCGGTACTTCCCCACCAAGGAGGACATCGTCGTCACCGACGAGTGGGACCCGGTGATGATGGCGGAGTTGCGGGCCCGGCCGCGGGACGAGTCGTGGGCGGACGTCCTGCGGCACGTGATGCGCACGGCGCTCGACCTGAGCCTCGCCGAGGAGCCCGAGGTGACACGGCTGCGGACCCGGCTCGGGGTCGAGGTCCCGGCCGTCCGGGCCCGCATGATGGAGAGCATGGCGGCGACCGGCCGGCTGCTCCGCGAGGCCCTCGCCGAACGCTCCGGGCTCGACCCCGACAGCCTGGAGCTACGGGTCTTCGCCATGTCGGTGATGGGCGGACTGATGGAGGTCTCCCAGTACTGGGCGGAGACCGGCCACCGGGACGACATCCGGGACCTCGTCGACCGCGCCCTGGACGTCATGGAGCACGGCCTGCCGAGCGGAAAACCCTGAGGCCGGTGCCCGCCATCGTGACATCCTGACCTGGTGAACGGTCCCGAGATCCACGTCGAGTTCGCCCCCGAGCTGCACGTCTTCGTCCCCCGGGCCCGCCGGGACGGCACGGTGCGGGCCGCCACCGACGGCGCCGCCGGCCTCGGCCATGTCATCGAGTCGCTGGGCGTGCCGCTGACCGAGGTCGGCGCGCTGCTCGTGGACGGCCGCGAGGTGCCCGTCTCGCACGTCCCGGCGGCCGGGGAGTCGGTGACCGTACGGACCGTCACGCGCCCCCAGCGGGTCCCGGGCGCTCCCCTGCGCTTCCTCCTCGACGTGCATCTCGGCACGCTGGCCCGCCGGCTGCGGCTGCTCGGGGTGGACGCCGCCTACGAGTCGACCGACATCGGCGACCCGGCGCTGGCCGCGCTGTCGGCCGCCGAGCAGCGGGTGATGCTGAGCCGCGACCGGGGGCTGCTGCGGCGCCGGGAGCTGTGGGCGGGGGCGTTCGTGTACAGCACCCGCCCGGAGGAGCAGTTGCGTGATGTGCTGGACCGGTTCCGGCCCGAGTTGCTGCCGTGGACACGGTGCACGGCCTGCAACGGGATGCTGCGCAGAGCCAGCAAGGACGAGGTCGCCGACCAGCTGAAGCACGGTACGCATGCGACGTACGACGTGTTCGCGCGGTGCGGTGCGTGTGGGCGGGCCTATTGGAAGGGCGCGCATCATGATCAGTTGGAGGCCATCGTGGAGCGGGCGCTTGCGCTCCGCGCGGAGCGCCGTTGAGTCCTGAGCGCCGCGGGGAACCGCGGGACCGCCGTGGCTGGTCGCGCAGTTCCCCGCGCCCCTGGGGGGCGCACCCGTCGGGGCGCTTCTAGCGCCTTGCCAGGTCCCCCTTGCCGCAGGCGGTTCCGTCCCTGTTCCTGTCCAGGCCCAGCGGGTCGTCCTTGCCGTTGACCTTCAGGCGGCCGTAGTCGTTCGCCTTGAGCCACTCACAGCGGGCCGCCGTCGTCTTCTTCACCTCCGCCGGGAAGTCCGTCGGCACGCAGACGTTGATCGAGCCGTAGTGGCGGTCGCAGCCGGAGACCGTCGGGCTGACCTTCTGCGACACCCGCTTCTTGCCGGGCCCCGTGACCTTGCCCTTCGGTGCGTCGGCGAAGTCGTGGACATGGGCCGAGGCGTCCGTCGCCTTCAGGGCCTGCGGGCCCTTCAGGTGCACCCACTTCGCCGCCGACGGCACCCCGTTCGCGTCGACCGCGAAGAGCATGTACCAGCCGGGCGGGGCCAGGTTGGGGTTGCTCGTCACGTTCAGGTCGACGTTGTCGCCGTCGACGGACAGCGGCAGGTCCACGAACCGCTGGTTGGGGTCCGAGGAGTGCGTGACGGCGGCCGGGCGGATCAGCTGGGCCTTGGCGACGGGCCGGTCGACGGTGATCCGCTGGGTGTCGCCGTAGTTCCACTCGGTGTCGATGACGGAAGTGATCTGCGGACGCGGGCCCTTGAACAGGTAGGGCGGGCTGTAGACCGAAACGTCGTGGTTCCAGGTGCCGTTGCCCGGGTTGTCGCCGGTGGTCATCACGCGGCCGTCGGGGAGCAGAAACGCCGAGGAGTGGTAGCCGCGCGCCTCGGGGTCGACGGCCACCGGGTCGAAGGTCTCCGACGCGGGGTCGAAGATCGACGTCTCGTAGACCGGGTTGGCGCGGTTGTGCAGCGCGCCGCCCGTCTCCAGCACCTTGCCGTCGGGCAGGAGCACCGCGGAGACGTACATCTTGCCCTGGTTCCCGGTCTGCGGGACCGGGCCGTTGCCGAGGTCGACGGTGCCCTGCGGGATCGGCGGCCCGGCGACGTACGCCGGGTTCGGCTGCTTGAGGTCGATGATGTCGGTCAGGCGGTTCGCCTCCGGGTTGGAGTCGATGTTGCCGCCGCCGAGGGTGAGGACCTTCTGGTCCTGCGCCGGGGGCAGCAGCACGCTGGCCGACTGGTCGCGCTCGTCCTTGTTCCTCAGGCCCGGCACCTGGGTGGTGGTGTTGGCGTCGTAGTCGTAGATCGCGGAGCCGGTGCCGGGGATGTTGTTGCCGAAGACGTGGCTGCCCGAGTAGAAGAGGCGGCCGTCCTGCATCAGGATCATCGACGGGTACAGGCCCCAGTACGACCAGGTCTGGTTGACCTTCCACAGCGGCTGCCACTGCTGCTCGGCCTCGGAGAACAGCTCGGCGGTGACCGAGCCGGTGGAGTCCTCGCGCAGGCCGCCGAAGGAGATGACGTCACCGTTGCCGAGGACCGTCGCCGACGGGTACCAGTGGCCGTCGTTCATGTCGTTGGTCTTGGTGTAGGTCTCGGTCTCCGGGTCGAAGATGTACGAGTCCTTGTAGCCCTGGTAGCCGATCCGGCCGTCCGCCGTCGGGTAGCCCTTGTTGCCGGACATCACCAGCACCCGGCCGTCCTGGAGCTGGACGTGCCCGGCGCAGAACATGTCCTTGGGCGTGGGGATGACCTTGTAGGAGCCGTTCGCCGGGTCGTACACCGCCGAGGTGAAGGTGCCGGCCTCGAACATCGACTCGTCGTTGCCGGAGCCCGCGATCAGCAGCACCTTGCCGCCCCGCAGCACGACGGAGTGCATCGAACGGACCGGGTTCTGCGTGGGCAGCACGTCCCACTTGCCGTTCGCGCACTGCTCCGCCGTGCCGGTGCACTCGGGCGGCAGGACCGGGTCGGGCACCTGGTCCATGGTGTAGTCGTCGGTGGTGGCGGAGCCGGTGCCGTAGACGGAGACGCCCCAGGAGATGCGGTCGGTACCGGCCGGGACCTCGGGGGTGCGGACGGTGGCCTCGGTCCAGCTGCCCGCCATGTCCAGTGTCTTGAGGTCGGTCCAGTACTGCCAGCCGGCCGTGGTGTCGTGCCGGAACAGCGTGATCGCCGCGTCGGGCGTGGTCGTCTTGTACCAGAGACCGAGGTCGTACTGCTTGCCCGGCGTCACCACCGGCGCGCACGCGGCGGACTCGGTGATCAGCGCTTTGCGGTCGCCGTCGACGCGGCGGGTCAGCTCGACCTTCATGGCCTTGGAGCCGGTGTGCGCGTCGGCCGTGGTGGTGAAGGTGAAGTCGTTGTCGCCCCAGCCGGACTTCTCCCAGCAGTACGGCATGTCGCCGGTGCCGGCGGTCTCGAAGCCGGGGTTCTTGATGAGGTTGGCGGCGGAGGCGGACTGGGGTGCGGTCAGGAGCAGGCCCGCGGTGAGGCCCGCCACGGCCAGGAACGCGGTACTTCTACGACGTCTGTTCACACGGCTCTCCTTGCTGTGCGGTGCTCCCGCGACCGGGCTTCTCGCGTCCCCGGCGCGGCAGGTAGACCAGCGCTTCGGTCGCGGCGAAGCGCAGGACGAACGTCGTCACCAGCGCGAGCGCGGTGGCCGACAGCACGCCCAGGTGCAACTGGTGCACGAACAGGGCGATCAGCGGGATGCGCAGCACCAGATCGGCGTTGGCGAGCAGCGCGAACCGCCCGGCCCGGTCCCACCAGCGGCGGTGCCGGCGCCGCTCGCGGAACAGCAGGTGCTCGATGAGCACGAAGTTCCAGGCGACACCCAGCTGGTTGGCGAGGATCTCCGCCGGCACGTAGTGCATGCCGGCGGCGGTCAGCGCCCACAGGCCCAGCAGGTTCGGCACGAAGCCGGTCAGCCCGATCAGGCCGAACCCGATCATCCGCGCGACCGGCGAGGCGGCGCGCAGCCCGGCCAGGTGGCGCAGGAAGCGCAGGCCCTCCTGCGCGGTGGACTTGGACTCCCCGGCGAACCGGTCCTGGAAGACGAAGGGCACCTCGGTGACCGTGCGGGGGCGGCTGCGGACGGCGAGTTCGAGGAGGATCTTGTAGCCGAGCGGCTGGAGGACCTCCGCCGTGACCGCGCTGCGGCGGATCGCGAAGAAGCCGCTCATCGGGTCGCTGATGCCGTGCAGCCGACGCGGGAACAGCGCCTTGGTCAGCCAGGTCGCCCCGCGCGAGACGGCCACCCGGTAGCTGCCCGCGAGTCCGGCCCGGCTGCCGCCCTTGATGTAACGGGAGGCCACGACGAGTCCGGCGTTGGCCCGCTCCCCGGTGGCGACGAGGTCGGGCACGAGGGCCGGCGGGTGCTGGCAGTCGCCGTCCATGACGACGATCCAGTCCGACGTGGCCGCCTTCAGCCCCTCGACGACCGCGCCGCCGAGCCCGCCCACCGGCTTCTCGCGGTGCAGCACGGTCACCGGGAACGGGCAGTCCTGCGCCGCCTTCTCGATGACCTCGGGCGTGTCGTCGGTGGAGTCGTCCACGAAGACGACCTCGCAGGGCAGCCGGGCCGGGACGGCCTCGGTGATCTGGCGCAGCAACTGCCGTACGTTCGCCGACTCGTTGAACGTCGGTACGACGATGGTGACGGCGCCCGGTTCGGGGATCTCGGTGGTCTCGACGACCTCGCCGGGGACGGTGGACTCCTGGCTCATCGCGCGCCTCCGGCGGACGTCTGGATCTGGCGGATCTCGATGCGGTCCTCGCCGGTGCCGAAGGTGGCGACCGGGTCCGAGTGCTCCATGGCGGCCTTGACGTTGGGCAGGTCGGCCGCGTCGCGCCGGACGGTCGGCGAGGCGACGACGTAGTCGAGGTCCTTCCAGCCGCGCGGCATCGTCTTCGTCACCGCCGGGTCGAGGTCGGCCTTGTAGAACCAGATGACGCCGAGGCCGGGCCGGTAGCCCTGGTGCACCAGGTCCAGCCAGAGGGCGTCGTCCACCAGCACCCGGGTGCGCTCCGGGTCCTCGACCTCCGTGGCCAGCCACTTGGAGGCGGCCTTGTAGGGGGCGTTGGCGTCGGTGGTGACGGCCGTGTGCGCGCCGTCGTACCAGCGGGGCACGACGTAGGCGCCGGCGGCCAGGGCGAGGACGGCGGCGAGCGCGTACCGGCTCACACTGACGTACCGTTTCTCCGCCTCGGAGCGCCAGCGGCTCAGCACCGCGTGGGCGACGGAGGCGGTGCCTCCCGCGAGGACCAGCGCGAGGAACGGCAGGGCCTGGATGACGTACATCGCGGGCAGGTAGCCGTTCGGGCGCAGGGCCAGCGCGGCGAAGATCGCCACGGCCAGGGCCGGTCCGGCCAGGGCGCGGGCGGTGACCGACCAGCGCCAGGTGAGGAGCAGGAGCAGGGCGCCCGCGAGACCGCCGAGGGGCAGGACCTTGTCGTAGTACAGCCACGACTGGAGCACACCCCAGGAGCCGGAGCCCTGGTCCAGGATGAAGCCCGAACCGGGTCTGGTCATCTGGTACTTGACGCCGTCCCAGAGGGACACGTGCCCGGCGCCGGGCAGCAACTCGCCCTTGAGCAGGGCGAACAGCGGGTACGAGAAGCCGATCAGGGCGCAGGCCGTGACGGCTCCGGTGATGGCGAACTTGCGGGTGTCCCGGTGGCTGTGGCGCCACATGGTGAGGAACAGGGCGGGCAGGACGACGAGCATCGTCTCCTTGGTGAGGACGGCCGTGGCGGCCGCGATGCCCGCGCCGAAGTGGTGCCACAGGTGGCGGCTCGGGGAGGCGGCCAGGGTGAAGGCCAGCAGCGTCCACATCACCGCGAGGTTGTCGAGGAAGATCTCCCGCTGGAGGACGACCGACAGCGGGGAGAGCCCGAAGAACACCATGCCGAGGGCGGCCGCCCAGCGGGGCAGCGCGAGGCGCCGGCCCAGCACGTAGACGAGGACCGCGCTGATGCCGCTGATCACCAGCATCGCGGCGCGCATGGTGCCCACCGTCATCGACTCGGGGCTGATCAGCGCGGGGATCCAGGTCAGCACGGCGATCTGGATCCAGCCGAGCGGCGGATGGTCGTACCAGTAGGTGTAGTGGGCCAGGCCGTTGCCCTGCTGGACCGACCAGGCCTGCGCGAGATAGGTGCCCTCGTCGTCGCTGAGGGCCGGGTAGTCGGCGATGTTCCAGCCCTGTACGACGAGGATCGCCGCGAGGAGGACGCCGCAGAGGATCAGGTCGGAGCGCGAGGAGCGCAGCCGGCTCGGCGGCTCCGGTCTGCGGTGCGCACCGGTCCGGGGCGCAGGCCCGCGCTGCGCGGGGACCTTGGCAGCGGTCACCGCGGGAAGGGTGGAGGTCACGCGGGAACGTCCTCTCGGGTCACGGCGTGCCGGGTCACGGCCGTCTCGTCGAGGTGGGCCCCGACATGGCTGGTCAGCTCCCAGTCGTTGCGGCCGCGCTGCTCACGCCAGACGGCCCGCACGGCCGCTCCGGCAAGCAGGACCTGGTAGAAGGGGCCGCCGAGGATCAGCTTCAGGTAGTGCGCGAAGCGGACGCGCAGCCCGTACTGCTTGCCGAAGTCGTGCAGTCCGACGACCTCGAAGACGAAGGTGACCAGGGCGGTGACGGCCGGCAGGAAGGTGACGAAGGCGATGCCGACGGGCACGTCCAGGAACAGGGCGATCGCCACGTTGAGCGGGATGATCAGGCCGGTGAAGGCCTGCATGAACGGCGTCATCAGGGTGTAGCGGGCGAGCAGCCGCTGCCCGAGGGTGGGCAGTTGCTTCCAGTCCTTCTTCCGGTACACCTGGAGGAACCCCTGGTTCCAGCGGGTGCGCTGCTTCAGCAGGGACATCAGCGAGCCCGGGGTCTCCTCCCGGGTCACCATGTCGGAGTCGTAGGCGACGACGACCTTCTTGCCGACGCTGGACAGGCGCACTCCGAGGTCGCAGTCCTCGGCGAGGCAGTTCGGGTCCCAGCCGTCGGCTTCCCTCAGGACGTCCGTGCGGACGAAGACGGTGTTGCCACCGAGCGGAATGAAACCTTTCTGCGCGTGCAGGTGGAGCCGCGAGCGGAACCAGAAGAAGTACTCCAGGCAGTTGCGCAGGCTGTACCAGCTGGAGTGGAAGTTGATCAGCTGCACCCCGCCCTGCACGACGTCCGCGCCGGTGGTGCGAAAGGCGTGGTCGACGTGCGCGAGGAGCTCGGGGTGGACCTGGTCCTCCGCGTCGAACACGCCGACGACGTCGCCGCGGCAGTGCGGCAGCGCCGTGTTCATGGCCTTCGGCTTGTTCTTCTTCTCGTGTGTGTCGACGACGACCCGGACCCGTGCGTCACGCGCCGCGGCCTGCTCGGCCACGGCGGTGGTCTCCGGGTCGTCGTGCCCGACGATCACGATGATCTCGAAGTCGGTGTGGCTCGACTCCAGCAGCCGCTGGATCGTGTGGTCCAGCACCGCCTGTTCGTGCCGCGCGGGCAGCAGCAGCGAGAAGGAGACGTGCTCGTCCCCGTCCGGACTGCTGAACCGGGTGGAGGCGAGCACTTCCGGCGTGCGCCAGGCGTGCATCTGCCACCACAGCGTGAACGCCGCCATCCAGAACAGGGCCAGTGAAACGGCAGCGATGAAGACAGACGTCAGCAAACAGATCCCCCCAGATCCCAGAGCCCCCGGTCGTGACGGTGTGCCGGTGCGGCCCCTCCCGTCACGTCACTGTGCAGAGATTAGGGGGGAACTGTGAAGCCTGGGGGCTGTTCAGATAAAGAGCGTGTTTCCGTTGATTCCCGACTTCAGTCGCTCAGCACCGCACGCAACCGTTCAACATCCGTTGTCGGCGCGTCACATGTGAAGTTACGGCAGACATACGCCGCCGGTTCACCGCCGACCAGCGGACGGCCGCTGAGCAGCGGGAACTCCTCGCTCTCCGGCACACCGACGGCGACGACGGCACCCGGCGCGGTCCCCAGAAGTGCCGTGCGGTGCAGGGACCTTGTGCCCTCGTCGTCCAACGACGGCCCCACGACCGCGACTTCGCGCGGACCGTCCAACGCGGCCTCCGCGACCGCGAGCCCCCAGCCGATGAAGCGCGGCACCCGCGGCCCGAGCGCCTTGACGACACCGAGGGCCCTCTCCGCGGCCGTGCGGTGCGGCTCGGAGCCGGTGTGCGCCGCGTACCCCAGCAGGGCACCGGCCGCCGCGCTCCAGCCGGACGGCGCGGCATTGTCGGTCGGATCCTGCGGACGGCGGATCAGCCGCTCGGCGTCGGCCGCCGTGTCGTACAGCGACCCCGACTCCGGGTCGGTGAAGCGGGCCAGGACGTGATCGGCGAGGAAGCCGGCGAACTCCAGCCAGACGCCCTCCCCGGTGACGGACGCGAGCGCGAGGAAGCCCTCCGCCACATCCGCGTAGTCCTCCAGGACACCGGCGTTGGCGCCGGCGTGGCCGTCCTTGCTGGTGCGGGTGAGCCGGGCCTGCTCGTCCAGGTGCAGCCGGACCAGGAGATCGGCCGCGGCGACGGCGGCCTCGACCAGGTCGGGCCGGTCGAAGTAGGCGCCCGTCTCGGCCAGCGCGGCGATCGCGAGGCCGTTCCAGGCGGCGACGACCTTGTCGTCCCGGCCGGGCGCGGGCCGCTCCGACCTCGCCGCCAGCAGCCGCTCCCGGACGGAGGCGACCTTCCCCGCGTCGACGAAACCGTCCCGCACGGGCAGTTGGAGGACGGACGCGCCCTCCTCGAACGTGCCCTCCTCGGTCACCCCGAAGTGCCGCGCCGCGAGCTCCGCGTCCTGCTCGCCGAGGACCTCCCGCAACTGCTCCGGCGTCCACACGTAGTACGCGCCCTCGACGTGCTTCCCGGTGCCGTCGTCGCTGTCGGCGTCCAGCGCGGAGGCGAACCCGCCCTCGTTCGTCCGCAGTTCGCGCACCATGAAGTCGGCCGTCTCCAGGGCGACCCGGCGCGCGAGCTCCGAGCCGGTGGCCCGCCACAGATGGGCGTACACCCGGCACAGCAGGGCGTTGTCGTACAGCATCTTCTCGAAGTGCGGCACGACCCAGTCACGGTCGACCGAGTAGCGGGCGAAGCCGCCCCCGAGCTGGTCGTAGATCCCGCCCCGGGCCATGCGCTCGCAGGTGTCGCCCGCCATCTGGAGCGCACCCTCGGCGCCGGTCCGCGCATGGTGCCTCAGCAGGAACTCCAGCACCATCGACGGCGGGAACTTCGGCGCTCCGCCGAATCCGCCGCGCTGCGGGTCGTACTCCCGGGTCAGGCCGAGCAGCGCCTGCGCGAGCTCCTCCTCACCGGGGGTCTGCGCGTCGCCGTAGGAGATCTCCCGCCCGGCCAGATCCCGGACGATCTTCCCGGCGACCTCGGTCACCTCGTCCCGCCGCTCGTCCCACGCCTGGTGCACGCCCTGGAGCACCTGCCGGAAGGACGGCATGCCCTGGCGGGGAGCGGGCGGGAAGTACGTACCGAAGTAGAACGGCTCGGCGTCCGGGGTGAGGAAGACGGTCATGGGCCAGCCGCCCTGCCCGGTCGCGGCCTGCACGGCTTCCATGTAGACGGCGTCCACGTCGGGGCGCTCTTCGCGGTCGACCTTGATGTTGACGAAGTGCTCGTTCATGACCTCGGCCGTCACCTCGTCCTGAAAGCTCTCCTTCGCCAGGACGTGGCACCAGTGGCAACTCGAGTAGCCGACACTCAGATGCACCGGCACCCCCCGCCGCCGCGCCTCCGCGAAAGCCTCTTCCGACCAGGGCCACCAGTCGACGGGGTTGTCGGCGTGCTGGAGCAGGTACGGGGACGTCTCATGAGCCAGTCGGTTCGGCATGCTTCCATCCTGCCTCAGGATGGCCGCCCGGCCGCGGAACACGCCTCTCGCCCCTCTCCTCCGCCGGTGCCAGGGGGCTCGCTTCACGCCAGACGGGCTCGACGCGAGAGTGGTCCCAGGTGTGACTCCCTTTGACGCCAGGGCGCACGACGCAGTGGGTGACCACGGAAGCGATCGTCCTTCGCTTCTCTGTATCCGCCATGCCGTCGTGCCAGCGTCGCCGCGTGGTCTCCGACGGGAGCACGTGGGGCGGGGCCTCGTGGAACAGCAGGCGTTCGAGGGCTTCGTCGGCCAACGGCCCGCTGATGCTGCACCGTCTGCAGGAGCGGCATGCATACGCGTAGGGACTACGCCGGTTCCTCCCCTTCTGAGCGCACAACGCACCTCCGCAGAAATCTCCGTTCATGAGCTGTGCACCGCAGCGCAGGAAGCCGCTGGCGAGACGGCTGGGAGCAGCGGTCCTCGTGGTACGCCTCGGAGCAGCGCTGCCGCGGTGCATGTAGAGGTTTCCGGGAGAGAACGTCGCACACACCGCCATCCACTGCTCCGGCGTCACCACGGGATCCCACCGGCCGAGAACCGGTTCCCCCGTCTCCGGCAAGATCAGCAACTCGCCCCGGTTGGCTCGGTAACCGCACACGCGGGGCGCCGTCATGATCTGGGTGATCGTCTGGGCATTGGGTCTGCCACCACGCGTCCCAGTGACCCCGAGTTCGCACCATTCCCGTGCGATGGCGCGGACCGCCCTGCCACCGACACGGTCGGTCACCGCCTTGCGAATGAGTGCCGCCTCGACCGGATGGAGCGTGAGTCTGTCTTCTTGCCAGCCGAAAGGCCGCGGCCCGCTGTGCGGAGCCCCCTCCACAGCCCGTGCCCAGTGCCAGTCCGACACCCGTCGGCTCCTCAGCCTCGTCTCCGTCATAGCGGCCTCCAACGACCGCACGGCCCGGAGCAGTTCCTCCGGGGAGTGGGGGTCTCGCACGCCCTGCGGATCAACGTAGACGCGCCCTGGCCTCCTGGTCAGCGCGGCGAAGAACCGGGCAAGGTCCTCCGGGCGACGGTAGAGCCGGTCGTACGCGACGCAGACGACCCCCTGGATGGCCTGGCCATCGTTCGTGTATCCGCTCGACAGCGCGGTGACCAGGCATTCGAACCCGGGTCTCACCGCACCATCCTTCGAAGCGCTGCGGCCGTTGTCGGTGTACTCGGCGACGATCAGGCAGCCGTGCTCTCGGGCAGTCCGCTCGTTGATCCGCAACTGATGGCGCACGCCATGTCCGTCCCGTTGCCGGAAGACCTCGGATGTACGGGCGTAGGACACCACGGGGATCCCACCGCTCCTTCGCCCCTCCATGGAACCCGTCATTTTCCCCCGCTCGACAGTCAGCCCGACACTCGCACCAACGAGCGAGCAGTGTGTCGGTCACCGGTCATCCGTTGATCGTCGCCCCCTCGCGCTCACGCCTCCCACCAAGGACACTCAGAGGCAAAGGAGTTGCCGCCGGAGGGGGACGTGACATGCGGGACGCTCATCGGGCGGAGGCCGAGCGGTTGTTGGTACGGGCCGTGGAGGAGGAGGTGCGGCGCTCGGGCGGGCGCAGTGACGGGAAGGTGCTGCTCGCGCGGGCGCGCGGGGCGCTCGACACCATGGCGCGGAGTGCGGGCGAGGAGTACGAGGCCTACACGCGCGCCCTGGACGAGGCGGCGGCCGGTCAGCTGACCTTCGGGCAGCGTTACGCCCGGGAGGGAGCCGGAACACCGCTGCTGGTGGCCGGGGTCGCGGCGGTGGCGGCCGTCGTCGCCGACATGGCGCTGGGCACGGGGACCGGGACGGCTCTCGGGGCGGGTGTGACGGTGGGTGTCGTGGGGGCCGCGGCGACGGTGGTGAAGGTGGTCGGGTCGCACGTGCCGGCCGCGAGTCGTCGCGCCGGGGCCGTGAGCCAGCCCGGCGGGCCCGAACAGTTGCGGCTCCAGTGGCTGACGGCGCTGGAGGTGCGGGGCATCCGGCCGTTCCTGGACCAGCAGCGGGTGCTCGCGGCCTCGACGGGGCCGAAGAAGACGGCGCCGCGGCTGCGGGGTGCGGACAAGAGCGCGGCGGCGCGCGGGCGCAATGTGCTGGAGCAGTCCTTCGGGCAGCTTCCCGAACCGGCGGAGCCGTTCGCGGGGCGGCGGCATGAGCTGGCGCAGATCCGGCAGTGGGTGCAGTCGGCCCGGGCGAGCACGGAGACGCAGCCGACGGTGGTGGTGCTGCACGGCACGCCCGGCAGCGGCCGTACGACGCTCGCGGTGCACGCGACGCACGATCTGAGGGACTACTTCCGGGGTGCCTGCGTCGTCGACCTGCGCGCGGACGGGCCGGGCGAGTCCCCGCTGTCCACCCGTGACGCGCTGCTGCATCTGCTGAACCGGCTCGGCGCGCCCCGCGAGCAGCTGCTGTTCCGCGAGCGTTCCTCGCCCGACCAGCAGGTCAAGCGGCTGAGCGAGCTGTACCACCAGCATCTGACGGGCCTGCCGGTCACGGTCGTCCTCGACGACGCGGCGGACGCGGAGCAGGTCCGCGCCCTGGTCCCGGAGCGGTCCGACAGCCTGGTGCTGGTGACCGCGCGGGGCCCGCTGGAGCTGGGGGGCCTGCCCGCGCGGGTGCACCAGCTGGCGGTGGCGCCGCTGGACGCGGCGGGTGCGGAGGAGCTGCTGGGCGCGGCGGCGCAGGACCGTTCCGGGCCGTACGACGCGGAGTCCGCGGACCGGGTCCGGGAGCTGTGCGGCGGGCTGCCGCTGGCGTTGCGCATCGCGGGCTCGTGCCTCGGTCCGCGCTCGCCGCGCGCGCTGGCCACGGACCTCGACGCGTACGGCCCGGTCGAGCCGGTCGAACGCGCCCTGTGGCTGCGCTACACCGACCAGTCGGAGACCGTACGGCGGTTGCTGCGCCGGCTGGCCCTGGCCGGGCGGGCCTCGCTGGGGGCCGCCGCGGCCGCCGCGCTGCTGGCTACGGACGAGGCGGAGGCGAAGCGTCATCTGCAGGTTTTGACCCGGGCCGGTCTGATCGACCACGTCCGGGGCGACCGCTACCGGCTGCACGACCTGGTGCGTTCCTTCGCCCAGGCCCGCCTGCTCGACGAGGAGGAGCCGTCCGAGCGGACTGCGGCGCAGGAGCGGCTGATTGTGAACTACGCCGAGCTGGCCGACTCGGTGCTGCGCATGGTCGACGGCAACATGTCGACCCGGACGAACCGTTTCAGCCCGTACGGCTTCACCTCCCTGGACGAGGCGCTGCGCTGGCTGGACGACGAGTCGAGCTTCATCACGGCGGCGCTGCGGCATGCCGAGGGAGTGGACCAGGCGGCGGTGCTGAACCTGCTGGGCGCGCTGTGCGACTACTGCCTGCTGCGGGGCGACCTGTACCGGCTGGGGGAGATCAGTGAGCTGGCGCAGGCGGTGGACGAGGGCCTGCTGGTCCGCTCGGTGCAGTGGCGTACGGGTATCGCGGCACGGCAGCTGGGCGAGCTGGACAAGGCCCGCACCACTCTCGCGTCGGTCGTGGACCTCTACCGGGAGGCCCACCACGACGCCGGGGCCGCCCGCGCGCTGTGCTCCCTCGGCATCACGCTGCACCACCAGGGCAATCTGACGGAGGCGTCGGCGAAGCTCCGGGAGGCGCTTGCCCTCCAGGCCTCGCCCGCGCTGGCGGTGGACCGGGCGTGGACGATGCACGCCCTCGCGGCGGTGGAGCGGGACCGGGCCCGGCTGGCGGAGGCGCTGGAGCTGCTGACCGAGTCGTTGGTCCTGCACCGGCGGGGCGAGTCCGTGCACGGCCAGGCGTGGGCGCACTTCCAGCTCGGTCAGCTGGGGCTGCGCATGGGCGACGTCCCGCGGGCCGAGGCCGAGCTGCGGGCGGCCCTGGAGCTGTACGGGCGGACCCGTGACGCCCGTGGTGAGGCCTGGGCCCTGACGCAGCTGGCCCGTGCGCTGCTGGTCGCCGGGGACGCGTCCCCCGCGGTGGAGGAGCTGCGGGGGGCGGCGGCCCGGCACCGCGACAACGAGGATGCGCGCGGCGAGGCCTGGACCCTGTACTACCTGGGCCAGGCCCTGGAGGAGACGGGCGATCTCGACCAGGCGGTCCGCGAACTGGAGCGCGCCCGCACGATGTTCTCCCGCATGCGGGACGTCTACGGCTTGGCCTGCGCCCGCCACCACTCCGCTCGCGTCACCCGCGACCAGCGGGCGGCCCAGACGGGCTCGCTGCGCAACTCGGGCTTCGCCCGCCAGCTCCTGGTCGACGCCCGGGCCGACTTCCAGCGCATCGGCGTCGCCCACGGCGAAGCCTGGACGTGCCTGGAGCTGGTGGTCGTGGACGCGGGCAACGCCCGCACCCAGCAGGCTCTGGCCCTGTGCGACGAGGCGGTGGAGCTCTTCGCGTCCTACGGCGACCGCCGGGGCGAGGACTGGGCCCGCTTCCTGCGCTGCACGCTCCTCCCCTACGCGGCCCCGGGCGGCATGGAGGTGGGTACGGCGGTGGCCCAGGAGGAGCTGGCGCAGCTGTCCCGCGCGAGCCACGGGCTGCGCGACGCCAAGCTGGACGACTACCTCGACGCGTACCGGCTGCTGCTGGAGCGGGGCGTGACCCTGGAGGCAGGCTGGCAGGCCTGGCGCCTCGGCATGGTCCCGAACCGGCATGCGCGCGAGGTGATGGGGGTGGCGGTGGAGCCGAAGGCGTAGGCCACAGGCCGAGCGGGGGGCCGGGACTGGCTCCGCCCCTTTCGGGCGCCCTCCCTTGTCGGCGGCACGCCTCGGGACGGCCGGGACGGCAGACGGCCGGGACGGCGGACGGAAGGGCCGCCGACGCCGTCGGCGAGGGACGCACCGGGCCCCTGGGATGCGTCACGCTACGGGCGACGCGCTCCTGGGCGGCGCTGCACCTCTCGGGCGACGCTCCCCGGGGGGCACGCCGGGTGACCGTCTACGTGTGATCCGCGATGCGCGCCACGCACCCGTCGGCGGCGATCGGCGCCGGCCGCCGACGGGTGGTGCCCCCTGGGTGGGGCGTCAGCCCTGCTTCTTGGCGCCCTGGCTGGAGGGCTCCGCTTCCGCGGCGTTCGCGGTCGCGTCCGCGGCGTTCGCGGTCGCGTCCGCGTCCGCCGGGGACTGCTCCGGCCGCTCCGGCTGCTCCGCCTTCGGGTCCGGGACCTGGGTGAAGTCGACCCGGTTCATGTGCCGGCTCATCGACTTCATCAGGGCCCACACCGCCAGGGCCATCGCCGCGAAGACGATGAAGCCGAGGACGCCGGGGGTGACCTTGTCCTCGTCGACCTCCTTGGCGAAGGAGACGAGGTGCGTCATTGCCAGGCTTGCGCTTGCGCTCATGTCAGGCATTGTCGCGGATGCCCGCGAAGAGGTCGTCCTCGGGGAGGGAGGTATCGACGAGGGCCTTCGCCAGCTCGTACTCCTCCGTCGGCCAGACCTCCTTCTGGATCTCCATCGGCACCTTGAACCAGCCGCCGTCCGGGTCGATCTGCGTGGCGTGGGCGATCAGCGCCTTGTCGCGGATCTCGTAGAAGTCGGCGCAGGGGATGTGCGTGGTGAGCGTGCGCTGCTTCATGCCGAACTCGTCCCAGCGCTTGAGCCAGTCCCCGTAGGGGGACTCCATGCCGCGGTCGAGCATCGCCTGGTGCAGGGCCTCGGTGCGCGGGCGGTTGAAGCCCTGGTTGTA
The DNA here is from genome assembly GCF_031348265.1 of Streptomyces collinus. Taxonomy (NCBI): domain Bacteria; kingdom Bacillati; phylum Actinomycetota; class Actinomycetes; order Kitasatosporales; family Streptomycetaceae; genus Streptomyces; species Streptomyces collinus. Next base: position 5,616,588 of record NZ_CP133771.1, on the reverse strand, counting down.
GTAGAGCTTCTGCGGCTGGTAGGCGGGGCCGTACTCCGCCTCCGGGTACTTCTCCGTGTCCGCGGCCGACTCGAACGCCACCATGGAGATCTTGTGGGTCATGATGTGGTCGGGGTGCGGGTAGCCGCCGTTCTCGTCGTAGGTGGTGATCACCTGCGGGCGGAAGGCACGGATCTTGCGCACCAGCTCCCCGGCCGCGTGGTCCACGTCCTCCAGGGCGAAGCAGCCCTCCGGCAGCGGCGGCAGCGGGTCGCCCTCGGGCAGGCCCGAGTCGACGAAGCCGAGCCATTCCTGCTTGACGCCCAGGATCTCCCGGGCCTCGTCCATCTCCTTCTTGCGTACCTCGTGGATGTGCTCCTCGATGTACGCGTCGCCCTGGAGCTTGGGATTGAGGATGGAGCCGCGTTCCCCGCCCGTGCAGGTCACGACCAGCACGTCCACCCCCTCGGACACGTACTTCGCCATGGTCGCAGCGCCCTTGCTCGACTCGTCGTCGGGGTGGGCGTGAACGGCCATCAGTCGCAACTGGTCAGTCAAGACTCAATCCTCAGTAAGTCGGCGCCCTGTGTGCGTCGGCGCAATCAGCGGCTTCTATAGTGACCGAATCGGGGGGCGAATAATTCCGGGGCCCGGTGCCGGCGCCCCTTCCGGGACCTGCTTCCCGGCCCTGCCAGGAGGACGATCATGACTACGGCGAGCACGCGACTGCCCGAGGGCCGATACGGCCGTTCCTCGGACGAGCGCGCCGACCGTACGCTCAAGGTCGTGGGCGCCGTCCTCGCGGTGGCGCTGCTGGGGCTCGTCGGCTGGTTCGGCTACCACTACGTCGCCAAGAGCGAGATCAGCGCCGAGGTGATCAGCTTCGAGCCGGGCAAGAAGTCCGTGCAGGTGCATCTGGAGGTCCGCAAGGACGCCGGCGCCAAGGGCTACTGCACCGTGCGCTCGCAGGCCGAGGACGGGGCCGAGGTAGGGCGGGCCGACTTCCGCTTCGACGGGGACGGGACCCGCATCGACAAGGTCGTCACTCTCCGTACGACCTCCCCGGGGACCACGGCCGAGCTGCTGGGCTGCCACACCGGCTGACGCCGACCGGGCATCACCTGGAATACGTAGTACCTGACCTGCATTGACGTAAATCTGGTGGCTTATGTCCTCCCCCTTGGGCCCCTGAATTGTTAGGCTCGTGGTTTCGCCCTTCCGTGAAGGAACATTCTTCTGGGTAGGGCGATGCTTTGTATTCCCAGTACCTACGAGGAGCACCTGTGACCCAGACCAGCGAGAACGTCACCTGGCTGACCCAGGAGGCGTACAACAAGCTCAAGGCTGAGCTTGAGCACCTTACTGGTCCCGCGCGGGCGGAGATCTCCGCGAAGATCGCCGCTGCGCGCGAAGAGGGCGACCTGCGTGAGAACGGCGGGTACCACGCGGCCAAGGAGGAGCAGGGCAAGCAGGAGCTCCGTGTGCGCCAGCTCACCCAGCTCCTCGAGAACGCCAAGGTCGGCGAGGCTCCCGCCGCGGACGGCGCGGTGGCGCCCGGCATGGTCGTCACGATCGCGTTCGACGGCGACGAGGACGACACGCTGACGTTCCTGCTCGCGTCCCGCGAATACGCGAGCTCCGACATCGAGACGTACTCGCCGCAGTCCCCGCTGGGCACCGGCGTGATCGGCCACAAGGTCGGCGAGGACGCGGAGTACGAGCTGCCGAACGGCAAGAAGGCCCTGGTGAAGATCCTCAAGGCCGAGCCGTACGAGGGCTGACCCGCCCCTTCCGAACCCTGGTCTGCCCCCGGTGCCGCAGCGGCCCCGGGGGCATTCTCATGCCGTCGCCGAGCGGTACTTGCGCACCGCCAGGGTCCGGAAGACCACCAGGATCAGGATCGAGTAGATCAGCGAGGCCCAGACGGGGTGCTGCATGGGCCAGGCGTCCGACGGGGACTGGCCCGGGTTGGCGAACAGCACTCGGCAGGCCTGGACCGTGGCGCTGAAGGGGTTCCACTCGGCGATGTGGCGCAGCCACGGGGTCATGTGGCTGGTGTCCACGAACGCGTTGGAGATGAACGTGACCGGGAAGAGCCAGATCAGGCCGCTGGACGTGGCCGCCTCGGGGGTCCGGACGGACATGCCGATCAGGGCGCCGATCCAGGTGAACGCGTAGCCGAGCAGGAGCAGCAGGCCGAAGGCGGCGAGGACCTTGGCGGCGTTGGTGCTGCCGTCCGAGCCGACGCGCCAGCCGACCAGGAGGGCGACCACGGCGAGGACCACCAGGGTCAGGGCCGTCTGCACGGAGTCGGCGAGGGTGCGGCCGGTGAGCACCGCGCCGCGTGCCATGGGCAGGGAGCGGAAGCGGTCGATGAGGCCCTTGTGCATGTCGTCGGCGATGCCGGCGCCGGAGCTGGCGGTGGCGAAGGTGACGGTCTGCGCGAAGATGCCGGCCATCAGGAAGTTCTTGTAGTCGGCGGCGCTGGTGCTGTTGCCGATCTGCATGGAGCCGCCGAAGACATAGGTGAACAGCACCACGAACATGATCGGCTGGATCAGCCCGTAGATGATCATCTCGGGGATCCGGGACATGCGGATCAGGTTCCGCTTGGCGACGACCATCGAGTCGCGGATCGACTGGCTGACCGGGTTCGCGGCCGGCGCGACCCGCACGGTGTCGGTGACGGCGCTCACTGGGCGGCCTCCTTGTCGTTCTCCTGGTCCTTGGCCTCGGCGACATGTCCCGTCAGGGACAGGAAGACGTCGTCGAGGGTCGGCCGGCGCAGGCCGATGTCGTCGATCTCGATGCCCCGCGTGTCCAGTTCGCGGATGACCTCGGCGAGGAGCTTGGCGCCGCCGGTCACGGGGGCGGTGAGCTTGCGCATGTGCTCCTCGACCGTGGTCTCGCCCTTGCCGAATCCGGCGAGGACCTCCGTGGCGGCCTGGATGTGCTCGCGTTCGTGCACCACGACCTCGACGCGCTCGCCGCCGGTGCGGGCCTTGAGCTGGTCGGAGGTGCCCTGGGCGATGACCTTGCCGTGGTCGACCACCGCGATGTCGTGCGCCAGGTGGTCGGCCTCCTCCAGGTACTGGGTGGTGAGCAGCAGCGTCGTGCCTCCGGAGACCAGTTGCTTGATGACCTCCCACAGCTGCTGGCGGTTGCGGGGGTCGAGGCCGGTCGTCGGCTCGTCCATGAACATCACGGGCGGCGAGACGACCAGGGCCGCCGCGAGGTCGAGGCGGCGGCGCATGCCTCCGGAGTAGGTCTTGGTGGGGCGGTCGGCGGCGTCCGCGAGGTGGAACTGCTCCAGCAGTTCGGCCGCGCGCTCCTTCGCCGCCTTCGCCCGCATCTGGTAGAGCTGGCCGACCATCTGGAGGTTCTCCCGGCCGGTCAGGTATTCGTCGACGGCCGCGAACTGGCCGGACAGCCCGATGGAGCGGCGGACCGCGTCGGGCTGCTTGAGCACGTCGATTCCGGCGACGACCGCCCGGCCGCTGTCGGGGCGCAGCAGGGTGGTCAGGCAGCGGACGGTGGTGGTCTTGCCCGCGCCGTTCGGCCCGAGCAGGCCGAGGACCGTGCCCTCGGGTACGTCGAGGTCGACGCCGTCCAAGGCCTTGACGTCACCGAAGGTCTTGACCAGACCTTCGGCGTAGATGGCGCCTGGCATATGAGTCTCCACGTCTTCGGGGATGACCGGACAGACGTCCGGTGAGGCTTCGCACCGACACACCATAACGCGATGTATCGCGTCTCACAATGCGCTTTTCCTCGTCACTCTCAGCAAGACGAAAGGATCTTGGACGGGCCAGGGAGCCCGGTCAGCCGATGACCGTGTAACCCGCCTCGCGCAGCGCCTGACCCACCTCGGCGCAGTGCGCCGGGCCCTTCGTCTCCAGGTGCAGCTCGACCTCCGCCTCCGTGAGCCCGAGCCGCGGGTCGGTTCGTACATGGCTCACATCGAGGACGTTAGCGTCGACCACTGACAACGCGCCCAGAAGAGTGGCAAGAGCACCGGGCCGGTCCGTCAGCCGCAGGCGGACCGCCAGGTAGCGGCCCTGCGCGGCCATGCCGTGCCGCAGCACCCGCTCCATCAGCACCGGGTCGACGTTGCCGCCGGACAGCACCGCGACCACCGGGCCCTCGAAGGCGCCGGGCTCGCTCAGCAGCGCCGCGACCGGGCTCGCCCCGGCCGGCTCCACGACCAGCTTGGCCCGCTCCAGGCACAGCAGCAGCGCGGCGGACAGCTCGTCCTCGCTGACCGTGCGCACCTCGTCGACCAGCTCGCCGACGATCCCGAACGGCACGTCGCCCGGCCGCCCGACCTTGATGCCGTCGGCCATCGTCGCCGGGTTCTCGACCGACACCGGCCGGCCCGCCGCCAGCGAGGGCGGGTAGGCCGCAGCGCCCGCCGCCTGCACGCCCACGACCCGCACGTCCGGCCGCAGGGACTTCACCGCCACCGCGATCCCGGCGGCCAGCCCGCCCCCGCCGATGCCGACCAGGATCGTGCGGGCCTCCGGGCACTGCTCCAGGATCTCCAGGCCCACCGTGCCCTGGCCCGCGATGATGTCGGAGTGGTCGAAGGGGTGGATGAACACCGCGCCCGTCTCGGCCGCGTACTCCTGCGCCGCGGTCAGCGTCTCGTCGACGACCTGGCCGTGCAGCCGCACCTCGGCCCCGTAGTCCCGGGTGGCGCTGACCTTGGGCAGCGGGGCGCCCTTCGGCATGAACACCGTGGAGCGCACGCCGAGCAGGGCGGAGGCGAGGGCCACACCCTGCGCGTGGTTGCCGGCGCTCGCGGCGACGACACCGGCGGCGCGCTCCTCCGGCAGCAGACCCGCGATCCGGACGTATGCGCCGCGCAGCTTGAACGAGCCCGTCCGCTGGAGGTTCTCGCACTTGAGGTGGACCGGCGCACCGACCATCTGGGACAGGTGCCTGCTGCCCTCCATCGCGGTCACCCGCGCCACACCCGAGAGCATCTTCTGCGCGCCGCGCACGTCGTCGAGGGTGACGGGCCGAAAGGAGTCAGCCGTGCTGTAGCTCATGACTCCAGCATCGCAGTTCACAGGCGGGAACGACCGTTGTGACCAACCTCCGAGACCCGCTTTGCGCAGCGCCGGTACGGCCCGCCTTCCGGCCGCGTACCCTGTCCCCCAATCTGCCAGCCCTCCACGAAGTGAGCCCCCGGCCATGCCCACAACACCTGAAATGTCGATGGACATGACGACCGTCGGTGACACCGGTCTTCTCGACACGCTGCAGCACGAGGTGGCGCTGTTCGCCCGCCGTGCCGAACAGACCCGGCTCGGCGGAGTCGGGCAGGTGCGCAACTCCATGGACCGCGCCGCGTACCTGCTGCTCAACCGCCTCGACAAGGAAGGCCCGATGGGCGTCAAGGCGCTCGCCGCGAGCATGGGCATCGACTCGTCGACGGTCACCCGGCAGGTGGCACCGCTCGTCGACACCGGCCTGGTCAAGCGCACCTCGCACCCCGAGGACGGGCGCGCGGTGGTGCTGCAGCTGTCCCCGCGCGGCCAGGCCCGGCTGGAGGAAGTGCGCTCCTCCCGGCGGCAGTTGATGGCCGAGCTGACCCACGACTGGCAGCCCGAGGAGCGCGAGGCGTTCTGCGATCTCCTCACGCGCTTCAACAGCGCCCTGTCCTCACGGATGGCGGCACAGGGGGTGCCGGGGCCGGAGGCGGATCCGGCGTCCTGAACGCCCTGCCGCGCGGGGGCATCGCGTACGACGGCCGGGCCTCCACGCGTGCGTGGCACCGTCCGGGCCGTGCGCGGCTCTTGACCTCGGGGCCGTCCCTGGCCTGATATGAGACAGGGCCCCGTCGGATGCGGCCGGGTGCCCGCATCCTCAGGGTCGCCGTCAGGCGGGAGGCGCGGTGCTGGAACGGCATGCGTCCCGGGCAACCCGTCGCGCCCGGGAGTTCGAGGCGTTCGTCGCGGGCGCGGCCGGGCGGCTGCTGCACGCCGCCACGCTGCTCACCGCGGAGGCCCCGGACGACAACCCCCGCGCGCGGCGCCTTCTGACGCTGTCGCTGGCCCACACGTACGCGAGCTGGGACCGGCTGCGCGGCGAGGACCCCTACGACCGCACCCGCTCGCACCTCGCCGTCCGCTTCGCGCGCGGGGCGTGGCACCACCACGGCGGGCTCGGCCGCTCCCGCCCGGACCCCGCGAGCCCCCTGGCCCCGCTGCCCCCGCAGGAACGGCTGGTCCTGGTCCTCCGGCTCCACGAAGGCGTCGCCGAGGAGCAGACGGCGGCCCTGCTCGGCCTGTCCCCGGAGCGTGTACGGGCGATCTGCCACCGGGCCACGTCGACCCTGCTGCACCGGCCGCGGGGCCCGGCGCCCGCGGTGACCGCCACCAAGGCGGTGCCGTCATGAACCCGGCCCGCCACCTGAGGGCGACATGAGCGGAAACGACCGCGAGGCGGCCGTACGACGGCTCCTGGAGCAGGCACCACGCCCCCTGCCGCCCGAGATCCACACGGAGGCGGTGCGCCGCGGCGGCCGCATGCTGCGGCGCCGGACGCTCGCCCGCCGCGCTCTGTGGCTGCTGCTGCTCGCGGCGACCCTGGCGTTCACCGTGTGGGCGCTGACGGCCCGCCCCTGGGTGGAGCCGCCGTCCGAGACGACTCCACCCCTGAGCGGCTGGTGACCCGGTGACTGAGCCGGTCTAGCCGAGCGCCTGCTGGAGGTCCTCCAGCAGGTCCTCGGCGTTCTCGATGCCCACGGACAGACGCACCAGGTCGCCGGGAACCTCCAGGGCCGAGCCGGCCACGGACGCGTGCGTCATGCGGCCGGGGTGCTCGATCAGCGACTCGACACCGCCCAGGGACTCGCCCAGCGTGAAGATCTTCGCCCGGTTGCACACCTCGACGGCCGCCTCCTCACCGCCCTCGACGCGGAAGGACACCATGCCGCCGAACGCCTTCATCTGCTTGGCGGCGACCTCGTGCCCCGGGTGCTCCGGCAGCCCCGGGTAGAGCACGCTGCTCACGCGCGCGTGCCGGGTGAGCATGTCGGCGATCTTGGCCGCGTTCTCGCTGTGCCGGTCCATGCGCACGGACAGGGTCTTGGTGCCGCGCAGCACCAGCCAGGAGTCGAAGGGCCCGGCGACCGCGCCCATCGCGTTCTGGTGGAAGGCCAGCTCCTCGCCGAGGCCGGCGTCGGCGGTGATCAGGGCGCCGCCCACGACGTCGGAGTGACCGCCCATGTACTTGGTCAGCGAGTGCACGACGATGTCCGCGCCCAGCGCCAGCGGCTGCTGGAGGTAGGGCGTGGCGAAGGTGTTGTCGACGACGAGGCGGGCGCCCGCCTCCCGGGCCACCTGGGCGACGGCGGCGATGTCGGTGATGCCCAGAAGCGGATTGGACGGGGTCTCCACCCAGACGACCTTGGTCTTCGGGGTGACGGCGGCCCGCACCGCGGCCGGGTCGCTCGTGTCGGCGACCGACCACTCCACACCCCAGCGGGCGACGACCTTGGCGAACAGACGGAACGTGCCGCCGTACGCGTCGTTCGGGATGACCACGTGGTCCCCGGGGGTGAGCAGCGTACGCAGCAGGCAGTCCTCGGCCGCCAGCCCGGACGCGAACGCGAGACCGCGGCGGCCGCCCTCCAGGGCGGCGAGGTTCTCCTCCAGCGCGGTCCTGGTGGGATTGGCGCTGCGGCTGTACTCGTAGCCGCCGCGCAGGCCGCCGACGCCGTCCTGCTTGTAGGTCGAGACCTGGTAGATCGGCGGGACGACCGCGCCCGTCAGGGGGTCGGCGGTGTTGCCCGCGTGGATCGCGAGCGTCTCGAAGTGCTGACTGATGTGCCTGTCGCTCATGAGCACCGAGGGTAGTGCGCCGCGGCGCAGAGTGCCGGGGGTCCGGGTGACGCGGGGTTTTCCACAGGTTCGGGGAGCAGGTTGGCCAATTGTCGGCGCGGTCTGGTTCGCTTGTTGCATGGAGATTCTCTGGGTCCTGATCGCGCTGGTCATGCTGGGCTTCGTGCTGCTCCCCTTCCTGCGGCGCAGGCGCGGTGGTGCGATAGGGCTGGTCTCGCCCGACCACCCGGACGCGGCCGACCCGGCGAACTACGGTTTCGCCTTGGAGGAGGAGCTCGACATCCGCATGCCCGGCCCCGACCAGGACCTGATGGACGTCCTGGACGTGGTGCAGCGCACGCAGGACCACCGCGCCGCGCAGCAGCTCCTGGCGGGCACGGAGACGGAGGGCGAGCGGCGCTGGCAGCGCGTGCAGGCCTTCGCGGGCGCAGCCTCGCTGGAGCTCTCGCGGCGGCCCGGCGGGGTGAGCGAGGCCCCGGGCGGGCAGTGGCTGCGCGTGTGGCGGGCCGAGGCGCCCAAGGACGCGGGCGGTGCGGCGGTGCACGCCGAGTTCCTGGTGCAGCAGGCCTGGCGTACGGCCACACCGGGGACGGACGAGTTCCGGATCATCATGGAGGAGGCGAGGACGGCGTGCGGCGAGGCGGCGCTGCTCGCCCCCGGCGACCCGATCCCCTACATCGTCGAGCTGTCGGTGGCCCGCGGTCTCGGCTACTCCCAGAAGGACTTCGAGCAGATCTGGCTGAAGATCCTGGACCGCGCCCCGGCCCACATGGGGGCGCACCTGGCCGCGCTGCACTACTGGTGCGAGAAGTGGCACGGCTCCCGTGCGGAGGCCTACTCGTTCGCAGAGGCCGCGGCGGCCCGGGCGCCCCGGGGCTCCCTCCTCTCGGCGATGCCCCTCTTCGCGGTGTTCGAGCACCTCCCCGAGGTGACCCTCGTCGCGAGCTTCTGGCAGAGCGAGGTCGTCACGAAGGCGGTCCACGGCGCGCTGCACGCGGTGCACTCGGCCCGCCCGGACGACCCGATGCTGGCGCACGTCCGGCACATGCTGGTGTTCTTCCTGGTCCGCAGCGAGCGCTGGTCGGAGGCCATGAACCAGCTGGTCCACATCGACGGCCACGTGGGTGCCCTGCCCTGGACGCTGTCCGCCGACCCGGCGGCGGAGTTCGCGGTGTACCGGGCGCTTGCGGTGGCGGGCTACGAGGCGAACGGCGGCAGCCCCGCGAGCCTGCCGCACTGACGCCCGCCCGTGCGGTCTCCCCACCGGAATTCCGGGGAGTCCCGGCAGGTTGCAGAGGGCGTCGCCCCGATTGGAGACCGCATGTTCCCGCACAGCCGCACGCCCCACCTGCCGGCCCCCGAGCAGGCGCTGCCCGGCCGCCCGGAGCGGGCGTTCACGGTCCCCGACCGCCACACCGTCCTCGGCAACCCGCTGCTCGGCCCCTACCCCGAGGGCCTGGAGACCGCCGACTTCGGCCTGGGCTGCTTCTGGGGAGCCGAGCGCACGTTCTGGCAGCTCCCGGCCGGTGTGTGGACGACGCTCGTCGGCTACCAGGGCGGCCACACCGAGAACCCCACGTACGAGGAGGTCTGCTCGGGCCTGACCGGCCACACGGAGGTCGTGCGCGTGGTCTTCGACCCGGCGCGGATCTCGTACGAGCGCCTCCTCAAGACGTTCTGGGAGTCCCACGACCCCACGCAGGGCTTCCGCCAGGGCAACGACGTGGGCACGCAGTACCGCTCGGCGGTCTACACCCACACCCCCGAGCAGGAGGCCACCGCCAAGTCCTCCCGCGAGGCGTACCAGAAGGTCCTCACCTCCTCCGGCTACGGCAGCATCACCACGGAGATCGTCCCGACGCAGGGCCGCCCCTTCTACCCGGCGGAGGGCTACCACCAGCAGTACCTGGACAAGAACCCCGCGGGTTACTGCGGCATCGGCGGGACCGGAGTGTCCTGCCCGATCGGTGTGGCCAGGGCCGGTGGGTGACTCCACGGGCGCCGCTGCGTCCTTCGGCGGGGGCTGGATCTTCGAGGAGAGCCTGCGGCCGTTCTGCGAGTCGGTCTCGGAGTTCACGGGTTACGACTTCGACGACTTGGACTGGCAGGCCGTCGAGAACGCCCTGCCCGGCACCGACGTGGAGAAGCCCGGCGGCTGGTACGACTACCCCCTGTCGGGCCGGGTCCCCATGACCCTGCTGGTCGCGGCCGACCCCGGTTCGTCCGTCGTCTTCGTCCGGCTCACCGGGGAGCTCGATGACCGCACACGGACTCAGATCGAAGCGGCCTTGTACATCTTCAGCATGTACTCCATGCGCTGAGGGCCCCCTTCCGAGGGACGGGGCTGCTGCGGGCGCGCTCGCAGCCAATAGGGTGCCTGGGTGACTGCGCCTCTGAGTTCCGACAGATCCCGTGCCGCGCTGCGGATATCCGCGCGCGTGTCCGGGGAGTTTCTGCTGGTGTTGGCCGGGCTGGCCGTGACCCTGTGGCTGCTGGGCCGGATGTGGTCGGTGGTGTGGCCGCTCGTGGTCGGACTGCTGCTGACCACGCTGACCTGGCCCGCGGCCCGGTTCCTGCGCCGCCGGGGGTGGCCGCCCGCGCTGGCCGCCTCAGTTGTGACCGTGCTGTTCCTGCTGGTCGCGGCCGGCGTGGTCGCGCTGATCGCCGTGCCGGTGGCGTCCCAGTCCGGGGAGCTGACCGACGGTGTCGTGGAGGGCATCCAGCGGCTGCGCGAGTGGGCCGCCGGGCCGCCGCTCAACATCGGCGACGCGCAGATCAACCAGGCCTTCGACAGTGCGGTTTCGCGCGCCCAGGAGGGCGTCGGCAGCATGGTGGGCGCGGTCGTCACGGGAGTGAGCACCGTGGTCAACGGTGTCGTCACCGCCGTCCTCGCGCTGTTCCTGATGTTCTTCTTCCTCAAGGACGGCCCGCGGTTCCTGCCGTGGCTGTCCCGTCAGCTGCCCGGCCGGCTCGCCACCGACGTGCCGGCCGTGTTCGAGCGGGGCTGGGCCACCCTGGGCTCCTTCGTACGGTCCCAGGCGGCCGTGGGCCTGCTCGACGCCGTGCTGATCGGCCTGGGCCTGTGGATCCTGGGCGTTCCGCTGGTGCTTCCGCTGGCCGTGCTGACCTTCGTCTCCGCGTTCGTGCCGATCATCGGCGCCCTGTTCGCCGGGTTCGTCGCGGTGCTCATCGCACTGGTCTCCAACGGCCTGACGGACGCGCTGATCGTGCTGGCGATCATCGTCGTGGTGCAGCAGCTGGAGGGCAACGTCTTCCAGCCCATGATCCAGAGCCGTGGCCTGGGCCTGCACGCGGCCGTCGTGCTGCTGGCGGTGACCCTGGGCGGCAGCCTGGCCGGCATCGTCGGCAGCCTGCTCGCCGTACCGATCGCCGCGCTGATCGCGGTGGTCTGGAACTACGTACGGGAGCAACTGGTCGTCCCGACGGACGACACGAGCACCGGCGAGCCGGACGCCGGCGTTGTCGTGCCGTCCTGAGGGGCGGGCAGCCGGGGGCCGGGGGCGGTAACCGGAGCCGGTGACCGGGCCGCGCACCCCGTGGCCCTGGCCCATGGCCCATCACCGGACCGGCCAGGCCCGTAGCCGGGAAGCCCGGACGCCCGGGAGCCCGGAAGCCCGGGAGCCCGGAAGCCGGGCGCGCGAACGGCCCCGTCCAGGTCGCGGGGCCGCTCCTCGCTTGCGAGTCTGCAGGCGAGAGGAGTGCCGCCCATGGTTCCTGCCGCCGCGTCACCCGTACGTCTGGAAGCGTCCCTCGATCCCCGGCTGTCCCGATGGCTGTGGCTGGTGAAGTGGCTGCTCGCCATCCCGCACTACATCGTGCTGTTCTTCCTGTGGATCGCCTTCGCCTTCGTGACCGTGATCGCGTTCTTCGCCGTCCTGTTCACCGCGCGCTACCCCCGTTCCCTCTTCGACTTCAGCGTCGGCGTGCTGCGCTGGAACTGGCGGGTCGGCTACTACGCGCACACCGCGCTCGGCACCGACCGGTACCCGCCGTTCACCCTCGCCGACGTGCCCGACTACCCGGCGCGCTTCGACGTCGTCTACCCGGAGCGGCTGTCGCGCGGACTGGTGCTGGTGAAGTGGTGGCTGCTGGCGATCCCCCAGTACATCGCCGTGGCGATCATCGCCGGTGGCGGCGGGGGCTGGGGCGGCGGGGACGACTGGCCGGGCGGCGGGCTGCTGCCGTATCTCTCCCTCGTGGCCGTGGTCATCCTGCTGTTCACCGCCCGCTACCCGCGGCACCTCTTCGACTTCCTGATCGGTCTGGCCCGCTGGACGGCGCGGGTGGCGGCCTACGCCACGCTGCTGACGGACCAGTACCCGCCGTTCCGGCTCGACATGGGCGGGCAGGAGCCCGCACCGGCCTCACCACCGGCTTCGCCGCCCGGCTCCCCGCTGACCAAGGCCTGACCCCGCAAAGGGAGCCATTCACAGCGGAAGCGTCTCCTGCCGCCCTACGCTCCGTCGCATGGTCCTGAGACGAGCGTCACAGCTGGTCATGGTCATCGCTCTGGCCTCCGCGGGGGCTGTCCAGGGCGGAGCGGGCACCGCACGGGCGGAGCAGGACCGCTCGGCGACCGGGCGGCAACTGCTGTTCTGCAACCACGCCCACGGCGTGCTCGACCGGGAGACCGCGGACGCCATCGAGCACTCCTCCTGTCTGCGGGACTTCGCCGCCTTCCAGGTCCGCACCACGACCGGCACCGGCGGGCAGACCTGGACCGGCCGCTGTCCGACGGGGCGCGAGACCTACCTGGAGTTGTTCGGGAGTACCGGCCCGAGCACTTCGCCGACCCGCGCGCCAGCTCCGAGCCCGCCTCCCACCCCGGTGACGTGGGCCGCGAGCGCTACCTGGCCGACTCCTACCGCGACCGCCTGATGCGGGAGGTGACCGGGATCCGGCTCGCGGTGACCGACACGGGACGTCGCCGGCACGGTGCCGTTGCCGAAGGCCGACGGTTTCGCGGTCCGGGCGCTGCCGGGCGGGGGCGTCGTCGCGGACGGCGGCGGCACGACGATCCGCTTCGACTCCGTGCCCGTGGAGCGGGTGAGCCTGGGGCAGGTCGAGATGTCGCTGAACCAGACGGTGTCGTACCGGCACGTGGAGCGGATCGGCCACTCGGCCCTCGTGGTCGGCCCGGGGTCACGCGCTGTGTGGACCTTCGAGGAGCAGGACCCGCCCGGCACAGCGGGCAGGGGTCCTGGGGTCAGAGGGACACCGCCCGGCCCAGCCTCTCCCCCAGGAACTCCTTCCACGTCCGCTTCCCGGCCTGCGCCCCGTCCAGCGTCAGGTTCGCCCCCGCCCGGTAGGCCCGCCCCGCCTTGCCGGGGATGCGCACCGGCAGCATCGGGCGGCGCCTGCCGAGCAGACCGAGGTAGGGACGGGCCAGGGCGGCGAGGTCGTGGACGTCCGGCCCGGTCAGGTCCGGGACCAGGCCGGACGGGGCGCCGAGCGCCAGTTCCGCGAGGCGCGCGGCGACCTCGCGCGCATCGACGGGCTGGAGCCGGAGGCCGCCCGGGACGGGGAACACCGGCAGCTTCGCCATCTTCTCGACCATGGTGAACGCGAGGTCGTGGAACTGGGCCGCGCGCAAGGTCGTCCACGGGATGCCCGAACCGGCGACGGCCCGCTCCGACTCCAGCTTCGTCCGCATCCATGCCAGCGGGACCCGGTCGGCGCCGATGACGGAGATGTAGAGCAGGTGGCGTACGCCGGCCCGGGATGCGGCGCGTACCAGCGTGCGGGTGGACTCGTCGTCGCCCTTGGGGCCGCCCGCCAGGTGCAGCACCGTCTCCACCCCGTCGACGGCGGCCTCGACGCCCTCGCCCTTCAGCAGGTCGCCGGTGACGTACGCGATGCCGTCCGTGGCGGGTCGGGCGTGCCGGGTGAGGATCCGCACGCCGTGGCCGGAGGCGCGCAGCAGCGGGACGACGTGGCCGCCCAGGGTGCCCGTGCCGCCGGTGACCAGGATCGGTGATGTCATGACTGCTCCCCAGCTCGTTCGCCGTGTGATGTCGCCTTTCGCCGGTATGACGTGCGGCGGCACGGCGATGTGACGCGCGAGGGTGCGGGGGACCCGGCGACGGCTCAGCCGCCGCTGCCGTAGGGCCTCGTGATGATCTCCAGGCGGTGTCCGTCGGGGTCGTCGAAGTAGGTCCCACGGCCGCCGTCGTTGTGGTTGATCTCGCCGGGACGGCTGTGGAACGGGTCCGCCCAGTACGTCAGACCGGCTTCCCGGATGCGGCCGAAGATCTCGTCGAACTCGTCCTCGGAGACGAGGAAGGCGTAGTGCTGCGGCGTGATGGCGCCGGGGCTGTCCATGAAGTCGAGGGTCACGCCGTTGGAGATCTCGACCGGGAGGAACGGGCCGTAGGGAGGACTCACGTCGAGCCCCAGGAGGTCGGCGAGGAACCGGGCCGAGGCGCGCTTGTCGTGGGCGGCGACGATGGTGTGGTTCAGCTGCACGGTCATGGTGGGCCTCCCCTGACGTACCTGGCGGACCCCCCTGGTGCACTCCCCTCACGTGTACCCCGCGCACTCCCCCACGTGTACCCCGCGTGCGCCCCGTCGTGCATCGCGAAACGCCCTGAGGGCCCCGGCACGCGGCCGGGGCCCTCAGAGGGTGCTGTCCAGCAGGTCGGCAGGTCAGCAGGTCAGCAGGTCGGCGGTCAGATCGTCGCCGTGTCGATCACGAACCGGTAGCGCACGTCGCTGCCCTGGACGCGCTCGTACGCCTCGTTGATCTGGTCACCGCGGATCAGCTCGATCTCGGCGCCGAGGCCGTGCTCGGCGCAGAAGTCCAGCATCTCCTGGGTTTCCGCGATGCCGCCGATCATGGAACCGGCGAGGGTCTTGCCGCCGCCGATCACCGAGAAGAGGTTGAGGGAGATCGGCTCCTCGGGGGCGCCGACGTTCGCCAGCGTGCCCTCGGTCTTCAGCAGCGACAGGTAGGCGTTGAAGTCCAGCGGGGCGGAGACCGTGGACACGATCAGGTCGAACGTGCCGGCCAGCTCCTCGAAGGTCTTCGGGTCGCTGGTGGCGTAGTAGTGGGCCGCGCCCAGTCGCAGGCCGTCCTCCTGCTTGCGCAGGGACTGCGACAGCACGGTCACCTCGGCACCGAGGGCGTTGGCGATCTTGACGCCCATGTGGCCGAGGCCGCCCAGGCCGACGATCGCGACCTTCTTGCCGGGGCCGGCGCCGAAGCGCTTGAGCGGGGAGTACAGGGTGATGCCGGCGCACAGCAGCGGGGCCGCGACGTCGAGCGACAGCCCGTCGGGGATGCGGACGACGAAGTTCTCGTCGACGACGACCTTCTGCGCGTAGCCGCCGTAGGTGGGCTCGCCGTCCTTGCCGATGCCGTTGTACGTGGGCACGTTGCCCTTGACGCAGTACTGCTCGCGCCCGGCCTTGCAGTTCTCGCACTCGCGGCAGGAGTCGACCATGCAGCCGACGCCGACGCGGTCGCCGACGGCGAACTTCGTGACGCCCGGGCCGACCTCGGTGACGACACCGGCTATCTCGTGGCCGGGGACCATCGGGAAGATCGCCTCGCCCCAGCCCTCCTGGGCCTGGTGGATGTCCGAGTGGCAGATGCCGGCGAACTTGATGTCGATCAGGACGTCGAACTCGCGGACCTCGCGGCGCTCGATGGTGGTGCGCTCCAGCGGAGCCTTGGGAGCGGGAGCGGCGTACGCAGCAACAGTGGTCATGCCGGGGGTTCTCCTAGCGGGGGTTGTGTGCCCGGCTGCCTTCTGGATCTTCTGACCGGGCACGATCACCAGCGTGCCCGATCCGCGAGCGTCCACCCAGACCACGCTTTTGCGTACGCACACGGTGCGTACCACTGGTGGGGTCAGGCTCGTGTGCGTACGACCGTGAATACTGGACGGCATGGACGAGCAGCCCGAACCCGCACGTACGGCCGGCGGCGGCCTGGACCGGCGCGCCGAGCTCAGCGAGTTCCTGCGCACCCGGCGGGCCCGGCTGAAGCCCGAGGACGTGGGGCTGCCCGACTTCGGGCGGCGCCGGGTGCCGGGGCTGCGCCGCGAGGAGCTGGCGCAGCTGGCCGGGGTCTCCGTGGCGTACTACACGCGGCTGGAGCAGGGCAACGGCCGCAACGTCTCGGCGGAGGTGCTGGACTCGATCGCGCACGCCCTGCGGCTGAGCGACGCCGAGCACGCGCACCTGATGCATCTGGCGAAGCCGAAGCAGCACAAGAAGAAGCCGGCGGCACGCAGCCAGCAGGTGCGGCCGGCGCTGCGGCATCTGCTGGACTCGATCGAGAGCGTCCCCGCGTACATCGTCGGACGCCGCTCCGACATCCTGGCCTGGAACCGCATGGCCTCGGCCCTCTTCGGCGACTGGGCCGAGGTGCCGGCCCAGGAGCGGAACTGGGCGCGGATGGTGTTCCTGCGCCCGGAGTACCGCGAGCTGTACCTGGAGTGGGAGCAGAAGGCGTCCGACATGGTCGGCTACCTGCGCATGGACGCGGGCTGCCACCCGGACGACCCGAGGCTGTCGGCCCTGGTGGGCGAGCTGTCGGTGAAGAGCGAGGACTTCCGCCGCCTGTGGGCCGCCCACGACGTCAAGGAGAAGAGTTACGGCGTCAAGCGCATGCGCCATCCCCTGGTCGGCGAGCTGGCCCTGTCCTTCGAGACGTTCCGCCTGGTAGACGAGAGCGAGCAGTCCCTGATCACGTACCACGCGGAACCGGGCACCCCGTCGGCGGAGGCCCTGCGCCTGCTGGCGAGCTGGGGGGCGGACGCGACCCGCTCCGGCACGAGGGCGTCGGCGCCGTCGGAGTAGGAGGAGTAGGAGGAATAGGAGGAGTCCTCCTCGTCTCAGTCGTCGACGCCGAGGTCCTCCCGCATCAGCCTGCGCATCGCGGACAGCCGCGGTTCGGCCTCCTTCAGGTCCAGGAGTGCTCCCTCGGCGCTCTCGCCGTCCCGGGCCACGCCGCGGTCGAGCCGTTTGACCGCCGCGTCGATGCCCGCGAGGACCTCGTTCACCGACCGTGAGGCCTCCAGGATCCGCTCCGGCACGATCATCTGCGCCTCGGCGTACCGGTCCCGGTAGTCGCGCCGGGTCTCTTCGAGCCGGCCGCGTTCGGCATCGCCGTAGACCCCGTCGCGGATGCGGTGCAGGGCGTCCTTCAGGAGCGTGTGGAACTGGCGCGAGGCCCTGTTCATCGCCGTGTACGCGTCTCTGCGCTCCTCGAACCGCCGTCGCCGCTCGTCGGCCCGGGTCTCCTCGTCCCGCTGCCGTGCGGAGAGCCGCTGGCCGAGTACCGGTGCGAAGAGCGTTCCGAGGACGCCCACGACGGCGGTGATCATGGCGGTCACTGCGGCGGTCATGCGAGGACCCTACTGACGCGGCAGGCCCGCCGGAAGCCGAGGCTTCCGACGGGCCGTCAACGCGCTTGCCCTAGGGCTTGGTCACTTGCCGTAGTACGCGTTGTAGATCGAGATCGTCGACTTGTTGCCCTTCTTGTCGGCGATCTTGGCGTGGAAGGAGATGCCCTTCCCCTTCGCCGGGTTCTTGACGCTCACCTTGCCGTCCTTGACGGTGAGCTTCTTCCAGGTCTTGCCGTAGTCGTACGACGCGTACACCGACAGCGACTTCAGGTTGCTGCCCTTGGCCGCGCCCTCGACGGTGACCGGGATCTTGACGGTCTTGTCGGCCGGGGCCTTGCTGTCCAGACCCGTGGCCGCGAGGAAGCGGGCCGTGGAGACGGGCAGCTTGGTGATGTCGCTGGTCTTCTTCGAGCGGAACGTCCAGCTGGCGTCGACGCGGGTGGAGGCCGCGGCGACCTTGACGCTGCGCTTGACCGACGTCGTCAGCTTGTACGCGGCGTCACCGGCCGGGACCTTGAACTGCTTGTCGCCGAACAGCGGGTCGTCGTTGCTGCCGACCTTGGTGCCGTTGCGGTAGAGGGTCGTGTCGACCGCGGAGAACTCCGAGTAGCCCACGTTGCCCTTGCCGTCGGCGAACAGCGGCAGGGAACCGTAGATCTCGTTGCCCTCACGGAAGACCCCGAAGTCGCCGCTCAGGCGCGGTCCGAAGACTGCCGTGTTGACGGTCTTCGAGTAGCTCTTGCCGGCGGCGAACTTGTGCGTGCCCATCGCGTAGGCGGCCTCGTCGACCGGGAACCCGTCGGCGTCGACACCGCCGGACTGGGCGAACTCCAGCTGCCACTTCACGCCGCCCTGCGCGGACAGGTGCAGGGTGCGGGTGCCGGGCAGGGTCTGCTGGATGCCGATCGAGGAGGCGCTGGAGCTCCACGGCATCCAGCCCACCGCGTTGACGGAGCCCTTCTTGCCGCTCGCCGACGCGCCGAGGCCGGCCTTCACCGTGGCGAGCTCGCTCGCCTTGTAGTGCTTGGTGAAACCGGTCGCGAGCTGCTTGACCGGGCCGCCGGCGATGACGTCGTACTCCTCCTTGCCGCCCTTGGACCAGTGGCCGTCCCACTGCTGGGTCACCGAACCGTCGGTGATCTGCGAACCGACGTGGGCGGTGCGGATGTCGGCGAAGGAGTCCAGCCACCAGCCGAAGCCGTAGCTGCCCTCACCGGCCTCCACGGTGTAGTCGGCGGAGGCGAACTCCGACTTGACGCCCGTGGCCGGGACGGTGATGTCCACCGGCTTGGCCTTGCGGGCGTCCAGCGTGACCGTCGTGTTCTTGGTGACGTTCAGCTTGGGCTGGGCCAGCCAGTCGACGCCCTCGAACTTCTCCGGGTCGTCGCCCGCGAAGATGTTCGTGTTCAGGACGTAGGTGCCCTTGGGGACACGGGCGGTGACCGTGCCGTCCTCGTCGTACGGCATGGACGACTTGCCCTTGTTCTTGCCCGTGATGCCGGTCAGGTCGGCGTTGTAGTTCTTCGCCGCCTTGCCGTCGCGGTCGAGGAACTTCAGCGTCACGTCGTACGACTCGACCTCGCGCTGCACCGCCGCCGCCGTGCGGACGGTCTGGCCGCCGCCCGTGGCCGTCACGTACGACGAGTACGCGCCGTCGACCGTGCCGCCCAGCTTGGTGTTGACGGTGAACGGCACGGAGGCCTTGCCGCCGGCCGGGACCGTCACCGAGGTGGCACCGAGCTTGAAGAAGCCGGCCGGGGCGGCCTGGCCCTTCGGGTTGGTGGCCGTCGACGCCAGCTTCAGCGTGACGTCCTTCGTACCGAGGTTGCGGTACGTCAGCTCCTTGGTGACCGGCTTGTCGTCGGTGTGGGGCCACTGCTGCACACCGAAGCTCACCGAGGCCGGCTCGGCGATCACGGACTGCTTGATGGCCTGGTCGACCTGGATCCGGCCCGAACCCTGCTCGAACGGGGTGTACTTGCCGCCCTTGGTGGAGCCGGTGAGGGCGCCCTTCAGCTCGGCGTACTTCCACTCCGGGTGCTGCTGCTTGAGGATCGCCGCCGCGCCCGCGACATGCGGGGTCGCCATCGACGTACCGGAGATCGTCATGTAGCCGGCGGGCTTCTCGCCGACCTCCTGGGCTATCTGGTTGCCCGGGGCGGAGGCCGCCGTGATGTCCACGCCGGGCGCGGTCACGTCGGGCTTGAGGGCGCCGTCCATGCCGGGGCCGCGGCTGGAGAAGTCGGCGAGCTTGTCCTTGTCGTCGACCGCGCCGACGGTGAGAGCCGCGGCGGCGCTGCCCGGGGAGCCGATGGTCTGCTCGCCGAAGTCGCCCTCGTTGCCGGCCGCGATGGCGAACAGGACGCCCTTCTCGTCGGACAGCTTGTTCACCGCCGCTTCCAGCGGGTCGATCGCGGGCGTGTCGCCGCCGCCCAGGCTCATGTTGATGACGTCGGCGCCCTCGGCGACGGCCCACTCCATGCCGGCGAGGATCTCGGAGTCGCTGCCGAATCCGCCGTCGTCGAGGACCTTGCCGTTGAGGATCTTCGCGCCGGGCGCGACACCCTTGTACTTGCCGCCGGACTTCTTGCCGGTGCCCGCCGCGATGGAGGCGACGTGCGTGCCGTGGCCGACCTTGTCGGTGGCGTCGGGCGAGGTGGTGAAGTTCTTGGCGCCGGCCACCTGACCCTTGAGGTCGTCGTGGGTGGCGTCCACACCGGTGTCCAGGACGGCGATCTTGGTGCCCTTGCCGTCGTAGCCGGCCGCCCACGCCTTCGGGGTGCCGATCTGGGGGACGGACTTGTCGAGGCTGGCCTTGCGGACGCCGTCGAGCCAGACGTGCGCGATACCGGAGGCGGTCTTCTCGCCGTTGGTGACCGCGTCCCACAGCTCGGGCGTCTCCGCCTGCGGCGTCTGCACCGCGTCCGCGTTCACGGACTTCAGCGTGTGGCGCAGGGTGCCGGCCTCACGGACGTCGGCCTTGGTGGACGCGGCGCTTCCCCGGTAGCCGACGATGACCTTCAGGCCCTTCTTCTGGGCCTTCCGGGTCGTGGACTTGTTCAGCTCGGTGACGTCGAAGAGCCGCTGGTCGAGCTTGCCGGTGGCGACCAGGCGGGCCGCGTCGACCGGGATGACAAGGGTGTGGCCGTCGACCTTGCGGATCTGGACGGGTACGTTCTCGCGGCCCTTGGCATGCTCCAGGCCGATGACACGGCCCTTGGCGTCCAGGACGACGCGGTCACCGGTGATCAGTGTGATGCGGTGCTTGGCGGTAAGGGACGCCGGCTTGGCGGACGCTGCCGCCTGCTCGCCGTTGGCCGACGCCGGGCTGGTCATACCCGCCGCCAGGGCCACGGCCGCCGCTGTGGCGACCGTGGCCGCGCACGCCCTTTTCACTTGTCTGCGCAAGTTTCCCCCTTGCAGAAGAACCGGGTGAATTCCCCGTTCACCCGGCCGGGGGTGGTCTCGTACGCATGCACGTACACCCCCCGGAATAGGCAGTATGCCGAGGGGTGATCAGGTGCTCAATAGATGAGATGAGGGTAAGAAATCCGTCGGCCGACTGTTACACGGCCGTCGGAACTCCGTTACAGGGCAGCGCGGTTACGCACGCGTGTTCTCGGTGACGCTGATCCGGCCCTCGCGGATCGTCGCCAGGCGCGGGGCCTTCCGCGCAATCGCCGAGTCGTGGGTGACCATGACGAAGGTGAGACCGAGTTCCTCCCACATGCGTTCGAGCACGTCCATGATCTCGTCGCGCATCGATTCGTCGAGATTTCCGGTGGGTTCGTCGGCGAGGAGCACCTTCGGCTGTTTGACGAGGGCCCGGGCTATGGCCACGCGTTGCTGCTGACCGCCGGACATCTCGCCGGGAAGATGCGCGCTGCGCTCGCCGAGGCCGACCGACTCCAGTGCCTCCGCGGCCTGTTCGCGTCGCTGTTTCGGCTTCACGCCGAGGGGGACGAGGGCCGTCTCCACGTTCTCCTGCGCGGTGAGCGTCGGGATGAGGTTGAAGGACTGGAAGACGAAGCCGATGCTCTCGCTCCGTACGCGGGTCAGTCTGGCCTCCGGCAGTGCGGCGAGGTCGGTGCCGTCCAGGACGACCTGGCCGGAGGTCGGGCGGTCGAGACCGCCGAGCATCTGCAGCAGCGTGGACTTGCCGCCGCCGGTGGGGCCCTGGATGACCAGCCGGTCGCCGTCGGGGATGGTCAGGTCTATGCCGTCCAGGGCTTGGACGGTGTCTTTGGAGCGGGTGTAGTGCTTGGTGACAGCTCTGAGTTCGTACATGGCGGGAGCTCCTGAATCGTTCTTCGCGTGCGGGTGCGTGAGGGCTTGTGGCGCAGTCGCCGCGCCCCTGAGGTCCGTGCTGGTGCCGTCGGCCCGAGGGGAACGCCTACTCCACCCGCCGCAGTGCGTCCGCCGGGCGCAGTCTGGAGGCCCGCCAGCCGCCGAAGGCCCCTGCGACCAGCCCGCCCGTCACCGCGAGGCCCACCGCGAGGGCGATGGTCGTCAGGCTGACCGGGGCGGTGAGGGCGACGTCGAGGGTCTTCCCCGCCGCCTCACGGCCCGGGCCGCCCCGAAAGCCCCCGAAGCCGCCACCACCGGCACCGCCTCCCCCGCCCAACTGTGCCTGGAGCGTGGGACTCACGGCCGTCACGGCGTATGCGCCCGCCAGCCCCAGCGCGATGCCCAGCGCACCGCCCACCAGGCCGTTGACCACCGCCTCGCCGACCACCTGCCGCGTCACCCGGCCCGACTTCCAGCCCAGTGCCTTGAGCGTGCCGAACTCGCGGACCCGGCGGGAGACCGCCGAAGAGGTCAGCAGCCCCGCCACCAGGAAAGCGGCGGCGAGCACCACGATCGACAGCCACTTGCCGACGCCCGCGGCGAGGGAGGAGGCCGTCGACAGGGAGCCGGAGACGGTGCCGGCGAGGTCGGCGGAGGTGGTGACCGTGGTGCCCGGAACGTCCTTCTGGATCTCCGACTTGACGCTGCCGATCCGCTGCGAGTCGGTGGCCTTGACGTAGATGGTGGTGACCTTGCCCTTGGCGCCGGCCAGGGTCTGCGCCTGCTTCAGCGGGACGTAGAGGTCGGCGGCCGCGTCCCCGCTGTCGGCCGTGGCGATGCCGACCACCTTGAAACCGGTGCCTTTGACGGTGACCGTGGAGCCGGTCTTGAGCTTCTTCTCCTTGGCGTACGCGGCATCCGCCACGGCGACCCTGGCGTCCGTCTCGCTCCTGGTGAACGAACGGCCGCTGGTGATCTTCGAGGAGGTCAGCGGGCCGAGGGCCGGCTTGGTGACGTCGGTGCCGTAGACGGAGTAGTTGTTGACGTCGAAGTCGGCGCCGCCGCCCTCGACCCGGCCCTGCGGTGAGGGCTGGGCCCCGCCCCGGCCGAAGCCCTGCCCGCCGCCGCCCTCACCCTGCTCGAACCGGCCCCGTGTGAACGCGCCGCTGACCTTGACGACCTGGAGGCTCAGGCCGCCCACCGCGTCCGCGACGCCGCTCTGCGCACCGACCCTGCCCACGGTCGAACCGGCCAGGGTCTGAAAGCCGCGCACCATGACACGGTCGCTGCTCTGTTCGCCGCCCGACCCGTCGTCCTGCGCGTCGAAGCGGAAGCGCGGCCGCTGCGCGTCGCTCCCGGCCGGTGCAACGGCCTTGGTGACGGTCATGTCCGTGCCCAGCCCGTACAGCGACTGGAGCACCTTGTCCTGCGCCCGGCCCATACCGGCGGACACGGAGGAGACGACGATGACCAGCGCGATGCCCAGCGCCAGTCCGGAGGCGACGACGAGGGCCGCTTTTCTGCGGCGGCGCAGCTCGCGCCTCAGATAGGTGAAGAACATGGCAGCAAGCTAGGGGCGGTCTGTGATGAGGACTTGAGCCGCGCATAAGAGGTGGATGAGAAGAGACGAAAAGGCCGCGGCCCACCCCTGGCGAGGGGTGGGCCGCGGCCTTTTCGTCAGCGAAGCCGGCGAACCGTCAGACCGCCGAGCCGGCCTTCCAGTCGGCCCAGTTCATGTTCCAGCCGTTGAGGCCGTTGTCCGGCGCGATGGTCTTGTCGCCGGTGTTCTCGACGACCACCACGTCACCGAGCATCGAGTTCTTGAAGAACCACGCACCCGGGGTGTTCGGGTCGTCGGCGCCCTTGGCGTCCTGCAGACCCACGCAGCCGTGGCTGGTGTTCACGCTGCCGAAGATGGACTTCGCGCCCCAGTAGTTGCCGTGGATGAACGTGCCGGAGCTGGAGAGGCGGATGGCGTGCGGCACGTCCTTGATGTCGTACTCGCCCTTGCCGTCGTCGTCCGTGAAGCCCACGGTCGCGCCGTTCATGCGCGTCTCCTTGAACTTCTCGGACATCACCATGATGCCCTCGTAGGTCTTGTTCTCGGGCGAGCCGGCGGAGATCGGGATCGTGCGGACGGTCTTGCCGTCCTGCGTGATCTTCATCTGCTTGGTCTTCGCGTCGACGTACGAGACCTGGTTGCGGCCGATCTTGAAGGTGACCGTCTTCTGCTGGACGCCGAAGACGCCCTCGGCTCCCTCGACGCCGTCGAGCGCGAGCTTCAGCGTGACGGTGGAGCCTTCCTTCCAGTAGTCCTCGGGCCGGCAGTCCATGCGGTTGGCGTTGAACCAGTGGCAGGCGACCTCCTGGCCGCCGGTCGTGCTGACCTTGATGCCCTTCTGGACCGCGGCCTTGTTGGTGATCGCCTTGTCGAAGTTGATCGAGACCGGCATGCCGACGCCGACGGTGGTGCCGTCGTCCGGCGTGAAGTTGCCGATGAAGCTGTTGGCCGGGGAGACCGTGGTGAACGAGGCGTTCTCGTGGGCGACGCGTCCGTCGGAGTCCTTCGCCTCGGCCGACAGCTTGTAGGTCGTGGACCGCTCCAGCTGGGTGGTGGGCTTCCAGCTGGTCTTGTCGGCGGATATCTGGCCGCTGACCTCCGCGCCCTCCGGCGTCGTCATCTTCACGTTCGTGAGCGTGCCCTTGCTCACGGTGACGGCGGCCGAGTTGTTGATGGAGGCGTTGTCGGAGCCGTCCTCGGGCGTGATCTTGATCTGGGCCTCGGAGGTCTTCTTCGCCGCGGCCTCGTCGACCTTCGACTGGGAGCTGTCGCCTCCGTCGCCCCCGGAGGCGCTGTCATCGCCTCCGGAACACGCCGAGAGCATCAGCACTCCGCCGAGCAGTGCGGACGCGACCGTCAGGCCCTTGCGCCGCTTGCTGACCGTCATCACACGCTTCTCCATCATTGCCGATTTCCCCAGAACCCCGAGTGTCCCCGTCACAACTGAGTGCCCCCGCCGCCACTCGTGAGTCCTCGTCCCGAACTTTCAACGCTACGACTGGTTCCTCCGGTTCCCCATGTCACGCAGGTGTGGGGATCACCACGTCCGTGACGGGCGGTGCCGGCGATACGGGTGGGGTCGGTGCGCCGTTTGAGACGCGAAGACCCGGGCGGCGGTTGCCGCTCGGGGTCACGATTTTCCCGGACGCTCAGCCGTCGCTGTCGTCGCCATCATCCTCGTCGAGGTCCCAGTCGGGCGAGTCGGGGTCGTAGTCGATCCGCTCGCAGCTCCAGGAGGCCTGTTGCAGCTCCACCCCCGGCACCTGGCTGACCAGGTCGAACGGGTCCACGAGGTAGGCCAGGGCCTCCGCGGTGTCTTCCGTCACAGCGCTCTCGGCGTGGGCCCGTTCCGAAGCCGGCATCTCTGCCTCGTCGGCGATCCGGCGCAGCGCCGACTTGGTGACCGCGTCCGCGTCGTCGACCTCGAGGACGACTTCCACCCGAAGCCGTACAAAACGTGATGTCTCTGGAGTGCTCATGGCGCGAGCGTACGTCCAGGTCCTCCCGTGACTTTCCCGTGACCCGCGACTTTCACTAACATCGCCCCACACGGCCAATTCGCCAGCGCCACAAGGGGATCGATATTCCGTGTCATCCGCTCGCCGATCGTTGCTGACCGCCACCGCCGCGGCGTCCCTGCTGGGCGCCCTGTGGTTCGTCCCGTCCGCCAACGCGACGTCGGACTCCCCGGTGAGAGACGCGGTCTCGGTGAGTCCGTCGCCGCAGGTCACAGAGCAGGCGCGGATCGCCGCCACGACCGCGGACGCCTCCGTCGGCGGCGCCCGCCTCGCCGACACCGGCAGCTTCGACAGCACGCCGTACGTGATCGGCGGGACCTTCTGCCTCACGCTGGGCGCCGGGTTCGTCGTGTACTCGGTGCGCCGGGAACGCCTCGGTTTCTGACAGCGGTTGACGCGGGGGCCCCGCCGGACGGCAGGGCCCCCGCCCGCCCTGACGGCAGGGCCCCCGCGGCCCTACTGGAGCGGCCCGGTGACCTTCTCGACCGCGGCCAGCAGCCGCCCGTCGCGCACGAACGCGTCCGCCGCGGCGAGGTCGGGCGCGAGGAACCGGTCCGGCCCGGGTCCCTGAACTCCCGCGTCCCGTACGGCGTCGATGACCGCCCGCGACGCGGGCGCCGGGGTCAGCCCCTCGCGCAACTCCACCGCGCGCGTGGCGGCGTAGAGCTCGATGGCGATCACCCGGGTGAGGTTGTCGACGGCCGTGCGCAGCTTGCGCGCCGCCGACCAGCCCATCGAGACGTGGTCCTCCTGCATCGCGGAGGACGGGATCGAGTCGGCCGACGCCGGTACGGCGAGCCGCTTCAGCTCGCTCACCAGCGCGGCCTGCGTGTACTGAGCGATCATCAGGCCCGAGTCCACACCGGCGTCGTCGGCGAGGAACGGCGGCAGGCCGTGGCTGCGGTTCTTGTCGAGCAGCCGGTCGGTGCGCCGCTCGGCGATGGAGCCGAGGTCGGCGGCGGCGATGGCGAGGAAGTCCAGGACGTAGGCGACGGGCGCCCCGTGGAAGTTGCCGTTGGACTCCACCCGCCCGTCGGGCAGCACGACGGGGTTGTCCACGGCGGCGGCCAGCTCGCGGTCGGCGACCAGCCGGGCGTGGGTCATGGTGTCCCGCCCGGCGCCGGCGACCTGCGGGGCGCAGCGCACCGAGTAGGCGTCCTGGACGCGCGGGGCGTCGTCCTGGTGGTGCCCGGTCAGGCCCGATCCCTTCAGCACGGCCAGCATGTTGGCGGCGCTGGCGGCCTGGCCCGGGTGCGGCCGGATGGCGTGCAGTTCCGGCGCGAGGACCTTGTCGGTGCCGAGCAGGCCCTCCAGGGACAGGGCGGCGGTGACGTCGGCGGACCGGTAGAGCGTCTCCAGGTCGGCCAGGGCCATCACCAGCATGCCGAGCATGCCGTCGGTGCCGTTGAGGAGGGCGAGGCCCTCCTTCTCGCGCAGTTCGACCGGCTGGATGCCGTGCGCGGCGAGGAGTTCGGCGGCCGGGCGCACGACACCGTCGGGGCCCTCGGCGTCGCCCTCGCCCATGAGCGCCAGCGCGCAGTGGGACAGCGGCGCGAGGTCGCCGGAGCAGCCGAGGGAGCCGTACTCGTGCACGACCGGGGTGATTCCGGCGTTGAGGAGGTCGGCCATGGTCTGCGCGACCTCGGGGCGTACGCCGGTGCGGCCGGAGCAGACGGTCTTCAGCCGCAGGAACATCAGGGCGCGCACGACTTCCCGCTCCACGGCCGGGCCCATCCCGGCGGCGTGCGAGCGGACGATGTTGCGCTGGAGCTGCGCGCGCAGCTCCGGGCTGATGTGCCGGGTCGCCAGGGCCCCGAAGCCGGTGCTCACGCCGTACACGGGTTCCGGCTTGGCCGCCAGCGCGTCCACGATCTCGCGGGCTGCGGCGAGGGCGGCCACGGCCTCCTCGGAGAGCTCGACGGGGGCGCCGCCGCGCGCCACGGCGAGCACGTCGGACGCGGTCACCCCGGACGTCCCCACCACCACAGTGTGCATATCCATATTCAGGAGCGTACGCAGTGAATTCGATGATGTCACCACTGGGGACGGCGTTCGCCCCTTACCGAATGCGTCACACCCCGGGCCGGGGTCAGGGCGCGTGCCGCCCCCGGAAGCGCCGGCGCTCACCGTCGGACTCCTGGGACGGCTCGTCCGCCAGCCGTACGACAGGGTCGTCGGGCCCGGCCCGCCCTGCCACCACCGGCCTGCTCGCCCGCTCGGCCTTGGCCCGGTACTGGGCGGCGTCGGCGAGCCGGAAGAGCCGCCGGGCCGAGCGCACGGGCCCGATCGGGTCCTCGGTGGAGGCGACCCCGCAGGCCACCCCGTCCCCGAGCTCCAACTCCGCGGCCCTGCGGCACAGTTCACCGGCCGCCTTGACGACCTGGTCGGCGGGCGGCCCGACCGCGAGCAGACAGAACTCGTCCCCGCCGAGCCGTGCGGCCAGCGCGCCCGGCAGCATGGCCCCGCACAGCGACAGCACCGACCCGAACCGCTCCAGGAGCCGGTCGCCGACGGCGTGCCCATGGGTGTCGTTGACCCGCTTGAGCCCGTTCAGATCGCAGACGACGAGACTCACGACGGCGCCGTCCCTGCGGTGCCGCTCGATCGCCCGCTCCAGACGTACGTCCACGGCACGGCGGTTGGCCAGCCCGGTGAGCGAGTCGGTGAAGGCCAGCCGCCGGGCTTCCTCCAGCCGCTCGGTCTGGGCGAGGCCGGCGGCCACGACGGAGGCCAGGACCGTGGCGAAGTCGGCGTCGCCCCGCCCGAAGACCGCCTCACCGGCCGGGCGGGCCACGTACAGCTCGCCCCAGGCCCGGCCGTGCAGCACGATGGGCGCGACCACGCAGCAGCCGCGGCCCCTGCGGCGCAGGGCGGCGACCCGCTGGTGGCAGTACCCGGACCGCCCGCCGGCGG
The DNA here is from genome assembly GCF_031348265.1 of Streptomyces collinus. NCBI lineage: Bacteria > Bacillati > Actinomycetota > Actinomycetes > Kitasatosporales > Streptomycetaceae > Streptomyces > Streptomyces collinus. Next base: position 5,588,606 of record NZ_CP133771.1, on the reverse strand, counting down.
CGGGCCCCTCGGCGGTCTCCACCCAGGCGTCCGGCTCCCCGCCGCCGGCCCACTGCTCGTGCAGGAACTCGGTGATCTCCGCGAACTGGTGCACCGGGTAGGCCTCGTCCTCGGGGAACTCCTCCTCACCCTCGGCCAGCTCGCCGACGTTCACGAGGACCCGCAGCCGCCCGAGCTCCCGCTCCCACACCGACAGCGCGGCGAAACTGCCGCCCAGCGCCCGGCACGCCCCGGCGGCCGCGGCACGCCACGCCTCACGCGACCCGTGTGCGGCCGCCATCCCCTGAGCCAACGCGACGACGGCCGCCAGCCGTCTGTCCTCACCCATCACTCCAGGCTAGGGAGTTTCCAGCCAGACTGACCTGTTTACGACGCGAACGGGGACGACTGGTCCCGCCCGGGCGCGCTCCGGCCCCTATTCCCCCGGCCACTGCGGCTTGCGCCGCTCGTTGAAGGCCGCGACGCCCTCCGCCCGGTCCCCCGAGAACGCCGTGGTCCGCCACGCCGCGTCCTCGACCTCCAGCCCGGCCCGCAGATCGAGGCCCTGCCCGAGCCGCAGCGCCCGCTTCGCCGCCCGCAGGCCCACCGGGGAGTTCCCGGCGATCCGGGCCGCCAGCGCCAGCGCCGCCTCCCGGTCCCGCCCCTCCTCCACCAGCTCATCGACCAACCCCAACTCGCCCGCCTCCGCGGCCTCCACCCGCCGCGCGGAGAAGATCAGCTCGGCAGCCCGGGCCGCCCCGACCCGCCGCGGCAGCAACTGTGTGCCCCCGCCCCCGGGGATCACCCCGACCGACACCTCCGGCAGCCCCACGACGGCCGTCCGGTCCGCCACGATCACGTCGCAGGCCAGCGCCAGCTCGAACCCGCCGCCGAGCGCGAACCCGTGCACCGCCGCCACCGTCGGCACCGGCAGCTCCAGCACCCCGGTGTACGCCCCCCGCGTCACCGGCCGCTGCCGCAGCAGATCCGCGTCGCTGAACGAGTTCCGCTCCTTCAGGTCGGCCCCGACACAGAACGCCCGCTCGTGCGTCGAGGTCAGGACGACGGCCCGCACCTCCCGGTCCTCCCCCAGCGCCGTACACGCCCCGGCGATGGAGCGCGCCATCTCCGTCGACACCGCGTTCATGGCCTTGGGCCGGTCGAGGACGAGCTCCGCGACGTGCCCCTGCTCATGCCGCCGCACCGCCACGAACTCCCCGAACCGTTCCTCACTCATGACACCCTCCGGTTAACGCGGGTTAACAAAGCCGACGCTCAGATCATCGCAGCCGCACCCCACCCGCGAAAGGGCGGACACCTCCGACCCCACGACCCCCGCCCACCCGTTCGAGTGACATCGCCGCAACCCCGGCCCAAACGCCCATGGCAGCGCATAGCGTGCGTCCCCCACGGCGCACAGGGGGCGCATGCGCATCGGGGAGGGACCGTGATGACGACGAACACGCCGACGAAACCGCACCAGGCCACCAGGACCGCCCCGGCACCCTGCCGGCGGGAGCCGCCCGCGCCCCACGAGCAGGCCCCGGCCGAAACCCCTCACGCCCGGGGCCGGCACCGCAAGCCCCGCCCCCGCAAGGTCCTGCTCGCCGCCGGCGGCCTCGCCCTCGCCGCGGGCGCCCTGAGCCTCCTGCGCCTGGCCTCCGGCCCGGGCCCCGACGCCCGCGCCGTCGAGGCCGGGCCCCGCCCGGAGCCCGTCACCACCGCGTCGCACGGCACCGCCGGCCCGGCCGCGACCTTCCCGGCGGCCCCTGACGCGAGCCCCTCGTCGCCCGGCGCCCCGGGCGGCCTCACCCCGTCACCGGCCGCCAAGGGCGCGCGGCCGTCCCCGTCCACCACGACCGGCACCCCGACGGCCTCCAAGGCAGCCGCCCCGGCGCCCACGACCATCCCCGACACACCGAACCGGCCGAACGCCCCCGCCCCCGCCCCGGCACCGACGACCCCGGACGGCGGCACCACGCGTCCGGCCCCGGCCCCGCCCGCACCGCCGAGCCGGACCACACCGACCCCGGCGCCCGAGCCCGAGGAGACGGAGAAACGGAACGACCCGGGCCTGTGCGTGCCGGTCATAGGCCTGTGCGTGGACTCACCGGCCGAGCGCCGCTGACGTCCCGGCCGGCAAGGGCACGCCCTCTCGCCGACGCCCGGTTACGGCGCGCTGTCCCGCCGCGTGAGCAGCCACGGCTCCACGACGCCCAGGCCACGCACCGGCCGCTGCCACATCGGCTGCAGCCCGAAGCGGTACACCGGGGGCTCCTCGCCCTCCTTCTCCGCCGCCGCGGCCTCCTCGGCCGCCTCCGCCTCCGAGGCCGGGGCGTCCTGCGTACGGATCAGCTCCTCGGCGAAGGCGGTGTCGACGAGGACGGCGTCCTTCGGAGCTATCGAGGTGAGCCGGGAGGCCAGGTTCACGGTCGTACCGAACACATCACCCATACGGGTGGTGACCGTGCCGAACGCCATGCCGACGCGCAGCTCCGGCATCGTCTCGTCGTGCGCCATGGTCTCGATCAGCCGCAGGGCGATCTCGGCGGCCGTGCCCGCGTCGTCGGCGGCGTAGAGCACCTCGTCGCCCAGGGTCTTGATCAGCCGCCCGCCGTTCGCGGCCACCAGGTCCGCGGCCGTGGTCTCGAAGGCCTCGACCAGCTCGCCGAGTTCCTCCTCCTCCATGCGGCGGGTGAGCCGCGTGAACCCGACCAGGTCGGCGAAGCCGACGGCGAGGCGCCGGTCGACCATCTCCTCGTCGTCGGCCGCCTGCACGACCCGTCCGGCCGAGGCGGCGAGCTGCCGGCGCCAGACGTAGACCAGGAACTCCTCCAGCTCGGGCAGGAGCAGCTCGACGATCGGGTACGTGACCTCGGTGCGGGTCATGCCCGGCTCGGGCGGCTCGGTCAGCCCCTCCAGGAAGGAGTCGATCTGCCACTCGGCGAGCCGCGCGGTGGTCTGGCCCGTGGACCGGGCCACCTGGACGGCCATCGCCTCGCTCAGCAGCCCCGCCTCGACCAGACCGGCGAGGCGCCGCAGGGCGAGGACGTCGGCCTCCGTGAGGGCCTTGGCCTGGCCTATGTCGGCAAAGCCCATGGCCCGCCAGAAGCGGGAGGCCAGTTCCATGGAGACACCGGCGCTGCGGGCCGCCTGAAACGGGGTGTAGCGGCGCTCGGCGCCCAGGATGAGCCCTTCGAGGCGCAGGGCGAGCGGATCCTCGCCGGAGTCGGCGCCCTGCGCGTCCTCGCCGGAACCCGAGTCGTCGACGGTCACGCGTGTTGCCCTTCCGATCTGTCACGGTCATGTATCGACCGGCCTCAACTCTACGGCAGGTGTGCGCCAGCTCACTCCGTTAGGTTGGGCCGGGGGGTGAGGTTCCCCGGGTTGTCCAGGGACCCGGCGTCTCTGCCGCTGTCCCCAAGGGGCTCCGCCCCCCGGGCCCCCGCTTCGGCCTGAACGGCCTCGTCCTCAATCGCCGGACGGGCTGGAAGCACCTGGCCCGCGCCCAGGGGGCGGCACGGATGGGCGCCGGGGGTACCCCCCGCTCGAAGAGCTTGGGGGAGGCACCCCGCTCCGCCGGGCCGCGGACCCATCCGGCCCCGGCTCACGCCGGCCTCAGGTGGACGATGTCCCCGGCACCGACCGGCTCCTGCACCCCCTCCTCCGTCGCCAGCACCAGTCGCCCGTCCCCGTCCAGAGCCACGGCCTCCCCCACGACCGACCGGTCCCCCGGCAGCTCCGCCCGCACGACTCGCCCGAGCGTCGCGCACCCCGCCGCATATGCCTCCTGCAACCCGCACGCGACCGCGTCACCCTCGGCGTCACGCCACTTGCCGTACCACTCCTCCAGTGAGCGCAGCACCCCCCGCAGCAGCGGATCCCGGTCCGTGCTCACGGCCCCGGCCAGGCCCAGCGACCCCGCCGTCGGCACCGGCAGTTCGTCGTCCTTGAGCGAGACGTTGATGCCGACCCCGATGACGACACCGTCGTCGCCGGCCCGCTCGGCCAGGATTCCGCCGGCCTTGCGCTCAGCGCCCCCCACCGTGACCAGCAGGTCGTTCGGCCACTTCAGGGCCGTGTCCACGCCGGCCGCCCGCGACAGACCCGTCGCCACCGCGACCCCCGTGAGCAGCGGCAGCCACCCCCACCGTGCGACCGGCACCTCGCTCGGCGTGAGCAGGACGGAGAAGAAGAGGCCGGAGCGGGGCGGCGCCGTCCACTGGCGGTCGAGGCGGCCGCGGCCCGCCGTCTGCTCCTCGGCGACCAGCACCGCGCCCTCGGTCACCTCGCCCTTCGCCGCCCGGGCCACCAGATCGGAGTTCGTGGAGCCGGTGCGCTGCACCACGTCCACCTCCGACCACAGCCCTCCCTGCCGCACCAGCCCCCGGCGCAGGGCGGTGACGTTGAGGGGCGGACGGTCCAGGTCGGACCAACGGCTTCCGTTCGGCTCTGATGCATCTCGCGGCGTCATGCAAGCCACCCTAGGTGTGGTAAACGCCGCACTGCCGATGTGGAGGCCCCCCACTACTCTACGGATGAGTAACCGTCCCCCCTTTTGAGCAGGCAGGGAGCCGCATCCCGATGTCCGAGCCGGAAGAGCAGCAGCAGCCCGACATTCACACGACCGCGGGCAAGCTCGCGGATCTGAAGCGACGCATCGAGGAAGCGACACACGCCGGCTCCGCACGCGCCGTCGAAAAGCAGCATGCCAAGGGCAAGCTGACGGCCCGTGAGCGGATCGAGCTCCTGCTCGACGAGGGCTCCTTCGTCGAGCTGGACGAGTTCGCCCGGCACCGCTCCACCAACTTCGGCCTCGACAAGAACCGCCCCTACGGCGACGGCGTCGTCACCGGGTACGGAACCGTCGACGGCCGTCCGGTCGCCGTGTTCTCGCAGGACTTCACCGTCTTCGGCGGGGCCCTCGGCGAGGTCTACGGGCAGAAGATCGTCAAGGTCATGGACTTCGCCCTGAAGACCGGCTGCCCGGTCATCGGCATCAACGACTCCGGCGGCGCCCGCATCCAGGAGGGTGTGGCCTCGCTCGGCGCGTACGGCGAGATCTTCCGCCGCAACACCCACGCCTCCGGCGTCATCCCGCAGATCAGCCTGGTGGTCGGGCCGTGCGCGGGGGGCGCGGTCTACTCCCCGGCCATCACCGACTTCACGGTCATGGTCGACCAGACCTCGCACATGTTCATCACCGGCCCCGACGTCATCAAGACCGTCACCGGCGAGGACGTGGGCTTCGAGGAGCTGGGCGGCGCCCGGACCCACAACGCGACCTCCGGAGTCGCCCACCACATGGCGGGCGACGAGAAGGACGCCATCGAGTACATCAAGCAGCTGCTGTCCTACCTGCCGTCCAACAACCTCTCCGAGGCACCGGCCTTCCCGGAGGAGGCCGACCTGGAGGTCAGCGACGAGGACCGCGAGCTGGACGTGATCGTCCCGGACAGCGCCAACCAGCCGTACGACATGCACGCGGTGATCGAGCACGTCCTGGACGACGCAGAGTTCTTCGAGACGCAGCCGCTGTACGCGCCGAACATCGTCACCGGCTTCGGCCGCGTCGAGGGCCACCCGGTGGGCATCGTCGCCAACCAGCCGATGCAGTTCGCCGGCTGCCTGGACATCAAGGCCAGCGAGAAGGCCGCCCGCTTCGTGCGGACCTGCGACGCCTTCAACGTCCCCGTCATCACCTTCGTCGACGTCCCCGGCTTCCTGCCCGGCGTCGACCAGGAGCACGACGGCATCATCCGCCGCGGCGCGAAGCTGATCTACGCCTACGCCGAGGCGACCGTCCCGCTCATCACGATCATCACCCGCAAGGCGTTCGGCGGCGCCTACGACGTCATGGGCTCCAAGCACCTGGGCGCCGACCTCAACCTCGCCTGGCCCACCGCCCAGATCGCCGTCATGGGCGCCCAGGGCGCGGTCAACATCCTGCACCGCCGCACCATCGCGGAGGCCGAGGCGAAGGGCGAGGATCTGGAGGCGGTCCGGGCGCGGCTGATCCGGGAGTACGAGGACGCCCTCCTCAACCCCTACGTCGCGGCCGAGCGCGGCTACATCGACGCCGTGATCATGCCGTCCGAAACCCGCCGTCACGTCGTACGCGGCCTGCGTCAACTGCGTACCAAGCGGGAATCCCTGCCTCCGAAGAAGCACGGCAACATCCCCCTCTAGTCCGCAGCGAGCCCAGGAGGCCCACATGACGATCAAGGTCGTACGGGGCAACCCGACCCCGGAGGAGCTGGCCGCCGCCCTGGCGGTGGTCAGGGCGCGCGCCGCGGCGGCGGCAACCGCCCCGCCCGGCGCGCCGGCGTCCCGCGATTCCTGGTCCGACCCGTCCCGCATCGCGTCCCACCGCCTGCCCCAGCCCGGGCCGGCGGCGTGGGGCCGCACCTACTGGCCGGGCTAGAGCTCTCGCCCCCAGGTGCGGGCGCGGGGAACCGCGCACGGCGGAACAACGCGGGGCGCCGATTTGAGTACCCCTACTCAGGCGCCCCGCCCTGCCAGGCCGCACGCTGGACTCATGCTGTGGTCCGACCCCGAGAACGAACCGCCGAAGGAACTCCGCGACATGCAGGACATGCTCCGGCGGCTGGGCGTTCTCATGGCGTTGGCCATGTTCGTGGCCATGCTGGTGATCGGCGTGAGGTGAACCGGCCTCACCCGTGTGACTAACCTGACCGCATGACTGCTCAGCGCCGCAGGCGACTCGTCCTCGCCTCCCAGTCCCCCGCCCGGCTCGGACTGCTCCGCCAGGCCGGCCTCGCCCCCGAGGTGATCGTGAGCGGCGTCGATGAGGACGCCGTCACCGCCCCCACCCCGGCCGAGCTGGCGCTCGCCCTGGCCGAGGCGAAGGCGTCCGTCGTGGCGGCCCGGCCGGAGGTCAAGGGCGCGCTCGTGATCGGCTGCGACTCGGTGCTCGACCTGGACGGCCAGGCCCTCGGCAAGCCCGCGGACGCCGAGGAGGCCACCGCCCGCTGGAAGTCGATGCGCGGCCGCGCCGGCACCCTCCAGACCGGCCACTGCGTCTACGACACGCTCACCGGCCGCTACGTCTCCGCCACCGCGTCCACGGTCGTCCACTTCGGCGACCCCTCCGACGAGGAGATCGCCGCCTACGTCGCCTCGGGCGAACCCCTCTACGTCGCCGGGGCGTTCACCCTGGACGGCCGCTCGGCCCCGTTCATCGACGGCATCGACGGCGACCACGGCAACGTCATCGGCATCAGCCTGCCGCTCCTGCGCCGGCTCCTCGCCGAACTGGGCGTCGGCATCACGGAGTTGTGGGCGCCGGCGGAGAAGTGACCGGAGGCCCGTCGCCGCTCTTCCCGCCTCCGGGCGCGGCGTCGGCGGGCTCGGCCGGACGGTCGTACGTCATCAGCAGCAGCACGATCAGGGCGAGCACCAGCACCATGAACAGGAACGCCGTCCAGCCGACGAGACCCCAGGTGAACGCGCCCAGCAGGGCGTGCACGACCGCGGCACTGATCAGCAGTACGCGTCCGAGGCCGGCCGGAGGCCGGTCCCGCAGCGCCACGAGCAGGGCGACCAGGCCGCACAGCGCGAAGTAGAGGCCGAAGGCGATCCCGCCGATCTTCGACGACACCGACATCATGTGCGGGTCCAGCCCGGCCAGCGACATGTCCTGCCGGTCGACGACGACCCCCAGGAACCAGTTGAGCGCGGCGACTCCGAACGCCTCGGCGAACAGCACCACCGCCACGACCCACGCCACCGGCCTGCGTATCACCGGGCCCACCCTCTTCCCTTTGAGACACCGCGAACGCTACTAACCGGTAAACCCCGGGACAAGGGTTCGGCCGCGGGCAAAGAATCATTGGGCCATTCGTAGGGACTCCACAAAGAAACCGAGTGGCCCGCAGCACGTGATGACAGAGACCTTGACCACAGGAGAGGGCTAGGGTTTCCCGGAGGAGTACTGCGTACCGCGGTGCGACAAGGGATTTCGCGGGTCGAGCGAGCCTCGCATCACGCTCCGTGTGGGCAAGCTCACCACTGGGGACGGGTCGAAGTGTCGTGTCGGCTGTCCCTAAACTCGGCTTGTTTCAAGGAGGGAGCCTCAATCGTGCGCAAGGTGCTCATCGCCAACCGTGGCGAAATCGCTGTCCGCGTGGCCCGGGCCTGCCGGGATGCCGGTATCGCGAGCGTGGCCGTCTACGCCGACCCGGACCGGGACGCTCTGCATGTCCGCGCCGCGGATGAGGCGTTCGCCCTGGGCGGTGACACGCCGGGCACCAGCTACCTCGACATCGAGAAGGTGCTGGGCGCCGCCCGCGAGTCGGGTGCGGACGCGATCCACCCCGGCTACGGCTTCCTTTCCGAGAACGCCGAGTTCGCGCAGGCGGTCCTGGACGCGGGCCTGATCTGGATCGGCCCGCCGCCGCAGGCCATCCGCGACCTGGGTGACAAGGTCGCCGCCCGGCACATCGCGCAGCGCGCGGGTGCCCCGCTGGTGGCCGGTACGCCCGACCCGGTCTCCGGTGCGGACGAGGTCGTCGCGTTCGCCGAGGAGCACGGCCTGCCGATCGCGATCAAGGCCGCCTTCGGTGGTGGCGGTCGTGGTCTGAAGGTCGCCCGCACCCTCGAAGAGGTGCCGGAGCTGTACGACTCGGCGGTCCGCGAGGCCGTCGCCGCGTTCGGCCGGGGCGAGTGCTTCGTCGAGCGGTACCTGGACAAGCCGCGGCACGTGGAGACCCAGTGCCTGGCCGACCGGCACGGCAACGTGGTCGTCGTCTCCACCCGTGACTGCTCCCTGCAGCGCCGCCACCAGAAGCTGGTGGAGGAGGCCCCGGCCCCCTTCCTGTCCGACGCGCAGGTGGAGGAGCTGTACTCCGCCTCCAAGGCGATCCTGAAGGAGGCCGGCTACGTCGGCGCCGGCACGGTCGAGTTCCTCGTGGGCCTCGACGGCACGATCTCCTTCCTGGAGGTCAACACCCGCCTCCAGGTGGAGCACCCGGTCACCGAGGAGGTCGCCGGCATCGACCTCGTGCGCGAGATGTTCCGCATCGCCGACGGCGAGGAGCTCGGCTACGGCGACCCGGAGCTTCGCGGTCACTCCTTCGAGTTCCGCATCAACGGCGAGGACCCGGGCCGCAACTTCCTCCCCGCTCCCGGCACGGTCACGACGTTCGCCCCGCCGTCCGGCCCGGGTGTGCGTCTGGACGCGGGTGTGGAGTCCGGCTCGGTCATCGGCCCGGCGTGGGACTCCCTGCTGGCCAAGCTGATCGTCACCGGCCGCACGCGCAAGGAGGCCCTGCAGCGGGCCGCCCGTGCGCTGGAGGAGTTCCAGGTCGAGGGCATGGCCACGGCGATCCCGTTCCACCGTGCGGTGGTGAAGGACCCGGCGTTCGCGCCCGAGCTGACGGACTCGTCCGACCCGTTCACGGTCCACACCCGCTGGATCGAGACCGAGTTCGTCAACGAGATCAAGCCGTTCGCCGCGCCGGCCGACGCCGAGGCGGACGAGGAGCCGGGCCGCGAGACGGTCGTCGTCGAGGTCGGCGGCAAGCGTCTTGAGGTCTCCCTGCCGTCGTCGCTGGGCATGTCCCTGGCCCGTACGGGTCTCGCGGCGGGCGCCAAGCCGAAGCGCCGCGCGGCGAAGAAGTCGGGCCCGGTGGCTTCCGGCGACACCCTCGCCTCCCCGATGCAGGGCACCATCGTCAAGGTGGCCGTCGAGGAGGGCCAGGAGGTCAAGGAGGGCGACCTCGTCGTCGTCCTGGAGGCCATGAAGATGGAGCAGCCCCTGAACGCGCACCGGTCGGGCACGATCAAGGGCCTGAGCGCGGAGATCGGCGCGTCGGTGACGTCGGGCGCGGCGATCTGCGAGATCAAGGACTGACGTCCCCACTCTTGGCGCGGCACCTACCCCTTGGTGGGGGTGGGGCCGCGCCTCGGTGTTTCCGGCCTGCTCCGCGGGCACGCGCCGCTCAGCTGCGGGCATGCGTGCCGCTGGGGGCGGCACGGGTGGGCGCAGCGGTACCCCGTTCCGCCGGGGTGCGGACCCACCCGGCGTCAGCGACAACGCCGGGTGCCGGGAAGCGAACCGCGGCTCACCCCACCGGCGGCGTCATCGCCGCCGCATATCCGCCACCCGCGCCCGCTCCGCCCCAGTCCCCTGCTCACCCAGCATCGAGGCAGAGGCGGACCTCAACTGCCCACCAGCCCCCGGCACCTGCCGTCGAGGCCCCGGCACCGGCACGTCCCGGCGCTGCTGGCGCGCCGGGACGGCATCACCCCCCGGGCCCCCGGCACCCGACCCCGCCGACCCCCCCTGCCCCCCGGCCACGGCGATCTGAACGCCCTGGTCGGCAAGCGCCTGGAGTTCCGTGGCGGCACGGTCGTCATGCGCCGGCGGCTCGTCCGTGACGAGGCGCGTGATGAGATCCGTGGGCACCGTCTGGAACATGGTGTCGGTACCGAGCTTCGTGTGGTCGGCGAGTACGACCACCTCCGCCGCGGCCTGCACCAGCGCCCGGTCGACGGACGCCGACAGCATGTTGGACGTGGACAGCCCCCGCTCGGCGGTCAGCCCGGCCCCGGACAGGAACGCCCGCGACACCCGCAGCCCGTGCAGGGACTGCTCGGCACCACTCCCGACCAGGGCGTAGTTCGAACCGCGGAGCGTACCGCCGGTCATCACCACCTCGACCCGGTTGGCATGGGCCAACGCCTGGGCGACGAGGAGAGAGTTGGTGACGACGGTCAGGCCCGGCACCCGGGCGAGCCGGCGTGCCAGCTCCTGGGTCGTCGTACCCGCCCCGACCACGATCGCCTCCCCCTCTTCCACGAAGTTCGCGGCGAGGTCGGCGATGGCGGTCTTCTCGGCGGTCGCGAGATGAGACTTCTGCGGAAAGCCGGACTCCCGCGTGAAACCGCCCGGCAGTACCGCACCGCCGTGCCGGCGGTCGAGGAGTCCTTCTGCCTCCAGCGCGCGCACGTCCCGCCGTACGGTCACTTCGGAGGTCTGGACGACGCGGGCGAGCTCACGGAGCGACACGGCCCCGTTCGCTCGCACCATTTCGAGGATCAATTGGCGACGTTCTGCAGCGAACACGAAACTGACAGTAACGCCAGCGACCGTCTGCTTTCAGCAGTTTGCGCTGAATAGCAGAAGATGTTCGCACCGAGCAGCGGGAAGTGGTATAAGGCCTAGTCCCGCCGCCTATGCCGTACGCATGGTCGAACACTCCCCGTGACCAGCGAGGAGCCGGTTTCGGCCTCAGCCGTGGCCGTTCTCCTTGCGGGTGTGCAACTGCCGTGCCACCTCGGCGATCGAGCCCGACAAGGACGGGTAGACGGTGAAGGCGTTAGCGATCTGTTCGACAGTCAGATTGTTGTCGACCGCGATCGAGATCGGGTGGATCAGTTCCGAGGCGCGCGGCGCCACGACCACACCGCCCACCACGATGCCCGTGCCCGGCCGGCAGAAGATCTTGACGAAGCCGTCCCGGATGCCCTGCATCTTCGCGCGCGGGTTGCGCAGCAGCGGCAGCTTCACGGCCCGGGCGTCGATCTTCCCGCCGTCGACGTCGGCCTGGGTGTAGCCGACGGTGGCGATCTCCGGGTCGGTGAAGACGTTCGACGAGACGGTCTTCAGGTTCAGCGGGGCGACGGCGTCGCCCAGGAAGTGGTACATGGCGATGCGGCCCTGCATGGCGGCCACGGACGCGAGGGCGAACACGCCGGTCACGTCACCGGCCGCGTACACGCCCGGAGCGGTCGTACGCGACACCTTGTCGGTCCAGATGTGACCGGACTCGCGCAGCCTGACCCCGGCGTCCTCAAGACCCATGCCCGCGCTGTTGGGTACGGCACCGACGGCCATCAGACAGTGCGATCCGGTGATGACGCGCCCGTCGGAGAGGGTCACCTCGACCCGGTCCCCCACCCGTTTGGCGGACTGTGCCCGGGACCGGCCCATGACGTTCATGCCGCGCCGCCGGAAGACGTCCTCCAGCACGGCGGCCGCGTCCGGGTCCTCGCCCGGCAGCACGCGGTCGCGCGACGACACGAGCGTCACCCTCGACCCGAGTGCCTGGTAGGCGCCGGCGAACTCGGCACCGGTCACACCCGACCCGACCACGATCAGCTCCTCGGGGAGCTCGTCGAGGTCGTACACCTGGGTCCAGTTCAGGATCCGCTCGCCGTCCGGCTGGGCGTCGGGCAGCTCACGGGGGTGCCCGCCGGTGGCGATGAGGACGGCGTCAGCCGTCAGGGTCTCTTCACTCCCGTCGGCGGTGCGCACCACGACCTTGCGCGACCCGTCGAGCGCCTGCATGCCCTCCAGCCGCCCGCGCCCGCGCATGACACGCGCCCCGGCACGCGTCACGGAGGCGGTGATGTCGTGCGACTGGGCGAGCGCGAGGCGCTTCACACGCCGGTTGACCTTGCCCAGGTCGACGCCCACCACCCGGGCGGCCTGCTCGATGTGCGGGGTGTCGTCGGCGACGATGATCCCCAGCTCCTCGTACGAGGAGTCGAAGGTGGTCATCACCTCAGCCGTGGCGATCAGGGTCTTCGACGGCACGCAGTCGGTGAGCACCGACGCCCCGCCCAGACCGTCGCAGTCGACGACGGTCACCTCCGCGCCGAGTTGGGCGGCCACCAGGGCCGCTTCGTATCCGCCGGGTCCGCCACCGATGATCACGATCCGAGTCACGTACTCCATTGTCCCGCACCGCTCAACATGCCACCGCCCCGGGGCCCCGCCGATGCGCCTGTTGTTACGACAGTGACGCCGGGCGGCCTGCCGTACCCTCTCCCCATGTCGCTCTACGCCGCGTACGCCGGCAACCTCGACGCGCGGCTGATGTCCCGCCGCGCCCCGCACTCGCCGCTGCGCGCCACCGGCTGGCTGAACGGATGGCGACTGACCTTCGGCGGCGAGCACATGGGCTGGGAGGGCGCACTGCCGACCATCGTGGAGGACCCGCTCTCCCAGGTCTTCGTCTCCCTGTACGACATCGCCCCGATGGATGAAGAGTCCCTCGACCGCTGGGAGGGCGTGGGTCTCGACATCTACCGTCGTACGCGCGTACGGGTCCACACCCTGGAGGGCGAGGACTCCGCCTGGGCCTTCGCCCTCAACGCCTACGAGGGCGGCCTGCCCTCCGCCCGCTACCTGGGCGAGATCGCCGACGCGGCCGAGTCGGCCGGCGCGCCCCACGACTACGTGATGGAACTCCGCAAGCGCCCCTGCTGACGGCCGCTCGCGCGAGACCCCTCGTCGGAAACGACAAGACAACGATCGCCACCCCGTGAGCTCTGCCATCTACGCGCGTAGGCAAACAGCGGCTACCCTCATCGGCGTGAACGCATCTCTTCTTCCGGACGACATCCAGGGCGACCCCCACGCGGCCGCCGACGCCGCCGCGGCCCGCCTGCGCGAACTCACGGGCGCCGAGACCCACGACGTCGCCCTCGTGATGGGCTCCGGCTGGGCCCCGGCCGTGGACGCGCTGGGCGCCCCCGAGGCCGAGTTCCAGGTCACCGAGCTCCCCGGTTTCCCGCCCCCGGCGGTGGAGGGACACGGCGGCAAGATCCGCTCGTACCGGATCGGCAACAAGCGCGCCCTGGTCTTCCTGGGCCGCACGCACTACTACGAGGGCCGCGGGGTGGCCGCGGTCGCCCACGGCGTCCGCACCGCGGTCTCGGCCGGCTGCAAGACGGTCGTCCTCACCAACGGCTGCGGCGGCCTGCGCGAGGGCATGCGCCCCGGCCAGCCGGTCCTCATCAGCGACCACATCAACCTCACCGCCACCTCCCCCATCATCGGCGCGAACTTCGTCGACCTGACCGACCTGTACTCCCCGCGTCTGCGCGCCCTGTGCAAGGAGGTCGACGCCACGCTGGAGGAGGGCGTCTACGCCCAGTTCCCCGGCCCGCACTACGAGACGCCGGCCGAGATCCGCATGGCCCGGGTCATCGGCGCGGACCTGGTGGGCATGTCGACGGTCCTGGAGGCGATCGCCGCTCGTGAGGCGGGCGCCGAGGTCCTGGGCATCTCCCTCGTCACCAACCTCGCCGCCGGCATGACGGGCGAACCCCTGAACCACGAGGAAGTCCTCCAGGCCGGCCGCGACAGCGCCGCCCGCATGGGCTCCCTGCTCGCGCAGGTGCTCGGCCGCCTCTGAGAGAGGTTCGGGAGGCGGTCCGGCGGCGGCTGGCCCGTAGTGGCTGGTCGCGCAGTTCCCCGCGCCCCCAGGGGGTGCACCACGGCCGCCCGCACAGCCATGGGGACGCAACCGCACCCGCCGGACGACGCAAGGGGTCGTGTCGGGAGGTGTCCGCCCGCAGCGGTTGGCGCGTCAACGGACGGTTAGTCGGTATCCGACCTCATCGCGCCGTTCCGAGGACGGACACCCCCCGGCCCGGCCCCGACCCACCACCCGGCGAGAAGGCGAAGACGCGCACCCCCACAACGCCGCAGAACGCCGCAGAACGTCGCAGACAAACCCGCACCGCACCACACCGGAGAGGCTGACACCACACCGTGCACGACGAACTCATCGCACAGGCCCAGGCGTGGCTCACCGAGGACCCCGACCCGGACACCCGCACCGAGCTCGCCGGTCTCATCGACGCCGGGGACCACACGGAACTCGCAGCGCGATTCAGCGGCACGCTCCAGTTCGGCACCGCCGGCCTCCGCGGTGAACTCGGCGCCGGCCCCATGCGCATGAACCGCTCGGTCGTCATCCGCGCCGCCGCCGGACTCGCGGCGTACCTCAAGAAGCAGGGTCCCCCCGCGGGGGAAGGGGCAGCCGGCCTCGTCGTCATCGGCTACGACGCCCGCCACAAGTCCCACGACTTCGCCCGGGACACCGCCGCCGTCATGATCGGCGCCGGCCTGCGCGCGGCCGTCCTCCCCCGCCCCCTCCCGACCCCCGTGCTCGCCTTCGCGATAAGGCACCTCGGCGCGGTCGCGGGCGTGGAGGTCACCGCCAGCCACAACCCGCCCCGCGACAACGGCTACAAGGTCTATCTCGGCGACGGTTCCCAGATCGTCCCCCCGGCGGACATCGACATCGCGGCCGAGATCGCCGCCGTCCCGTCCCTCACCACCGTCCGGCGCCCCACCAAAGGCTGGGACATCCTCGACGACAGCGTCCTGGACGCCTACCTCGCCCGCACGGACGCCGTCCTGTCCGAGGGTTCCCCCCGCACGGCCCGCACGGTGTACACGGCGATGCACGGCGTCGGCAAGGACGTCCTCCTGGCCGCCTTCGCCCGCGCCGGTTTCCCGGCACCGGTCCTCGTGGCCGAGCAGGCCGACCCCGACCCGGAGTTCCCGACCGTCGCGTTCCCCAACCCGGAGGAGCCCGGCGCGATGGACCTGGCCTTCGCGACGGCACGCGCGCTCTCCGGCGAAACCGCCCCGGACCTGATCATCGCCAACGACCCGGACGCCGACCGCTGCGCCGTCGCCGTCCAGGACGGCACCGACTGGCGCATGCTGCGCGGCGACGAGGTCGGCGCCCTGCTCGCCGCGCACCTGGTCCGTCGCGGAGCGACCGGCACCTTCGCGGAGTCGATCGTCTCGTCGTCCCTCCTCGGCCGGATCGCCGAGAAGGCGGGCCTCCCCCACGTCGAGACCCTCACCGGCTTCAAGTGGATCGCCCGCGCCGAGGGCCTGCGCTACGGCTACGAGGAGGCGCTCGGCTACTGCGTCGACCCGGACGGCGTACGCGACAAGGACGGCATCACGGCCGCGCTGCTGATCACGGAACTGGCCTCACAGCTCAAGGAGGAGGGGCGTACGCTCCTCGACCTGCTGGACGACCTGGCCGTGGAGCACGGCCTGCACGCGACGGACCAGCTCTCGGTCCGCGTCGAGGACCTCTCCCTCATCGCGGCCGCGATGCAGCGCCTGCGCGAGCAGCCCCCGACGGAGCTGGCCGGTCTGCCGATCACCCGCACCGACGATCTCACCAAGGGCACGGCCGAACTCCCGCCCACGGACGGTCTGCGCTACACCCTCGACGGCGCCCGGGTGATCGTCCGCCCGAGCGGCACGGAGCCCAAGCTGAAGTGCTACCTGGAGGTCGTGGTCCCGGTCGGGTCCCTCCAGGACCTCCCGGAGGCCCGCGCGAAGGCGACGGCGCTGCTGGAGTCGATCAAGCGCGACCTGTCCACGGCGGCGGGCATCTGAGGCCCGCCCCCCGCACCCCCACAGCCCGCCGATGACTCAGGAACCGTTCCTAGAGACTGAGCGGGAGTGAGTCCTGGTGCCAGGGCTCATGCTCAGCCGGACATCCCGAACGGTGTTGGGTGTCCTGGTTGCCCGCTTTCGCTCCGTATCCAGTGCGCACGGATCGTGTCCGTGGTCCGGGAATGCGGGGGCGGGGTTCCTCACGCCCCGGGGCACCCGGTCGGGCCTGGGCGGTCCGATGCCCCTGCTCATCACTCCGGTGAGCGGGGGGCGGTGCCGTCCGTCGCCGGATCGGGTGTCCCAGGGCGCGCCTGCCGATCGCCACGGCGGCCGCGTCGTGGCGGGTGGGTTTGCGGTGTGTGCTGGTGAGGGGCTTCTGCCAGTGCTGGGCACCCCAGCGGCTGGTGTAGGCGGGGTCGACGGCGACGATGGTGATGCCGAGTTCGGCCGCCATCGACACCAGCCGGGCCCGCAGCCGGGCGGTGGGCATGCCGGAGATCAGCTTGCGGAACGTCTTGCGGCGGCCGTGCTTCTCGCGCGTCTTTTCCGCGGTGAAGTCGAGATCCTCGACCGCGATGGCAAGGCCATGCCGCCTGGCGAAGTGCAGCAGGCGGATCAGGGCGTGGCGGATCTGGGCGTCGCGGTGCTGTGCGGTGCCGGACAGGTCGTAGCCGAAGCGGAGGGGTTCGCCGACGGGGTTGCCGTGGGTGTCCAGGCGCCAGGCGGCCAGGTGGTCGGCGTTGGTGTCCACACCGACCAGCCCGCCCGTGCGGGCCGTGGCCAAGGGCACGGTCTTGACCGGGGGGATCGTCCAAGACGCGGTGAGGTACCAGCGGCCCCGGATGGTGTCTTCGTGGATGCGGTAGGCGACCGCCCGGTTGGTCTGGATGCGGTCGGCCCACTGCTCACCGCGGTGCGCGAACGCCACCGTCGCGGCGAGCACATACCGGCCGTGCGGGGCGTTCGCCAGATACGCCAACGGCGCGGGGAGCTTGATCGAGACCTCGCCGTCGGGCGTGACGCGGATCGTCTCGTTGCCGAACCGCTTGCCCGACTCGCCGTCCGCTGCGAGGAACCGGCGCCCGGCCCGCCACCGCGCACGCCACTGCTCCTGCGTGAGCCCGGCGGCCCGCAGATGGTGGCGGGTGTTCAACAGCCGCTTCCCGCCGCGCACCACGCCCACGCGTCCGGCTTCCCAGTCCGCCCGCGCCGCATCGAGCCTGTCGGTCAGCACCCGCAGGCGGCGCGTCTTGACAAACCACTCCCGCCTGCTGCGGTATCCGCCCGGAGCTCGCCTGCTGCCCGCCTCGCCGACCGGCAGGGACAACCGGTGCTCGATCGTGCGCACACTCGCCTGAAGATTCTGAATGTGCGCGAGCTGACCGCGCCGGGCCAGCGCCCACTGATCATGGGAGGCCTTCGTGATGCCCGCCCAGCGGGAGGACGACCCCGGCGTCAGGGCCCGCTTGCGCTCGGCCCACAGCTCGGCGTCGTGCTCCAAGCCGGCCACGCAACGCGCCTTCAGATCCCGCGAGGCCAGCGTGCCCAGATGGTCACCCACCAGGCGCAGCACGCGTTCGTCCTCGGCGGTCAGGTGCCTGAGACGGTCACGAACCGCGATCCCGGAGGGGCCGGGCACCACGAACGGCGCTCCGATCTTCCGCAGGCCGCTCAATGGCCTCACCCCCGTCCCGCGCCAGTTGACCAATCCCTCAGCGCGTTCAACGCCCCCCACGCGCAAAGGTCACACATTCGACAGAGGAACCTTCGTTCACGCGCATGAGGCCGCACCTTCCGCAGCCCGGACACTCCCTCATGCGCACCTGAACACGTCTATGCACAGTCGGCCGCCAGCAGTTCACAACCCTTCCGGGCGGCCTCCCGCCGCTGCCGCTTGCCGAGAGGCGCCTGGGAGAGGTCCTCGGCGGTGGACCGGAGGTTCTTGTAGCCGTACCCGCGCTGCTCCAGCCAGGCCCGCGCCGACTCCTCGGCCCGCTCGGTCGCCTCCAGGATGTCCTCCTCGGCCTCCCCGGAGTCCAGGAAGCGGAAGGTGAAGGCGGGCCGCACGGCCACGTCGTACGTGAGGCTCCCCTCGGGCGTGAAGGCCGCGCGCAGCACGTCGTGCTCCGCGGCCCGCGCCAGCAGCCCGGCCCGCTGGTCGGCACTCAGCCCGTCGAAAACGCCTCGGACGGTGACACGAAAGGTACGGGTGCTCATGCTCCCCGAACCTAGGCCCGGGGAGCACACCGGCTCCACCGGTTTTCCATGAGGCGACGCGCACCCGGAACCCGGCACCGGCAGCACCGCGCGGGCGGCAGGCCCGCCAGAACCCGTCGCACGGTCAGCCCAGCGGTACCCCAACCCGTCGCACGGTCAGCGGACCAGAACCGGCCGGTCCATCACCCCAGCACCACCAGAATCAGCACCAGCACGGCCCCCGCAACCGCCGGCGCCAGCACCTCGTACGCCCACCGCACGGTCACCTCGCCCCGCGCCGACTCCGCCTGCCGCCGCGCCTCGTGCAGCCCCCGCAGGTCGTCCATGATCCGGTCGGTCTCCGCCCGCACGGGCCCGTCCGACAGCGGCTCCCGGCTGAAGCCCTGCCTCAGCCCCTCGGTCGTGCCGAGCGCGCTGCCCCGGCTCCCTTCGCGCCCCATCTCCCGCCGCGCCTGCGCCGTCGCCCGCATCTCGCGCCGCGCGGCCTTCTTGCGCGCGCGCAGCGACACCGGCACGGCCCACAGCTGGTACTTCGCACCGGACTCGGTGAGGACCTCGTTCGAGTAGGCGGAGCGCAGCGAGGCGACCTGCCCCCAGGGCACGACGACGATGCGGAAGGGGTTGCGGATCCGCAGCCGGTCGTCGCCGGCGTACACGGCCGGGCGCAGGGTGAAGGCGACGACCAGCGGCACGACGAGGAGCAGCAGGGCGAGGGCGAGCCACGGCGTGCGCCCCTCCCCGGAGATCACCGCGTCGACGCCGAGCCATCCGGCGATGGCGAGCAGCAGCACGCCACCGGCGATGGCCGGGGCCGACCGGTACACCCGGTCCTTGGACTCGGGCTCCGCAGGCTGCGGCGCCGGCGGCTGGGATTCGGGGCTCGTCATGTCTCGATTCTGCCGGACCGGTCCGCACGTCCCGCATCCACGTCCCCCGGGCCTGGGAACGATCGCGGATCCGTCCCGGAGAAACCGGGGGGCTGTACAGCCGCTACGCGCGTAGATATGCTCGTCTGGTGACCATGCCCAGTTCTGCACTCACCGCAGCTCACCCCCTCAAGGACGTCGCCGCGTCCGACAGCGCGCTGCGCCGCTTCCTCCACGGGCTCCCCGGCGTCGACGCGGTCGGGCTCGAAGGCCGTGCGGCCTCGCTCGGCACCCGTTCGATCAAGACGACCGCCAAGGCGTACGCCATCGACCTCGCCATCTCGATGGTCGACCTGACGACGCTGGAAGGCGCGGACACCCCGGGCAAGGTCCGGGCGCTCGGCGCGAAGGCGGTCAAGCCCGACCCGACGGACCGCACGACGCCGTCCACGGCGGCGGTCTGCGTCTACCCCGACATGGTGGCCGTGGCCAAGGAGGCCGTAGCCGGCTCCGGCGTGAAGGTCGCCTCGGTCGCCACGGCGTTCCCGGCCGGCCGCGCCGCGCTCGACGTCAAGCTGGCCGACGTGCGGGACGCCGTCGCCGCCGGTGCGGACGAGATCGACATGGTCATCGACCGCGGGGCGTTCCTCTCGGGTCGATACTTGAAGGTGTACGACGAGATCACGGCCGTGAAGGAGGCCTGCGGGACCTCCGCGCGCCTGAAGGTCATCTTCGAGACGGGCGAGCTCTCGACGTACGACAACATCCGCCGCGCGAGCTGGCTCGGGATGCTGGCGGGCGCGGACTTCATCAAGACCTCCACCGGCAAGGTCGCGGTGAACGCCACCCCCGCGAACACCCTCCTCATGCTGGAGGCCGTCCGCGACTTCCGTGCCCAGACCGGCATCCAGGTCGGTGTGAAGCCGGCCGGCGGCATCCGCACCTCCAAGGACGCCATCAAGTTCCTCGTGCTGGTCAACGAGACCGCGGGCGAGGACTGGCTGGACAACCACTGGTTCCGCTTCGGCGCCTCGTCGCTGCTGAACGACCTGCTGATGCAGCGCCAGAAGCTGGCCACCGGCCGCTACTCCGGCCCCGACTACGTGACGGTGGACTGATCACCATGGCACCCGTATTCGAATACGCCCCGGCCCCCGAGTCGCGCGCGATCGCCGACATCGCGCCCTCGTACGGCCTGTTCATCGACGGCGAGTTCGTCGAGGCGGCGGACGGCAAGGTCTTCAAGACCGTCTCCCCGTCCACCGAGGAGGTCCTCTCCGAGATCGCCCGGGCCGGTTCCGAGGACGTCGACCGTGCGGTGAAGGCCGCGCGCCGGGCCTTCGAGAAGTGGTCGGCGCTCCCGGGCGCGGAGCGCGCGAAGTACCTCTTCCGCATCGCCCGCATCATCCAGGAGCGCTCCCGCGAGCTCGCCGTCCTCGAAACCCTCGACAACGGCAAGCCGATCAAGGAGACGCGCGACGCCGACCTGCCCCTGGTCGCCGCGCACTTCTTCTACTACGCGGGCTGGGCCGACAAGCTCGACCACGCGGGCTACGGGGCGAACCCGAGGCCGCTGGGCGTGGCGGGCCAGGTCATCCCCTGGAACTTCCCCCTCCTGATGCTGGCGTGGAAGATCGCCCCGGCCCTCGCGACCGGCAACACGGTCGTCCTGAAGCCGGCCGAGACCACCCCCCTGTCGGCGCTGTTCTTCGCGGACATCTGCCGCCAGGCGGGCCTGCCCAAGGGCGTCGTCAACATCCTCCCGGGCTACGGCGACGCCGGCGCCGCGCTGATCGCCCACCCCGACGTGAACAAGGTCGCCTTCACCGGCTCCACGGCCGTCGGCAAGGAGATCGCCCGCACGGTCGCCGGGACGCGCAAGAAGGTCACGCTGGAGCTGGGCGGCAAGGGCGCCAACATCGTCTTCGACGACGCCCCGATCGACCAGGCCGTCGAGGGCATCGTCAACGGCATCTTCTTCAACCAGGGCCAGGTCTGCTGCGCCGGCAGCCGCCTGCTGGTGCAGGAGTCGATCCAGGAGGAGCTCCTGGAGTCCCTGAAGCGCCGCCTGTCCACGCTGCGCCTCGGCGACCCGCTGGACAAGAACACGGACATCGGCGCGATCAACTCCGAGGAGCAGCTCACCCGCATCACCTCGCTCGTCGAGCAGGGCGAGGCGGAGGGCGCCGAGCGCTGGTCGCCGGCGTGCGAGCTGCCGGAGAGCGGCTACTGGTTCGCCCCGACGCTGTTCACGAACGTCACGCAGGCGCACACGGTCGCCCGGGACGAGATCTTCGGCCCGGTGCTGTCGGTGCTGACGTTCCGCACTCCGGACGAGGCGGTCGCCAAGGCCAACAACACGCCGTACGGCCTGTCCGCCGGTATCTGGACGGAGAAGGGCTCCCGCATCCTGGCGGTCGCGAACAAGCTCCGCGCGGGTGTCGTCTGGTCCAACACGTTCAACAAGTTCGACCCGACGTCGCCGTTCGGCGGCTACAAGGAGTCGGGCTTCGGCCGCGAGGGCGGCCGTCACGGCCTGGAGGCATACCTCGATGTCTGACCGCCTGACTGTCTTCAAGACCTACAAGCTGTACGTCGGCGGGAAGTTCCCGCGTTCCGAGAGCGGCCGGGTGTACGAGGTGACCGACTCGAAGGGCAAGTGGCTGGCGAACGCGCCGCTGTCGTCCCGCAAGGACGCCCGTGACGCGGTGGTCGCGGCGCGCAAGGCGTTCGGCGCCTGGTCCGGGGCGACGGCGTACAACCGCGGTCAGGT
This sequence comes from Streptomyces collinus, assembly GCF_031348265.1. NCBI lineage: Bacteria > Bacillati > Actinomycetota > Actinomycetes > Kitasatosporales > Streptomycetaceae > Streptomyces > Streptomyces collinus. The sequence continues at coordinate 5,566,585 of NZ_CP133771.1, read as the reverse complement.
CCTCTACCGCGTGGCCGAGATGCTGGAGGGCCGCCGCGACCAGTTCACCCGTGAGGTGGCCGACGCGGAGGGCCTGTCGAAGTCCAAGGCGGCCGCGGTCGTGGACGCGACGATCGACCGCTGGGTCTGGTACGCGGGCTGGACCGACAAGATCGCCCAGGTGGTCGGCGGCGGCAACCCGGTCGCGGGCCCGTTCTTCAACCTGTCCTCTCCCGAGCCGACGGGCGTGGTCGCCGTCCTGGCGCCCCAGGAGTCGTCCTTCCTGGGCCTGGTGTCGGTGCTCGCCCCGGTGATCGCGACGGGCAACACCGCGGTCGTCGTGGCCAGCGAGAAGGCCCCGCTGCCGGCGCTGTCCCTGGCCGAGGTGCTGGCCACCTCGGACGTCCCCGGCGGCGTGGTCAACGTCCTGTCGGGCCGCACGGCGGAGATCGCGGCCCCGCTCGCCGCCCACCAGGACGTCAACGCGATCGACCTCGCGGGCGCCGACGAGGTCCTGGCGAAGGACCTGGAGATCGCCGCGGCGGACAACCTCAAGCGCGTCCTCCGTCCACAGCCTGTGGATTACACGGAGACACCCGGCACCGACCGGCTGACGGCGTTCCTGGAGACGAAGACGGTCTGGCACCCCACGGGTTCGCTGGGCGCGTCGGGTTCCTCGTACTGAGCCACCCGTCACAGCCGAAGCCCCGGCCCTCCTCCGTCCGGGAGGGCCGGGGCTTCTCCGCGTCCGCACCGCCCCGGATGCCGCCTCAGATCCCGAGCCGCTGCCCGATGCCGTCGAGGACGCAGTCGAGGCCGAACGCGAACTCCCAGGCCCGGTCGTCCTTGCGGGTCGCGCCGAGGGCGTATTGCTCGAAGGCCGGGTAGCGGCCCGTGCCCACCAGGTAGCGCATCTGCGGGGCGAGCGCCTCGCGGGTCTCGTCGCCGCCGGCCCAGCCGTGGCGTTCCTGGTAGTCGCGCAGGGCGATCTCGGTCTGGGCCGAGCCGTGCACGAAGGAGGTGACGGCCCGGAATGCGGCCATCACGGAGTCGGCGTCCAGGCCGCAGACGGCGAGCGCGGCCAGCTGCCGTTCCGCCACGGCCATCCGTGACGGTGTGAGCATGATGACGGGGGTGGGCATGACCGCCATCCACGGGTGGGCGAGCATCAGCTCCCGCGTCTGGAAGGCGTAGGAGCGCAGTACCTCACGCCAGTCCGTCACGCCCTCCGGTACGGCCAGGTCCCGGGAGACGCGGTCGATCATGAGCGCCCAGAGGTCGTCCTTGCCGTCGACGTGCCGGTAGGCCGCCATGGGGGCGACGCCCAGCTTGGCGGCGAGGCGGCGCATGGTGACGGCGGCGCCGCCCTCCTCGTCGGCGATCTCGACCGCGGCGGCGGCGATCCGCTCCAGGCTCAGCGAGGCGCGAGGCAGAGGAGCGGGCCGTTCCATGCGCTCCCAGAGAGAGGGCCCCTCGCCCCCGCTCTCCTCGGCCTCCTTCTTCGTGACCGGCATGGCCCCGCTCCTCCCGCTCGATGCCGTGTACAGCGTATCTCCAGTAGACGCCGCACACAGCACCTGTGTACGCTGTACGCACCAAGATACGTCGTACACATCCAGGGGGAGACCCATGCCCGAACGCAGCGAACCGCTCCGCGTCGCCGTCCTCGTCGGCTCGACTCGCGAGGGACGCTTCGCACCCGTGGTGACGACGTGGCTGACCGGCCATCTCCACCAGCGCGACGACCTGGTGGCCGACGTCGTCGACCTCGCGAAGACGCCGCTGCCGATTGTGTTTCCGGCGTTCGGCCGGCAGCCATCGCCCGGCAGCCGGGAGCAACTGGCCCTCGTCTCACCGCGCCTCGCGGCAGCCGACGCCTTCGTCCTCGTCACGCCCGAGTACAACCACAGCTTCCCGGCGTCCTTGAAGAATGCGATCGACTGGCACGGCGAGGAGTGGCACGGCAAGCCGGTCGGCTTCGTCTCGTACGGCGGCCTGTCCGGCGGTCTGCGCGCGGTGGAGCACCTGCGGGTCGTCATGGCCGAGGTGAACGCCATGACCATCCGCAACTCCGTCAGCCTCCACGACGCGTGGAGCCGCTTCGACGAGGACGGCGCCTGCAAGGACCCCGCCGCCGACACCGCCGTGAAGGCCCTGCTCGACCAGCTCGCCTGGTGGGGTCACGCCCTGCGGGACGCCAAGTCCGTCCGCAGCTACGTCGCCTGATCACCGGCCTCGCAGCAGGGGGAAGGGCAATCATGGACACACGCGCCGCGGGAGACGCCACCGAGGAGGCCGCCCGCCCGGTCACCCCGCCCTCCCGGCTCGTCATCGGCGGCCTGCTGCTCGGCATCGTGCTCGCCACACTCGACGGCACGGTCGTCGGTACCGCCCTGCCCACCATCGTCGGCGACCTCGGCGGCCTCGGCCACCTCTCCTGGGTGATCACCGCCTACCTGCTGACCACGGCCGTCTCCACCCCCGTCTGGGGCAAACTCGGCGACCTGTACGGCCACAAGGGCAGCTACCTCACCTCCATCACCGTGTTCCTGGCCGGCTCGATGCTGTGCGGACTCGCCCAGGACATGGGCCAGTTGATCGCCTTCCGGGCGCTGCAGGGAATCGGCGCGGGCGGACTGTTCGTAGGGGCGCTGGCGCTCATCGGCACGCTGCTCACCCCGGCCGAGGCCGGACGCGCCCAGTCACTGATCGGAGTGCTACTGCCCGCCGCGATGATCGGCGGCCCCCTGATGGGCGGCTTCCTCACGGACCACCTGGACTGGCGCTGGGTGTTCTACGTCAACGTCCCGGTCGGCGCCGTCGCGCTCGCGCTCATCGGGTGGGGTGTCCGGCTGCGGGCGGCACGCGTCAAGGCGCCGGTCGACCTGGCGGGGGCAGGGCTGCTCACCGCAGCGATCCTCGCCCTGACGCTGCTGGCGAGCTGGGCCGGGACGACGTACGCCTGGACGTCACCGGAGATCATCGGGCTCGCCCTGGTCTGCGCAGGCGCGCTGGCCGCCTTCGTGCGCGTCGAGCGGCGCGCACCGGAGCCGGTGATCCCGCCCCGGCTGTTCCGGGACCGGAACTTCACGGTGGCCCAGGTCCTCAGTTTCGTCACGGGCGCGGCCATGCTCGCGGCGGCGAGCTACCTACCCCAGTACCTGCAGTTCGTGCGGGACACGTCGTCCACCGAGAGCGGCCTGCTGCTCCTGCCGCTGATGCTCGGCATGATGGGCGCCCAGCTCGTCATCGGCCGGCGGATCGCCGACGGCGGACGCTACCGCGCCTATCCGATCGCGGGCGGCGCGCTGGCCACGGCCGGGGCGCTGTCGCTGCTGACGCTCGGCACGGCCACGACGGTGCCCGTCGCCTCCGGTCTGACGCTCGTGCTGGGCGTGGGCATCGGCTGCCTGATGCAGCCGGCGATGCTCCTCACGATGAACAGCGCCGAGCCCCGCGACATGGGCGCGGCCGGCGGCACACAGACGCTGCTGCGCACCATCGGCGGCTCCCTCGGCGTCGCCGTCCTCGGGTCCGTCTACACCAGCCGGCTCACGGCCGGTGTGACGGACCGGCTCGGCGCGGACGCCGGGCGGCTGACCCAAGGCGAGCTGACACCCGGGCTGCTGCGGGACCTGCCGGCGCCGGTACGGCAGGCGTTCCGGACGGGTGTCGTGGACGGCCTGCACGGTGTCGCGCTCGGCACGGCCGTCCTGTGCGCCGTGGCCTTCGCCGTGGCGTGGCTGGTCCGGGAGGTCCCGCTGCGGGGCCGGTGAGCTACGGCTGCGACAGCAGCCCTGTCACAGTGTTCCACCACCGGGACGCTCCCGATCGACTGCGCCACGGGCCCCTTCAGCGCCTGGGACGTCACCGGCTTGAAGTCGGCGAGGTCGGTGCCGACGCTGTTGTCGAGCGGGTCCGCTCCCGTGCCGGCGAGGGGGTGGGCTGGAGACCCGTGACCGGGGCCGGTGGTGTGGGCGAGGGTGTCACCCGCTGCCTGGAGTCCGGACCGTGGCCCGGTCTCCCCCAGGAAACCTTCAGATGCGCTGGGTAATCGGATGGCGGCTGAGGGTAGTTGAGGTGTGACGCGCGCATCAAAGGCGACCCGCGGGGTCGTACGGCCCCCGGTGGATGCCTCACACTGGTGTCCCGTGAGTTCTCCTCTGCCCATATCGACGCGAGTCGTGCTGCTCTGCGGCCCTTCCGGCTCCGGCAAGTCCCTCCTCGCGGCCCGCTCCGGCCTCCCGGTGCTGCGGCTCGACGACTTCTACAAGGAGGGCGACGACCCGACGCTGCCGCTCGTGGCGGAGAGCTCCGACATCGACTGGGACCATCCGGATTCGTGGGACGCGGACACGGCCGTCGCCGCGATCACCCGGCTGTGCCGCACGGGTCGTACGGACGTTCCCGTGTATGACATCTCGCTCAGCGCCCGCACCGGCGCGGAGACGGTCGACATCGGGCGGACCCCGCTGTTCATCGCGGAGGGCATCTTCGCCGCGGAGATCGTCACGCGCTGCCGTGAACTCGGCGTCCTGGCCGACGCACTATGCCTGAGCCGCGGCCCGGTGAAGACCTTCCGCCGCCGCTTCCTGCGGGATCTGAAGGAGGGCCGCAAGTCGGTGCCGTTCCTGCTGCGCCGCGGCTGGCGCCTGATGCGGGAGGAGCGCACGATCGTCGCCCGCCAGACGGCACTGGGCGCGCACGCCTGCGACCGCGACGAGGCGATGGGCCGGCTGGCAGCGGCTGCGGCCGGCCGGTGCGCGGGCCTCCGTACGGCGGCCTAGCCGGCTGCCCGGCCCCAGGGTGGCCGGAGCACAAAGGAAAGCGGGACTGGACGGACCCCCCGGCCCTCCAGTCCCGCTCCTGTGCTCCCCCGTTGTCCTCCCCCGAGTCCCCACTCTCCCGTGAAGACGCCCCCCAGCGTCCGTACGGTTCCCCCGTGGGCCCCCTTGTGGTGCTCCCCCGACCTTCAGGCGACGAGCTCGCCGAAGGCGTCCTCCTCGTCACGGCCGAAGCTGAGGACCTCGTCCTCGCGCAGCCGGCGGAGCGACCGCCAGATGCTGGACTTCACCGTGCCGACACTGATGTCGAGGATCTCCGCGATCTCCGGATCCGTGCGGCCCTCGTAGTAGCGCAGGACCAGCATGGTGCGCTGGAGTTCGGGCAGCCGGGCCAGCGCCTGCCACAGGACGGCGCGCAGCTCGGTGCCGCGCATCGCGTCCGTGTCGCCGGGCGTCTCCGGCAGTTCCTCGGTCGGGTACTCGTTGAGCTTGCGGCGCCGCCAGGCGCTGATGTGCAGGTTGGTCATGGTGCGGCGCAGGTATCCGCCGACCGCGGCCTTGTCGCTGATCCGGTCCCACGCCCGGTAGGTCGAGAACAGCGCGCTCTGCAGCAGGTCCTCGGCCTCGAAGCGGTCACCGGTGAGGTGGTAGGCGGTTGCGTACAGGGAGGCGCGGCGCTCCTGAACGTAGGCGGTGAACTCCGCCTCCGTCAGTGAACGGCGCTCCCCCGAGCCCTCCCCGTACGCGGCTCCCCCGTGAGCCGCCCCCGTCCCCTTGTTCTCCCCCGTGGGTGCGTCAACCACCGTCATGAACGCGGTGTGCTGACGCCCGGCGCCGCGAGCGCACCCCCGCCCGCTCACAGCACCGGACTTCTCGGAACCCCTGTTCACGTCGTGCAGACGCGTGACAACTGCGCTGGTGCTGATGCCGTGCAGCGTGTTCATCTCGCGCCCCCCGTCGTGGACTTCCGGTGTGCGGCCCGCCGGTTGGGGCGGGCTTCCTTGCCTGTGCCGAAAAGCTTGCCGCGGCACTTTCATGGCCGTGTCCGCCGACTGTCACAGACCTGTCACAGGGGTCGGCCACAGGCCGCACACAGGCTGCACACACGCGTCGGCGGTACCGGCCGCACCGAGTGGGCCCCACCGGTCGAACCCCGACCCCTCCATGGGCCAGAATGAGCGCGTGCCTTCCCTGTTGCTGATCGAGGACGACGACGCCATCCGGACGGCCCTGGAGCTCTCACTGACGCGCCAGGGTCACCGCGTGGCGACCGCTGCCAGCGGTGAGGACGGTCTGAAGCTCCTGCGCGAGCAGCGGCCGGATCTGATCGTGCTGGACGTGATGCTGCCCGGCATCGACGGGTTCGAGGTGTGCCGGCGCATCCGGCGCACGGACCAGTTGCCGATCATCTTGCTGACCGCGCGCAGCGACGACATCGACGTCGTGGTCGGGCTGGAGTCCGGCGCCGACGACTATGTCGTCAAACCGGTGCAGGGCCGGGTGCTGGACGCCCGGATCCGGGCCGTGCTGCGGCGCGGCGAGCGGGAGTCGAACGACGCGGCGAGCTTCGGCAGCCTCGTCATCGACCGCTCGGCGATGACCGTGACGAAGAACGGCGAGGACCTCCAGCTCACGCCGACCGAGCTGCGGCTGCTGCTGGAGCTGAGCCGGCGGCCGGGCCAGGCGCTGTCCCGGCAGCAGCTGCTGCGGCTGGTGTGGGAACACGACTACCTGGGCGACTCGCGGCTCGTGGACGCGTGTGTCCAGCGGCTGCGCGCCAAGGTCGAGGACGTGCCGTCGTCCCCGACGCTGATCCGTACCGTGCGGGGTGTCGGCTACCGGCTGGACGCGCCTCAGTGACCCAGGCGCACCAAGGGGGGGCCCGCGGCTGGACCGGGGCGCGCAAGGGAGTTCTGTCGCGGCTGCGCTTCACCAGCCTGCGGCTGCGACTGGTCGTCGTCTTCGGCCTGGTGGCCCTGACGGCCGCCGTGTCCGCGTCCGCGATCGCGTACTGGCTCAACCGCGAGGCCGTGCTCACCCGCACCCAGGACGCCGTGCTGCGCGACTTCGAGCAGGAGATGCAGAACCGGGCTGCCGCGCTGCCCGAGCGTCCGACGCAGGACGAGCTGCAGCACACCGCGGGCCAGATGGCGGGCAGCGACCAGCGCTTCAGTGTGCTGCTGGTCGGCCGCGACACCGCGGGCCGGACCGTCTACGGCAGCTCCGGCGGCCTGAGCGGCTTCTCGCTGGGCGACGTGCCGGTCTCGCTGCGCACGGCCGTGAACAAGGCGCAGAAGGTCGACGGCAGCAACAAGCAGCCGTACCACCTGTACTGGCAGCGGATAGTCGACCACGACACGCCGTACCTGGTGGCCGGTACGCGCGTGATCGGCGGCGGGCCGACCGGTTACATGCTCAAGTCGCTGGAGCCGGAGGCGAAGGACCTCAACTCGCTGGCCTGGTCGCTGGGCATCGCCACGGGCCTCGCGCTGATCGGCTCGGCACTGCTCGCGCAGGCCGCGGCGACGACGGTGCTGAAGCCGGTGCAGCGGCTCGGGGCGGCCGCGCGGCGGCTCGGCGAGGGCAAACTGGACACCCGGCTGCGGGTGTCGGGGACGGATGAACTCGCCGATCTGTCCCGGACGTTCAACAACGCGGCCGAGGCACTGGAGAAGCGGGTCGCCGACATGGCCGCCCGCGACGAGTCGTCCCGGCGGTTCGTGGCGGACATGAGCCATGAGCTGCGCACGCCGCTCACCGCCATCACCGCCGTCACGGAGGTGCTGGAGGAGGAGCTGGAGGCGGAGACCGGGAGCATGGACCCGATGATCGAGCCCGCCGTCCGGCTGGTGGTGAGCGAGACGCGGCGGCTGAACGACCTGGTCGAGAACCTGATGGAGGTCACCCGCTTCGACGCGGGCACCGCCCGGCTGGTCCTGGACGACGTCGACCTCGCCGACCAGATCACCGCCTGCATCGACGCCCGGGCCTGGCTGGACGCGGTCGAGCTGGACGCCGAGCGCGGCCTGCACGCCCGGCTGGACCCGCGCCGCCTGGACGTCATCCTGGCCAACCTGATCGGCAACGCGCTCAAGCACGGCGGCTCCCCGGTGCGGGTGTCGGTGCGGGAGGCGGACGACTCGATCGTCATCGAGGTGCAGGACCACGGCCCCGGCATCCCGGAGGACGTCCTGCCGCACGTCTTCGACCGCTTCTACAAGGCCAGTGCCTCGCGTCCGCGTTCCGAGGGCAGCGGCCTGGGTCTGTCCATCGCGCTGGAGAACGCCCACATCCACGGCGGCGAGATCACCGCGGCCAACTCGCCCGACTCCGGCGCGGTGTTCACCCTGCGGCTCCCGCGCGGCACGTCCCCCGCGGAGGAGCAGCCCGCCGAGGACGGTCTGAGGCCCGAGAGCGGCACCGACCGGCCCCAGGGCGAGGAATCGAAGGGGGACGCATGATGACCGCCCGTCTCGCGGCCGTGCCCCGTCTGCTGGCCGTTCCGGCGCTCGCCGTGCTGCTGGCCGGCTGCGGGATCCGGGCCACGGAGGTGCCGACGAACTTCGGGGCCGCGCCCTCGCGGGTGCAGTGCTCGCTCTCCGAGCCGGACGTCTCGACGCAGGCGGCCCGGGGGCTGCCGGTGCAGGTGTTCCTGCTGTGCGGGTCCGCTCTGGTGACCGTCGACCGGACCGTGCGGGTCCCGGACGGCGCGGCCGACTCCGAGCGGCGCATGCTCGTGGCGCAGGGCCTGCTGGACCAGCTCGCCACACCGCCGTCGGCCGCCGAGAAGGAAGCCGGCTACAGCACGGACGTCCGCGACGGCATCACCGTCGGCGGACCGCGCCCCGGCGATCCGGAGGACACGCTGCGGCTGAGCACGGCACCGGCCGGACTCACCTCCTACGCCCTGGCGCAGATCGTCTGCACGTTCTCCGACTCGGCGGCGGCCGAGGGGGACGGCTCGGTGGTCCTGGGCGGTCCCGGCGGCGAGGCACCGCGCCGCTACGAGTGCACGGACGAGGTGCGGGCCCGGCCGGGCAGCACGGAACCGCCGTCGAAGGGCGTGGCCGGGGAGTGACCCGGCCGGGCTGTGGCGCATGCCTCACAGGCCTGTCCGGGTCCATCCCGGAACCGATCCTGCCGGAGGCCGCGTCTTGGGGGGCGTGCAGCGTCAAGGCTCCATCGGCGGCAGCGCCGCGTTCCGCATCCGTGTGACAGGAGGTGTCCTCCTCGTCGCACACCTCGCGTTCGTCGCCTGGTTAACGCTGCGGCCGCTGGACGTCCCCTGGGTGATGCCCGCCAATCTGCGGCCGTTCGCCGGTATCCGGGCCGATCTCGCCCTGGGCTGGCCCGCGGCGGCCCGCCGGATCGGTGAGGGGCTGGCCCTGCTCGCCCCGCTGGGTGTGCTGCTGCCGATGGTGAGCGGCAGGCTGGTCGTCTCGCCGCTGGCGTCCCTGCTGCGCACCGTCGCGGCCGGCGCCCTGCTGTCGTGGGGCATCGAACTGCTGCAGACCGGCGTGCCCGGTCAGGTCGTCGACGTCGACTCGCTGTTCCTGAACACCGCGGGCGTGGCCCTCGCGCACCTCGCGCTGGTCCCGGCGGGCCGCTCCTGGCTGCGCCGCCGTACCGCCGCCCGCGTGCTGCGTGCGCCCCTCCCGCCCGAGGAGCCGGCTCAGGGTCGGACCCCGACGATTCCCAGGGTCGGGATCGCCCCGTGGAGCGACGCTTTGCCCCCTTCGTCTCCGTAGCGTGGAGTGCAGATGGGGTACTCGGACGAGAGACCCCACGCACACCGACGTTGAAGGAGTCGCACATGTCCCGCCTCGCCCGCCCCACCCACGGCCGCATGATCGGCGGAGTGTGCGCCGCGCTGGCACGGCGCTTCGGCACCTCCGCGACGACGATGCGCGTGATCTTCCTCGTCTCGTGCCTGCTGCCCGGCCCGCAGTTCCTGCTGTACATCGCCCTGTGGATCGTGCTGCCCTCGGAGGACAAGGTCCACGGCAAGACCCAGACGGCCTGGTGACACCCTGATGCGAGAACGCCGATGGGGCGCACCCCGTGCGGGTGCGCCCCATCGGCATGTGTGTCCGCCTCGGCGGGTGGGTCAGCCGACCGGCACTCCGTTCACCGGCAGGCCCTGCGTGGGCAGGCCCTGCACCGGGAGTCCGCCCAGCAGGCCGGCCGGACCCGTCGGGCCCGTGGCGAGCACCTGCTCGGTGACCGGCTGCGCGGCGGCCAGACCGGCACCGGCCGCCGGCTGTCCCTGGCCCAGCGCCTCACCCGAGCCCGGCAGCGTCTGGGAGAGCTGCTCCGCAGGGAGCGCCGCGGTGACGGTCTCCAGCGTCTGGGCGGTGTCCGGGAGGGCCGGGGCGGCGTTGGCGGCGCCCGCACCGGAGGCGGCGAAGGCGGCACCGAGCGCGGCGACACCGAGGGACTTGGCAGCAGACTGCTTCATGAAATGCGTCCTCGTAACGGGATGACGGGATGGGTGAGCGGTCCAGCGACCGTAAACACCCGGCGCCACCCGCCGCAAACATCGAAATACGGTCGGATTTGCGAACACCGTCTGCATCCGCAGTACGCCGAATACCCCGGATCAGCCCTCGGCATCAGCAGAACCACTGGTGGAAGCGGTCTGACGGAACAGCCATTCGGATTTCAGCTCGGCATATCCGGGCTTGATGACGTCATTGATCATGGCCAGCCGTTCATCGAAAGGAATGAACGCTGATTTCATCGCATTGACGGAGAACCACTGCATGTCGTCGAGCGTGTATCCGAATGCCTCGACGAGGTGCTCGAATTCCCGGCTCATGCTGGTGTGGGACATCAGGCGGTTGTCCGTGTTGACCGTGGCACGGAAGTGCAGCCTGCGCAGCAGCCCGATGGGGTGCTCGGCGTACGAGGCGGCGGCCCCGGTCTGGAGGTTGGAGCTCGGGCACAGCTCCAGCGGGATGCGCTTGTCCCGGACGTAGGAGGCGAGCCGCCCGAGTTCGACGCGGCCGTCCTCGTGGACCTGGATGTCGTCGATGATCCGCACGCCGTGCCCGAGCCGGTCGGCGCCGCACCACTGCAGGGCCTGCCAGATGGAGGGCAGCCCGAAGGCCTCCCCGGCGTGGATGGTGAAGTGGTTGTTCTCGCGCTTCAGGTACTCGAAGGCGTCGAGGTGCCGGGTGGGCGGGTAGCCGGCCTCGGCACCGGCGATGTCGAAGCCGACGACGCCCAGATCGCGGTAACGGTTGGCGAGTTCGGCGATCTCCAGGGCGCGGGCCGCGTGCCGCATGGCGGTGAGCAGCGCGCCGACACGGATGCGCTGCCCGTTCTCGTGTGCGCGCCGTTCTCCTTCCCGGAAGCCCTCGTTGACGGCCCCGACGACCTCTTCGAGGCTGAGGCCGCCCTCCAGGTGCTGCTCGGGGGCATAGCGCACCTCGGCGTAGACGACGCCGTCGGCGGCCAGGTCCTCGGCGCACTCGGCGGCGACCCGGACCAGGGCGTCGCGGGTCTGCATGACGCCGACGGTGTGGGAGAACGTCTCCAGATACCGCTCCAGGGAGCCGGAGTCGGCGGCTTCGCGGAACCACACGCCGAGCTTCTCGGGGTCGGTGTCGGGGAGCTGGGTATAGCCGCTCTCGCGGGCGAGTTCGACGATGGTGCCGGGGCGCAGACCGCCGTCGAGGTGGTCGTGCAGCAGAACCTTGGGCGCCCGGTGGATCTGGTCCGTTGTCGGGGTGTTCGCGGTGGTCTGGCTCGTCATTTCCGCACTCTAACTCCTACGCGCGTAGAGGGCGCGGCCCCGGCTGCTTTACTTTTTCGTCGATACGTAACGGTGACCCCGAGGACGGGTCGAGTACACCCGCGCTTCTGACACTGTTCTGTCATGGCACACCAAGCGACGCCGGTTCGCAGGGCCCGGCTGGGCAGGGCACTCGGTCCGCAGCCGACGGCGGTGAGCGGCGCGGTGCTGCTGCTCCCCGGCGGTGACGAGGTCTCCGCCCGCAGACCGTCCCCCATGCTGGCGACCGCCTCCATGCGCGCCGTCGGGCGACGGCTGGCCCGCGCGGGCCGGGACGAGGGTCTCGCCGCGCACGTGGTGCACTACCGCTACCGCGGCTGGAACGGCAGCGAGGCCCATCTCGCGCAGGACGCCACCTGGGCGGCCGACGAGATCGTACGGCGCTACGGGGACGTCCCGGTCTGCCTCGTGGGTCTCGGGATGGGCGGCCGGGCAGGGCTGCGGGCGGGGGGCCACGACGCCGTCAACTCCGTGCTGGCGCTCGCCCCCTGGCTGCCGGAGGAGGACGTCGCGGCGCCACCCGAACCGGTGAAGCAGTTGGTCGGACGCCAGGTGCTGATCGTGCACGGCACGAACGACGGGCGGACGGATCCCGAGCTGTCGTTCCGGCTGGCGGCGCGGGCGAAGAAGGCGAACCGGGACGTGTGCCGGTTCGAAGTGCACGCCGACGGGCACGGGTTGCACCAGTACCGGGACGAAGTGCTGGCGCTGGCCGAGGACTTCGTGATGGGGGCGTTGTTCGGGCGGGTGGTGTCGAGGCCCGTGCGGGACGCGTTCGCGGCGCCGCCGCCGTTGGGGTTGCGGATGCCGCTCGCGGCGGGGTTCAGTCCTTCGAGGCGGTAGCGCCATGTGAGGTGCCCGTGGTTTTCGGGGTGCGGGTTTGTGGTGGGTTGCTCGCGCAGTTCCCCGCGCCCCTCAAGTCGGCAGCAAACTGCCTCTTCTCGAGAGCAGGAACTTCTTGAAAGCCGCCACCGGCGGCGTGTCCGGATGGCCCTCCAGCCAGGCCACGCCGATCTCGCGGGCCGCGCGGGGGGCCGTGACCGTCAGTTCCACCACCCCGGGGCGCGGGACCGCCGGCGGGGGCAGGAGGGCCACTCCCAGGCCCGCCGCCACCAAGCCCCTCAGCGTTTCCGCCTCCTCGCCCTCGAAGGCGATGCGGGGCTTGAAGCCGGCCTCCTTGCAGAGGTCGTCGGTGATGCGGCGCAGGCCGTAACCGGGTTCCAGGGTGACGAAGGTTTCGTCCGCGGCCTCGGCGAGGCGGATGCGGCGGCGGCCGGCCAGGGAGTGGTCGGCGGGGACGACCAGGCGCAGCTTCTGCTCGTCCAGGCGGCGGGCCACGAGGTCGGGGGCGTCCGGCACCGGGGACGTCAGGCACAGGTCGAGCTCGCCGGCGCGGAGGCGTTCCAGCATGGCCTCCCCGTAGTTCTGGACGAGGCTGAAACGGACGCGCGGGTGGTCGGCGCGGAAGGCGTGCAGCAGGCCCGGGACGGTCTCGGCGCCCATGGTGTGCAGGAAGCCGAAGGCGACCTTGCCGGTGGTCGGGTCGGCGTCGGCGCGGACCTCCTCGGCGGCGCGCTCGACCTCGGCCAGGGCACGTTCGACGGAGGTGAGGAAGGTGCGGCCGGCCGGGGTGAGGGAGACCGTGCGGCCGTGCCGGGCGAACAGGTCGACGCCCAGGTCCTGCTCCAGGCGGGCCATGGAGCGGGACAGGGTCGACTGGGGGACGTTCATCTCCTGGGCGGCGCGGGTGACGTGCTCGGTGCGGGCGACGCCCGCGAAGTAGGCGAGGCGCGGCGCCAGCAGCTTCGACATCTCTGCCATGTCTTCTGTGTCACTGCTTGGTGACAGGCGTGGCTGTGAGCTTGGTTGATGCACCATGGGAACGATTATGACCGTTCCATGCATTGGACGGATGAGTGCGGCGTCCGTAGGTTCGAGGCATGTCTCCCGCCAGTACCGGGGCGTCCACGATCGTGGGCGCCGATGCCTCTGTTCCCACCCCCGATGCACGTGTCTCCCCGGGCGGCCCCGGCTACCGCCGGATGAGCTTCGCCCTCTTCCTCGCGGGTGTCGCGACCTTCGCGCTGCTGTACTCCACGCAGGCGCTGCTCCCGCTGATCTCCGGCGAGTTCGGTGTGGCGGCGAGCGACGCGAGCTGGACGGTGGCCGCCGCGACGGGCGGGCTGGCGCTGTTCGTGCTGCCGATGAGCGCCCTGTCGGAGCGCTTCGGACGCCGGGCGGTCATGACCGCGTCGCTCGCGGTGGCCGTCACGCTCGGGCTGCTGGTGCCGCTCGCCCCCTCTCTCGGTGTGCTGATCGCGCTGCGGGCGCTGCAGGGCGCCGCCCTCGCCGGGCTGCCCGCTTCGGCGACGGCGTATCTCGCGGAGGAGGTCAGCCCGAAGGCGCTGGTCACGGCGATCGGACTGTTCGTCGCGGGCAACAGCGTCGGCGGGATGAGCGGCCGGGTCATCACCGGCTGGGTCGCGCAGGAATGGGGCTGGCGGATCGCCGTCGGGGTCATCGGTGTGATCGCGGTGGCGTGCGCGGTGGCCTTCCGGCTGCTGCTCCCCGCCCCCAAGCACTTCAAGGCCGGTTCGCTGCGGCCGCGCGTCCTGGCCCGGACGGTCCGCGGCCACCTGTCCGACCCGCTGCTGTGCCGGCTGTACGCGATCGGCGCACTGTTCATGACGGTGTTCGGCGGTGTGTACACGGTCATCGGCTACCGGCTGACCGAGGCTCCGTTCTCCTTGCCGCAGGGCATCATCGGCTCGATCTTCCTGGTCTACCTGGTCGGCACGGTGTCGGCGTCGACGGCGGGCCGGCTGGTCGGGCGGCTGGGCCGGCGGGGCGCGCTGTACGCGGCGGGCGGTACGACGACGGCGGGTCTGCTGTTGTCCCTGGCGGACTCGCTCCCGCTGGTCCTGGCGGGCCTGGTCCTCATCACGGCGGGCTTCTTCGCGGGCCACGCGGTCGCCTCCTCCGCGGTCAGCAAGACGGCCACGCACGGCCGCGCCCAGGCCTCGGCGCTGTACCAGTCCGCGTACTACATCGGTTCCAGCGCGGGCAGCACGGTCGGCGCGATCGCCTTCCACGCGGGCGGCTGGGCCGGGACGGTCGGGGTCGGACTCCTGGCGGTCCTGGGCGTCGTCACCATCACGGTCTTCGGCACCCGGGCGGCCCGGCTGCAGCGCCGGGAACTGGCCACGGCCGCCTGAGACTCTGCGGCATCCCCCCTGGTCGGGGCCGGTTGTCAGTGGGTGCGGATAACGTCCGCGCCGGCTGGTCACCGGTTTCGAGCAGGGGGATTTTTCATGGAGCTCCGCATCGACCGTACGGAGTTCGCCGATGCCGTGGGCCGGGCGGCCCGCGCGCTGCCCGGCCGGACACCGGTGCCGGTGCTGGGCGGGCTGCTGCTGGAGGCGGGCGCGGGGCGGCTGGCCGTGACGGGGTTCGACTTCGAGGCGGCGGTTCGGGTGGAGGCCGACGCGGAGGTCACGGCCCCCGGGCGGGTGCTGGTCCCGGGGCGGCGGCTGCTGGACGTCTGCCGGGTGCTGCCGGACGGGCCGGTGGGCTGTGTGCTGGAGGGCTCGCGGTTCACGGTGGAGGCGGACGGTACGCGCTTCGGGCTGTCGACGCTGCCGCTCGCGGAGTACCCGTCGCCGCCCGGGCCGCCCGCGCCCTACGGCACCGTCGACGCCGCCGCCTTCGCGACCGCCGTCGCCCAGGTGGCGGTCGCCGCCGGACGTGACGACACGCTGCCCCTGCTGACGGGCGTACAACTGCGCCTCGACGGCGGGGAGATGACCCTGTCGGCCTCGGACCGCTACCGGTACGCGGTGCGGCGGCTGGAGTGGAAGCCGGAGGTCGCCGCCGGTGACGGGGTCGTGGAGACACTGCTGCCCGCGCGGCGGCTGCTGGACGCGGCGCGGTCGCTGGGGCGCGGCGGGAACGTGCGGATCGGGTGGGAGCCGGGCGGGGGCGGCGGGCTGGTCGGATTCGAGAGCGGGCGGACGCGGACCGCGCTGCGGCTGCTGGACGGGCGGCTGCCGTCGTACACGTCGCTGTTCGACATGGCGGGGGCAGCGGTCGCCGAGGTGGCGCGCGAGGACCTCGCGGAGGCGGTGCGGCGGGTCGCGGTGGTGGCGGAGGCGAACAGCCCCGTGCGGCTGGACTTCTCGGCCGGCGGATCCCTACGGCTGCGCGCCGGCTACGGCGACGACGTGGCGGCCCAGCGGCTGCCCGCCACGCTGAGCGGCGCCGACGAGATGCCGGTCGCGTTCAACCCGGCCTACCTGCTGGACGCCCTGACGTCCTTCGAGAGCCCACGGGTGCGGCTGGAACTGCTCGGGGCGGGGCAGCGGGCGCTGCTGCACGCCGTGCCGGGCGACGGGGAGGCGGATGCGGGCGCGGAGGCCGGGGAGCACCGGCATCTGCTCATGTCGGTCAAGGAGCTCGTGTGAAGGCCCGCACGTCGGTCGCCGCCGGTCTGGATCACCAGCTCCCACCTGCGCTTTTGTGCGCTCGGGGGGCCGTTGTCAGTGGGCTGCGGTAGCTTCCGGAGTGCTGGAGCGCAATGGCGCGTGAACAGAACGTCCACAGGGGTGGGTGGAGATGGCGAACGGCACGGCGGCACCGACGGACCTGGACAGCAGGCTGGAGGCACACCGGACGGAGCTGACGGGGTACTGCTACCGGATGCTCGGCTCCTCCTTCGAGGCGGAGGACGCGGTGCAGGACACGATGGTCCGCGCCTGGCGCAGCTACGCCACATTCGAGGGCCGCTCCAGTCTGCGCTCCTGGCTCTACCGCATCGCGACCAACGTGTGCCTGGACATGCTGACCGCGGGCAACAAGCGCGCCCGGCCCATGGACCTGACCGAGTCCACCCCGCTCGCCCAGGCCGCCCTCTCCCCCCGACCGGACAACACCTGGCTGGAGCCCATGCCGGACGCCCGTGTGCTGCCCACCACCGGTGACCCGGCGGAGGCGGCGATCGCCAAGGAGTCCGTGCGGCTCGCGTTCATGGCCGCCCTGCAGCAGCTCCCGGCCAAGCAGCGGGCCGTGCTGATCCTGCGCGAGGTCCTGGCCTGGAAGGCCAGTGAGGTCGCCGAGCTGCTGGACACCTCGGTGGCGTCGGTGAACAGCGCCCTCCAGCGGGCCCGTGCCACCCTCGCCGAGCGGCAGGAGCGGGGCGCCGCGGCGGCCGTCTCCGACCCGCTGGACGAGGACCAGCAGAAGCTGCTGGACCGCTATGTGGCGGCCTTCGAGGGCTACGACATGACGGCGCTGACGGCGCTGCTGCACGAGGACGCGGTCATGACGATGCCGCCGTTCGACCTGTGGCTGACCGGCACGCGGGACATCACCGGCTTCATGACCACCCTCGGCGCGCCCTGCGCGGGCTCCCGGCTGGTGCCCGTCCAGGTCAACGGCCTGCCCGGGTTCGCCCAGTACAAGCCGGACCCCGAGAAGGGCGGCTTCACGCCGTGGGCGGTCCAGGTGCTGGAGATCTCAGACGGCCGGATCACCGGGTTCCACTGCTTCCTCGACACCCAGCGCTGGTTCCCGCTCTTCGACCTCCCCCTCCACCTCGAAGCCGAGACCGACCAGGTCGAGCAGGGCGCGTAGCGCCGGATCGGGGTCGCGCAGCCGGATCCGCCCCCCGGCGCGGCGGGCGGCCAGCTGGAGCCTCCCCAGCAGATCGACGGCGGCGAGGCCCGGCGGCCCCAGGCCCGCGACATCGCACACCACGACCCGGGCACCGCTGCCGTGCAGCAGTGCCCGCACATCGTCGCTGAGCCCCCTCACCTCGTCCCGGGTGACGGGGCCGGGCAGTACGAGCACGGGCGGTGTCATGGCGTCCACGATCGGTAGACCGGGCGGGCGGCGGTAACTCATCGCGGCTGTCCGTCCTGTCGGCGCCGTAAGGATCACATTGACCTGGGCAGTGCCTTCCCCGGAGGGTTGGCTGTATGCCCCACCGATCCGGCCCCGCCGTACTGCCCGCTGCCCTCGTCGCCGGTGGGGAGGAGCCGTGCAGGGGGTGCTGAGCGGGTTCGCGGTCATCGCCGTCGTCATCGGCGTCGGCTATCTGATCGGCCGGCGGGGGTATCTGGGCGACGGCGGCCGTGAGGTCCTGACGAAGCTCGCCTTCCATGTGGCGTCGCCGGCGCTGCTCTTCACGACCCTCGCGCAGGCCGACCTGTCCGTGATCTTCTCCGACCGGCTGCTGGTCACGGCGATGAGCACGGCAGCGGTGGCGGGGATCTTCGTGGCGGTGGGGGCGGCGCGCGGCTGGGGCGTGGGCCGGACGACGATCGGCGCGCTGTGCTCCAGCTACGTCAACTCCGGGAACCTGGGCATTCCGATCGCCGTGTACGTGCTGGGTGACGCGTCGCTGGTCGCGCCGGTGCTGCTGTTCCAGCTGGTCGGTGTCACACCGGTGGCGCTGACGGTGCTGGACCTGGCGAGCGGCGGGGGGAAGCGTCCCCTGTGGCAGCGGCTGCTCACGCCGCTGCGCAATCCGATAGCGCTGGGCTCCCTGGCCGGGGTGGTGGTCTCGGCGTCGGGCCGCACGGTGCCGGGCCCGCTGTTGGACCCCCTGACCCTGATCGGCAACATGTCGGTGCCCGCCGTGCTCCTGGCCTTCGGCATCTCCCTGCGCGGCAGCACGCTCCCGCTGCGCGGCGCGGAACGGGCCCCGGTACTCCTCGCCGTGGCCCTGAAGTCCGTGGTCCAGCCCCTGGTCGCCTGGGCCCTCGCGGCGGGCGTCTTCGGTCTGCGCGGCGCCCTGCTGCTCGACGTGGTGGTGACGTCGGCGCTGCCGGCGGCGCAGAACCTCTTCACGTACGCGAGCAGCTACCGGGTGGGCGAGGTGCTGGCGAGGGAGGCGATCCTGCTGTCGACGGTGCTGGCGGTGCCGGTGCTGGTGGGGGTGGCGGCTGTGTTGGGGTGACTCAGTTCTCGGCGAACTCGCCGGTGTCGATATCGAGGCCGAAGGGCTCGGGCAGCGTGATGAGTTCTCCGAACTTGCCCGCGTCGAGAACCCGGTAGACATCCCGTTGCGGTTCGCCGTAGAGCGTGATGGTGGGACCGCCGGGGGCCCAGCCGTCGATGAGCAGATACAGCGGGACACCCGCCTGGGCGTAGCCTGCGGCCTTTTTGATCCGGTCGTGCGCCGCGTTCGACTTGGACGTGATCTCGACGATGAGTTCGGCGGCAGCCGCTGGGATGAAGTTGCCACCCTCGTCCCGGAGAACCTGCCTGGGGGCTACTGCAAGATCAGGAATGTAGAGCCCGTCACGGGACGGGACCGCCGTACCCAGGGTCTGGTAGATGCCCCAGTGCCTGGGGATGACCTCGTACAAGGCGCGCTGAACCAGGTCAGCGATGTCGTTGTGGGCGTTGGACGGCGGTGGTGCCACGGTGACGATCCCCTCGATGATCTCCACCTTGCAGCCCTCTGGCGCGTCCGTCTCCTGCCAGATCCGGACGAGGTCGTCCCACTCGTGCCCGTTGGCCGGCGAGTGGTCGACGGTGAGTGCGCTCATGGCGGTTCTCCAATCGGTGCGTCACCGATCCCAGCATGCCGAACGGGACCGGCGGGGGTCCACCGATCCCGTTCACCCGAAGGGGAAACCGCCTGGTCAGGCGATACGTTCCAGCACCACCGGCGACGCCGTGAAGTCCGTCCCGGGCGCCGCGACGTCATAGGCGCCCTCGATCGACTGGAGGGCGTACTCGAAGCGCTCGGGTGTGTCGGTGTGGAGGGTCAGGAGGGGCTGGCCCTCCGTGACCGTGTCGCCCGGCTTGGCGTGCATCTCGACGCCGGCGCCCGCCTGCACCGGGTCCTCCTTGCGGGCACGGCCCGCGCCGAGGCGCCAGGCCGCGACGCCGATGCCGTAGGCGTCGAGGCGGGTCAGGACACCCGAGGCCGGGGCCTTGATCACGTGCTGCTCGCGGGCCACCGGAAGCGTCGCGTCCGGGTCGCCGCCCTGGGCCGCGATCATGCGCCGCCAGACGTCCATCGCGGAGCCGTCGGCCAGCGCCTTCGCCGGGTCGGCGTCCTTCACCCCGGCCGCGTCCAGCATCTCGCGGGCCAGGGCGACCGTCAGCTCGACCACGTCCGCCGGGCCGCCGCCCGCCAGGACCTCCACCGACTCGCGGACCTCCAGGGCGTTTCCGGCGGTCAGACCGAGGGGGGTGGACATGTCCGTGAGGAGCGCGACCGTCTTCACGCCGTGGTCGGTCCCGAGGCCGACCATCGTGGAGGCCAGCTCACGGGCGTCCTCGATGGTCTTCATGAAGGCGCCGGTGCCGACCTTCACGTCCAGCACCAGCGAGCCCGTACCCTCGGCGATCTTCTTGGACATGATCGAAGAGGCGATCAGCGGGATGGCCTCGACCGTGCCGGTGACGTCCCGCAGGGCGTAGAGCTTCTTGTCGGCGGGGGCCAGGCCGTCGCCCGCGGCGCAGATGACCGCGCCGGTGGTGTCGAGGACGTGCAGCATCTCCTCGTTGGAGAGCAGCGCACGCCAGCCGGGGATCGCTTCGAGCTTGTCCAGGGTGCCGCCGGTGTGGCCGAGGCCGCGGCCGGACAGCTGCGGTACGGCCGCGCCGCAGGCGGCGACCAGGGGGGCGAGCGGCAGGGTGATCTTGTCGCCGACGCCGCCCGTGGAGTGCTTGTCGGCGGTCGGGCGGGACAGGGACGCGAAGTCCATGCGCTCGCCGGAGGCGATCATCGCGGCCGTCCAGCGGGCGATCTCGCGGCGGTTCATGCCGTTCAGCAGGATCGCCATGGCGAGGGCGGACATCTGCTCGTCGGCGACCTCCCCGCGGGTGTACGCGTCGATGACCCAGTCGATCTGTGCGTCGCTGAGTTCACCGCGGTCCCGCTTGGTGCGGATGACGGAGATGACGTCCATGGCCATGGCTTGGCTTCCTTCCGAGGGTTCCAGAAGCCGCACGGCCCCTCTGAGCCGGTCGCGTGAGCAACTCAGAGGGGCCGCACGGGGGTTACTTGCTGAGGTGTTCCGGGCCGAAGGCCTGGGGCAGCATCTCCGAGAGCGGCAGGATCCCGGCGGGGGTCTCCAGCAGCATCTCCGGGCCGCCGAACTCGTGGAGCAGCTGGCGGCAGCGGCCGCACGGGACGAGTGTGTCGCCGTTGCGGTCGACGCAGGTGAAGTGCGTCAGTCGGCCGCCGCCGGTGTTGTGCAGCTCCGACACCAGACCGCACTCGGCGCACAGTCCGAGGCCGTACGAGGCGTTCTCGACGTTGCAGCCGGAGACGATCCGCCCGTCGTCGACCAGGGCGGCCACGCCGACCGGGTAGCCGGAGTAGGGGGCGTACGCCCGGGACATGGCGTCCCGGGCCACCGCGCGCAGCTTCTCCCAGTCGACGGCGGAACCGGCGTCGGTCACTTGCCCTGCCCCTTCCGGTACGGCATGCCGTTCGCCCTCGGCATCCGAAGCCGCTGGGCGGACAGGGCGAGGACGACCAGGGTGATGACGTACGGCGTGGCGGAGACGACCTGGTTCGGGACCTCGTCGGTGGTCGCGTACCAGGCGAACACCAGGGCGCCGGCGACCAGCGTGCACACGGCCGGGACGTACTTCTTGCGGACGACCAGCCAGATGGCGCCGATGATCAGCAACAGCGCGCCGAGCAGCAGCAGGGCGTGGACGTTGGCGGAGCCGCCGCGCAGGTTGAGGCTGTCGGTGTAGCCGAACAGGCCCGCGCCGAGGGCGAGGCCGCCCGGCATCCAGTTGCCGAAGATCATCGCCGCGAGGCCGATGAAGCCGCGTCCGCTGACCTGACCCTCCAGGTAGAAGGGGTTGGCCACGATGGACAGGAAGACACCGCCGAGGCCGGCCAGACCGCCGGAGATGACGACGGCGATGTACTTGTACTTGTAGACGTTGACGCCGAGGGACTCGGCGGCCACCGGGTTCTCGCCGCAGGAGCGCAGGCGCAGGCCGAACGCGGTGCGCCACAGGATCCACCAGGTGGCGGGGATCAGCGCGACGGCGATCAGCGTCAGCCAGGACACGTTGGTGACCAGGCCGCCGAGCAGGCCGGCGATGTCCGAGATCAGGAACCAGCCATGGGCGTTGAGGTCCCTCAGGGCGTCGGACAGACCGGGCACCGTGAAGTTCCCGAGGGATTCCACCGCCGGGGACTGCTTGGCGGAGCCGCCGGTGTGGCCCTCGAAGGCGAGGGGCGCGAGGTAGCGGGTGGCGCCGAGGGCGAGGATGTTGATCGCCACACCGGAGACGATGTGGTTGACGTTGAAGGTGACGGTCACGAAGGCGTGCAGCAGACCGCCGATCGCGCCGCCGAGGATGCCGACCAGGACCCCGGTCCACGGGCCCCACTGGAAGCCGGCCCAGGCCCCGAACCAGGTGCCGAGGATCATCATGCCTTCGAGGCCGATGTTGACCACGCCCGCGCGCTCGGCCCACAGGCCGCCGAGACCGGCGAGGCCGATCGGGACGGCGAGCTGGAGCGCGGTGGACATCTGGCTGACGTTGGTGATGCCGTCGGCGCCCGTGATGATGCGGACGATCGAGGTGAGCGCCAGGCCTCCGGCGATGATGAGCAGCAGGACGGGCCACGACAGGCGACGGCCGGTCGGCGCCGCGGGCTGCAGCGAGGGCTGGTTGACGTCGGTCGCGGTGGTCATCGGCCAGCCACCTCCTTCGTGTTCTGGGCGCCGAGCACGTGACCGGCGGCGAGTTCGGCACCGACGCGGCGCTGCTGGCGGCGCAGGCCCCATTCGCGGACGGCCTCGTAGGAGACGACGACCGAGAGGACGATCAGGCCCTGCATGATGACCGCGATCTCCTTGTCGTAGCCGTGGAAGTCGAGCTCGGGCGAGGCCTTGTCGAGCCAGGCCCACAGCAGGGCGGCGAAGGCGATGCCGACGGGGCTGTTGCGGCCCAGCAGGGCGATGCCGATGCCGAGGAAGCCGATGCCGGTGGGGAAGTTCAGGCTGTAGGTGTGGGTGTCACCGAGCAGGATCGGCAGGCCGGCGAGGCCCGCGATGCCGCCGGAGATCAGCATGGCGCTGAGCACCATGCGCTTGGGGTCCACGCCACTGGCCGCGGCGGCGGTCTGCGAGGCACCGGAGGCGCGCAGGTCGAAGCCGAAGCGGGTGCGGTTGAGGACGACCCAGTAGCCGATGCCGAGCAGCACGGCGAGCAGCACCAGGCCGTAGATCTCGCCGGCCGCGCCCATCGGGATGCCGGGGATCCAGCCGGACTCGTACATCTCGCCGGTGGTGTTGTTGTTGCCGACCTTCACGCCGAAGACGTCCGGCAGCCACAGGTAGGCGATCACGGAGGTCGCGATCGCATTGAGCATGATCGTGGCGACGACCTCGCTGACGCCGCGGGTGACCTTGAGGACACCGGCGATGCCGGCCCAGAAGGCGCCGGTGAGGACGGCCGTCAGGAGCAGCAGCGGGACCTGGATCGCGGCGGGCGTGTTCACATGGGCGCCGACGATGGCGGCCATCATGGCGCCGAGCTGGTACTGGCCGTCGACGCCGATGTTGAACAGGTTCATCCGGAAGCCGATGGCCACCGCGAGGGCCGCGATGTAGTACATCGAGGCCTGGTTGATGATCAGGACCTGGATGTCGGAGAAGCTGAGCTGCTCGAACATCAGGGCGAACGGTTCGAAGGGGCTCTTGCCCGACGCGAGCAGCACGATCGCGCTCAGGACGAAGGCCACGGCCAGCGCGATGACCGGTCCGGCCACCGCGAGGAGCACGCGCTCCTTGTCGAACTTCTTCATCAGCGGGCCTCGTCTTCCGGAGACTCGGGGGCGTCGGCCTTCGAGATCTCGGGGGTGTCGTCGTGCTCCAGGTGCCCGGTGGCGGCACCGGTCATGGCCGAGCCGAGCTCCTCGGGGGTGATGGTGGCCGGGTCGGCGTCCGCGACCAGCTTGCCGTTGTAGATCACGCGCAGCGTGTCGGACAGGCCGATCAGCTCGTCCAGGTCGGCGGAGATCAGCAGCACGGCCAGGCCCTCGCGGCGCGCCTCGCGGATGTGATCCCAGATGGCGGCCTGGGCACCGACGTCCACGCCCCGGGTGGGGTGGGCGGCGATGAGGAAGCGCGGCTTGTGGCTCATCTCGCGGCCGACGATCAGCTTCTGCTGGTTGCCGCCGGACAGGGAGGCGGCGGTGACGTCGATGCCGGGGGTGCGGACGTCGTACTCCGTGACGATCCGCCGGGTGTCCTCCTGGGCCGCCTTCGGGTCCAGCCAGACGCCCTTGGCCAGCGGCTTCTCCGTGACGTGGCCGAGGATGCGGTTCTCCCAGAGGGGTGCCTCCAGGAGGAGGCCGTGGCGGTGCCGGTCCTCGGGGATGTAGCCGATGCCCTGCTCGCGGCGGCGACGGGTGGGCCAGGCGGTGATCTCCTCGTCGGCGAGCCGGATGGTGCCGGTGTCGGCGGCCCTCAGGCCGATGAGGGCGTCGACGAGTTCGGTCTGGCCGTTGCCCTCGACGCCGGCGATGCCGAGGACCTCGCCCGCGTGGATGGTGAAGCTGATGTCGTCGAGGAGGGCCTTGCCGCCGGGGGCCGCCAGGCGCAGCTTGTCGACGCTGATGACCGGGCGGTCGGTGACCGTGGACTCGGCCGTCTCGGGCGTGGGCAGCTCGCTGCCGACCATCATCTCGGCGAGCTGACGGGGCGACGTCTCGGCGGGGACGGCCGTGCCGACGGTGGTGCCGCGGCGGATGACGGTGATCTCGTCGGCGACGGAGAGCACCTCGCCGAGCTTGTGGGAGATGAAGATGACCGACAGGCCCTCGGAGCGCAGTTCGCGCAGGTTGACGAAGAGGGCTTCGACCTCCTGCGGCACGAGCACGGCGGTCGGCTCGTCGAGGATGAGGGTGGTGGCGCCGCGGTAGAGGACCTTGAGGATCTCCACGCGCTGGCGGGCGGCGACGCCGAGTTCCTCGACGAGGAGGTCGGGCTCGACGCCGAGGCCGTAGCGCTCGGAGAGCTCCTTGATCTTGCGGCGGGCCTTGGCGCCGATGCCGTAGAGGTTCTCGCTGCCGAGGACCACGTTCTCCAGGACCGTGAGGTTGTCGGCGAGCATGAAGTGCTGGTGGACCATGCCGATGCCGCGGACGATGGCGTCGGCCGGCGAGGAGAAGCTGACCTGCTCGCCGCTCACGGCGATGGTGCCCTCGTCCGGCTTCTGCATGCCGTAGAGGATCTTCATCAGCGTCGACTTGCCGGCGCCGTTCTCGCCGACGAGGGCGTGCACGGTGCCCTTGCGGACGGTGAGGTGGATGTCGTGGTTGGCCACGACACCGGGGAAACGCTTGGTGATCCCGGCGAGTTCGACGGCGGTCACCGATTCGTTGACCGCCGCTCCGGCCGGAGGGCTGCTGGACGCGTTGATGGCGCACTCTCCTGGGGACGGGGGCCGTCTACGCGCGTAGCGCCCCTACGGCATACAAAGGGGCCGACGCCCCGCGGCAACGGGGTACGAGGAGCAGCTCCCCGTACCCCGTCGAGCGGACGTAACCCCGGGGGTTACCGCCTGCTTCGAGGCAGTCGCTCGTCAGCTGCTCTTGACCTTGATCTCGCCGCTGATGATCTTCTCCTTGGCCGTCTTGATGGCTTCCTGAAGCTCGGCGTCGTCCGCGAACTTCGGGTTGGAGTTCGACAGGCTCACCTCGCCGGTCTTCAGATCGCCACGAACGATACCGGTCTCGGGCTTGCCGTCCTCGACCGACTTCGCCAGGTTGTACACCGCCTTGGCGACGTCCTTCATCGCCGAGGTCAGGATGGAGTCCTTGTACTTGGCGAGGGCTTCCTGCTGGTACTGGTCGGAGTCGACACCGATGGCCCACACCTTGTTGGCGGCGGCGGCCTCGATGACACCCTGACCGGACAGGCCGGCGGCCGCGTAGACGACGTCGGCCTTCTTCTCGATCTGGCCCTCGGCAGCCGTCTTGCCCTTGTCGGGGCTGGCGAAACCGCCCTCCTCGGCCGTCTGGGTGAGGTACTGGGAGAGCACCTTGACCTTCGGGTCGGTGTCCTTCACGCCCTGCGCGAAGCCCGCCTGGAACTTGTGGATCAGCGGGATGTCCACACCGCCGACGAAGCCGACGACCTTGGACTTGCTGGTCTTGGCGGCGGCGACACCGGCCAGGTAGGAGGCCTCCTCCTCACTGAAGACCAGGTCGGCCACGTTCTTGGCGTTGATCGTGGCGTCGTCGACGATGCCGAAGGTGGTGTCCGGGAACTTCTCGGCGGCACCCTTCACGGCCGAGGCGTAGGCGTAGCCGACGCCGATGACCGGGTTGTGGCCCTGCTTGGCGAGGGAGACCAGGCGCTGCTCCTTGTCGGCGTCCGTCTCGCCCTCGGTGGGCTCCACGTCGGCCGTCTGGTACCCGAACTCCTTCTTCGCCTGCTCCAGGCCCGCGTACGCGGCGTCGTTGAAGGACTGGTCGCCCTTGCCGCCGACGTCGTAGGCGATGGCGAGACCCTTGTCGCCCTTCGAGTCCGACGACCCGGCGGAGGTCGAGGTGCCGCCGCAGGCGGAGAGCGCGAGGGCCAGGGAGGCGGTCGCTGCGCCTGCGACCGTGATCCGGGAAATCCGGCGCATGTGTGGGTGCTCCTGTCGTACAACGAGGTCGCACAGCGCCGGGACGGTTCAGCTTCAGCGCTGGCTTCGCCGCAGATTAACGCGCGTAGACCTGCCTGAAAACCCCTTCTGTCCACCTTGTTATGCGCCCGTGGCCAAGCCATCACCCGGCCTTGGCCGGGGCGTTGCCGACCGCAAACGGGGGGTGGCGCTGGGTGATGCGCTTCCGCGATCCGGGTGCTCCGCTTCCCTGCGTTGTCGCGCAGGAGGGCCGGAAGCACGGAGCGGGCGGACACCCTGGGGTGTCCGCCCGCTCTGCTGCCCTGTGGGGGCGGTACTACTCGGTCTTCACCTTGATGGAGCCGTCGTCGATGCCCTGCTTCGCCTTTTCCACGGCCTCCTTGAGGCCCGCGACCTTGGCGAACTCGGGGTTCGACTCGGAGAGCCCGACGCCGTTGACCTTCAGGTCGAAGGTCTTCACGCCGGTCAGCGGCTTGTCGTCCTGGACCGACTTGGACAGCGCGTAGACCGCTCCGCCGACGTCCTTGAGCGCGGACGTGAGGATGTAGTTCTTGTACGGGGCCAGAGCGGCCTGCTTGTACTGGTCGGAGTCGACGCCGATCGCCCAGACCTTCGCCTTGGCGGCGGCCTCGATCACGCCCTGTCCGGACAGACCGGCGGCCGCGTAGAGCACGTCGGCCTTCTTCTCGATCTGGCCCTCGGCGGCGGCCTTGCCCTTGTCCGGGCTGGCGAAACCGCCCTCTTCGGCCGTCTGGGTGAGGTACTGCGACAGGACCTCCACCCCGGGCTTGGTGTCCTTGACACCCTGCGTGTAGCCGGCCTCGAACTTGTGGATCAGCGGGACGTCCACGCCGCCCACGAAGCCGACGACGTCGGTCTTCGTGGCCTTGGCGGCGGCCACACCGGCGAGGTACGAGGCCTGCTCCTCGGCGAAGACGAGGGAGGCGACGTTCTTGCCCTCGACCACGGAGTCCACGATGCCGAAGGTGGTGTCCGGGTACTTGGAGGCGACGGCCTTCATCGCCGCGGTGTACGCGTAGCCGACACCGATGACCGGGTTGTAGCCCTGCTTGGCCAGCGACGCCAGGCGCTGCTCCTTGTCGGCGTCCGTCTCGCCCTCGGTGGGCTCGATGTCGGCCGTCTTGTAGCCGAACTCGTCCTTGGCCTTCGTCAGGCCGGCGTAGGCGGCGTCGTTGAAGGACTGGTCGCCCTTGCCGCCGACGTCGTACGCGATCGCGACGCCGCGCTCGCTGCTGTCGCTGTCACCGCTGTCGCTGCTGGTGCCGCCGCAGGCCGTGGCGACGAGCCCGAGCGACGCGACCCCCACCGCGACGCGGGTCAGTTTGGAAATCCGACGCATCTGAAGTTCCCCATTCTCCAAAGCCCCGCAGTGGGTGCTCGGTTCGGCGCACATTAACGCGCGTAGACACTCCTGGGAACGGTTCGCCGCGGGGCCGTTATCCATTCGTGCCGATGGCCGGTTACGCCCTTGTGAACCACGGGATCGAACAGGGTCGAAAAGGTGTACTCGGGGACACGGCGCGTGTCTACCTCGCCACGGGCACCAGGGTGCCGCTAGGCTGCGCCGCTCGCAAGCGGGGGGGGTGTGGGGGTGCTGTCGGGGTGGCCCGGGGGTGTGGGGGGCCGTTGGTTGTGTGCGGGAGCGTCGTGGCTGGTCGCGCAGTTCCCCGCGCCCCTATGGAGTCGGGTAACCCCGGGGTCCGGGGTCCGGGGTGACGCCGGTCGGGTGGGGCTTGGGGGCTTGGGGGCCGTTGGTCGTGTGCGGGGGCGTCGTGGCTGGTCGCGCAGTTCCCCGCGCCCCTATGGAGTCGGGATGCCCCGCGGCCCAAGGAGGTCGGGTTTCCGCTGGGAGGGCGCCTAGCGGAGGCCGTTGACCAGGGCTGCGGCGGT
Source organism: Streptomyces collinus (assembly GCF_031348265.1). Classification (NCBI taxonomy): domain Bacteria; kingdom Bacillati; phylum Actinomycetota; class Actinomycetes; order Kitasatosporales; family Streptomycetaceae; genus Streptomyces; species Streptomyces collinus. Next base: position 5,538,487 of record NZ_CP133771.1, on the reverse strand, counting down.
GAAGAGTTCTACGCCTACCGTGATGGCCGACTCGTCGACGTCGAAGTCGCCCTGGTGGAGGTCGCGCACGTGGCGTTCGCCGGGGGTGCGGACGCCCAGGCGGGCCATGGCGCCGGGGACGTGCTCCAGGTACCAGGAGAAGTCCTCGCCGCCGAGGCTCTGCTCGGTGCCCTCGACGGACTCGACGCCGCGGCGGGCGATCATGGCTTCGCGCAGCAGTTCGGTGACGCCGGGCTCGTTGACGACCGGCGGGACGCCGCGCACGTAGTTGATCTCCGACTTGGCGCGGTGGAGGTTGGCGACCTCGTCGATGGCCGCGACGACGACGTCGGGGGCCTGCCGCCACGCCTCCAGGTCGAGGCAGCGCACCGTGCCGGAGAGCTCGGCGTGCTGCGGGATCACGTTCGGTGCGTGGCCCGACTCGACGCGGCCCCAGGTGATGGCGAGCCCGCTGCGGCTGTCGAAGCGCCGGCCGACCAGCGCGGGCACGTCGGTGACGACGCGGGCCGCGGCGGTGACCAGGTCGGTCGTGAGGTGGGGGCGGGCGGTGTGGCCGCCCGGGCCGTCGAGGCCGATCTCCAGCCGGTCGCAGGCGGAGGTGATGGGACCCTCACGGAGCCCGATCCTTCCGGCGTCCACGCGGGGGTCGCAGTGCACGGCGATGATCGCGCCGACCCCTTCCAGCGCCCCGCTCTTGATGGCGTCGGCGGCGCCGCCGGGCAGCACCTCCTCGGCGGGCTGGAAGATCAGCCGGACGGGGCGGGGCAGCGCGCCCTGCCGGTGCAGCTCGGCGAGGACCAGGCCGGCACCCAGGACGACGGTGGTGTGCACGTCGTGGCCGCAGGCGTGCGCGCGGTCGGGCACCGTCGAGCGGTACGGGCACTCCGTCTTGGTGTCCGGGATGGGCAGGCCGTCGATGTCGGCCCGCAGGGCGAGCATGCTGGGACCGCCGTCCCACTGCTCGCCCTCCACGCCGATGTCACAGACGAGTCCGGTCCCCACGGCGAGGACGCGCGGCTTGAGGCCGGCCCGCTCCAGCCGCTCCTTGATCGCGGCGGTCGTGCGGAACTCCTGGTTGCCGAGCTCCGGGTGCATGTGCATGTCGCGTCGGAACGCGATGAGCTCGGCCCGCAGCGCGTCGGGCAGTGCACCGGGAAGTACGGCTCCGCCGGGAAGATCGACCTCGGACTCCAGTGACATCAGTGGCTTCACCCTCTGAAGGGTAGGGCGCCGAGGCGGTCGACCGACCCTGGATCAACAAAACTTCAACCCGAAAGGGGAAGAAAATATGACCGCCGGACGCATAGCTATCAAGTGAGATGGGTAGACTGGCCTGCTTTTTGGGTCGGACCGGGCCACCCATCTCCCGGAGTGTGACTTCGGCCATACCGACGTCGCGACTCCGGTATCCATCCATCCTCTCCACGGATACCACGCTCTGCGCGGCGAACACGGGCTCGTTCATCTGCCGGACGAGCGTCCCGCTAGTCTGCGCCCCGTGCGCGCCCCCGATTTCTTACAGTCCACGCAGGCCTCCTACGACGCCATCGCCGAGGCCTACACCGCCGAGCACCCCGACAGTCTGGCCGGGAGACCCCTGGAGCTGGCCCTGCTGACGACCTTCGTGGAGCTGGTCCGGGCGGCCGGGACGGCCGGGCCACCGGTCGCGGACGTCGGCAGCGGCCCGGGGTATGTGACCGCGCGGCTGCACGAGGCCGGGCTGCCGGTGTTCGGGGTCGACGCGTCTCCCCGCATGGTGGGCCTGGCCCGGCGGGCGCACCCGGAGCTGCGCTTCCACGTCGGTTCGATGACGGCGCTGGACCTGCCTGAGGAGACGCTGGGCGGCATCGTCGCGCTCTACTCGATCATCCATGTGCCGGACGATCAGCTGCCGTCCGTCTTCGCCGGGTTCCGCCGGGTCCTGCTGCCGGGCGCCCCCGTGCTGCTCGGCTTCCAGTCCGGGGACGAGGACGGACAACAGCGCCTGACCGAGCGCTACGGGCAGGAGATCTCACTCGACTACTACTGGCGCACTCCTGACACGGTCGCCGCGCACCTCGAAGAGGCGGGCCTGGAGATGTACGCCCGGGTGCTGCGTGAGCCCCAGGGGGAGGAGAAGATGCCGCGCGCGTTCCTCCTGGCCCGCAGGCCGGCGCCCGGCCCGTCCGGCGTTTTTCGGCCGAGCGGTCGCGGCTAGGTAGATACCGAAGCCCTCACCACCGGCGCGCCGGTGGAAACGAGCCTCGTCGGTCGCGGAGTGGTGGAAGGACGTTCGCATGCTCTGCCCGGCAGGAGGAGGGCGCCGGAGTGTGGCCCTGCGCCCGGGCCTCGGCCGGCGCCCGGACCGCGATCCGGTGCGCCTCGTCGGCGCGGCCCGAGAGGAAGGCGCGTCGGGCTGTTCAGGGTCTCGGCCGGCTCGGAGCGTCGTGGTCCTCGTGTCCCGACGCTGCCACAGCCCGCTCTCTCCCCCGGCGTCTTCCCAGGTCAGAGGGTGGCAAGCCACCGCACGGTGCCCCGGCCCGGCGCCCCGGGCCCTCAGACCGCCTGCACCGCTGACAGGCGGTGGACGTCCCGGGCCGTGCCCGTGACTCCGGACAGGAAGCCCTGGGCGCGCGGGGAGGCGTTCTCGGTCAGCCAGGCCGGGTCGATGTCGCAGACCGCCACGCGGACCTCCGTGCCGGACAGGGCGAGGGGCAGGGTGTGGACGACCGTGGAGGGGAAGCTGAGGATCGTGCGGCCGATGGGGCCGCGGCGGGCGATCAGTTCCAGGGGCAGCTCGGGGCGGACGATCTCCAGGCCCGTCTCGACGGCGAGGCGGTGGAGCTTGTCGGTGCTCTCGCGGCGGTGGGCGAAGTAGCGCGTGGCGCCGTGGGTCTTCGCCAGGGCGCGCACGGCTTCCAGGTAGCTGCCGTCGTCCACCACGCCGGTCTCCACCAGGGACGTGCCCACCATGTCGGCGCCCTTGGTGATGCGGGGCGGGCCGAAGCGGGACCGGGTCCAGGCGAAGGTGTTGGCGCCGACGGTGACGCCCGCCGGGGTCTCCTCCATCGGCATGGAGGAGAAGATCTCGATGCGGCGGCTGCCGGAGGGGGTCAGGCGGCGGCGGGCCGAGGCCGACACCGGAGCGAAGATCACGTCCCGGGGGCCGGGGCGGCCGCCCTTGCGGTGCCAGCGCACCAGCCGCTCGCCCCGGGCCAGCTGCCCGACGAACTCCATGGTCGCCGTGCCGTCGTCGACGACGACCAGGTCACGGGCGTGGGTGATCGTCAGCAGCAGCTGGACGTAGCGGGAGAACGGGTCCCCCAGGACGACCCGGCGTGCCCTGCGGAGCAGACCGGTCAGGCCGCCGATGGTCTGGAAGGGCGCCAGGGGGCCGCCGCGCGCTTCCTCCCAGCGGACCTGGTGCCCCTCGTCGCGGGCCAGGTCGGACATCCGCCGCAGCTGGCCGCGTGTCATCGGGTCGAGGGGTGACAGCACCACGAGGGTGAGCCCCACGCCGGGCGCGTGCGCGTGCGCCCACTCCAGCACGTTCAGCAGCTGTACCGGACTCTCGACGAAGGCGAGGGTGTGGGGGCCGGCGTTCCCGGCGCGGGGTCTCATCGACGTACGACCGTCCCGTCGTAAGGGGGGTTGTGGGGGTGGTGCGTTCAGACGCCGACCGGCTCGCCCGCGGCCGTGGCGATCTCCGCCTCGGCGACCACACCGGTGACGCGGCGCAGCTTCTTCATCGGGCCCAGCTCGGACTCGTAGACCTTCTTGACGCCGTCGCCGAGGGAGGCCTCGATGGTGCGGATGTCGCGGACGAGGCGGGTCAGGCCCTGCGGCTCGACGGAGGCGGCCTGGTCCGAGCCCCACATGGCGCGGTCGAGGGTGATGTGGCGCTCGACGAAGGTGGCGCCCAGGGCGACCGCGGCGAGGGTGGTCTGCAGGCCGGTCTCGTGGCCGGAGTAGCCGATCGGGACGTTGGGGAACTCCTGCTGGAGGGTGTTGATGACCCGCAGGTTGAGCTCCTCGGCCTTCGCCGGGTAGGTCGACGTGGCGTGGCACATCAGGATGTTGTCGGAGCCGAGGACCTCGACCGCGTGGCGGATCTGCTTCGGCGTCGACATGCCGGTGGAGAGGATCACGGCGCGGCCGGTGGAGCGCAGGGCCTGCAGCAGCTCGTCGTCCGTGAGGGAGGCGGAGGCGACCTTGTGGGCGGGGACGTCGAACTTCTCCAGGAAGGCGACGGCCTCGGTGTCCCACGGGGAGGCGAACCAGTCGATGTTCTTGGACTTGCAGTAGTCGTCGATGGCGCGGTACTCGTCCTCGCCGAACTCCACGCGGTGGCGGTAGTCGATGTAGGTCATCCGGCCCCAGGGGGTGTCGCGCTCGATGTCCCACTGGTCGCGCGGGGTGCAGATCTCCGGGGTGCGCTTCTGGAACTTCACGGCGTCGCAGCCGGCCTCGGCGGCGGCGTCGATGAGCTTGAAGGCGTTCTCCAGCTCGCCGTTGTGGTTGATGCCGATCTCGCCGCAGACGTAGACCGGGCGGCCGGGGCCGACCTCGCGCGAACCGAACCGGCGGATACGGGAGTTGGTGCTCATGGCAGAGATGTCCTTACTTGGTGAGGGAATCGAGAGAGGGGCCGAGGATCCAGCTGGCGATCTCTCGGATCGCGCCGTCGCCACCGGGGACGGTGGTGACCGCGCGTGCGGCGCCGCGCACGACGTCGTGGGCGCTCGCGACCGCCACGGGCCAGCCCACGAGGGCGAAGCACGGGAGGTCATTGACGTCGTTGCCGACGTAGAGCACGCGCTCCGGCGCGATGCCCTGCTCCTCGCACCACTGCTTCAGCGCGAGGTCCTTGCGGTCGATGCCGTGCAGCACCGGGAGCTTGAGCTTCCGGGCCCGGGCGGCGACCACAGGGTTCTGTTCCGTGGACAGGATCAGCATCTTCAGGCCGCTCCTGCGGAGGGCCGCGATGCCGAGTCCGTCTCCGCGGTGCACGGAGACGAACTCCCGTCCGTCGGAGTCGACGAGCACCCGGTCGTCGGTCTGGGTGCCGTCGAAGTCGAGGACGACCGCGTCGATGTCGTCGGCGGTCGGGAGCGCGCCGGGGCGGTCCGCGTCGAAGAGCGGGGCGAGGGCCCGGGCGCGGGCGAGGTCGTGCGGGTCGTCGATCTCCAGCACGCGCGCGGGGTCCGTGCGGACCAGTTCGGTGCGGCCGAAGAAGCGGTGCTGGTGCTTGCGGAAGCCGGTGGCCTCCATGGCGTAGGCGGCGCCGGTCTCCAGCAGGTCCTGGGGGCGGTCCTGGCGACGGGGCCGGAAGGACTTGTCGTGGTTGACGCCGTAGCCGCCGCCGACCGCGGCGTCGGTCTCCGCGACGGAGCCGGCCGCTGCCTCGTCGTCGGCGTCCCGCCAGACGAACCCGTGGAAGGGCGCGACGGTGACGGCGGTGTCGGCACCGTTCTCGGTGATCGCGCCCGCCACCCCGTCGATGTCCTCGCGGACGATGAACGGGCTGGTGCACTGCACGAGCAGGACCACGTCCACCGGCGCCCCGTGCAGGGCCTCGTGGGCGTCCATGGCGTGCAGGACGGCGGCCTCGGAGGTGGCCGTGTCGCCGGCGATGGCGGCGGGCCGCAGCACGACCTCGGCGCCGGCCTCCCGGGCGGCGGCCGCGATGGCCTGGTCGTCGGTGGAGACCACGACGTCGGTCACCAGCCGGGCCGTGCGGCACTCGCGCACCGTCCGCGCCACCAGCGGGACGCCGCCGACGGGGAGGAGGTTCTTCGCGGGCACGCCCTTGGAGCCGCCGCGTGCGGGGATCACCGCGAGCACGCGGCGCACGGAGGCACCTCGGCCCGTTTCCGGTCGGGACATGGGGTCTACTCCTTGGGCAGGGGTGTCGGGGCGGCTCACAGCTCGCCCATCCGCCGGATGACGGGCGCCACGCGCTGCACGCCGTGCCGGTAGGCGCCGCGCGCCGCCCGGCGCACGATCTGCCGGACCGGTCCGGGGTCCTTGTCGGCGGCGGGCGCGCCGGGCAGCGGGGCGCCGTCCGGGCCGAGGTGGTGGCGGGCGAGGATCCCGGGCAGATAGCCGGGCGCGGTGACGGGGGTGTAGTACGGGGCCAGCGGCGGCAGGCCGCCGGGCCGGTCGAGCAGCTTGGCGATGCGCTCGCGGGCAGCGTCGAAGGCGGAGTCGTAGGAGCCGTCCGCGGCGACGCCCTGGCGGGAGACCCACTCCTCGTCGGGTACGGGCCGGTGCCCGGCGTCGAGCTGGTCCCATGAGGCGAGGCAGCCGGAGCCCACGAAGTGGTGGTTGCCGAGCGACTCGCGGATGCCGAGGTCGGTCAGTACGACGGTGGGGATCCGCCGGTGCAGCGACTCCAGGGCGGCCGTGGAGCTGACCGTCACCAGCAGGTCGGTCCGGTCCAGGACCTCGCCCATGTTGCCGTACACCAGGCGGAAGTTGGCGGGCGGATCGAGGCGCTGCACCAGCTTCTGGTACGGCAGCTCCTCGATGTGGGTGGTGTGTTCGCCGGGCTTGGAGCGCAGCTTCAGCAGCACCTCGCGCTCGGGGTGCCGGCGGGCGTGCTGCACCAGCCGGTTCAGCAGGTACGTACGGTCCTTGCGGCTCTCGGGGACCGAGGGCTGGGCGGCGAAGACGACCGTGCAGGGGTCGTGTTCACCTTCGTAGGGCGCGCCGCCGAGGAACGGCAGGGCCACCTCGGTCACCGCGGAGGCGTCGGCGCCGACCCCTTCGTAGACGGCCCGGAACCGGTCCGCGTCCTGGCGGGAGTTGGCGAGGACGAGGTCGGCGCCGTGCCGCAGCAGCAGGCCGTCGGCGAGCTTCTCGTAGACGACGCCGACGTAGCCGGTGACGACGACGGGCCGCTCGGTGCGGTCCTGCCAGGCGTGCTTCAGGCCGTGCAGCATCGCCTGTACACCGCCGCCCACGAGGGAGAGGACCAGGAGGTCGTAGGACTCCTCGGCCATGGCGCGCAGGAACTCGGCGGCGGTGACCTCCCGCAGTGAGTCGGCGCGCACGCCCACTTCCTCCAGCTGGCGCGGAGTGGGCGTCGCCCGGCCGCGCAGCAGGAATCCGTCGAGGAGCGGGCGGACTTGCGCGCCCTCCCGCGGTGCGGTTTCCATGGACGGTCCCGGGGCGATGCGGTCCGCGGTCAGCGCACCCCATTTCCATCGGGTGTCGGAGTCCGCAAGGACCGCGATTCGCGGGCGCTTCGGTGTACTTACTGGCACGTCGATGACGCTAGGAAGCGAATCCTAGGTATGGCGGAACCGCGACTCAACGAAAAGTTAACAACAGCCCACCGAGAGCCGAACTGGCCTGCCGGAAAGCGGGAAGTACACGGGGTGCACCGTTCTGACACATGGAGTTCACCCGGTGTACCTTCATCGGAAAGTTCCACTGCCGGGCGGCCTCCTAACGTTTTGCGGGTGCCTAAGCTTTCCGTGATCGTGCCGTTCTACAACGTGCAGCAATATGCCCCGGACACCCTCAGAAGCCTTCGGTTGAACGCCGACCGCGATTTCGAGTTCATCCTGGTCGACGACCATTCGAAGGACGAAACTCCGGCCATTCTCGAACGAGCGGCCGAGGACCTTTCGGATGTCGCCCAGGTGCGGTACATCCGGCATGAGCGAAACGGTGGGCTCGCCACCGCCCGCAACACCGGCCTGGACGCGGCGCAGGGCGAGTACCTGACGTTCCTGGACGGCGACGACTGGCTGGCCCCCGGCTACTTCACCGAACTGGTGTCCGCGATGGACGACCTGGGCTGCGACTTCGTCCGCACCGACCATGTGCAGGCCACCGCCCGGGCCCGTTCCGTGAGCAGGGTGCCGATCGGCCGGCGCTGGGAGGTGTTCAGCCCGCGCGAGGCGATCCTGCCCGCCCACCGCTCGACCTCGGTGGACTACGCCTACGCCTGGGCCGGCGCCTACCACCGCCGCCTGGTCGACAAGGGCCTGCTCCACTTCACAGACGGGCTGCGCACGGCCGAGGACCGGCCGTGGATCTGGAGGCTGCACCGCGAGGCGGAGTCCTTCGCCGTGGTGAGCCTGCTGGGCGTGTTCTACCGGCGCGGGGTCGCCTCGTCCCTGACGCAGATCGGCGACGTCCGCCAGCTCGACTTCATCCGCGCCTTCGACCAGGTGATCGAGGAGACGGCCGCGGACCGCGACGCCGGCCGGCTGCTGCCGAAGGCGGTACGCACCTACTGCGCGATCATCGCCCACCACCTCTCCAACGAAGACAGGTTCGAACCGGCCGTGGCCAGGCAGCTGCGGTCGATGAGCGCGGCGGCCATCAAGCGCATGCCGCAGGACGCACTCGGTGACGCACTGGAGGCCATGGACATGGACCGCTCGTCCAAGCTGCGGCGGCTGCGGCGCCGGGTGACCACGACGGGAGCGGCCGCCTGATGCCCGGGACCACTCAGATCTTCTGCGCCTCGACGCTGTACGGCGTCGCCACCCTGGCCGCCGCGATCGACTCGGACCTCTTCGAGGAGCCGGACCGCCGGGTGCTGCTGGTGTTCAACAACTCCACGACCCCGGAGACCACTCCGGCCCTCGACGAGATGCCGGGGTTCGCCCCGCTGCGCGAGCACTTCGACGAGGTGCTGTCCTGGAACGAGGCGATCCGCCCCTTCCACCCCGGGGCCTGGGCGCCGCGCGCCGACGACATCCCCCTCTTCGAGCGCTACCTGCGGCTGCTGTGGGGGCTCGGCGACGACCGGGTGAGCCTGGTGCTGGAGTCGATCCAGGTGGCGCCCGCGCTGACGGTGGCCCAGCTGTTCACCGACGCGCCCGTCGACGTCTACGCCGACGGGCTGATGAGCTACGGCCCCACGCGCAACAAGCTCGACCCGCTGGTCGGCACGCGCGTGCGGCGGCTGCTGCACCTGGATCTGGTGCCGGGGCTCACGCCGGTGCTGCTCACCGAGTTCGGCGTGCCGGCGCACCTGGTGCCGACGCCCGCGTTCCTGAAGGTGCTCGGCGAGGTCACCGAGACGGTGCCCGAGCTGCCGGACGTCCCCGGCGACTCGGCGCTGCTGCTCGGCCAGTACCTGTCCGCGCTGAACATCCTCTCCCCCGAGGAGGAGGAGGACCTGCACGTGCGGATGATGCGGGGCGCCGTCGCCCGCGGCCACCGCACGGTCGTCTTCAAGCCCCACCCGACCGCACCGGCCCGCTACAGCCGTGCCCTGGAGACCGAGGCCGAGAAGCTCGGCGTGGACCTCACCGTGCTGGACACGCCGGTGCTCGCCGAGGTGCTGTTCGACCGGGCCCGGCCCGCGCTGGTCGTCGGCTGCTTCTCGACCGCGCTGTTCACGGCCTCGGCGTTCTACGACCTGCCGGCCGCGCGCATCGGCACCGAGCTGCTGCTGGAGCGGCTGACGCCGTACCAGAACAGCAACCGGGTACCGGCCACCCTGGCGGACGCGCTGCTGCCCGACCTGGAGAGCGGCACGGACGGTGACCTCCTGCCGGCCGAGCGGCTGTCCGCCCTCGTCACGGCCCTCGGGTTCACCATGCAGCCGCAGATCTACCCGGACCTGCGCCCGCATGCCGAGCGGTTCCTCGCCCGGCATCTCGGGCCGCGCACCCGGCGCTACTTCAAGAAGCGCCGTCTGACCGCGCTCGGACTGCCCGGCGGCATTCCGCAGCGGCTGGCGTTCCTGCCGCGCAATTCCACGGCACGCCGGGTGGTCAGGAGGGCCCGGGCCCTGCGCAAGGCGGTCCGCCGCTGAGCCGGTCCCGCCCGGCCGCCCGCCCCCCGGCGACATCCAGATGAACCCATGGAGACCGGCGGGCGAAGCCTGTCGCCATCGAACGTAATTACGTCAACTCTCGTCCTAGGGTGACAGGCGCCCGCCCCACAGGCGGCTCAGGCAAAGGACATACGAGCCACACAGAGGTTTCCAGCGTGACCGAGACGGTCGTCAGCACCCGTAAGCCCCAGCCCGGTGTCGCCGTGCTGGTCGACCCACCGGGCGCCACGACCGTCCCACGGCGCAGAGGGGACTCCGGCGGCCGGCTGCGCGCCCTCGACGGACTGCGGCTGGTGGCCGCGCTGATGGTGGCGCTGTACCACTACGGCGGACGCGGCGGTGAGGTCGCCGAGGCCTGGGGCACCTCGCCCAGGGACCAGTTCCCCACCCTGCACTCGCTGTTCGCCTACGGCTGCCTCGGCGTCCAGGTCTTCTTCGTGATCAGCGGGTTCGTCATCTGCATGAGCGGCTGGGGCCGTCCCCTGAAGTCGTTCTTCGCCTCCCGCGCCTCCCGGCTGCTGCCCGCCTACTGGGTGGCGGTGCTCATCGTCACGGCGGTGTTCGCGCTGCCGGTGGTGGCCTACCAGGCCGTCTCGCCCAGCGACGCCCTGGTCAACCTGACCATGCTGCAGATGCCGCTGGGCGTGGACCGGGTGCTCGGGGTGTGCTGGACCCTGTGGGCGGAGGTCCGCTTCTACGCCCTGTTCGCCCTGTGCGTCGTGCTGCCCGGGGCGAACCGCCGCCGGGTGATCATGTTCTGCGCGGGCTGGACGCTGGCGGCGGTGATCGCCGAGAACGCGCACATGCCGCTGCTCGACATCGTCCTGATGCCCGAGTACGCACCCTTCTTCATCGGCGGTGTCGGCCTCTACCTCGTGCACCGCGACCGGCGGGACGTCTACGGGTGGGCCATCGTCGCCGTCAGCTGGCTGATCGGCCAGCACTACGCGGTGCAGGGGCTGTGGCACGCGCCCGACCCGGATGCCTTCTCCTACCGCTCCTCGTTCGGGATCATCGCCGTCGTGACGTTCGGCTTCGTGGCGGTCGCCGCGATCGCGCTGGGCCTGCTGGGCCGCGTCAACTGGCGGTGGCTGACGGTCGCGGGCGCACTGACGTACCCCTTCTACCTCGTCCACGAGCATCTCGGCTGGGTCGTGATCCATGCCCTGCACCGCGGCTTGGGGCTCGCCTCAGGGGTGACCTTCGCGCTGACGGTGGCGTCAATGCTGCTGCTGGCATGGTTGCTGAACAAGTATGTGGAGAAGCCGCTGACGCCCCGGCTGCGGGCGGCCCTGACGAAGACCCGCTGACCCTGTTCACGGGACGTTCAACCGGCCGTCGATCGGGGCAACGCTCAGAGAGAAGGCTCGTCTCATGACCCAAGCACAAGCGACCGACACGCACCCCGGCGAACTCGCCGACGTCCCGGGCTGGTTCCCGCCGCTGGACCAGACGCTGTTCACCTGGTTCCTGGACCAGCAGAAGAAGGCCGGCATAAAGGGCGACCTGCTGGAACTCGGCGTCTACATGGGCAAGAGCGCGATCCTCCTCGGCCACCACCTCCAGGACGGCGAACAGTTCACCGTCTGCGACCTGTTCGAGGGCGACGCCCCGGACGAGGCCAACAAGGCCGAGTCCTCGAAGTCGTACGCCTCGCTCACCCAGCAGGCGTTCGAGCGGAACTACCTCTCCTTCCACGACACCCTGCCGACGGTGATCACCGGCCCCAGCTCCCTGGTGGACGAGAAGGTGGCCCCGGACTCCTGCCGCTTCATCCACATCGACGCCTCGCACCTGTACGAGCACGTGTACGGCGACATCGGCGCGGCCCACGACATCCTGCTGCCCGAGGGCGTCGTCGTCCTGGACGACTTCCGGTCCGAGCACACCCCGGGTGTCGCGGTCGCCGCCTGGGAGGCCGTCCTCAACCGGGGTCTGCGCCCGATCTGTCTCAGCACGCAGAAGCTGTACGCCACCTGGGGCGATCCGGAGCCGCTCCAGGAGGAGCTGCTGGAGATGCTGCGGCAGCGCTCGGACGTCGGGCTGAGCCTTCAGGAGGCGGCCGGGCACCGGCTGATCCGGACCCGCTCGCGGGGCATGAAGCCGCCGCCCTTCCCGCCCTCACGGCACTACGTGGAGCCCGTGGCCGCGTCGGCCCCCGCTCCCCGGGTCGCCGAGTCGGCCGCGGCGCGCCCGGCCCGGCCGGCTCCCTCCCGGGCCCGCCGGCTCGCCAAGGACCTGCTGCCGCCCGTGATCACCCGGGCCGTGCGCCGGGCCCGCGTGAAACGGTCCTGACGCGCCGGACCGCGTCATGAGACCCCGTAGCGCGCCCCGATCCCCTCGATCACGAGGGCGAGTCCCTCCTCGAAGTGCCGGTCGTAGTCCTCGAAGATCTCCGCGCCCGCCTGAGCCGACAAGGGAAAGTCGGCCATCAGGCGGGCGCGTTCGTCCATGTCGTAGCCCTCGCGGCGCTCGCCCGGCAGCGGCTGGACGCCCTGCTCCTCGGTGACGAAGCCCAGTGTGTACAGGTACGTCGTGGTGAGCGCGCGGGCCGCCTGGGCGAGGGTGAAACCGGCGGCCGTGAACAGGCGCAGGCTGTCCTCCATCTGGCCCGCGTGCTCGATGCCGGTGAAGCGTGAGCCGCTGAACACCTTCGCGCCGTCCCGGTAGCCGAGCAGCGCCGCGCGCAGCCCCCGGTTGGTCCTCAGCAGCCGCTCCCGCCAGGTGTCGGCGGGGTCGAGGGCGGTACCGGCGACCATCCGGCGGAACATCTCCGTCGCCATCTCGTCGAGCAGCGCCTGCTTGTCCTTGAAGTGCCAGTAGAGGGCGGGCGCCTTCACGTCCAGTTCCCGGGCGATGGCACGCAGGGTCAGGCCGTCCAGGCCCGTCTCGTTCAGCAGCCGCAGCGCGGTGTCCGCGACCCGTCGGCGGTCCAGGGGCTCGCGTCGTTCCGTACTCACGCTTGACAACTTAACACCGTTAAGGCGACCCTCGTGAAGCGGAGCTACTTAACAGCGTTAAGGAGAGGGTGGCCGATGAAGCCGACCAGGGACACGGACGTGCTGGTGGTGGGCGCGGGCCCGACGGGCCTGGCACTCGGCATCGACCTCGCCCGGCGGGGCGTGCCCGCGCTGGTCGCCGAGCGGGCGGGGGCGTTGTTCCCCGGCTCGCGCGGCAAGGGGATCCAGCCGCGCACGATGGAGGTCTTCGACGACCTGGGCGTACTGGACGCGATCCGCGCGGCGGGCGGCACCTACCCGGTGGGGATGATCTGGCAGGACGGCAGGCGGGCGGGCGAGCACCGGATGTTCGACGCGGCCGAGCCGACCGAGGACGCGCCGTACAACGAGCCGTGGATGGTGCCGCAGTGGCGCACGCAGCGGATCCTGCGGGCGCGGCTGGCGGAGCTGGGCGGCGAGGTGGCCTTCGGCCGGGAGCTCGTCGGGCTGACGCAGGACGAGGGCGGGGTGCGCGCGGAGTTCGCCTCGGGCGAGGCCGTCACCGCCCGGTACGCCGTGGCGGCGGACGGCGGCCGCTCGACCGTGCGCAGGCTGCTCGGCATCGGCATGACGGGCGAGACCGTCGATCCGAGCCCGACGCTGGTGGCGGACGTCCGGGTCAGCGGCCTCGACCGGGACAACTGGCACGTCTTCCCGCCCGGCGAGGGCGAGGGCTTCCTCGCGATCTGCCCGCTGCCGGGCACCGAGGACTTCCAGCTGGTGGCGCAGTTCCCGGACGGGACGGCACCGGACCTCTCCCTGGAGGGCATCCGGAAGGTCGTCGCCACCCGCTCGCACCTCGCGCCCGAGTGTGTGACGGAGCTGAGCTGGGCCTCGGACTTCCGCCCCCGGGCGGCCCTCGCGGACCGCTTCCGCTCCGGGCGGGTCTTCCTCGCCGGGGACGCGGCGCACGTGCACTCCCCCGCGGGCGGTCAGGGCCTCAACACCAGCGTCCAGGACGCCTACAACCTGGGCTGGAAGCTGGGCGCGGTGCTGCGGGACGGCGCGGAGGCGGCCCTGCTCGACTCCTACGAGGAGGAGCGGCGGCCCGTGGCCGCCGATGTGCTCGGACTGTCCACGCGTGTGCACCGCGGCGAGACCCGGCGCGGCGGGGCGACCCGCCAACTCGGGATCGGCTACCGGAAGTCGCCGCTCACCCACGAGACCCGGACGGACCCGGGCGCGCTGCGGGCGGGCGACCGCGCACCCGACGGGACGGTGGCCGGCGTCCGGCTCTTCGACGCGTTCCGCGGCCCGCACTGGACGCTGCTGGCCCTGGGCGGCGCACCGGCACCGGATCCCGGCGGGCGGATCCGGGTCGTACGGGGCCCCGCACCCGGGACGTACGGGCCCGGCCTGTACCTCGTCCGCCCCGACGGCCATGTCGGCTGGGCAGCGGACACGGCGGCCGGACTCCCGGACTACCTGGCCCGCTTCGGCCTCTGCCGGCGGGCCTGACCTACGGGCCCGCCAGCGACAGCTTCACGGCGAAGCCCAGGAACAGCGCCCCCGCCGCCGAGGTCGCCCCCGCCGACAGGCGCCTGCGGCGGCGGAAGGCGGCGGCCAGCCTGGTGCCGCCGAATATCAGCGCGCTGAGGTAGAGCACGCTGGCGAGCTGCGCGAGGACTCCGAGGACGACGAAGGACAGGGCGGGATGGGCGTACGCCGGATCCACGAACTGCACGAAGAAGGCGACGAAGAAGAGGATCGCCTTGGGATTGAACAGGCTGACGACGAAGGCACGGCGGAAGGGCCGCTCCCCGGCCGGCGCGGGCGCCTCGTCACCGGCGGTCCGCTCCCCGCGGGCCCGCCACATGCCCCACGCGGCCCGCAGCATGCCGACGGCCAGCCAGGTCAGATACCCGGCCCCCGCGTACCTGACGACGGCGAACAGCACGGCGTTCGTCTGGAGCAGCGAGGCGACTCCGGCCGCGGACAGCGTCATCAGCACCGTGTCCCCGCACCAGACCCCGGCGGCGCCTCGGTACCCGGCGCGCACGCCACGGCGGGCGGCCACGGACAGCACGTACAGCGAGTTGGGACCGGGCAGCAGGACGATCAGGGCGAGGCCCGCCAGATAGGTGGGCAGATCAATGACGCCGAACATGCGCATGAGTGTCGCACGCGGGTCTGACACCCCCGCCCTTCCCTTCGGTCAGAAGGCGTCCGACGGGACGTACGCCCCCCACACCTCGCGCAGTGCGTTGCAGACCTCGCCGACGGTGGCGCGGGCGCGCAGGGCCTCCTTCATGGGGTGGAGGACGTTGTCGTCGCCCTCGGCGGCCTTCTTCAGCGCCGCCAGGGCCGCGTCCACGGCCGGCCGGTCGCGCTCCGCGCGCAGCTCGGCCAGGCGTTCGGCCTGCCGGGCCTCGATGGCGGGGTCGACGCGCAGCGGCTCGTAGGGCTCTTCCTCGTCCAGCCGGAAGCGGTTGACGCCGACGACGACCCGCTCTCCGGAGTCGGTCTCCTGGGCGATGCGGTAGGCGTTGCGTTCGATCTCGCCCTTCTGGAAGCCCTGTTCGATGGCTTCGACGGCCCCGCCGAGATCCTCAACCCTGTCCATCAGCGCCACGGCCGCCGCTTCGAGGTCGTCGGTCATCCTCTCGACGACGTAGGACCCGGCGAAGGGGTCGACGGTCGCGGTCACGTCGGTTTCGTAGGCCAGGACCTGCTGGGTGCGCAGAGCGAGCCGTGCCGACCTGTCGGTGGGCAGGGCGATGGCCTCGTCGAAGGAGTTGGTGTGCAGCGACTGCGTCCCGCCCAGCACCGCGGCCAGGCCCTGCACGGCGACCCGGACCAGGTTCACCTCGGGCTGCTGGGCCGTCAGCTGCACCCCGGCCGTCTGGGTGTGGAACCGCAGCATCAGCGACTTCGGATTCCGCGCCCCGAACTCCTCGCGCATCACCCGCGCCCAGATCCGCCGCGCGGCACGGAACTTCGCGACCTCCTCCAGGATCGTGGTCCGCGCCACGAAGAAGAACGACAGCCGCGGGGCGAAATCGTCCACGTCCATGCCGGCGGCCACGGCGGTGCGCACGTACTCGATGCCGTCGGCCAGGGTGAAGGCGATCTCCTGCGCGGGCGAGGCGCCCGCCTCGGCCATGTGATAGCCGGAGATGGAAATGGTGTTCCACCTCGGGATCTCGGCCCGGCAGTACCGGAAGGTGTCCGCGATCAGCCGCAGCGACGGCTTCGGCGGGAAGATGTAGGTCCCCCGGGCGATGTACTCCTTCAGCACGTCGTTCTGGATCGTGCCCGTCAGCCGGTCCGCGCCGACCCCCTGCTCCTCCGCGACCAGCTGGTACAGGAGCAGCAGCGGGGCCGCCGGGGCGTTGATCGTCATCGACGTCGACACCCGGTCCAGCGGGATCCCGCCGAACAGCACCCGCATGTCCTCGACCGAGTCGATGGCCACCCCCACCTTGCCGACCTCGCCGTGCGCGATCGGGGCGTCGGAGTCGTGGCCCATCTGGGTGGGCAGGTCGAAGGCGACCGACAGACCCGTCGTACCGTGCGCGATCAGCTGCCGGTATCGGGCGTTGGACTCCGCGGCCGTACCGAACCCCGCGTACTGGCGCATCGTCCACGGACGGCCCGTGTACATCGACGGGTACACACCGCGGGTGTACGGGAACTCCCCCGGCTCCCCCAGCTTCTCCGCCGGATCCCAGCCCTGGAGGGCCTGCGGCCCGTAGACCGGCTCGATGGGCAGTCCGGACTCCGACTCACGCGCCATGGTGGATTGCCTCCCGCCGAGAGTGACCTCGCTCACCACCATGCCCCCTGGTTCACGGCCGGTCACGCCCGGGGAACATCTCAGGTGACATCCGGGCACACCGGTGAGACGAGCGGGGGGCCGTGTGCGTACTACGGGCATGGGGAGAGCGTTCGTAGCGGGACTCGTCGTGGTGGCCGCGCTGACCGGCTGCACGGTGCAGACCCCCGACGGCGAGGGGAAGCGCCGCTCGCCGGTGCACATCGAGCTGCCCAGCACCACCCCGTCCCCGGGCCGCACGCCCGCCGGTGACGGCGGCGGGCCGGACCCCGCGCCGCGGCCGGACGACGACAAGCCCCGTGCCGCCCCCGCACCGCCCCGCGTGCTGTGGTCCCGCGGCGACGCCGGCCGGGACGTCCGGGAGCTGCAGGCCCGGCTGCGGCAGGTCGCCTGGCTGTTCGACGGGCCGACGGGCACCTACGACGAGCCGACCGAGCGGGCGGTGAGCGGCTTCCAGGGCAAGCGGGGGCTGCCGAGCACCGGAAAGGCCGACGCCGTCACCTGGCAGCGGCTGCTGCGCATGACGCGCGAGCCGGGCCGGTGGGACCTGTATCTGATGGGCGGCCAGCGGGCCGACCCGCCGGACGTGCGCTGCCGGACCGGCCGGGTGCTCTGCATCGACAAGACCAGCAGGACGCTGCGCTGGATGGTCGGCGGACGGACCGTGTCGACGATGGCGGTCCGCTTCGGCTCGCAGGGCACGCCGACCCGGGAGGGCGTCTTCTCCGTCTACTGGAAGTCCCGCGACCACGTCTCGACGCTCTACGACTCGCCCATGCCCTACGCGATGTTCTTCAGCGGCGGCCAGGCCGTGCACTTCTCGGCGGACTTCGCCGCCCGGGGCTACGCGGGCGCCTCGCACGGCTGCGTCAACGTACGGGACGAGACGGCGATCGCACAGCTGTACGCGCAGGTCCGCAACGGCGACAAGGTCGTCGTGTCCTGGTGACGGCGGGGAGAGGAAGGATGGGGCGCGGGCGGGACCGGGGGAACGTGTCCCGCCCGCGCTCAGGTGCACGAGCCGTAGGTACGGGGGGAACCCCGGCTCTGTGCGACGGCCGATGACCAGTCGGCTCACTCATTACTGCGCCGGGGCGGCCGAAAACGTCACACCCTCGGCCGGAAGATTTTCAGCGGGTACGAAACCGCAGGTCACAGCGGTGCGAGAGCGCTTCCCGACCGGCCATGGTTCGCGCCGTCATCGCCGACCTGGCCGTCATGGCCGTCATCGCCGTCATCACAGTCAGTCCTTCTTGCCGGACCGCTGATCGGCCTTCCGGTCGGCCTGCCGGTCGCTCTTCCGCTCGGCCTTGTCCTGCTTCCGGTCCTGCTTCCGGTCCTGCTTCCGGTCCTGGTCGCGGTCCCGGTCCGCGCCCTTGCCGTGGTGCCGGCCCTGGTCCGCGCGGTCGTCGTGCCGGCGCTCCCCGGAGCGGGGGCCGGCCGGGGACAGGACGCCCTTGCAGTACTTCCCCACCCGGAGGCCGTCCGCCGCGTCCCGCAGGGCGCGCCTGCGGTCGGGGTCGAGCCGCTTGCCGTCGCGGAGGTCGCGGCAGGCGGAGGTGATCTCCCTGCGGTGGTCGCCGGAGCGGCCTTCCCGGTCCTTCGGCTTCGGGGCCGCGTCGTCGCGCCGCTCGTCCCGGTCCCGGGTACCGGACCCGCCCGTGGACGAGCCGCCCGGGGCGTCCTCGGGGGTGGAGCCGCCCTGCACGGCGTCACTCGGCGAGGGCGACACCAGCGGGCGTTCCGGGTGAGTGGCGGCGGCCGAGACGGAGGCGCCGGGGTCGGGCTCGTCGCCGCCGAACGGCGCTCTCAGGGCTCCGGTTCCGGCCGCGAGGGCGACCCCGCCGGCCATGCCGACGGCCAGCACGGCGGCCAGGGCGAAGCGTGCGGGACGGGCCCAGCGGGGCCGGCGTGCGGACCCGCCGCCGCTGCCGCCGGGGCTGCCGATACGGACCAGCCCGGCGTCGGTGGTCCCGGCCGCGTCCCGTCCGCCGGTGGCCGCACGGGCCGCCCTCGCGTCGGCGCGTTCCGCGCGGGCCTTGCGGAAAGCGGCCACCGCGGCGGCCTCGCCGGGGAGTTCATCGCTGGTCAGCGGGGGTTTGGCGGACAACGCGCCGAGGGTTCTGGCGAGGTGTTCGGCCTGGTCCCGGCCGGCGCCTTCGACAGCTCCGGGTGGCTCTCCGCTCAGCAAACGCTCCGCCGTTTCGCGGTCCAGCCACCTGTACTGCTCGTCGGCCATCACACATCCTTCTGCGTCCGCGCAACGCTACGCGTCACACCTGCGGACGTCACGGCACCGCGGCGCGGTTCTCGCTGGGGCGGCAGGGCGTCGAGCACCCCGGCCGATTCCGGATCGGCCTGCGGGTCGTCGCCGAGCAGTTCGGCGAGCCGCTTCAGACCGCGGTGCGCCGCCGTGCGGACAGCGCCCGGACGCTTGCCGAGCGTCTCGGCGGCGCTCTTCGCGTCCAGGCCCACCACCACGCGCAGCACGACCGCCTCGGCCTGGTCCTGCGGCAGCCGGGAGATCAGGGAGAACGCGCCGTCGGTGGCGAGCGCCTCGATGGCCTCGCCGGCGGTGTCCGACTCGGCGGCCCGGCCGGTCAGCTCGGTCTCGTCACCACCGATCGCGGGCCGGCGCCCGCGCATGCGTATGTGGTCCAGGGCGCGGTTGCGGGCGATCCGGGCGGCCCAGCCGCGGAACCGGTCCGCGTCGCCGGTGAACCGCTCCAGATCGCGGGCTATCTGGAGCCACGCCTCGGATGTGACGTCCTCGGCGTCGGGGTCGCCGACGAGTGTCCGTACGTACCCGAGCAGCCGCGGGTGAACGGTGCGGTACACAGTCCGGAACGCGTCTTCGTCTCCGTCCTGTGCCGCGCGCACCGCGGCGGTCAGCTCCGCGTCGTCCCCCAGCACCGCGCGCCCTTCTGCGCCTAAACCGGCGCCGCTCTCGCGGACCGGGTTCTCGCCGTCGTGGTTGCTCAATTGGTGGTTGCGGTGCCTGGACCGCAGGTGGTTGCGGTGGTCGTACCGCCTTCGCCTTGGCGCGAATGGCACGTTACGACCTGAAACCACTCCCCGTCCATGTCCGCCCGAGATGCAACTAAGCCGTGACGCGGCGGGGTGTGACAGAAAACGCACACCGGGCGCTGTAGGGAGTACGGGCCGCCGCGCGGCCCGTGCCGCGCGACGGCCGGGGCCTCTCCTGTGGGGGGTGGCGGCCTCGGCCGTTGCCAAGGCAGGTGCCGGCGGATGCGCGTCCCGCCCGGCGGTGCCGGCCGGCGCTTCGTGGAATCCCTTATTCGTTACGGCCGTTGGGCCGGCCTTCGGGCTGGGAGCGCTTGCCCTCGCTCCCGCTCCTGCCCGCACCGCTGTCCGGTCCGTCGGCCGCGCCGTTGTCCGGCCCGTTGTCCGCACCGTCGTTCGCGGCGGGTGCGCCGTCGTCCTCGGCGGGCCCGTCGTTCCCGGAGCCGCCGCTCCCGGCCTGTGGTTCGTCCCGTCGCTCGGCGCAGTACGCCGTGACGTTCCTCTCACCGCCGGCGGCGGCCACGAGCCGCTGCCAGGCCGTCGCGTCCATGGCGTTGCCGCGTCCCCCGGCACGCTCGTAGGCGCCGCAGTGGGCCTCGGCGTCCTGGGCGGCGTCCGGCCGGTCCGGGTGAGCCGGCGAGGAACCGGCGCCGGTGCCCGGGCTGTGGCTGCCACGGGGAGGCTGCTGCGCCGGGTCGCGCGGGACGCTGCTCGGCGCGGGCGAGCGGCCGGGGGCGTCCTCCGGGCCCTCGTCGGGCGATCCGGCCACGCCGATCGCCGCCACCGCGACACCGCCCAGCGTGAGGCTGGCGAGCAGCACGGAGAGCGTCGTCTTCAGGGACCGTCCGAGGTGGCGCCGCTCCCGGGCACGCCAGTCGTCCCGGCGGCGGGTGCGCGTCCGCGGCGCTCCGGCCTCCCGGGCGGCCCGGAAGGCCGCCACGGCCCGCTGTTCGGCCTCCGCGTCGACGCCGTCCCGGATGAGGGAGGCGATGATCAGCGCCTCCACGTCGGAGTCGAGGAGGGCGTGACGGGAACCACGGCCGGACAGCCCGCCGTCGCTCTGCCGTTCACCCATGTTCGTTTCCGTTCCTGCTCGATCCGATCGATCCGTCCGCTCCGGCGGCGCCGCCCGGCCCGCCGAGCCCCAGTACGTCACACCGGTCCGCCCTGTTCAGGGCGCCGGATCCGCGCGACCCGCCCGGCCCGTGAGCGAAACCGTCGATTCCGCTCACGTCGACTCACCCAGCGTCCGGGGAGCCCCATCCGTCACACTCTTCTCCGCGCCCAGCTGCCCGGCGAGGCGTTTCAGGCCCCGGTGGGCGGCCGTGCGCACCGCACCCGGACGCTTGCCCAGCACCCGTGCGGCAGCCGGCCCGTCGAGGCCCACCACCACCCGCAGCAGCACGGCCTCGGCCTGGTCACGCGGCAGCCCCCGCACCAGCTCCAGGGCGCGCTCGGTGGAGAGGGCCTCCAGCGCCTGGTCGTGCGTGCTCTGCGGTCCGGGCAGTTCCAGGACGTCCTGCTCCAGCGCGGACGACCGGGGCCGTACCCGCTGCCGGCGCAGATGGTCCAGCGCCCGGTGCCGGGCGATGGTCGCCGTCCAGCCGCGGAAGCCGGCCCCGTCGCCCCGGAACCGCCCGAGGTCTCGGGCGATCTCCAGCCAGGCGTCGGACGCCACGTCCTCCGCGTCGTCCCCGACCAGGCCGCGCAGATAGCCGAGCAGTCCGGGCTGCACGAACCGGTAGGCGACCGCGAAGGCCGCCTCGTCACCCTGCTGGGCCTTCGCGACGGCCGCGCCGAGTTCCCCGTCGTACGCCTGTCCGCGCCGGGGTTCCGTTCCCTGACCCAAGTACCGTCCTCGTCCGTGCCGGCTGCGCGCCCTCCCACGGTCATCAGCGCCGGTCTTCGCGGAAGTGTCACAGCGCGTCAGGCTCCGGGCGGCGACGGCCGTTCGGGTCAACCCCGCCCGCCGTCCTCGGGAGCCCGGCCCCGGGGAGGTTTCGGCCAAGTGACGTACCGGGGAGCTCTGCTCGCGATGCAACCGCCCACGAAAGGCGAGCACCGTATGACACCCCGCCTCCTGCGCACCGCCGTCGCCACCGCCCTGGCCATCGGCGCCCTCGGCCTGACCCAGCCCGCCCGGGCCGCCTCCCCGGACGGGGTGCACACCGTCCGGGTGCCGGACGGCGACCCCCGCGAACGGTCCCTCGCCCCGCGCACCACTGAGCCGTTCAGCCTGATCGGCCTCACCTGGGACGACCCGGAGGCGACCCTGAACGGCACCGCCCAGGTGCGCACCCGCTCCCGGGAGAGCGGCGTGTGGAGCGAGTGGCACCCCCTGGAGACGGACGCCCGTACGCCCGAGGCGGGCCCCGACCGCGACCGGCCGGGTGTGCGCGGCAGCACCCAGCCGCTGTGGACCGGGCCATCGGACGGCTTCCAGGTGCGCGTCTCGGGCGCCCGCCTGCCGACGGGGCTGCGCGTCGAACTGGTCGACCCCGAGGCCGGGTCGGACGCCGTGCACACCACCGTCGTCGAACCGGACGCCGCCGCCGGTCCGCTCCTCGCCGGGCGTCCCGCCATGACGTCGCGCTCCGCCTGGGGCGCCGACGAGTCCCTGGTGAAGGACCCGCCCACGTACACCGGCAACACCAAGGCGATCTTCGTGCACCACACGGCGGGCACCAATGCCTACGCGTGCTCCCAGTCGGCGTCGATCGTGCGCGGCGTGTTCCTCTACCACGTGAAGAGCAACGGCTGGAACGACATCGGCTACCACTTCCTCGTCGACAAGTGCGGCACCGTCTTCGAGGGCCGTGCGGGCGGCGTCGACAAGCCCGTCCTCGGCGCGCACACCTACGGGTTCAACACCGCCACCAGCAGCATCTCGGTGCTCGGCAACTACTCCACGGCGGCCGCCAACGCCGCGGTGCGCCAGTCGGTCGCGAAGGTCGCGGCGTGGAAACTCGGCCTCTACGGCATCAACCCGGCCGGGACGGTCGTGCTGACCTCCGGTGCCGACAACGGCAAGTACAAGCTGGGGCAGAAGGTCACGTTCCACCGCATCTCCGGGCACCGTGACGGCTACCCCACCGAGTGCCCCGGCCAGAACCTCTACAACGACCTGCCCAGGATCCGCACCCTGGCCACGAGCGCCGGCACGTTGGCCGAGGCCGCTTCGGGACTGCCGGGGGCCTGGAACGAGGACGAGGACGAGGGCGTGCCGACCCGCTGACGCTATGCCCGGGGCTCGGTGCTCACCGCGTCCCGGCACAGCAACCGCAGCGAACCGTGGCCGGCGTAGCAGCGGCGGGCCTCGTCGATGGGGTCCCACAGGCGTCCGTCGGGGGTGCGGATCCAGTGGTCGCCGCCGGTCGCCCACCACTCGGCGCCGGTCTGACGCACGATCACCTCACCGGCGTAGGCGCCGAAGCCGCGCAGTGCCTGCTGGACGGCGGCCTCGGGCGCTCCTTCCTGCCGTATCCCCTCGATCATCCGGTCGATGCTCCACAGACTCTGTGCCGAGTAGTCGAGGTGCAGCCGTGCTCCCTCGCGCATCGTCGCCACTGTGTCCGCCGCCCATCGCAGCGGCTTCGCAGCCGCCGATGGCCTGGTCTCCGCTTGAGTCGTCACATCCCGGAAAGCGCTGCGACGAAGCGTTTCGTCACCCGGAATCGGCGACTGCCCCGAAGCGGCGCAGGATTGCCCCACCTTGCCCAAGGGACAGTCACAGGACCCTTCCAGGAAGCGGGTTTAGGGGTCCCTCAGTGGTTCTCAGGCCGGTCGGGCCGTCGGCGGCCCCACTCAGCCCTGCTGCCGGCTCCGGCGGGAGACCACCGCGCGCAGCACCCGCCGCCCCTCCGTCGACACCTCCAGCGCCCGGCGCAGCCCGGCCGGACCGTGTCCGGCCAGGACCTCCAGGACGATGACCTGGCGGCGCAGTTCGGCGGCGACGAGGGGTGACATGCCGTCCGTACGGCCCTCGCGGCGGGAGTCCACGGTCGAGGCCTCGTCCTGGGCGGTGTCCAGGAGCCGGTGGATCTGCAGGGAGGCGACGGAGCAGGCGTCGGCCCACACCCGGACTTCCGCGGCGGACCGCTCGGCGGGGGCGGCCTCCAGCATCCGGTGGGCGAGCACGGCCGCCTCGTCCCCGGCGCCGGCCGCGTCCAGCTTGCCGCGCGCCTGCTCCAGCCGCTCGCCCCACTCACCGGCGCCGGCGTCGTCGCCGAGGCTCGCCCACACCGGCCGCAGGGTCTCGTCGTCGCCGCCCAGCAGGGGCACGCACCGATCGAGACAAGCCAGCCCGCTCGCGGCCAGCCCGCGTTCGTCGGCCTGTGCGATCAACTCCACCAGGCTCATCCACGCCTCCCTCCGCGGGCCTTCTCCGGGGCCCGATCAGGCCGCCACCAGCCCTCACCCCTCACGGAACCCGCACTTCCCCTTACTGCGCGCAACGGCCCCGGAGTGTCACAGGGGCACCACGCCCAGCCTGTCGAGGAAGCGGAACAAGAGGTTTTCGGCCAGGGGGTCAGGGTCTGAAGTCAGTACGGCCACGAGGGCGTCGGCGTTCACCTCGCACCCGGCCTCGGCGGCCCAGCGCACGGCGCGCTCGGCGGCGTCACCGGGTTCCAGGAAGTAGTCCTCCAGCGTGAGACCCTCGCGGCCGGCCCCCAGGTACCCGGCCATCGCGGAGCGCGCGAGGCAGGTCGTCCACGCCCCGCTCTCCGGGGCCGCGGCCTCCAGCACCACGCACTCGCTGTTCATGACGTACCCGAAGAGCGCGGGCGCCCCGGTCTCCCGCGCCAGGGCGTTCATGTTCCCGATGTCGCCGTCGCTGCTCGGGTACTCCCAGACCTGCCATCCGCCCGCCGCCGAGGCGCGCTGCGTCGGGCCCTCCCCGGCCCCCGCCAGCGCGTCCAGCTCCGGCAGCGGCCGCTCCCCCCGGCCCACGACGAAATATCCCCAGTAGCCCATGTCCCGGTTCCCCCCGGCATATTCGACTCCACTCGCGCCAGAAGACGACCACAGGCGTACGCGAGTTCGCAGCCGTATGCGCCAATTCGTTCCGGTCAGCCGAGCCTGTCCGCCAGCGCCCGGAACTCCGCCCAGGACAGCTCGGGCCTGTCCGGGTCCCACAGCTTCTGGACGGTCGCCCGCAGCGGCATCCGGATCCCGGCCGCCACCTGGTCCTCCGTCTGGGAGTTCGCGAGGTCGCACCAGACGGCGAAGGACCCGCCGAGGATCTGGCCGTCGTAGCGCGCCGGGACGGCCGCGGTGCCGCGCAGCACCCGCGGTGTCCACTGCTCGTAGATCCGCTGGCCCGTCGGGTAGACGAAGGTCTGCGGCTCGCCGAGCACGTAGTACAGGAACTCGTCGTTGTAGTTGATCACCTTGCGGCCCGCCTCCAGGTACTCCAGGGGAGCCCGGGCGCCGATCTCCTTGCCCGTCCAGTAGGCGACCTGGATGTCCTTGGCGGCCTGGACGGAGGTGCCGCGGAAGAAGCCGTCGTTCCAGGCGCGCGGGACGCGCTGGTGCTTGCGGACGGTGTCGGCCCGGTCGTTCAGCCAGCCGGTCGTGAGGTCGGCGACCGTCGCGCCGGAGCCGTACCTCTCCCGGGCGGCGGCGGCCAGCTGCGGGAACGACGCCTCCGGGTCCGACCGGGTCAGCGCCTGGTACTCATCGCCGCCGAGGTGCCACGGCCCGCCGGGGAAGAGGTCCGCGTACTCGTTGAGCAGGTCGTCGACGATCTCGGCGCTCCCCGCCTTGGAGATGTCGATGGCGCCCTGCACCGCCGACCCCTGCGCGCTGCGCAGCTGCAGGTCGGGGTGGGCGTCGAGGACCGCGCCCAGGTGGCCGGGCGAGTCGATCTCGGGCACGACCGTGATGTGCCGGCTCCGCGCCAGGTCGATGATCTTCCGCACCTGCGCCTTGGTCAGATGCTGCTGCGACACGATCTCGGGATGGGAGGAGGACTCGATCCGGAAGCCCTGGTCGTCGGAGAAGTGCAGCCCCAGCTGGTTGAACTTCAGGTCGCCCAGTTCCCGGACGCGGTCCTCGATCCAGCCGGCCGTGAAGTTCTTGCGCGCGATGTCCAGCATGAACCCGCGCTGGGGCTTGGCCGGCTCGTCCTTCACGACCCCCTCGGGCGCCGTGCCGCCGTCGTGGGTCTCCTGCTTGAGCGTGCGGGTGCCGTAGAAGACCCCCGCGTCGGACGGCCCGTCGATCTCCACCCGCCCGTCGCGCACGGTCATCGTGTACGACTCCGGGTTCGCGCCCTTGTCACCGTTCAGCGCCAGCCGCAGGTCCCCGGCCTTCTTGTCGCCCTTCTCGCCCGCGTACGCCAAGCCCAGCTCGCCCGCGACCAGCCGGCCCTCGTCGGCCAGCGCCGGGTCGTCCACGACCACCCGGTTGCCCTTCTCGGGCTTCCAGCCCGGACCGCGCGCCGGTTCGTGGTCGCGCACGGCGGGGATGGTGCGGGGTGCCTCGGACAGGGGGTAGGAGCGCGTCGGACTGGGGGTCGGGGCCGCCTCCGGTGCCTGGTCCGGCGGGGCGGCCGCGGTGGCCCCCTGCGAGGATCTGGCCTGAGAGCCGGTGGACCCGCCGTCGCCGCCCGAGGCCGCCCAGAGCCCAAGACTCACCCCGGCCGCGACCACGACCAGGGCTACAGCCATGGCCACGACCAGCACCTGCCGCTGTTTCTCCTGCTTCGCCGAAGTCCGGCGCCTGTGCTGACTCACTCAGCCAACCTAAAACCCGGGGCCGTATGGCGCGCGTCCACCACGCGTGCCGAATCTCTCCCGCCCGGGTGAAATTCAGGCATCCTTCGGACACGTCATGGTCGTACTCGATAGCGTGACGTCACATCTCTCACAGCTCGCCCTGCTGACACACGTGACGCCCACGAGGACCCACGCTGCCTGCGCACCGTCTCCCAGACCTCCCCGGCCGACTCGCCATACCGGTGGAGCACTTCAACGCAGCCTCCGCACAGGAGCTGGAGCAGGCCCTCCTCGCCTGCCTGCGCAGCCTCCGCTGGGCCCGGCGCGTCGCGGACCACCGCCCCTACCCGGACGTGGACTCGCTGCTGGCCGCTGCGGACGAGGCGGCCTACGACCTGACCTGGTCCGACCTCACGGAAGCGCTGGCGGCCGAGCCCCTTCCCACCCTCCCGCCGGACACCTACTCCGCGGCCCACACCGCCCTGAGCGCGGCCCACGCCGCCTACGAGGCCCGCTTCGGGCACATGTTCGTCATCTGCCTGGACGGCCTGTCCCCGTCGGAAACCCTGGACCGCCTCCTCGCGGCCATCCGGTCGCGATTGACCAACGATCCCGAGGAGGAGCGCGCGGTCGTGGCCGACGAACTCCGCCGCCTGGCGAGCGTGCGGCTGGTCAGCGCCTTGAGGGGCGCGGGGAACTGCGCGAGCAACCACTGACGACTCGCACCCGGCGTCCCAAGAACACCCCCTGCCCCCTGGGCCGCACTAGCCCACCAGTACCTCTTTGCGTGCCAGTTTGATCACACCCAGGGACCCGGGCTCAGCCCAGCGGCAGCGCATCGCTACG
Organism: Streptomyces collinus; assembly: GCF_031348265.1. NCBI lineage: Bacteria > Bacillati > Actinomycetota > Actinomycetes > Kitasatosporales > Streptomycetaceae > Streptomyces > Streptomyces collinus. Next base: position 5,511,340 of record NZ_CP133771.1, on the reverse strand, counting down.
ATGCTGGGGGCCGGTGGACCGTACCCGGCCGGGCCCGACCGACACACCAAGCCGGCGCGGCCCCAATCCCCGCTCCCGGAGGAAACTTCCGTGCCGGCTGGAACGCTGTACCGCGGCCGGGAAGGAATGTGGTCCTGGGTGGCTCACCGAGTCACCGGCGTCCTCATCTTCTTCTTCCTGTTCGTCCACGTGCTGGACACCGCTCTCGTCCGTGTGTCCCCTGAGGCCTACGACACCGTCGTGGCCACGTACAAGACGCCGATCGTCGCGCTGCTGGAGTACGGCCTCGTCGCCGCCATCCTCTTCCACGCGCTCAACGGTCTGCGCGTCATCGCTGTCGACTTCTGGATCAAGGGCGCCCGCTACCAGAAGCAGATGCTCTGGACCGTCGTCGCCCTGTGGGTCGTGCTGATGCTCGGGGCCATCTACCCCGTCCTCGGCCACGCCGCTCGTGAACTGTTCGGGAGCTGACGCCAATGTCCACGTCTGAGAAGACCGCTGCCGGCGTCGGCCCCGTCGAGGGCGGCGCCGTCTACACCGTCGACAACCCGGCGCCCTTCATCGAGGCCCCGCGCCAGCGGACCAAGAAGACCCCGAAGAGCACCCGGGGCAACTTCGAGCTGGCCGCCTGGCTCTTCATGCGCCTGTCGGGCGTCGTGCTGGTCATCCTGGTCCTCGGCCACCTGCTGATCCAGCTCGTGCTGGACGGCGGCGTCTCCAAGATCGGCTTCGCCTTCGTGGCGGGCCGCTGGGCGTCCCCGTTCTGGCAGGTCTGGGACCTGCTGATGCTGTGGCTCGCCATGCTGCACGGCGCCAACGGCCTGCGCACGGTCATCAACGACTACGCGGAGCGCGCGAACACCCGGCTGTGGCTCAAGGGCCTGCTCTACACGGCCACGGTGTTCACCATCCTGCTGGGCACGCTGGTGATCTTCACCTTCGACCCGAACATCCGCTAGGCACGGGGCTGCGAGAATCATGAAGATCCACAAGTACGACACCGTCATCGTCGGCGCCGGTGGCGCGGGCATGCGCGCGGCCATCGAGTCCACGAAGCGCAGCCGCACCGCCGTGCTGACCAAGCTCTACCCGACCCGCTCCCACACGGGCGCCGCGCAGGGCGGCATGGCCGCCGCGCTCGCCAACGTGGAGGAGGACAACTGGGAGTGGCACACCTTCGACACGGTCAAGGGCGGTGACTACCTGGTAGACCAGGATGCCGCCGAGATCCTGGCGAAGGAGGCCATCGACTCCGTCCTCGACCTGGAGAAGATGGGCCTGCCGTTCAACCGGACCCCGAACGGCACCATCGACCAGCGCCGCTTCGGCGGTCACAGCCGCAACCACGGCGAGGCCCCGGTCCGCCGCTCCTGCTACGCGGCCGACCGCACCGGCCACATGATCCTCCAGACGCTGTACCAGAACTGCGTCAAGGAGGGCGTGGAGTTCTACAACGAGTTCTACGTCCTGGACCAGCTGATCACCGAGGTCGACGGCGTCAAGAAGTCCGCCGGTGTGGTGGCCTACGAACTGGCGACCGGCGAGATCCACGTCTTCCAGGCGAAGTCCGTGGTCTACGCGTCCGGCGGCTGCGGCAAGTTCTTCAAGGTGACGTCGAACGCGCACACGCTGACCGGTGACGGCCAGGCGGCCGTCTACCGCCGCGGGCTGCCGCTGGAGGACATGGAGTTCTTCCAGTTCCACCCGACCGGCATCTGGCGCATGGGCATCCTGCTGACGGAGGGCGCCCGCGGTGAGGGCGGCATCCTCCGCAACAAGGACGGCGAGCGCTTCATGGAGAAGTACGCGCCGGTCATGAAGGACCTCGCGTCCCGTGACGTCGTGTCCCGCTCCATCTACACGGAGATCCGTGAGGGCCGCGGCTGCGGTCCCGAGGGCGACCACGTCTACCTCGACCTCACGCACCTCCCGCCGGAGCAGCTGGACGCGAAGCTCCCGGACATCACGGAGTTCGCCCGCACCTACCTCGGCATCGAGCCCTACACGGACCCGATCCCGATCCAGCCCACCGCGCACTACGCCATGGGCGGCATCCCGACCAACGTCGAGGGTGAGGTCCTGGCGGACAACACCACGGTCGTCCCGGGCCTGTACGCGGCCGGCGAGGTCGCCTGCGTGTCCGTCCACGGCGCCAACCGCCTCGGCACGAACTCGCTGCTGGACATCAACGTCTTCGGCAAGCGCGCGGGCATCGCCGCCGCCGAGTACGCGCAGAAGGCGGAGTTCGTCGAGCTGCCGGAGAACCCGGCCGAGCTCGTGGTCGAGCAGGTCGAGCGGCTGCGCGACGCCACCGGCAACGAGCGGGTGGCGGAACTGCGGCGCGAGCTGCAGGAGACCATGGACGCCAACGTCATGGTGTTCCGCACCGAGCAGACGATCAAGACTGCGGTCGAGAAGATCGCGGAGCTGCGCGAGCGGTACAAGAACGTGTCGATCCAGGACAAGGGCAAGCGGTTCAACACGGACCTGCTGGAGGCCGTCGAGCTGGGCAACCTGCTCGACCTCGCCGAGGTCATGGCGGTCTCCGCGCTCGCCCGCAAGGAGTCCCGCGGTGGTCACTACCGCGAGGACTACCCCAACCGCGACGACGTCAACTTCATGCGGCACACCATGGCGTACCGCGAGGTCGGCGCCGACGGTTCCGAAACCGTCCGTCTCGACTACAAGCCGGTCGTCCAGACCCGCTACCAGCCGATGGAGCGTAAGTACTGATGGCTACCCCTGTTCTGGACAAGGAAGACGCGGCCGGCAAGCCCGAGCCCGGTTTCGCCGACTCCCCCTACATCACGGTCACCTTCCGCATCCGCCGCTTCAACCCGGAGGTCGCGGCGGAAGCGGTGTGGGAAGACTTCCAGGTGGAGATCGACCCCAAGGAGCGTGTCCTCGACGCCCTCCACAAGATCAAGTGGGACCTGGACGGCACCCTCACCTTCCGCCGCTCCTGCGCCCACGGCATCTGCGGTTCGGACGCGATGCGGATCAACGGCAAGAACCGTCTTGCCTGCAAGACCCTGATCAAGGACATCAACCCCGAGAAGCCGATCACGGTCGAGGCCATCAAGGGCCTCACGGTCCTGAAGGACCTCGTGGTCGACATGGAGCCGTTCTTCCAGGCGTACCGCGACGTCATGCCCTTCCTCATCACGAAGGACACGAACGAGCCGACGCGTGAGCGTTTCCAGACGGCCGAGGACCGCGAGCGCTTCGACGACACCACGAAGTGCATCCTCTGCGCGGCCTGCACCACGTCGTGCCCGGTCTTCTGGAACGACGGCCAGTACTTCGGCCCGGCCGCCATCGTCAACGCGCACCGCTTCATCTTCGACTCGCGTGACGAGGCGGGCGAGCAGCGCCTGGAGATCCTGAACGACCGCGACGGCGTCTGGCGCTGCCGCACGACCTTCAACTGCACGGACGCCTGCCCGCGCGGCATCGAGGTCACGAAGGCGATCGCAGAGGTCAAGCGCGCACTGATCACGCGCCGCTTCTGAGGTCGACCGCTTGTCCAAGAGGGCCCCGTTTCCGCTGGAGACGGGGCCCTCTGGCATATGCCACACCATCGGGTGAACGCAGCGGAACGGGCCGCACGGACGTCGTCCGGCCTACGATGATGCTCTCGACACCAGTTCCCAGGAGGCACCTGATGTCCGCAGCTTCCGTCGAGCAGCCCTTCCACGACGAAGAGCCGGTCACCCTCACGACCATCGCCGACGAGATCATGGAGCGCCATCCGGGCTACCGCGTCGAGATCATCGGAGGCCATCTCCTCGTGACCCCGTCCCCTGACGGCGCCCATGCTCGCGCGCTGACCAAGCTCATGCGTCCCTTCATGGCAGCCGACCTGGATGGAGGCGAAACCGAACTCCTTCAGGGCGTCGGTCTGTGGCTGCCCATGGAACCGGAGGACTACGCCATCCCCGATCTTGCGGTCGTGGACGCCGATTTCGAGGACCATCACGTCGAGAACAACGCTTACGAACCGGTCTGCTTCCGCCTGGTGCTGGAGGTCACGTCCACAAACTGGAAGAACGACCTGAAGACGAAGGTCGCCGCCTACGCCGAGGCGAAGGTCCCGGTCTACGTCATCGTGGACCGCAAACACCAACGCCTCCACGTCCTGACCAACCCGGTCGGAAGCACCTACGAGAACCACCGCCCACACGCCCCCGGCGAGCTCGTCACCCTCCCGGACTCCATCGGCGCGAAGGTGACTCTCGACGTGGCCGAGATCCTCAAGGCGGGCCGGCCGAAGACGAGCGACTGACACTCACAACTGGCTCAGGATCGAAGGATCCGTGATCTTCGTGTCCGCCGCCAGCATCATCGCCTTGCTCAGGATCACCGACAGCATGCGGTCGCCCTCGTAGGGGAGGTAGCCCGCCCCAGGGGCCGTCGGGGCGGACTTCGGGACGATGCAGAGGTACTGGTCGTTCGGGGTCATGAGGATGTTGCCCGAGCCGAGGTGGATCTTGTAGGTGTGGCGGTCGCCGCGGACGTGGAGGAAGCGGCCCTCCAGGGTGCAGCGGTCGGCTATCGCCAGGCGCGGGACCAGGCGTTCCAGCAGGAGTCTGCGGGTCTCGGCGCTCTGGTTCAGTTCGCCGAAGCCGTACGACGTCCAGTACTCGCGGAAGCGGCCGCCCGGGCCGCCGTCCTGCCAGGTCGGGTCGTTGCCGATGCTGGAGACGCCGACGAACAGGTCGACATCGCGCAGGACTTCGGAGAGGACCAGGGGCGGGATGTCCTTCAGGGGGATCGGGTCGACCGGGTCCTGGCCGTCGCGGAGCCACATGGCGTACTCGCCGCCGCAGCAGTGCGCCGAGTTCTGCGGGGCGTCGATCGGGTAGAAGCGGACCTGGTCGGTGCGCAGGCGCAGATAGCTGCCGGAGTCGGTGGTGTCGACGCCGTACTCCTCGCCGTCGCCCTCGATCCAGTACTCGGCGCGCAGGCCCCACCGAGGCAGCTCGCGGGTGGCGGGAGGGGCGGAGTCGTCGACGCACAGGCGCAGCTTGTTGTGCCAGCCGCGGATCGCGGCCAGGGAGTGGAACTGGTGCTGGCGCAGGACGTGGGCCGCAAAGCGGTTGGAGTAGGTGCCGGTGGCCCGCTCAGCGTCCGTGAGCAGGTAGATCTCGCGGTGGGCCTGCTTGAACGGCTGAGTGATGCCGTGCCGCTCCAGCCAGTCGCGCCAGGCGACGATCTCGGCGGCTTCGCGGCCGGCCGGGTGCCAGAGTTCGACCCGGGTACCCGGCGGCAGCGGGTCGTCGGACAGGGTCCGCAGCTCGCCGTCCGCGTATCCGGCCGTCGTGCCGTCGACCGTCCACAGCAGGCGGCGGGCCAGTGTGCCGACCAGGGGGTGGTCCAGGTAGCGCTCGCGCCAGAGCGCGTACGGCCAGCTGCGGCGGGCCAGGAACTGGCGGTCCAGGCGCTCGCTCTGCGCCGAGAGCATCTTGTCGATGTCCTTGGCCGCGGTCTTCAGGTCCTTCAGTTCATCCGGGTGGTCGCGCTTCACGGCCACCGGCACGGTCTTGACCGGCTTGCCCGCGGCGTTGCGCCAGCTCAGTACGGCGCGCGAGCCGCGGACTTCGAGGAGCGCCGTCGCCTCTCCCAGGCGGTGTTCGGCGCGGCCGGTCTCCGTCAGGCCGTAGGCGGGTACCGCCAGTTCCTCGATCTCGTCGCGGGTGAGACCGAGGGCGGTGGCCCTCGTCTCCAGTGCCGTGTCGAGGAGCTTGGCCGTGTTCTTGTACGTCACGCGGGTGGCCAGCCGAGCGAGTTCGGCCAGGGCCGCCTCGGAGTCGATGCGGGCCAGCGCGATGACACCGGCGTTGGCGACCTTCGGGTTGCGGGGGCCGATGCCCGCGACCTTCTTCAGTGACGTCTCGGCCAGAGCGCCCAGGGCCCGCGCGACATCGGGCCGGGGCGGCAGCAGGGAGAGGAGCCAGGCCAGGCCGCGCAGGGCCGTGGCGTTGTACGGGTCGTAGGCGTTGTTGATGTCCGGCTCCCACTCCTGGCGTTCCAGGGGGAGGGTGCGGGGGCGGCCGACGAGGGCGAGCCAGGAGAGGACCGTCTCGCGGACGGAGTCGGTGCCGAGGGTGTCCAGCAGGGCGCGGGCCTGCTTGTCCCACTTGGCCGTGGGCTTCGAGGCGGTGGCGGTGAGGGCGTGGGCGAGGAGCGCCTGCCAGTCCGGGGTGGTGGCGTCGCTCAGGGCCTGTTCGGCCCAGGCCTCGCCGACGTTGAGGACGGGGTCGGTGAGCTGCCGGGCCAACCCGACGAGGTCGTCCCCGCGGTAGGCGTCCAGGGCCGCGCGGCGGACCACGGCCACCACGGGAGCCGGGAGGGGACGGCCCGCGGCCAGCTCGGCCCGGCCCAGGATCTCGAAGCGGGCCGCGTACCAGAAGGACTGGCGGCGGGCGAGGTCGTCCAGGGCCTTGCGCCGCTCGGCGGCCAGCGGGTCGTCGGCGAGCCGCTCCGAGCCGTCGAGGCCCTCGGCGACCAGGACGCACAGGGCGAGATGGCGGCAGCGGGCTTCTGTGTCGTCACCGGTCTGGTGGAAACGGTCGGCCAGGGCGTGCAGCAGCGCGCGGCGGTCCTCGGCCGGCAGGGCGCGGAGCTGGTCGAGCACCCGCTCCCAGCCGCCGCCCCAGGAGCCGCGGCTGGAGTCCATGACGCGCAGCGCCTCGTCGGCGACCCGGGCGATGTCGCCGTCGGCGATCCTGTTGCGCAGCCGGTCCGTGTGCGACCGGGGTGTGCGGAAGGAGTTCATCAGCCACCGACCAGGGGGACGAGCTTCAGGAACGTGACCTCGGTGCCGAGCGTCAGCTCGATCTCCTCGTCCGGGTCGGTGACCTGACGGTCCCCCACCAGCACCAGGAAGCCGTTCCCCGCGAAGGCCCGCTCGGCGAGGGCCGTCTGCGTCTCGGGGTCGATCCGGCGGGGCGTGCGCACCGCGTAGCCGTTCAGCACGCGCTCGGTGTCCTCGGGCTGCACGAGCCCCTGGAACACCTCCGGCGTGCGGGCGTTGTACTCGGCGACCTCCTGGAACACCCGGCGCCGGATCAGTTCCCGTACGGTCAGCCGTTCTTCGGCGATCTCCAGCCCCCAGGCCGTGCGCCGCTCCCCCGCCGTCGTCTCGTCGACGAACGTCACGATTCCCATGCCGACGACCGTACGAGGCACCACTGACAATCACCCCGCGCCATCGTGTTGAACATGTTCAAAAGTAGTCTAGAGTCATCCCCGAAAGAGTTTTGAACGTGTTCAAGAAGGGGTGGAGCCATGGACCGCACGGTCATCGCCTACGTCATCTACCTGCTGGTCAGCATCGGTCTGACCGTCTGGGTGGCCCGCACGCTCAGCCACAACGGGAGGGTCTTCCTCGCCGACGTGCTGCACGGCAACGAGAAGCTCGCCGACGCCGTCAACCACCTCCTGGTGGTCGGCTTCTACCTCGTCAACCTCGGGTTCGTCGCGCTGTACCTGAGCGACGACGAGACCATCACCGACGCCCGCGGCATCTTCGAGGCCCTGTCGACCAAGCTCGGCGTGGTGCTGCTGGTGCTCGGCGTGATGCACCTGGCCAACGTCTACGTGCTCAACCGGATCCGGCGCCGGGGCGCCATGGAGCGGGAGCAGGTGCCCCCGGTGCCGCCGCAGGGCTGGGTGGCCCCGCAGGCGCAGGCCTGAGCGGAGGAGGCCCACGTGAACGCCACCGGCACGAACGCGACCGGCATGAACACACCCGCACCGGTCCGCCGGCTCACCGTCCTGTACGACGCCGAGTGCTCCCTGTGCGCGTTCCTGCGCGACTGGCTCCTGCGGCAGCCGAAGCTGGTGCCGCTGGAGCCGGTCCCGGCCGGCTCCGAGGAGGCCCGGCGGCGCTTCCCCGGCCTCGACCACGGAGCCACCCTCGACGAGATCACCGTCGTCGGCGACGCCGGGCAGGTCTACCGGGGCCCCGCCGCCTGGGTGGTCACCCTGTGGGCGCTGCGCGAGCACCGGCCGCTCGCCCACCGGCTGAGCACCCCGGCCGGTGCCCGGCTGGCCAGGGGCGCGGTGCTCGCCGCCGCCAAGTGGCGCGGGGCGCAGGGGCACCGGGGGCAGCGCGGCGGCGCGCAGTGGGGCGGCCAGGTGTACCGGCGCGCGGACGGCTGGTCGTACGCCCCCGGCAGCGGCTGGAGCTACACCGCGCCGGGCTGCGCCGACGGCACCTGCGCCCCCCGATAGCCGCACCGGTGCTGACGTTAGGCTCTCTTCCCGTGCCCGCGATGAACGACGGCCCCGACGACGGCGCCACCCCCACCAAGTCCGAGCAGACCCGCGCCCTGATCCTGGAGACTGCCATGCGGCTGTTCCAGGAGCGCGGCTACGACAAGACGACGATGCGGGCCATCGCCAAGGAGGCCGGCGTCTCCGTCGGCAACGCGTACTACTACTTCGCCGGCAAGGAGCACCTGATCCAGGGCTTCTACGACCGGATCGCCGCCGAGCACCAGGTGGCGGTCCGGGAGATCCTGGACCGGGAGCGGGACCTGGAGGCCCGGCTGGCGGGGGTGCTGCGGGCCTGGCTGGACATCGCGGCGCCCTACCACGAGTTCGCGGTGCAGTTCTTCAAGAACGCCGCCGACCCGGACAGCCCGCTCAGCCCCTTCTCGCCCGAGTCGGAGCACGCGCGCGAGGAGGCCATCAGCGTCCACCGGGAGGTGCTCGCCGGGGCCACGAAGACGAAGGTGCCCGAGGAACTGCGGGATGTCCTGCCCGAGTTGATGTGGCTGTCCCAGATGGGCCTCGTCCTGTACTGGATCTTCGACCGTACCGAGGGGCGCGAGCGCAGCTACCGGCTCGCCGAGCGCGGCGCCCGGCTCACCGCGCGGGGCGTCGCCCTGGCCCGCTTCCGGGTGCTGCGGCCGCTCGTGCGCGAGGTGCACGAGCTGTTCACGGAGTTCCTGCCGGGGATGACGAACGCCATCCCCGATCCGGCGGCCCGGCGGCGCACCGACCCCTGAGCCGCGGCCTGGCGGGGCGTCAGAGCGCGGTCAGGCTCCACAGGCGGAACACACCCGTGCCGTCCGACAGGTACTGGCCGCCGCCGACGTCCTCGGTGGTGACGACGTACTCCTCGGCCTGCCACAGCGGCAGCACCGGGACGTCCTCGGCGACGGTCTGCTGCACCGAGCGGAAGTCCTGGTCGGCCTCGGTCCGCTCGGCGAAGCGCCGGCTGTCCTTGATGAGCCGGTCGACGGTCTTGCTGCTGTAGCCGGTGTTCATGGCGCTGCCGGTGCCGACGAGCGCGGCGCCGAAGGTGTCCGGGTCGGGGAAGTCGGCGACCCAGCCGACGGCGTACGCGTCGAGCTTGCCGCTCGCCCACTGCTTCTGGAAGGCCGTCCACTCGTAGCCCTTGAGGGTGACCTTGAACAGGCCGCTCGCCTCCAGCTCCTTCTTGATCTCGGCGCCCTCCTGCTCGCCGGCCCCGCGGCCCTTGGCGTAGCCGTAGGTGAAGTGCACCGGCAGGCTCACACCGGCCTGGGTGAGCAGTTGCCGGGCCTTCTCCGGGTCCGGCTTCGGGTAGTCGTCGAAGAACGAGGCGGTGTGTCCGGTGAGGCCGGCCGGGATCAGGGAGTACAGCGGGTCGACGGTGCCGTCGTAGACGGTGGCGGCCAGCCGCTCGCGGTCGATCAGCCAGGCGATGGCCCGGCGGACCTTCGGCTCGTGCAGCGGCTTGCCCGCGCGGGTGTTGAAGTACAGGTTGCGGGTCTCGGACCCGTCTGCCTCGTAGACGCGTTGGGTGGGGTCGCTCGGGTTGAGGCCGGCCAGGACGCCGGGCGGCAGCTGGTCGGTCGCGACCTCGACCTGCTTGTCCTTCCAGGCGGTGTTCAGGGCCTCAGGGGTCGCGTAGTAGCGCAGGTCGACGGGTCGGCCGGTGCCGCTGACGGCGCCCTGGTAGTGCCGGCTGGGCGTGAGGACCGCGTCCCGGTCCTTCGTGTACGAGGTGAGGGTGTACGGGCCCGTGCCGTCGACGCGGTCGCCGGTGCGCAGCTTGCCGGCCGGGTACGCGGTGTGGTCGACGATCGAGCCGGCGCCGGTGGCCACCTTGAAGGGGAACGTCGCGTCCGGCGAGGTCAGGTGGAAGGTGACGGTCATGCCGTCGGCGTCCACGGAGCCGAGCGTGCCGAACAGGGACGCCGGGCCGACCGGGGCCTTGATCTTCAGGGTCCGGTCGAAGGAGTACTTCACGTCCTCGGCGTCCATCGTCCGGCCGCTCGGGAAGGTGAGGCCGTCGCGCAGCTCGCAGCGGTAGGTGGTGAGGTCGCCCCGGACGAACGCGCAGCTCTTCGCCGCGTCCGGCACGGGGGCGGTACCGCCCGGCGCGAAGGTCAGCAGCGACTGGAAGACGTTGCTGAACAGCGCCCAGGAGCCCGCGTCGTAGGCTCCGGCGGGGTCGAGCGAGGTGACGCCGTCCGTCGTGCCGACCGTGATGGTCTTCGCGTCGCCCTTCGATGGCAGGAGCCGCCAGGCTCCCACGGCCACGGCGGCCAGGACGAGCAGCCCCGCGAGTATCCGTATGCGAACCGATCGCATCGGCTTCGCCCTCCCCAGGCCCTTTGAGGCCCGTTGAGGCCCTTGTGCGTATGCCACACCCTTCGTGGCGGGCTCACACAATCACAGGATTTTGAGCAGGGGGAAGGGAGATCTGATGAGTTGGGAAAGAACTTACCGATGCGCGTTTCGGTCCGATTTCACAGCGTTCCCACAGGGTGCGCGCGGTCAGGCCCGCCTCGACGCCAGCTCGATCAGGGTGATGTCCGACGGGGCGCCCACGCGGGTGGGCGGGCCCCAGGCGCCGGCACCGCGCGAGACGTAGAGCTGGGTGTCGCCGTAGCGGTCCAGGCCCGCGAGGGTGGGGTTGGCGCCGGAGGCGATGAGGTTGCCGGGCCAGAGCTGGCCGCCGTGGGTGTGGCCGGAGAGCTGCAGGTCGACGCCGTGCTCGACGGCGTCGTGGATCTGGACGGGCTGGTGGGCGAGCAGGACGCACGCGCGTGCGGTGTCCCGGTCGCCGAGCGCCTTCGCGAAGTCGGGGCCCTGGCCCTCCTCCTCGCCGGCCACGTCGTTGACACCGGCCAGGTCGAAGTACGGCATCTCCCTGCGGGCGTTCTCCAGGGGGTCGATGCCCAGGCGGCGGACCTCCTCGACCCATTGCTCGGCGCCGGAGAAGTACTCGTGGTTGCCGGTGACGAAGTAGGAGCCGTGACGGGCCCTCAGCTGCGCGAGCGGGGCGGCCGCCGGGCCCAGGTCCTTCACGCTGCCGTCGACCAGGTCGCCGACGACCGCGATCAGGTCGGGCTGGGTCGAGTTGATCGTGTCGACGACCTTCTGCGCGAAGCCGCGTCCCAGGACCGGGCCGAGGTGCACGTCACTGACCACGGCGATCCGGTACCCGTGCGCGGCGCGCGGCAGCTTGGCCAGCGGCACGGTGACCCGCTTGACCTTCGGCCCGCGCAGCACACCGTACGTCCCGTACCCCACGGTCCCGACGGCCGCGGCCGCGGCGGCCCCGGCGACGACGCGGGAGACGAAGAGGCGACGGGAGGGGCCGGTGGGGGTTGCGGTACCGGCCGGCTCCGGGGACACCTCGGGCGACGTGTCCGGGCCCGGGCCGATCGGCGGGGGGAGGACGGTGGCGGCGGCGCCGCGGCCGGGCTGCGAGGCGGCTGCGGGCGCGGGCCGCCCGGGCGTGGGCTGCCCGGGCGCGGATGCCTGGGTGGCGCCGCCGCCCGCACGCGAGCCTGCCACGATCCCGGACGCAGAAGCCCCACCGGCATCGCCGGCCTCGGACGCCGGGGCCGTACCGCTGCCGTTCGCCTGCGGCGCGGCGGGCGCGGTCGCGGGCGCGTCGGCGCCGCCGTCGCGCTGCGAAGCGGCATCGGGCGCCGCGGAAGCTGTCGCTCCGCCGCCGCCCGCCCGCGTGCCGGCCGCAGGCACGGCGGTCGCGGTGGAGGCCGCGCCGCCACCTCCGCCGGGCTGCGAGGCGGGAGCGGGGTCGGGGGCCGTGGTCGGCCTGCCCGCGGAACCCGCCGGGGAGGACGCCGTGGACGTCGCCGGGCCGGGCTGTGCACCCTGGTCCGTGCGTCTCGCGCGGTGTTCCAGGAAGCGGCGCAGCAGTGGTCTGACGATTTCCCCGGCCAGGACCGCCAGCAGCAGGTATATCGACAGGGCCAGCCAGAGGAAGCCCGGCCAGGCGAGGACCTGCTGGAGCCAGAACGGGGCGCCCGAGCGCTCGGCGACCAGGGCCGTGATCGCCAGGATCCAGCCGCCGGCGATCAGGACCGCCCCCACGCGGCGCGTGAGGCCCGGGCCCCGGGTCGTGTCGCGGAACAGGCGGCGCCAGACGTACCAGTTGGCCGTCACGATGACGGCCATGACCAGTACGGCGACGACTACGAAAACGATGACCACGGTGCCGTGTCTCCCGATCGCCCTATGACGTCCGGCGCAGTGCGCGCAGACCACGCAACCCGATGGCCCCGACGACCGTCCCCAATACGAAGGAGACGGCGGCGAGCACCAGGTGCACCCAGAAGTACCCCGTGGGACGACCGTCGTCGAAGGCGAGCCCGCTGCCGTCCGCGACCAGGTTCTTGACGAAAGTGATCCAGATGACCCAGCTCCACACCCCGAAGGCGAGCAGGAACCAGGAGACGGGGCGGCTGAGCTTCATGCACCCAGTATCGCCAAGCCGTGTCCGGTTCCGTTCGCGGGGTGGGGCCGGAGGCGGGACTTCCCCCCGTACGGCATGTACGTTTCCGACCGTGCCCGCCCCGAAGAAGACCGCCAGGCGATTCCTGCTGGTCACCTCCGCCGCCCTGTCGTCCCTCGCCCTGGCCGTGCCCGCCGCCGTCGCCGCCCCCAAGCCCTCGGGCAGCCCGTCGGCGAGCGCGAGCCCCTCGGCCACTCCCCCGGCGACGATGTCGACCGTGGGCGGCGCCCGGCTCGGCAAGCCGGGGACGCAGGTGAACCTGGCGAGCGGCGTGCCGGTGCTGCCGAAGGACCTGAGCGCCCGCTCCTGGATCGTGGCCGACGCCGAGTCCGGCGACGTGCTGGCCTCGCACAACGCGCACTGGCGCCTCGCTCCGGCGAGCACGCTGAAGATGCTGTTCGCGGACACGCTGCTGCCGAAGTTCCCCAGGGACACCAAGCACAAGGTCGTGCCCTCCGACCTGGCCGGCATCGGCCCCGGCTCCAGCATGGTCGGGATAAAGGAGGACGAGACGTACACGGTCCACGACCTGTGGCTGGGCGTCTTCCTGCAGTCCGGCAACGACGCCGTGCACGTGCTGTCCGCGATGAACAAGGGCGTCGAGAACACCGTCAAGGAGATGAACGAGCACGCCGAGGAGCTCCAGGCCCTCGACACGCACGTGGTCAGCCCGGACGGCTACGACGCCGAGGGGCAGGTGTCGTCGGCCTACGATCTGACGCTGATCGCCCGCTCCGGGATGCAGAAGAAGGACTTCCGCGAGTACGCCTCGACGGTCACCGCGAAGTTCCCGGGCGAGACGAAGAAGGGCAAGAAGGGCAAGAAGGTCCGTAAGCCCTTCGAGATCCGGAACACCAACCGGCTGCTGGCCGGTGACGTGGACGTGCCCGTCTACCAGGGCATCGCGGGCGTCAAGAACGGCAACACCACCAACGCGGGCGCCACCTTCACCGGCGTCGCCGAGCGCGACGGCAAGGTACTGCTGGTGACGGTGATGAACCCGGAGAAGTCCGAGCACAACGAGGTCTACAAGGAGACGGCCCGGCTGTTCGACTGGGGCTTCAAGGCGGCCGGGAAGGTGCAGCCGGTGGGCGAGCTGGTGCCGCCGAGGGATGCCGCGCAGTCCGGTGCCCAGCCCGGCGCGAACCCCTCCGGCGAGGCCGGCGGATCCGGGGACGGCGGCAGCGCTACGGCCGGGCCCGGTGCCAAGCCGGTGGCCGGTGCCCCGGCCGCGGACGGCACCAGCGGCATCTGGACCGCGCTCGGCATCACGGGCGGGGTGCTGGTGCTGCTCGCGGGCGGCGCGTTCCTCGTCAACCGCCGCTGGCCGCTGCCGGATCTGGTGCGCCGCCGGACTCGCCCGTGAGGCCCGGGACTTCGTCCCCCTTGCTCTGCGTCGCCGTCCAGGAGGCGCAGAACAGCACCAGCTTCGAGGTGAAGTTGATCCACAGCAGCAGCGCGACGGGCACCCCGAACGCGCCGTACATGCTCTTCGCCGCCACGCCCTGCAGATAGCCGCTGAGCAGCAGCTTCAGCAGTTCGAAGCCGATCGCGCCGGTCAGCGCCGCCACGAACAGGCGGTGGCGCGTCGGCTCGACGCCGGGCAGCAGGGTCAGGACGTAGAGCAGGAGCAGGAAGTTGGCGAGGACGGCGATCAGGAACGCGGCGATGTGCAGCAGGACTCCGCCCCACCCGCCCTCGTCGATGCCGAGTTCCCGGGTGATCCAGCCGATCATCGCGGAGGCGACGGCGGAGGCGGCGATGGTGACGAGCAGCGCGCCGCCGAGGCCGAGCAGGACCCCCACGTCCTTGCCGTAGCGCAGGGCGGGGTTCTCCTCCTCGTCGGACAGGTCCCACACCGCCCGCAGGCACTCGCGCATCGAGCCGGCCCAGCTGACGCCCGTGAAGAACAGCAGCGCGCCCGCGATGAGCCCGATCGTGCCGGCGTTGTCCACGAGACCGGCGATGTCCAGCTGGTCGGAGATGCCCGGGACCTGCTCGGCGAGCTTGTCCTGGAGCTTCTCCTCCTGCTCCGTGCTGAGCGTGGCGGCGGCGATGGTCGCGGACACCGTCAGCAGCGGGAACAGCGCGACGAAACTCGTGAAGGTCATCGCGGCGGCCAGCCGCGTCCACTTCACGCGGTCCAGCCGCTCGTACGACCGCCACGCGTGCGTGATCATCAGCCGCTCCGCCCACGGCCCGATCACCGGTAGCTTTTTCAGCCAGTCCATGATCCGACTCTGCCCTCCGCCCGGAACACCCATGTACGGGTACCCCAGAACCGCAGGACTGTGGCCAAGGCCATACCGACGACCGTCCCGGAGACGGTGTCCGCGCGCTGCGAGGTGAGCCCGAGGCCGTAGTGGCTGACGGCCAGGCAGAGCAGTTGTACGGCGGCTCCGGCGAGGTTCACGGCGAAGAACGCGGCGTACGGGCGCAGGCCCGTGGCGCGCGTGGTCCGGTAGGGGCCGAGGGCGTTGCCCGCGTAGGCGACCGTGCAGGCGGCCAGGAAGGACAGGGACTTGGCGGTGAGCGGGGCGAGTCCGGCGGGGCCGCGCAGGTACGTGAACAGGGCCAGGTCGACGGCGTAGGCGAGGAGGCCGACGACGGCGAAGCCGATCAGTTCCCGGCGGGCCGGGAGCGTGGGGCCGCGCCACGCGCGCGTGGTCACCAGTTCGCCACGGCCAGGCCGTACATCGCCACCCAGGCCACGCCGATGAGCGCGAGCGCCCGGTCGCGCAGGACGACGTCCTCGGGTTCGCCGGCCGTGCCGCGGTCGGCGAAGACGGCGTACCGGAGGATCGCCAGGATGAAGGCGACCATGGACAGTTGGCGCCAGGGCAGCACGCTGGTGTGCGGGACGCCGCCCTCCTCCATGGCCCACAGGCAGTAGCCGAGGACGGCGACACCGGCCGCGAGCTGCCAGACGAAGCGGAGGTAGCCGGTGGTGTACTCGGTGAGCAACGCCCGTGTGGCGCCCGCCTTTCCGGCCATCTGGACGGCTTCCGAGTAGCGCTTGGCCGACACCATGAACAGGGCGCCGAAGCCGGTGGTGATCAGGAACCAGCGCGACAGCGGGATGCCGAGGGCGAGTCCACCGATCATGGCCCGCATCAGGAAGCCGGTGGTGACGACGGCGAGGTCGACGACGAGGACGTGCTTGAGGCTGATGCAGTAGGCCAGTTGCATGGCGAGGTAGGCGGTCAGCAGCGCGGCGACGGCCGGGCCGCACAGCCAGGCCGCGGCGGTGGGCGCGAGGATGCCGAGGCAGCCGCCGACGGCGTAGGCGACGGGCACGGGGACCTGCCCGGCGGCGACCGGGCGGTGCCGCTTGACGGGGTGGGCGCGGTCGGCGTCGGCGTCGCGGGCGTCGTTGACGAGGTAGACGGCGGCGGCGCAGGCGGTGAAGAGGACGAAGACCAGGGCGAGTCGGCTCAGGGCGTGCCGGGAGAACAGCTCGCCGGCGGCGGCCGGGGCGGCGACCACGAGGACGTTCTTGACCCACTGCTTGGGGCGCGCGGTCCTGAGGAGACCGGCCAGGAGACCGCCCTTGCGGGGTGGTGCGGGCCGCTCCTGGTGGGTGCGCTGCCGCAGGACGGCCGTCTCAGTCATGGTGGGCGCCTCCCCGCATCCAGCGGGCGCCGAGCCGGGCCGTGAGGGCGCCCAGGGCCGCGCCGGCCGCGACGTCCGTGGGGAAGTGGACGCCGGCCACCAGCCGTGAGACGCACACCAGTCCGGCGAGGGGCGGGACCGTGTGTGCTCCCAGGGCGCCGAAGGCGACGGCGGCGGCCGCCGCGGAGGCGGCGTGCGAGCTGGGGAAGGAGTGCCGGCCGGCCGCGCGCACCAGGGGCTCGACGTGCGCGGGGCGCGGACGGCGCACGACGCGCTTCACCCCCATGCTGACCAGGTGCGCCCCCGCGGTCAGTGCGGTGCCGCGCAGCCAGGCGCCGCGCCGCCCGCCGTCGACGGCGGCTCCGGCGAGCCCCGCCGCCAGCCACAGCGCCGCGTGCTCCCCCGCCCAGGACAGGGCACGCGCGGCGCCGGCCACGCGCGGGTCGGTGCCGCACTCCCTGAGCGCCGAAACGATCCGGTGGTCCATGTCGTGCAGGTCGTCGAGGTCGTCCATGTGGACTCACTGTCCACGCCCATCAGGCCTGAACTCCGGCAATATTGGGCGACATCCCATTAATCACCCATTTCGGGGAGGGATGCCATGTTCGCTAACTGAACGCTCACACTTGGGCGATACGGTCACGGACATGTCTGCCGAGACCGATTTCGACCCGGACGTCATGGGCATGGACCACACCACCGTGACGGGCTGGGGTCGCACCGCCCCCACCGGCGCCTGGCTGATCCGTCCGCGTACGTACGAGGAGGCCGCGGCGGCCGTCCGGGGCTGCGGGGCGCGCGGCGGGATCCCCCGGGGCCTGGGGCGGGCGTACGGGGACGCGGCGCAGAACGCCGGCGGGTCCGTGCTCGACATGACGGCCCTGGACCGGGTGCACGCGATCGACGCCGACGGCGGGACCGTGCTGTGCGACGCGGGCGTCTCCCTGCACCGGCTGATGGAGGTGCTGCTGCCGCTCGGCTGGTTCGTGCCGGTCACCCCCGGCACCCGCTACGTCACCGTCGGCGGGGCGATCGGCGCCGACATCCACGGCAAGAACCACCACGTCTCGGGCTCCTTCGCGCGGCACGTACTCGCCCTCGAACTGCTCACCGCCGACGGCGAGATCCGCACGGTCATCCCCGGCACACCGCTCTTCGACGCGACGGCCGGCGGCATGGGCCTGACCGGAGTGATCCTCACCGCGACGATCCGGCTCCAGCCGGTCGAGACCTCGCTGATGTCGGTCGACACCGAGCGGGCGACGGACCTCGACGACCTGATGGCCCGGCTCGCGGCCACCGACCACCGCTACCGCTACTCGGTCGCCTGGATCGACCTGCTGGCCCGGGGCGCCGCCACCGGCCGCGCGGTCCTCACCCGCGGCGACCACGCCCCGCTGGACGCCCTCCCCGCCCGGCTGCGCCGGGACCCGCTGGCCTTCCGCACCTCCCGCCTCCCGGCCACCCCCGCGATCCTCCCCGAGGGCCTGCTCAGCCGGACGACCGTGGGCCTCTTCAACGAGCTGTGGTACCGCAAGGCCCCCCGCACCCGGACCGGCCGACTCCAGCGGATCTCCGGCTTCTTCCACCCCCTGGACGGGGTGCCCCACTGGAACCGCGTCTACGGCCGGGGCGGCTTCGTGCAGTACCAGTTCGTCGTCGGCCACGGCCGCGAGGACGCCCTGCGCCGCATCGTGCGCCGCATCTCCGAACGCCGCTGCCCGTCCTTCCTGGCCGTCCTCAAGCGCTTCGGCGAGGCCGACCCGGGCTGGCTGTCCTTCCCCGTGCCCGGGTGGACGCTGGCGCTGGACATCCCGGCGGGCCTGCCCGGCCTCGGCGCGTTCCTCGACGAACTCGACGAGGAGGTCGCCGCCGCGGGCGGGCGCGTCTACCTCGCCAAGGACGCCCGGCTGCGCCCGGAGCTGCTCGCGGCCATGTACCCGCGCCTCGACGACTTCCGCGAACTGCGCGCCGAACTGGACCCGCGCGGGGTGTTCGTGTCCGACCTGGCCCGCCGCCTCAGTCTCTGAGCAACCTCTAGGAGCTGCTGTCATGAAGGACGCCTTCGGCCTCCCCCAGTCCCTGCTCGTCCTCGGCGGTACGTCGGAGATCGCCCTGGCCACCGCCCGCCGCCTGATCGCCCGCCGCACCCGCACGGTCTGGCTGGCCGGCCGCCCCTCCCCCGCCCTGGAGGAGGCCGCCGGGCAGCTGCGCGGGCTCGGGGCCGACGTGCACACCGTCGCCTTCGACGCGCTCGACCCGGGCTCCCACGAGGCCGTCCTCGGCAAGGTCTTCGCCGAGGGCGACGTCGACATGGTGCTGCTCGCCTTCGGGCTGCTCGGCGACCAGGCCCGCGACGAGCGGGAGCCGGAGGCGGCGGTGCGGGTCGCGCAGACCAACTACACCGGCGCGGTCTCGGCAGGGCTGGTGTGCGCCCGCTCGCTCCAGTCCCAGGGGCACGGCTCGCTGGTCGTGATGTCCTCCGTCGCGGGCGAGCGGGCCCGCCGCGCGAACTTCATCTACGGCTCCAGCAAGGCCGGTCTCGACGCCTTCGCGCAGGGCCTGGGCGATGCGCTGCACGGCACGGGCGTGCACGTCATGGTCGTACGCCCCGGCTTCGTGCGGACGCGGATGACCGCCGGTCTGCCCGAGGCGCCGCTCGCGACCACGCCCGAGGCGGTCGCGTCGGCCGTGGAGCTGGGGCTGCGGCGCCGCTCGGAGACGGTGTGGGTGCCGGGGACGCTGCGCGTGGTGATGGCGGCGCTGCGGCATCTGCCGCGCGGGGTGTTCCGGCGGCTGCCGGTCTGACCTCGCGGGCGGCTCAGCGGATGGGGACGGAGCCGCGCGCCACCCGCCCGGCCTGCGGGGGGACCACCGAGCCGCCGAAGGGGAACTCGCGGAGCTTGCGCCAGACGCCGTCGGCGCCCTGCTCGTAGAGGGCGAAGCCGGTGCAGGGCCACTCGGCCTCGTAGCCGGCGAGATCCTCGAAGGCGCGGTCCATGGCCGCGTCGTCGATGCCGTGCGCCACGGTGACGTGCGGGTGGTACGGGAACTGCAGCTCGCGGTTGACCGGCCCCTCGGGGTCGCGGACCTGCTGCTGGAGCAGCGTGCAGGCCTCCGCACCGGCGACGACCTGGACGAACACCACCGGCGACAGGGGCCGGAAGGTGCCGGTGCCGGACAGCCGCATGGGGAACGCGCGGCCGGCGGCGGCGACCTCGGCCAGATGCGCCTCGACGGCCGGCAGGGACGCCTCGTCGATCTCTGTCGGCGGCAGCAGGGTGACGTGCGTGGGGATGCCGTGAGCGGCGGCGTCGCCGAAGCCCGCGCGCAGCTGCTGGAGCTCGCTGCCGTGAGGCTCCGGGACCGCGATCGAGACACCGATCGTTACGGTCCCCACGTCGTCTCCTGTCGTGTCAGTGTGGCCGCTGATACGACCACCCGGTTATCGACTGTACGGCCACGACCGGGTTACGGGCAGGCGCAACCGGAGTGATGTACAGCGCTGTTCGGTGGTACGGCTGTGCGCGGGGGCGGGTTCAGTGCTTGGCGGGCAGGAAGCCGACCTTGTCGTACGCCTGCGCGAGGGTCTCGGCGGCGACGGCGCGGGCCTTCTCGGCGCCCTTGGCCAGGATCGAGTCGAGCGTCTCGGGGTCGTCCAGGTACTGCTGGGTGCGCTCCCGGAACGGCGTCACGAAGTCGACCATGATCTCGGCGAGGTCCGTCTTGAGCGCGCCGTACATCTTGCCGGTGTACTTCTCCTCCAGCTCGCCGATGCTCTCGCCGGTGAGGGTCGAGTAGATCGTGAGCAGGTTGCTGACGCCCGGCTTGTTCTCGGCGTCGTAGCGGATCACCGTGTCGGTGTCGGTGACGGCGCTCTTGACCTTCTTGGCCGTGGCCTTGGGCTCGTCGAGGAGGTTGATGAGGCCCTTCGGCGTGGACGCCGACTTGCTCATCTTGATCGACGGGTCCTGGAGGTCGTAGATCTTCGCCGTCTCCTTGAGGATGTACGGCTTCGGGAGGGTGAAGGTCTCGCCGAACCGGCCGTTGAAGCGCGTGGCGAGGTCGCGGGTGAGCTCGATGTGCTGGCGCTGATCCTCGCCGACCGGGACCTCGTTGGCCTGGTAGAGCAGGATGTCCGCGACCTGGAGGATCGGGTACGTGAACAGGCCGACCGAGGCGCGCTCGGCGCCCTGCTTGGCGGACTTGTCCTTGAACTGGGTCATCCGGCCGGCCTCGCCGAAGCCGGTGAGGCAGTTCATGATCCAGGCGAGCTGGGCGTGCTCGGGGACGTGGCTCTGCACGAAGAGCGTGCAGCGGTCCGGGTCGAGACCCGCAGCGAGGAGCTGGGCCGCGGCCAGGCGCGTGTTCGCGCGCAGGTCCTTCGGGTCCTGCGGGATGGTGATCGCGTGCAGGTCGACGACCATGTAGAACGCGTCGTGGGTCTCCTGCAGGGCCACCCACTGGCGGACGGCGCCGAGGTAGTTGCCGAGGTGGAACGAGCCGGCGGTGGGCTGGATCCCGGAGAGCACGCGAGGTCGGTCAGAGGCCATGCTCACCATTCTCTCAGGTCCCGGGGGCCGATCCGGAACGGGCCGGAAACAGACGGGATCCCGTTCGGCTCCGGCGGTGTAACAAGGGGTGAGGCACGGCAGGGGCTGTCCTGCGGGCGGGCTCGGGGCACTGCGGACGGGGAGGGGGATCCCTTGCGGGCACGAGGCGGGGTGGTGCGGGGCGTGCTGGTGGTGGCGGTGGCGGGCGCTGTGGCCGGGTGCGCGGCGGTGCCGGCGGCCGTGGCTCTCCCGGCTCGGGGGGCGGACGTGCCCGACGTGGCGATGGTCGTGGCGGGCGGCACGGGACGGACGACGGCGGTGCGCTCGGGGCAGCCGGCCTTCGCCCGGCTGTGGCAGCTGCTGGAGCCCCTGCACACGGGGACGGAGCGGGTGCCGGAGGACTGGGCGGAGGGGGACTTCCCGCGGGTGCGGCTCACGGTGCTCTGGGGGCTGTCCGGGGTCGGCGGGTGGCCGCGCACGAACCGGCCGCCGGGCGGGGACGTGGCCGTCGAGCGGCAGGACCAGCTGCTGGTGGCCGAGGACGGCACGCCCTGGGTGCGCTCGGATCCCAGCCCCGCCGTGGAGGACGACGACATCCGCTGGCACCGGGCGCCGCGGTCCGTCTTCGAGCGGTTCGACCTGGCCCGGCTGCTCGGTGATGCGGAGGGCGGGCCCGTCGCGAGCCCGGCCGCCGCCGCGGACCCGGACGGTCCGCTGCGGGACGAGGTCCGGTGGGCGGTGACGGCGGGGGCGCTGGGGCTCGCCGCCGGTGCGGGCGGCACGCTGCTGATACGCCGCGCGGCGGCCCGGCGGGAAGCCGGACCGCCGCGGGAGGAGCCGCGCCAGGTGCTGATCGACCTGGACGAGTGACGGGCCGTGGCGTCGGCCCGGGCCCTGGAAGGGTGACGGGCCGCGGGCGTCAGCCCAGGTCGATCTCCGGGTAGAGCGGGAAACCGGCCACGAGGTCGGTGGCGCGCTGGGAGATCTCGTCCGCCACCTTCGCGTCGAGCACGTGGGACGCCTTGGAGGGGGCGCCCGACTTGGTCGTGCCCGGCTCCGTGGTGGTGAGGACGCGGTCGATGAGGCCGGCGACCTCGTCCATCTCGGCGGTTCCCAGGCCACGGGTGGTCAGGGCGGGGGTGCCGATGCGGATGCCGGAGGTGTACCAGGCGCCGTTCGGGTCCGCGGGGATGGCGTTGCGGTTGGTGACGATGCCCGAGTCGAGCAGGGCGGCCTCGGCCTGGCGGCCGGTGAGGCCGTAGGAGGACGCGACGTCGATCAGGTTCAGGTGGTTGTCCGTGCCGCCGGTCACCAGGGTGGCGCCGCGGCGCATCAGGCCCTCGGCGAGGGCGCGGGAGTTGTCGACGATGCGCTGGGCGTAGTCGCGGAAGGACTCCTGGCGGGCCTCGGCGAGGGCCACGGCCTTGGCGGCCATGACGTGCGGGAGGGGGCCGCCGAGGACCATCGGGCAGCCGCGGTCGACCTGGTCCTTCAGCGAGTCGTCGCACAGGACCATGCCGCCGCGGGGGCCGCGCAGCGACTTGTGGGTCGTCGTCGTCACGATCTGGGCGTGCGGGACCGGGTCGAAGTCGCCGGTGAGGACCTTGCCCGCGACCAGGCCGGCGAAGTGCGCCATGTCGACCATGAGGGTCGCGCCGACCTCGTCGGCGATCTCCCGCATGATCCGGAAGTTCACCAGACGGGGGTAGGCCGAGTAACCCGCGACGATGATCAGCGGCTTGAACTCGCGGGCGGAGGTGCGCAGCGCCTCGTAGTCGATGAGGCCCGTGGCCGGGTCCGTGCCGTAGGAGCGCTGGTCGAACATCTTGCCGGAGATGTTCGGGCGGAAGCCGTGGGTGAGGTGGCCGCCGGCGTCCAGGGACATGCCGAGCATGCGCTGGTTGCCGAAGGCCTGGCGCAGCTCGGCCCAGTCGGCGTCGGTGAGGTCGTTGACCTGGCGGGCGCCGGTCTTCTCCAGGAAGGGCACCTCGACGCGGGCGCCGAGGACGGCCCAGAAGGCGACCAGGTTGGCGTCGATGCCGGAGTGCGGCTGGACGTAGGCGTGGCGGGCGCCGAACAGCTCCTTGGCGTGCTCGGCGGCGAGGGACTCGACGGTGTCGACGTTGCGGCAGCCGGCGTAGAAGCGGCGGCCGATGGTGCCCTCGGCGTACTTGTCGCTGAACCAGTTGCCCATGGTCAGGAGCGTGGCCGGGGAGGCGTAGTTCTCGGAGGCGATCAGCTTGAGCATCTCGCGCTGGTCGGCGACCTCCTGGCCGATGGCGTCCGCCACGCGGGGTTCGACGGCGCGGATCACGTCGAGGGCGGCGCGGTAGGCGGTGGAAGCGGTGGAGAGGGGCTCGGCTGACATGTGTGGACCTCCGGACGTTGCGTTCAGCGTTCACGGTACGGCCCAGGCGCACGGCTCTGTCTGCTCGGGCCGCTCCCCGATGGTTCATCCATCCCAGCGCGCCAGTCACGGCCCACGGTCAGCCTACCGGGTGCGGGTCCGGGGGATCATCTGCCGGGTTGCCCGTCGTTGCCGGGTGCGGGTCCTGTGTGGTCGGTCGCGCAGTTCCCCGCGCCCCTTCAGGGGCACGCACCTCCCGGTCCGCCTAAAGGATCACGTGAGGCAGGAACCGTGCGTACTCGTCCGTTATCAGGCCCGAGGACTCCCGGATGCCCAGGCCCGCCGACTCGTTCTCCACCACCCAGGCGCCCAGGACCACGCGGTTGCCGTCGAAGTCGGGCAGGGGGGCCAGTTGCTGGTAGACGCAGGGTTCGTCGCGGAGGGCGGGGTCGGTGCCCGGGGCGTGGATCGTGACGCCGGCGCCCTCTCGGCCCAGGAGGGGCTTGGCCACCCAGCCCCGGGCGGACAGGTCGCGGGGGCCGTCCAGGTACGCGGGGAGGAGGTTCGGGTGGTCGGGGTGGAGCTCCCAGAGGATCGCCAGCAGCGCCTTGTTGCTGAGGAGCATCTTCCAGGCCGGCTCGATCCACAGGGTGGAGCCGGTGCCGCCGCCGTTGTCGAGGGTGTCCAGGACGTGGTCGGCGAAGCGGTCGGTGGTGAGCCACTCCCACGGGTAGAGCTTGAAGATGCTGCGGATGAAGCGGAGGCGGTTGTCGACGAAGCGGCCGGAGAGGCGGTCCCAGCCGATCTCCTCCATCGCGATCCAGTCGGTGGCCAGGCCGGCCTGCTCGGCGGTCTCCTTGAGATAGGCGACCGTCATCATGTCCTCGCCGAGTTCGTCGGCGGAGGAGTACGCGAAGTAGAGGGGGCTGCCCGGCGGGAGGAGGGCGGCCTGCTTCTTCCAGGCGTCGATGAGGCGCTCGTGCAGGGAGTTCCACTGGTCGGCGCCGGGGAAACGGTCCTCCATCCAGAACCACTGCGGGGACGCGGCCTCGACCAGTGAGGTGGGGGTGTCGGCGTTGTACTCCAGGAGCTTGGCCGGACCGGTGCCGTCGTAGCGGAGGTCGAAGCGGCCGTAGACGGAGGGGAGTTCGGCTCGGCGGTGCCAGGCCTCGGCGACCCTGCGGGCGACCCGGGGGTCGGTGATGCCCAGGTCGGCGAAACGGTCCTCGGTGACGATGTGGTCGGCCGCCGCCAGGCACATGCGGTGGAGGTCCTCGACCACCTCTTCGAGGGCCTCGATCTCCTCCAGGGAGAAGACGTAGTAGGCGCTCTCGTCCCAGTAGGGGCGCAGGGAGTCGTCGGGGTAGCGGGTCAGGGGGTAGATGAGGCCCTGTTCCTCGACGGTCTGCTGCCAGCCGGGGCGGGCCTCCATGGTGCGGCGTTCCATCGCTGCGCCCGCCCGTCAGCCGCCGCCGCTGCCGGAGCCGGAGCAGCCGAAGCCGCCCCGGTCGACGGCCTCGTCGCGGCTGAAGGTGCCGTCGTCGGCCCAGCCGCCGCTGACGTCGGCGTCGTAGTACCAGTCGGCGTCGGTGACCTTGGTCTTGCCGGTCTTGCGGCCCTTGCCGGAGGAGGACGTGCCGGACGAGCAGTTCTTGTCGGCGACGATCTTGTAGCCGTTGATGTAGTCGTAGCTGTCCCGGTCCACACAGCGGCGGTCGGGGTCGGAGCCGCACGCGGACAGGGCCGCCGCGAGGACGCCCATGCCGCCCAGCACCACCGTGCTCGAACGCAACCGTCGCCGTGTTTCAGCCATGTGCGTGTCTCCCCGCATCTCCCCGTGTGACATGACAGACGGTCAGCCTAGAGATCGGTGTGAACGGCCGCGCATGGCCCCCCGTCCCCGGGCGCTCCCCTACTGTCGATTTGTGATCTTTGGAATGGTGTGTGCCCTCGGTGCGGCGGTCTGCTTCGGTACGGCGACCGTGTTGCAGGCGATCGCCGCGCGGTCGGCGGCGGCGACCGGGCCGGGCGGGGACGTGGCACTGCTGTGGCGGGCGCTGCGGCAATGGCGGTATCTGGCCGGACTCGCGCTGGACGGGCTCGGCTTTGTGCTGCAGATCCTCGCGCTGCGGTCGGTGCCGATCTACGCCGTGGGGGCGGCGCTGGCAGCGAGCCTCGCGGTGACCGCCGTGGTCGCGGCGCGGCTGCTCAAGGTGCGGCTGAGCCGCGTCGAGTGGGCGGCGGTGGCGGTGGTGTGTGCCGGGCTCGCACTGCTGGGGCTGGCCGCCGGGGCGGAGGGTGACGAGGAGGGGCCGGCCTGGCTGAAGTGGGCCATGCTCGGGGCGGCGGCCGGGGTGCTGCTGCTCGGGGCGGTGGCCGGGCGGCTGCCGGAGCGGGGGCGGGCGCTGACGCTCGGACTGGGGGCGGGGCTCGGGTTCGGGGTGGTGGAGGTGTCGGTGCGGTTGATCGACGGGTTCTCAGCCGGTGAGCTGTTCCCCAACCCGGCGACGTACGCGCTGCTGCTCGGCGGCGGGGCGGCGTTCCTGCTGCTGACCTCGGCCCTGCAACGCGGGTCGGTGACCACGGCGACGGCCGGTCTGGTGCTCGGGGAGACGGTCGCGCCCGCGCTGATCGGCGTGGTGTGGCTCGGGGACCGTACGCGGCCGGGGCTGGGGTGGCTGGCGATCGCCGGTTTCGCGGTGGCGGTGACGGGGGCGCTGGCGTTGTCGCGGTTCGGGGAGGCGCCGGTGGAGGCGGAGGAGAGCGCGGTCATGCCGAGTTGAGCGGATGCGCTTTCCGACCTGCGGGGATTCTGCACCTTCGGGGTGATCATCGGGGTGACCTTCGGGGGGACTTCGGGGCGACCTTGCGGGCGACCGGAAAATTCTTTGTTGAATCTTGAACGCGCTGTGAGCGCTTTCCGTAAGGGACGGCGTGACCAGTAATCCCGTCACGGTCACCGTGGCCTATCGCGTGATGCCGGGCCGTGCAGCCGACTTCCACTCGTGGGGGTGGGCGATGCTGGGCGCGACCGCGCGGCAGCCGGGATTCATGGGGGGTGGGGTACTTGTCGACGGAGGGGCGGAGTGGCATGTCGTCTATCGCTTCGCCAGCGAGGGTCTGGCCCTGGCCTGGGAGAAATCACCCTCCCGGGAACAATGGGACGCCCGGCTGGCGGGCGTCGCCCAGGAGGCGGAGCGCAGGCGGGTGCCGGGCGCCCGGGCCTGGTTCGACGCGCAGACGCTGACGCCCCCGCCACCGGCTCCGCCGTCGAAATGGAAACTGTGGTTCGTGAATATGAGCGCGGTTTTCCCGCCGGTGCTCCTGTTCAATCTCACGGTGCTTCCCTATCTCGGTGACCTCAATGCACTGTTTCGCACGCTGTTGTTGTGTCTGTGTGTAACGGCCCTTGTCACCTGGATTCTCATGCCACGGCTCCAGCGTTTCTTCAGGAAATGGCTGTACCCGTCGCTCCAGGCACTGCGCGGGCGGCACAAACGCCGGGCCGTATAGGCCCGCGAACGAACAGAGGGAGGTGGGCGGGTGAAGACCCTGCTCATCGACAATTACGACTCGTACACGTACAACCTGTTCCAGCTGATCGCCGAGGTCAACGGCGAGGAACCGGTGGTCGTCCGGAACGACGCTCCCGTCGACGGTCTTCCCGATCTCCGGGCGTTCGACAATCTCGTGGTGTCCCCCGGGCCCGGGCATCCGGGCGAGGCGCGTGATTTCGGTATCGGCAGCAGGCTGCTCGCGACCTCCCCGGTTCCGGTGCTCGGTGTGTGTCTGGGTCATCAGGGGATCGCGCTCGGGGAGGCCGGGCTGGTGGGGGCCGCCCCGGAGCCGCGGCACGGGCATCTGTCCACGATCCGGCATGACGGCCGGGACCTGTTCCACGGTCTGCCGCAGCACTTCACCGCCGTCCGCTACCACTCCCTTGCCGTGCGCGAGCCGTTGCCGGAGACGCTGGAGGCCACGGCCTGGGCGGAGGACGGTGTCCTGATGGGGCTCCGGCACCGCAGCCGGCCGCTGTGGGGAGTGCAGTTCCATCCGGAGTCGGTCCTCACGGAGTACGGGCACCGCATGCTCGTGAACTTCCGCAACCTCACCGCCGAGCGGGCGGGCAAGCTGCGCACGAAGAACACGGCCGTGCCCTCGCACGAGCAGGTCCGGCGGCGGGTCGTCGTCCCGGAGTGTGACGCGGGGACCCGGCGCCCTGTGGGGGGTCTTCTCGGCCTCGGCGGCCTTCGTCGCCCGGTGGCCGCGGCCGTCTTCCAGGTCGCCGCCGTCACCCGGGCGGGGGCGAACCCGCCGGGCGGCCCCGGGACGCCGGGGCTCGGCGAGACCACGCCGTCGAGCAGGCCGGCCCCGTCGGCGGGCGTGGGGCCACGCCCCGAGCCCGTGGCGTCCGCCCCGGCTGCTCTTGCGCCCGGCAGGGCCACCCCGGCAGCGGGGCCGGGGGCAGGCGCCGAGGCTGACGCATCGGCCCCGGCTGCCTTGACGCCCGGCGGGGCCGTCCCGGCTGCGGGGGCGGGGCCACGCCCCGAGTCCGTGGCATCGTCCCCGGCTGCGGGAGCGCCCGGTCAGGCCGTCCCGGCTGCGGGGGCGGCACCAAGCCCCGAGTCCGTGGCACCGTCCCCGGCTGCGGGAGCGCCCGGTCAGGCCGTCCCGGCTGCGGGGCCGGGGACGAAGCACGGGGTCGTCCGCGGCCCGGCTGCGGGGGCCGGGAACCATGCCGAGGCCGCCTCCGCCAACCCGACTGCTCCAGCGCCCGGCGGGGACGTCCCGGCTGTCTCCGCGGCTGCCGGTGCCCCGGCCACGGGCGCGTCCGCCGTACCCGCCGCCCGGGGGCGGAAGACGCCCGCCGAGGCCGCGCCGGACTCCGTCTCCATCCCCCGGCCCCGTCGGCCCGATCGGGTCGGGTACCGGCTGCACACCCGGAGGGTCAGCGGGGCCGTCGACACCGAGGCGGTCTTCAGCCGGATGTTCGCGGGGTCGCCGCGGAGCTTCTGGCTGGACAGTTCGCTGGTGGAGCCGGGGCGGTCGCGGTTCTCGTTCCTCGGGGACGACCAGGGGCCGCTCGCCGAGTTCGTGCGGTACGACGTCGGTGCCGGGCGGTGTGAGATCGAGCGGGCGGGGCGGCCCCTGCGGCGGGTGCGGGCGAGTGTCTTCGACTACCTGAAGCGGCAGTTGGCCAACCGCCGGGTGGACGCGACCGGGCTGCCGTTCGACTTCACCGGCGGCTACGTCGGCTACTTCGGCTACGAGATGAAGGCCGACTGCGGGTCGGCCAACCGGCACCGCTCCCCCACCCCGGACGCCGCGTGGCTGTTCGCCGACCGGGTGATCGCCGTGGACCACGAGGAGGGTTTCACCTACGCCGTCTGCCTGGCCGAGGACACCCCGCAGGCCGCGCGGGAGGCCGCCGACTGGCTGGAGGGCGTGCTGGCCGGCCTCTCCTGCGTGGCGACGGAACGCCCGCCGCTGCCCGGACCGCCGGAGCCGGCCGACCCCGGCGCCGCCGAGCCCTGGCTGGTGCGTGACCGGGCGACGTACCTCGCGGACATCGAGGCGTGCCGGCAGGCGCTGCGGTCCGGCACCAGCTACGAGGTCTGCCTGACGAACGCCGCCCGGCTGCCCGCCCCGCCCGACCCGCTGGAGTTCTACCGGACGCTGCGCCGCGACAACCCGGCCCCGTACGCGGCGTTCCTGAGGTTCGGGGAGCTGGAGGTGGCCGGTTCCTCGCCCGAGCGGTTCCTGCGGATCGGCCGGGACGGCACCGCCGAGGCCCGGCCCATCAAGGGCACCGCGCCCCGGGGCGCCGGGCCGGAGGAGGACGCCCGGCTGCGGGACGCGCTCGCCTCGGATGCCAAGACCCGGGCCGAGAACCTGATGATCGTGGACCTGCTCCGCAACGACCTGGGGCAGGTCTGCCGGACCGGCACCGTGCGGGTCTCCAAGCTGATGGCCACGGAGACCTACGCCACCGTGCACCAGCTGGTGTCCACCGTGCAGGGCAGGCTGCGGGAGGGCACGGACGCGGTGGACTGCGTGCGGGCCTGCTTCCCGGGCGGGTCGATGACCGGCGCGCCGAAGCTGCGCACGCTGGAGATCATCGACACGCTGGAGACCGAGGCCCGTGGCGTCTACTCCGGCGCCCTCGGCTACCTCGGCTGCGGTGGCGGTGCGGACCTGAGCATCGTGATCCGGACCGCCGTCTTCGCCGACGGCCTGATGCACCTGGGCGCGGGCGGCGCGATCGTGCTCGGCTCCGATCCGGACGCCGAGTACGAGGAGATGCTGCTGAAGACGGCGGCCCCGATGCGCGCCCTCCACCGGCACACGGCCGACCGGATGCGGCAGGAGGGTCCGCCGGGGCAGCGGGCCGGGGCTGCGGGGGAGGTCAGACGATGACCAGTCCGCAGGTCATGCTGAGCCCGGCGGAGGCCGAGGCGCCCGGGAATCTCGCGGCCCACCTGGCGGAACTCGCCGAGCGGCGCGGGTGGAACGGACGGACGGCCTTCCACCAGGGGCACCGGGCCTGGACCCACGGCGAGGTGCACGACCTCGCCGCCCGTGCGGCCACCGTACTGGCCGGCCACGGGGTGCGCCCCGGCGACCGGGTGCTGCTCGCGCTGCCGGACTCCCCGGCCTGGGTGACGGCGTTCCTCGCCACCGCCCGCCTCGGCGCCGTGGCGGTGCCGGTCAACCCCGAACTCCCCGCGGCCGACCACGCGTTCCTGGCCGAGGACACCGCCGCCGTGCTGTGTGTGACCGGACCGGGCCTGGAGGACCGGTTCGCCGGCCGGACGGGGCTCGGCGCC
Source organism: Streptomyces collinus (assembly GCF_031348265.1). NCBI lineage: Bacteria > Bacillati > Actinomycetota > Actinomycetes > Kitasatosporales > Streptomycetaceae > Streptomyces > Streptomyces collinus. The sequence continues at coordinate 5,481,235 of NZ_CP133771.1, read as the reverse complement.
GACCAGCTGATGGCCCTCGCCCCCACCGCCGGGCCCGCCCCCGCACACCAGGTCGACGCGCACACCCCGCTGTACGTGCAGTACACCTCCGGCACCACGGGCCGCCCCAAGGGCGTCGTGCACACGCACGGCGATCCGCGGACGTACCACGACCTGATCGGGCGGCGGGTGCTGCGGATCACCGCGGAGGACGTCACCCTGTCGGTGTCGAAGCTGTTCTTCGCCTACGGGTTCGGCAACGCGTTCGTCTTCCCGCTGTTCTCCGGCTCGTCGGCGGTGCTCGTGGACCGGCGCCCGACGCCCGCCACCATCGACGAGCTGGTCGCCCGGCACCGGGTGACGCTGCTGTACTCCGTGCCGTCCGCGTACGCCGCGCTGGTCGCGGAGCGGGGCCACGGGCACGAGGGCTGCTTCGCCTCCTTGCGGGCCGCGGTGTCGGCCGGCGAGGGACTGCCGGAGGGGCTGGCCACGCAGGTGACCGCGCTGCTGGGCGCGCCGGTGCTGGAGCAGATCGGCTCCACCGAGGCCGGCCACGCGTTCTGCGCCAACGGCTTCGCCCACAACCGCCCCGGCACCGTCGGCCCGCCCGTCCCCGGCTTCGAGGTGGAGCTGCGCGACCGCGACGGCCACCCGGTGCCGGACGGCGAGGAGGGCGAGATGTGGGTGCGCGGGCCGACGGTGACGTCCGGCTATCTCAACCGGCCCGAGGAGACCGCCCGGACCCTCGTGGGCGGCTGGCTGGCCACGCGGGACCGGGCCTGCCGTGAACCGGACGGCACCTACCGGCATCTGGGCCGCGCCGACGACATGGAGATGGTCGGCGGCATCACCGTCTCCCCGCTGGAGGTGGAGGCCGTGCTGCGCGGCCATCCGGCGGTGCGGGAGGTGGCGGTCGCCGCCGTTCCCGACGGGCGCGGCGCGAGCCGGCTGCGGGCCTTCGTGGTCCCCGTCCCGCCCGTCCGGGACGGTCTGGCCGCGGAGTTGACCGGCCTGGCGCGGATGAGTCTCGCCGCGTTCAAGGTCCCGCGCAGCGTCAGCTTCGTCCCGTCGCTGCCCCGCACCCCGACCGGGAAGCTGCGCCGCCATCTGGTGCGCAAGGGCGCCTGGTGAACACCACGGAGAGGAACGACCCCATGCGACAGCCCCTGCTCGCGGACCGCGGCTTCTATCTGGGCCCGCTCTTCCGGCGTGCGGCCGACCGGCACGGGGCGGTCTTCGTCACCCTCGACCGGCCGCTCGACGTCGCCCCCTCCCTCGGCACCGACCTGAGCTACACCGTGCTGGCCGAGGTGGTCGAGGAGTTGTCCGGGCGGCTGTGGGAGGCCGGCGTGCGGCCCTCGGAGCAGGTCGCCGTGCACAAGGCGGACAACGTCGACATCATGCTGCTGACCTGCGCCGTCTCCCGTATCGGGGCGGTACCCGTGCTGCTGTCGCCCGCGCTGGCCCCCGAGGTGGCCGGGCAGCTCCTCGGACGGCTGCGGCGGCCCTGGCTGATCACCGACGGCGCGACGCTGGCCGGTCTGGGGGACGTCGGCCTGTCCGGGCTCGTGCGGCGGACGCTGTCCGTGGACGACGCACCCGGGGCCGAGCCCCTGGCGAAGTACACCGGCGCCGAACCGCCCCCACCGGTGCGGCTCCACCCCCGTGAACCCGCCCTGATCACCCACAGCTCGGGCACCACCGGCGTCCCGAAACTGGCCGTGCACTGCGCGCAGACCATGTGGAACCGGCTCGTGCCGCAGCAGGCGATGGGCTGGCCCACCCGGGGCGAGACCGCCGCGCTGCACATGTCGTTCGTGCACTCGCGCTTCTACCACCTGCTCGGCGTGCTGCTGCACTTCGGCAGCCCGCTCGTGCTGATCACCGACCCGGACCCGGCCTCGGTCGGCCCGCTGCTGGTCCGGCACCGGCCCGGCATCGTGGAGACGCACCCCAACACGTTCGTACTGTGGGAGGAGTTGGCCGGTGCGCCCGGGGCGCCGCTGTCCCGGGTCCGGTCGTACGGCTCGACGTTCGACGCGATCCATCCGCGGACCGTACGGCGGCTGCTGGACGCGTCGCGGCGCCGCACGCCCTGGCTGGTCCAGCTGTACGGGCAGAGCGAGACGGGCCCGGTGGCGTTCCAGGTGGTGACCCGGCGCAGTGCGGCCCGGGCGGACGGCCGCCGGGTCGGGTTCGGGATACCCGGCTTCACCCGGGTCCGGGTGACCGACGCCGAGGGCCGGCGGGTCGCGCCCGGCACTCCGGGCCGTATCGAGGCGCGCACCCGTGGCCGCATCCTCACCTACCTCGGCATGCCGGACCGCTACGACCGTCAGCTCACCGACGGCTGGTGGGAGATGGGCGACCTGGGCTACCGCGACCGTCTCGGCGCGCTGTACCTGATCGACCGGGAGATCGACCGGATCGACGCCGTGCACAGCAACCTGGAGGTCGAGGACACGCTGATGTCCCGGCTGGAGGAGCTGCGCGAGGTCGTGATCGTGCCGGGGGCGGACCGTGAGCCGGTGCCGGTGGTGTGCGTGCGCGGCGAGCGGCCCCTGGATCCGGAGCGCTGGCGGCGGGCCACGGCCGGGCTGCCGGCGATGGCCGAGCCCCGGCAGTGGCGGTTCGAGGAGCTGCCGATGACGGCGACCTGGAAGGTGAAGCGGGTGGAGATCGCCCGGATGCTCGGCGAAGGCGTCAGGGCATGACACCGGTCGTGGTCGTGGGGGCCGGGCCGGTGGGCCTGTCGGCGGCCCTCGCGCTGCGCGCCCACGGCCTCCCGGTCACCGTGCTGGAAGCCGACCCGCAGGACCGTGAACGGCCCGGCAGCCGGGCCCTGTTCGTGCACCGGGAGACCCTCGGCCTGCTGGACGCCATGCTGCCCGGCCTCGCCGCCGAGATCACGGCGTACGGGCGGACCTGGCACACCAGGCGCACCCTCTACCGGGGGCGTGAGGTCTACGCCCGGACCTTCCCGCCGCCGCCCGGCCCGCCGCCCTTCACCAGCCTGCGCCAGGCGGACACCGAACGCTTTCTGCGCGCGGCCTGTGAGCGGGCCGGGGTCGGCTTCGAGTGGGGCGCCCGGGTGACGGGCGTGCGCAGCACGGGAAGCGGGGTCCGGCTGACGGGTGCGGACGGGCGCGAGTGGAGCGCTTCCCACGTCGTCGCCGCCGACGGGGCCCGCTCCGCGGTCCGGCGCGAGCTGGGCATCGAGCTGGAGGGCACCCGCGGCGAGGGCTTCCACGTCGTCGTGGACGTCGCCGACGTACCGGGCGCCGAGCTGCCGTTGGAGCGGGTCTTCCACTACGAGCATCCCGGGGCGGGCGGGCGCAGTGTGATGCGGGTGCCGTTCACCGGGGGCTTCCAGGTCGACCTCCAGTGCCGCGACGACGACCGGCCGGAGGAGTTCGGCACCGAGGACGCCGTACGGCGCTGGCTGCCGGCGATCGTCGGGGAGGGCTACGGCGACCGGATCCTGTGGGTGTCGACGTACCGCTTCCTGCGCAAGGTGGCCGCCTCGTTCACCGATCCGCACCGGCGGGTGCTGCTGGCCGGTGAGGCGGCGCATCTCTTCCCGCCGTTCGGGGCGCGCGGCATGAACAGCGGGATCGCGGACGCGGCGGCCGCCGCCGGGGCGATCGCCGCCGGGACCTCGGAGGCGGTCGCGCACTTCGCGGAGGTGCGGCGCGCGGCGGGCCTGTTCAACATGGCCGCCGCCGGCACGGCCCTGGACCATCTGCGGCCGCACCGCCGGATCGTCCGGGTCAGGCAGCGGGCCGCGGCGGCCCTGGCGCCGGTGCTGCCGTGGTGTGGATCCTGGCTGGAGCACGCGCCGTACGGGCCCCGGCACGGGGCGCCCGCCGTCGCGGGCCGCAGGTACTGAGGAGAGGACCCCATGGTGACAAGACCGGCGGTGGCGGAGGGCCTGTGGGCCTGGACGCCCGGCCGTGGCCTGGCCCCGGCCCCGGAGCGGACGGCCGGGGGGCGGCTGCTCGTCGCGGACTCCTGGCTGCTGCGCGAGGGCCGGGTGCGGGCCTATGCCCGGCACCGGGAGCGGTTCTCGCGGTCCTGCGGTGACTGCGGCGGGCCCGAACCGCGCCGGCTCACGGCGTTCTGGCAGGACGTGACCGCCGCCCTGCCGAGAACCGGGGAGTGGTTCCCCCGGGTGGAACTCGCGGCGGGGTCCCTGGAGCTGCGGCTGCTGCTGCGGCCCGCTCCGCCGCTGGGTACGGGGGTGCGCCTGTGGGCGGCGGGCCAGTCCGATCCGCGGACGGTGCCCCGGCGCAAGGGCCCGGACCTGGACACCCTGGCCCGGGTGCGTCGCCGGGCCGCGGGCGAGGGCGCGGAGGAGGCGGTGCTGATCGCCCGCTCGGGCACGGTCCTGGAGTCGGCCACGGCCGGTGTCCTGTGGTGGGAGGACGACACCCTGTGCCTGCCCCCTCCGCGGCTGCCCGTCCTGCCGAGTGTGACGGCCGGGCTGGTGCAGGAGCGGGCGCTGCGCTCCGGGCTGCGGATCGCGCACCGCGAGCGGACCGTGGCGGAGCTGGACGGCCGTGAGGTGTGGCTGGTGAACGCGCTGCACGGGATCCGGCCCGTGACGGGCTGGACCGGACGGCCGATGCGGGTGCCTCCGGCGGAACGGGCCGCGGAATGGCGGATATGGCTGGACAGCCTCATGGAGCCCCTGCCGACCGACTGAAACGGAGAAAAGGAGTAGCGCCGGGACGAATTCGACCCGGCGCCTTTTCCGCTGCCTTTCTCAGTTTTTCGGGACCATGCGCGTCGCTATCGCGATCCGGTTGTAGGCGTTGATGACGGTGGCCGCCCAGATGAGGGCCGCTATCTGGTTCTCGTCGAAGACTCCGGCCGCCTCGGCGTAGACGGCGTCCGGGACGCGGCCGTCGTGCACGAGCGTCACCGCCTCGGTCAACGCCAGGGCCGCACGCTCGCGTTCGGTGAAGAAGGGCGTCTCCCGCCAGGCGTTCAGCGTGTAGATGCGCTGCTCGGTCTCGCCCCGTTCGCGCGCGTCCCTGGTGTGCATGTCGAGGCAGAACGCGCAGCCGTTGATCTGCGAGGCGCGGATCCGGACCAATTCCAACAGGTCCGGTTCGAGCTTTGCCTCCTGGGCGGCGGTTACGGCGGCGGCGTGCAGGGAGCCCATGGCCGCGGAGACATCGGGGGTGATTTTCTTCAGGGCCACACGAGAGGGGGAAAGGCTTTCACTCATGGGGCGACCATATCCGCCGGACGGCATTTCCGAGGGTGAATTCGAGCGATTATCCGGGCAGTACCGCGGACAGCGCGTCCAGCGCCCCCGACCAGGCGTGGTCCGGCGGTGTGCCGTAGCCGACGACCAGGGCGTCGACGGGCTCGGCCCGCGCGGCGGGATGGGTGTAGCGAGCGAGGCCGTGGAGCGCGAGGCCCCGCCAGTTCGCCGCCTGGACCACCGACTGCTCGGTGCCCGGGGGCAGGCGCAGCAGGACGTGCAGACCGGCCGCGATGCCGGTGACGCGGGCCTGGGGGGCCCGGGCCGTGACGGCCGCGACCAGGGCGTCCCGGCGGCGCCGGTAGCGCAGGCGGGTCGCGCGCACGTGCCGGTCGTAGGCGCCGGAGGTGAGGAACTCGGCCAGGGTCAGCTGGTCCAGCACCCCGCAGGTGTCGACGCCGCCCTTCGCCGCGGCGACCTCCTCGGCGAGGCCCGGCGGCAGCACCATCCAGGCCAGCCGCAGCCCGGGCGCGAGGGATTTGCTCGCGGTGCCCAGGTAGACCACCCGGTCGGGGTCCAGGCCCTGGAGCGCGCCGACGGGCTGCCGGTCGTAGCGGAACTCCCCGTCGTAGTCGTCCTCCAGCACGAGGCCGCCGGTGCGCCGCGCCCAGTCCACGACGGCCGTACGGCGGTCGCGGTGCAGGGGCACGCCCATGGGGAACTGGTGGGCGGGGGTGAGCAGCAGCGCGTCGTCTCCGGACGGGGCGCCCGGGTCGGTGCCCAGATGGTCGAAGGGCAGCGGGGCGGTGTCCAGGCCGGAGGCGGCCAGGATCCTCCGGTGCACGTCGAGACCGTACGACTCGACCGCGACCGTCCGTGCTCCGCGCGCCCGCAGGGCCGTGCCGAGCAGCTTCAGGCCGTGCGCGAACCCGGCGCACACCACGATGTGTTCGGGGCCGGTGCGGACGCCCCGGGCCCGGGAGAGGTACCCGGCGAGCGCGGCCCGCAGCTCGGGGCGGCCGCGGGGGTCGCCGTAGTCGAGGGCGTGGTGCGGGGCGGCGGTGAGGGCGCGGCGGGCGGCCTTGAGCCATGCCGTGCGCGGGAAGGACGCGAGGTCGGGACTGCCGGGGCGCAGGTCGTAGGCCGGGCGGGCCGGTGCGCGGGGGTGGGGTGCCGTGCCGGACGGCGGGACGACCTCGCGCGCGGCGACCCGGGTGCCCGAGCCCTGCCGGGCGGTGAGCCAGCCCTCGGCGACCAGGTCGGCGTAGGCGTCGGCGACGGTGTTGCGGGCGATGCCCAGGTCGGTTGAGAGCGCGCGGGAGGAGGGCAGCCGGGTGCCCGGGGCCAGCCGGCCGGAGCGCACCGCCTCGCGCAGGGCGTCGGTCAGCCCCCGGCGCAGGCCCGGCCCGGTCGGCTCCACAAGCAGGTCGATGCCCAGAGTGGCCCAGGGTTCCGCCATGGAAATGGACCATACTCCTGGGCTGCTTCCCTCCTAGGGTCGAGGGCATGACGACGCACCCCGACACCCCGACGACCGTGGAGTACGCCCCCGAGCAGCCCGCCCGCCTGGAGTGGGCCAAGCACGCGCCCGAGGTCTACAAGGCGATGGTCCGGCTGGAGACCGCCGCCCGGAAGGGCCTCGACCACAAGCTGTACGAGCTGGTGAAGATCCGCGCCTCCCAGATCAACCACTGCGCGTTCTGCATCGACATGCACACCAAGGACGCCCTGGCGGCGGGCGAGAGCGTCGAGCGGATCGTGCAGCTCAGCGCCTGGGACGAGTCGCGGCACTTCTACACCGCGAAGGAGGTCGCCGCGCTGGAGCTGACGGAGGCGGTGACGGTGCTGACTGGGGGCACCTCCCAGGCTTTCGGCTCTGGGGGAGGGTTCGTGCCGGACGAGGTCTACGACAACGCCGCGAAGCACTTCGAGGAGGCCGAACTGGCCCAGGTCATCGCCGCGATCACGGTGATCAACGCCTGGAACCGGTTCGGGGTGACCTGCCGGATGGCACCCGGGCACTACCGGCCCGGGCAGTACAAGTGACCGCTCGGACCCGGCTGCTGGACCCCGCTGTCGAGCGGGCCCTGGCCGCCCTGAGCGCCACGGCGAAGAAGGGCCTCGGCGATCCGGCCCTGGCCGAACTCGTGGTGATCCGCGCCTCGCAGCTCAACCACTGCGCGTTCTGCCTCGACATGCACCTCGCGATCGCCCGCGAGCACGGGGTGAGCGAGGAGCAACTCGGTCTGCTGGCCGCGTGGGAGGAGGCCGAGGAGGTCTTCGACGAGCGGGAACGGGCCGCGCTGGCCCTGACGGAGGCGGTGACCGTGCCGACCGAGGGCTTCGTGCCCGACGAGGTGTACGAGCGGGCCGCCAAGCACTTCGACGAGGCCCGGCTTGCCCATCTGATCGGGCTGGTCGTCGCCATCAACAACTGGAACCGGGTGATGGTCGCCCGCCGGATCCCGCCTGGGGGGTACACGCCATGAGCAAGGTGGAGGCTTTCCGCGCCCTGCACCATCACCGGGCGCCCGGCGACCCGCTGGTCCTGCCCGGACCGTGGGACGCGGCCAGTGCGCGGGTGTTCGCCGAGGCCGGGTTCCCGGCACTCGCCACGCCCAGCGCCGGCGTCGCCGCCTCGCTCGGGTACGAGGACGGGCAGGTCCCGGCCGACGAGATGTTCGCGGCGGTCGCACGGATCGTCCGGGCCGTCGACGTGCCCGTGTCGGCGGATGTGGAGGGCGGGTACGGGCTCGCTCCGAAGGACCTCGTGGAGCGGCTGCTGGAGGCGGGGGTGGTCGGCTGCAACCTGGAGGACTCCGCGGACGGGGTGCTGAAGAACCCCCGCGCGCACGCCGCCTGGCTGGCCGAGGTGCGCGAGGCGGCCGGTGACCGGCTGTTCGTCAACGCGCGCGTGGACACCTTCTCCTGCGGGATCGGCGACCCCGGCCCGGCGATCGAGCGGGCCGCGCTGTACGTCGCCGCCGGGGCCGACTGCGTGTACCCGATCGGGGCCCCGCCGGAGATCCTGCCGCTGCTGCGGGCCGGCATCCAGGGGCCGCTCAACGTGGGGGCCCCGGCCGACGGTGGCCCCTCACCCGCCGAACTCGGCGCGCGAGGGGCCACCCGGATCACCTTCGGGCCGGGACTCCAGCGGCGGGCCGCCCGGGCCCTGCGGGAGATCGCCGACCGGCTGGTGCGGTGACCGTCAGGACAGCCACTTCTTCCACGTGGACTTGTGGCTGTCCACCCACTTCTTCGCCGCGTCCTCCGGCGTCATCTTCTGGTCGGCGATCATCAGGGAGACCTCGTTCTGGTCCTCGGTCGTCCACTTGAACTTCTTCAGGAAGGCCGCCGCCTTGCCGCCCTTCTTCGCGAAGTCCGCGTTGAGGTACTTCTGCAGCGGCGTGTGCGGGTAGGCGCAGGCGACCTTCTCCGGGTCGGCGTCGCAGCCCTCCTTGTACGCCGGCAGCTTCACCTCGGTCATCGGGACCTTCTTGAAGAGCCACTGCGGGGAGTACCAGTAGGTGAGGAAGGGCTTCTTCTCCTTGGCGAACTGCCTCATCTGCGTGATCTGCGCCGCCTCGGACCCGGCGAACACCACCTGGTAGTCCAGCTTCAGGTTCTTCACCAGCGCCTTGTCGTTGGTGACGTAGGACGGCGAACCGTCCATCAGCTGGCCCTTGCTGCCGCTCTCCGGGGTGCGGAACTGATCGGCGTACTTGTTGAGGTTCTTCCAGTCGGTGACGTCCGGGTGCTTCTTGGCGAAGTACGTCGGGACGAACCAGCCGATGTGGCCGGTGACGCCGAGTTCGCCGCCGGGTGCGATCGTCTTCTTGTCCTTGACGTACCGCTGCTCCTGCTCGGGGTGGCCCCAGTCCTCCAGGAGCGCGTCGACGCGGCCCTGGCTGAGGGCGTCCCAGGCGGGCACCTCGTCGACCTGGACGGTGTCGACGCGGTAGCCCAGCTCGTGCTCCAGGATGTACTGGGCGACGGCCACGTTGGACTGGGCGCCCACCCAGGACTGCACGGACAGCGTCACGGTCTTCGAGCCCTGCGCGTTGGCGAAGGGCGAGGCCTGCTTCGTCATGTCGGCGGCGCCGCAGCCGGTGAGCAGCGCCAGGGAGCTCACCGCGGCGACCGCGGCGGTCGTACGGATCCGCATGTCAGGCTCCCTTCTTCGCACGGCGTTCGGTGGGCTGGGTCACCCGGTCCAGCATCAGGCCGAGGCAGACGATCGCCGCGCCGGCCACCAGACCGGTCGCCAGGTCGCCCTGGGCGAGGCCGAAGACGACGTCGTAGCCGAGGGCGCCACCGCCGACCAGGCCGCCGATGACGACGACGGCGAGGACCAGCACGAGGCCCTGGTTGACGGCGAGCAGCAGCGCCGGGCGGGCCAGCGGGAGCTGCACCTGCCGCAGCTGCTGCCAGCTGGTCGCGCCGAGCGAACTGGAGGACTCCAGCGCGGCCGGGTCGACCTGGCGCAGGCCCTGGGTGGTGATGCGGACGACGGCCGGCAGCGCGTAGACGATCGCGGCGGCGACGGCCGGGGCGCGGCCGACGCCGAACAGGGCGACGACCGGGATCAGGTACACGAACTGCGGCATCGTCTGGAACACGTCGAGGACCGGGCGCAGCGCCCGCTCCAGGCGGTCGCTGCGGGCCGCCGCGATGCCGACGGCAAAGCCGACGACCAGGGTGACGGCGACGGCCGCCAGGACCTGGGAGAGGGTGTCGAGGGACGGCTTCCAGACGCCGAGGACGCCGATCGCGGCCATGGCGAGGACGGCGGTGAGCGCGGTGCGCCAGGTGCCGATGACCCAGGCCAGGGCGGCGACGATCAGCAGCACCGACCACCAGGGCAGCGCCTGCATGCCGTCGCGCATCGGGTCGAGGACCCAGGTGGTGAAGTGGCCCGCCCAGTCGGCGGTGCCGCCGACGACGGGGACGCCCGAGTACAGGTGCGCGGTCATCCAGTCGACGGCGCGGTTGACGGGCTCGGCGATGCCGACGACCCAGGAGTCGGGCCAGTCGAGGCGGCCCGCGAGCCGCCCGGCGACCGCCACGACGACGACGCCGGCGAGGGCGTAGAGCCAGCCGCGTCCGCTGTGGGGCTCGGGTTCGGCGCCGAGCTTCTCCCCCGCCGCGCCCGTGACGCGGTCGAGGACGACGGCCAGCAGCACGATCGGGATACCGGCGGCGAGGGCGGCACCGACGTCGACCGAGGCCAGGGCCTGGTAGACGCGGTCACCGAGACCGCCCGCGCCGATGACGGCGGCGATGACGGCCATCGACAGCGCCATCATGATCGTCTGGTTGAGGCCGAGGAGGAGTTCCTTGCGGGCCAGCGGGATGCGGGCGGTCAGCAGGCGCTGGCGCGCGGTGGAGCCGAGTGACTCGACGGCCTCCAGCACCCCCTTGTCGGCGCCGCGCAGCCCGAGCGAGGTCAGGCGGGCCATGGGCGGGGCGGCGTAGATGACGGTGGCCAGCACGGCCGCCGGGACGCCGATGCCGAAGACCAGCACGACCGGCAGCAGGTAGGCGAAGGCGGGCAGCACCTGCATGGTGTCCAGGACCGGCCGCAGCATGCGGTCCATCCGGTCGGACAGCCCGGCGGCGAGCCCGAGCAGCGCGCCGACGGCGACCGACGCGAGGACCGCGACGACCATCAGGGCGAGTGTCTGCATGGTCGGCACCCACATGCCGAGCAGGCCGCAGGCGAGGAACGCGGCGCCGGTGCCGAGGGCCAGCTTCACACCCGCCACGCGCCAGGCGACCAGGGCGCCCAGGGCCGTGACGCCCGCCCAGCCGACGGCCAGGAGGGTGAGGTAGACGGCCCGTACGGCGATGACGACGACGTTGCTGACGTGGCCGAAGAAGTAGAGGAACAGCGGGTGGCTGTCGCGGTTGTCGATGATCCAGTCGCTGGCCTTGGCGAGCGGCTCGGAGAAGTCGACGGTCAGGGCGCTCGGCCAGGTGCCGCTCGCCCAGCGGGCGTTGGCCAGCGGCACGAGGATCGCGGCGGCGAGGGCGAGCAGCAGCAGCTTGTGGACGGCCCGGTGCTTGAGGAGGGCGGGCAGGCCGACCCGGGGCGGGTTCGCGGTGATGGTCGCCATCACACCGCCTCCTTGGGCTGCTCCGTCCCGGGCGGAGCGGGCTGCTCCGTCCCGGCGACGACACCGAGGAGCGTGTCGGAGTCGACCACGCCCACGCACCGGCCCTCGTCGACGACCCGGGCCGGAGCGCCGGCGCGGGCGACCGCCTCGATCGCCTCGGACACCGTCGCGTCGGGGCGCACCGCTGGTCCGCTGCCGTCCTGGTCCGCCGAGGGGCGGCGCATGGCCGTACGGACGGTGAGGACCTGCTCGCGCGGGACGTCCCGGACGAACTCGCGGACGTAGTCGTCGGCCGGCGCGCCCACGATCTCCTCGGGCGTGCCCAGCTGGACGACCCGGCCGTCGCGCATCAGGGCTATGCGGTCGCCCAGCTTGAGGGCCTCCTGGAGGTCGTGGGTGATGAAGACCATCGTGCGGCCCTCCTCGTGGTGCAGCCGGACGACCTCCTCCTGCATGTCCCGCCGGATCAGCGGGTCGAGCGCGCTGAACGGCTCGTCGAAGAGCAGGACCTCGGGGTCGGCGGCGAGCGCGCGGGCCAGGCCGACGCGCTGCTGCTGGCCGCCGGAGAGCTGGCCGGGGCGGCGGTGCTCCATGCCTTCGAGGCCGACCTTGGCGACGACCTCGGCGGCCCGCTCGCGCCGCTCGGACTTGCCCATGCCCTGGATCTCCAGGCCGTAGGCGACGTTGTCGAGGACGGTGCGGTGCGGCAGCAGGCCGAAGTGCTGGAAGACCATCGCGGCGCGGTGGCGGCGCAGTTCGCGCAGCCGGGCGCGGTCCATGGCGCGGACGTCCTCGCCGTCGATGGCGATGGTTCCGGCCGTCGGCTCGATCAGCCGGGTCAGACAGCGCACCAGCGTGGACTTGCCGGAGCCGGACAGGCCCATGACGACGAAGACCTCGCCCTTGCGCACGTCGAAGCTGACGTCGCGGACGGCGGCGGTGCAGCCGGTGCGGGAGCGCAGCTCGGCGGGGTCGAGGGCGGTGAGCTCGGGGTCGGCGGGAACGCGGTCGGCCTTGGGGCCGAACACCTTCCACAGGCCCTCCACCGAGAAGACGGGGGTGGTGTCCGTGTCCATGGTCTGCTCCGTGGGGGGTTCGAGGGTCGGGATCTCGGTCACCGGTCACCACCACCGATCAGCTCGGCGGCCTTCTCACCGACCATGAGCACTCCGATCATCGGGTTGACGGTGGTCATCGTGGGGAACACGGAGGCGTCGGCGATGCGGATGCCCTCCAGGCCGCGGACGCGCAGCTCGGGGTCGACGACGGCCTGCCGGTCGTCGGCGGCGCCCATCTTGCAGGTGCCGGCGGGGTGGTAGACGGTGTGCGCGACCTTGCGGGCGTACTCGCTGAGCTCCTCGTCGCCGGTGACGTCCGGGCCGGGGGCCACCTCGCGCTTGAGCCAGCCGGCCAGGGGCTCGGTCTTGGCTATCTCGCGGGCGATCCTGATGCCGTCGACGAGGGTCTTGCCGTCGTAGTCGTCCTCGTCGGTGAAGTAGCGGAAGTCCAGGGCCGGCTTGACCTCGGGATCGGCGCTGGTGAGGTACAGCCGGCCGCGGCTCTTCGGCTTGGGGATGTTCGGGGTCATGGAGACGCCGAACTCCGGCCGCTGGTAGCCCAGTCGCTCCGGGTTGTCCGTGAACGGGATCTGGTAGAAGTGGAACATCAGGTCGGGGTGCGGCTGTTCGGGGTCGCGGCGAACGAACAGGCCCGCGTCGGAGTCCATCGCGGAGTTCTCCGGGATGGGGCCGTTGGTCTCCCAGACGATGACCGACTCGGGGTGGTCGAGCAGGTTCTCGCCGACTCCCGGCAGGTCGTGCGTGACGGGGATGCCGAGCTTCTCCAGGTCGGCCTTGGGGCCGATGCCGGAGTGCATCAGCAGCCGGGGGGAGTCCACGGCGCCGGCGCACAGCAGGACCTCGTTGCGCGCCTTGACGAGGATCTCCTCGCCGTCCTTGGTGCGCACATGCACGCCCTCGGCGCGGTTGCCGTCGAGCTGAAGCTTGTACGCCCAGGTCTCCAGCATGATCGTCAGGTTGGACCGCTCGTCCATCACCGGGTGGAGGTAGGCGACCGACGCCGAGGACCGCTTGTTGTTCTCGGGGTGGTAGGCGAGGTCGAAGAACCCGACGCCCTCGGTGAAGGGCTTCTTGTTGAAGCCCTCCACGCGCGGCACGCCCACCGCTTCCTGGGCCGCCTCGACGAAGTCGCGGGCGATGGCGTTCCGGTCCTTCTCGTCGACCGGGACGATGTTGTTCTTGAGCCGGGCGAAGTACGCCTCCATCTGCACCGCGCCCCACCCCTTGGCGCCGGCCTCCTCCCACTCGTCCCAGTCGGCGGGCAGCGGCTTGAAGGCGATCAGGGTGTTGTGCGAGGAGCAGCCGCCCAGGACGCGGGCCCGGCTGTGCCGGATATGCGAGTTTCCGCGTGGCTGTTCGGTGGTGGGGTAGTCGTAGTCGAGCTCGCCGCCGAGCAGGCCCATCCAGCGACGCAGGGTCAGTACGTCGTCACGGCCGACGTCACTGGGGCCGCCCTCGATGACGGCGACGGTGACGTCCGGGTTCTCGGTCAGGCGGGAGGCGATCACGGAACCTGCGGTTCCGCCGCCTATCACGACATAGTCGTACTCATGGTTGGTGTGGGGCATGGCGTACTTGCTCCAGTGGGGATGAAATAAACGGGCTCGGGGACGGGGCCGTTCAGCCCGGGGTGTGGGGGTCAGCCCGGGATGAGGGGTCGGCGGCCCGGCGGGGGGTGGGGGTCAGCCCGCGAACCAGCGCACCGGCTTGGGAGCGAGGTTCTGGTAGACGTGCTTGGTCTCCCGGTACTCGGCCAGTCCGGCGGGGCCGAGTTCGCGGCCCACTCCGCTCTTGCCGAAACCGCCCCACTCCGCCTGCGGCAGGTAGGGGTGGAAGTCGTTGATCCAGACCGTGCCGTGACGCAGCCGGCCGGCCACACGGCGGGCGCGGCCCGCGTCGGTGGTCCAGACGCCGCCCGCGAGTCCGTACTCGGTGTCGTTGGCGAGGGCGACGGCCTCGTCCTCGGTGCGGAAGGTCTCGACGGTGAGGACCGGCCCGAAGACCTCCTCCCGCACGACGCGCATCTCGCGGTGGCAGTGGTCGAGGACGGTCGGCTCGTAGAAGTAGCCGTTCTCCGGGCGCTGCGCGGACGGCTCGGGGCGCTTGCCGCCGGAGCGCAGCACCGCGCCCTCCTTGAGGGCGGACTCGACGTACATCTCGACCTTGGCGCGCTGCTGCTCGGAGACGAGCGGGCCGCACTCGACGCCGTCCTCGGTGCCGCGGCCGAGGCGGATCTTCTCGGCGCGCCGGGCGAGTTCGGTGACGAAGCGGTCCCGGACGGACTCCTCGATGATCAGGCGGGCGCCGGCCGAGCAGACCTGGCCGCTGTGGATGAAGGCGGCGTTGAGGGCCTGGTCGACGGCGGTGTCGAAGCCCTCCTCGGTGGCGCAGGCGTCGGCGAAGACGACGTTGGGGTTCTTGCCGCCGAGTTCGAGGGCGACCTTCTTGACGGTGGGCGCGGCGGCCTGGGCGACCTTGGTGCCGCTGATCAGGCCGCCGGTGAAGGAGACCAGGTCGACGTCGGGGTGCTCGGACAGGCGCGCGCCGACGGAGTGGCCCGGGCCGGTGACGATGTTGGCGACGCCCTCGGGGAGACCGGCCTCGACGAGCAGCTCGATGAGCGCGATCGTCGTCATCGGGGTGATCTCGCTCGGCTTGATGACGAAGGTGTTGCCGGCGGCCAGGGCGGGGGCGATCTTCCAGCTGGCCTGGAGCAGCGGGTAGTTCCAGGGCGTGATCATCGCGCAGACGCCGATCGGCTCGTGCACGACGACGCTGTGGATGTCGGTCGAGCCCGCGTCCACGACCCGGCCGGGGGCCTCGCCCGCGACCAGGTCGGCGAAGTAGCGGAACGCGTCGGCGACGCAGTCGATGTCGACGCGGCCCTCCTCGACGGTCTTGCCCGCGTCCTGGGCCTCCAGCCGGCCGAGCTTCTCGCGGTCCCGCACGAGCAGGCCGGCGACGCGCCGCAGCAGCGCGGCCCGCTCGGCGACGGGCGTCTGCGGCCACGGCCCCTCGTCGAAGGCGCGCCGGGCCGCGGCGATCGCCAGATCGGTGTCCTTCTCGTCGCCTTCCGCGACCACGGCGAAGGGCAGGGCATCCGCGGGGTCGAGGATCTCGCGGGTGGCCCCGGAGGTGGCCGCCCGCCACTCTCCTCCCGCATGGATGGTTTCGCGTGCCTGAAGTTCGGTACTTTCCGCCATGATCGCTCTTCGCCTTCCGTTCCTGATCAGCGCCCCTGTGTCACATTCGTGTCACTAAGAGACCGAGTTCGCCTGCCCGACTCCCTCGGATGCATGCGCGTCGATGGCCGAAAGTGCGCTGTGTCACGGGAGATGCGGACGAACAGGAACAAAAGGTGCGGAGATCCGGCTCGCGGACCTCGGCTCACCTGGGCCGGAAGCGAGGGGCCGCCTCGGACGGGGGACCACCGATCTGTGGAAAGCCCGCAGGCCCCGCACCGGACGTCCGGTGCGGGGCCTGCGTACGGAGAGTCGCGAGCGGCTCCGGTCAGATGAGGCCGAGGCCGCGGACCGCCTCGCGCTCCTCCTCGAGCTCCTTGACGGAGGCGTCGATCCGGGCGCGGGAGAACTCGTTGATCTCCAGGCCCTGGACGATCTCGTACGTGCCGTCCTTGGTGGTGACGGGGAAGGAGGAGATCAGGCCCTCCGGCACGCCGTAGGAGCCGTCCGACGGGATGCCCATGGAGACCCAGTCGCCGTCGGCGGTGCCGTTGACCCAGCTGTAGACGTGGTCGATCGCGGCGTTGGCGGCGGAGGCGGCCGACGAGGCGCCACGGGCCTCGATGATGGCGGCGCCGCGCTTGGCGACGGTCGGGATGAAGTCCTCGGCCAGCCACTTCTCGTCGTTCACGACCTCGGCGGCGTTCTTGCCGGCGACCGTGGCGTGGAAGATGTCGGGGTACTGGGTGGCGGAGTGGTTGCCCCAGATGGTCAGGCGCTTGATGTCGGCGACCGTCGAGCCCGTCTTCTTCGCGAGCTGGGTCAGCGCGCGGTTGTGGTCCAGGCGGGTCATCGCGGTGAAGCGCTCGGCCGGTACGTCCGGCGCGGCGGCCTGGGCGATGAGGGCGTTGGTGTTGGCCGGGTTGCCGACGACCAGGACCTTGATGTCGTCCGCGGCGTGGGCGTTGATGGCCTGGCCCTGCGGCTTGAAGATGCCGCCGTTGGCCTCCAGCAGGTCGCCGCGCTCCATGCCCTTGGTGCGGGGGCGGGCGCCGACGAGCAGGCCGACGTTGGCGCCGTCGAAGGCGACGTTCGGGTCGTCGGTGATGTCGATGCCCTGCAGGAGCGGGAACGCGCAGTCGTCCAGCTCCATGGCCGTGCCCTCGGCCGCCTTCAGGGCGGGCGTGATCTCCAGCAGGCGCAGCTTCACCGGCACGTCCGCGCCGAGCAGCTGACCGGAGGCGATGCGGAAGAGCAGGGCGTAACCGATCTGGCCGGCCGCGCCGGTGACGGTGACGTTCACGGGAGTGCGGGTCATGGCGTTCTCCGTATGACAGCTGGCGGTGGGGCGGTCCCTGCCCCGGACGTTTGATCGATCTCTTGGCATCAAGAGATCCATCCAGCGGTCAGGCTACCGCGCATCCGGGATCTCGGACGTCCGGGTCGGTGTGGCCCGGCCCACAACTCCGGCCCGCCCTCGGGCACCCACCCGCCCCCACGCGAGAGGCGGCCGCCCGTCCGGGAGAGGAGGACGAAGGCGGCCGCCTGGGGGGATACCGACCATGCCGGACTCCCGTGGGGGTACGGTTCGCGTGCCCCCGATCCGGGCGGGCATTCCTCCTCTTCGGAAATTCCTCATCCGGGCCGCCCGCACAGGCGTTCCACGCCGGTGAGGGCGCGGGCCCGGCCCCGGTTGCTCCGCTGCGCGTCTAGTCGGTGCAGCCCTGCCCGCCGGCCGTCAGCGTCGCGCAGGCCTTGGCGTCGGCAGCGCCCTTCACGGCCACCATCGGGGTGTAGGCGATGGTGTCGCCGGCCGCGGTGATGCTGCCGGTCTGCTTCGCCTTGCCCGAGCTGATCTCGACCTCGTCGCCCTGTGCGGCCTGCGTGATACGCCCCCAGGCCGCCTTGCAGGTCTCGCTGTAGCGGACCTCGACGACGGTCGTGCCGACGGTCGCCTTCTGGGCCGTGGTCACCAGGTCACCGCTGCACCCCATGGCCTCCGCGTCCTTGCCGGTGCAGTCGGCGCCGCTGCACTTCACACCGGGCGGCAGCTTCGGGTCGGTGCTGACGGTCGGCGAGGGCGACTTGGCGCCGCCCTTGGCCTCGTCACCGCCACCGCCTCCGGTCAGGTAGAACGCGCCGGCGATCACCACCAGCACGCCCACGACACCCGCGACGAAGGTCGCGGTCCGCTTCTTGCCCGCGGGGGCGGAGGGGGCGCGGCGGGTCCCGCCGGCACCACTGCCGCCCGCGCCGCCGGCCCGTGCCGGGACGGCGTCCTGCGGTTCGCCGTACGAGCCGGCGCCGGGAGTCCGGCCGCCGGGCGATCCCGCGGAGGTTCCGGGACGTGCGCCGGGCCGGGATCCCCGGTCCGCACCGGGCCCGGCGGAACGACTGCCCGTCGGCGACGGGCCCTGGTAACCGGCCAGCCCCCACGAGTTGACCTCGGGCGCGGCGTCCCGGCCGCTCTCCTCCCGCACACCCGCGCCGCTGGAGTCCTGGACCTCGGGGGCCGTCGGCTGCGACGGCACCGTCGGAGCCACACCGGCCGGCCCCGCGATGCCCGGCGTGACCGTGGTGCCGCCGCTCTGGCGGGCGGGCTTGCCTCCGCCCGCCGAGGCCGCTCTGCCCTCGCCCGCCGAGGCCGCCTTGCCGCCGGCCGAGGGGTCGGTGAAGTCCTGCCCGCCGAACTCCCCGAGCGCGGCGCGCGCCTGGGATATCCGGATGGCCTCCATCGTCATGTCGTGCCGCATCTCCGAGCGGCTCCAGGCGCGCTCGGCGAGCTCCCACATGGTGGTCAGGTGCACCGGATTGGTACCGGTGACCTCGGCCAGGGCCACGATCGCGCCCTTCGGCGCGAGCAGCCGGCCGTTCAGGTAACGCTCCCACGACGTCTTGCTGTAGCCCGTGCGGTCCGCCACCGACGCGATGCTCAGACCGCTGCGGTCCACGAGCCTGCGCAGCTGACTGGTGAACTCCCTGATCTGCGGATCGAGCTCATCCGGCAAGGCCTTCCAACGAGGCATTGCTCCCCCTCTTCCCCCCGTACGTGCTGATATTTCTCGCGCTGTTCGCCCCGCGCGTGGCGGCCTTGGCCGAGTCCCCGTTCTGGATACCCACAGGGATGCGCCCAGTCAGGATCTCAGTTCCCTGACGGGGGGCGCACAGGAGCATGGTGACCGCGCGCGGTACACCCTGGACCGTCCTGATTGTCCCTGCCAACCCCGGCGTCGCACCACTTTGTGCGGTATCGGAAGCGAGACGTACCGGAACTGTCACTTCCGTGCCACAGCGCACTGACAGCCGTTGAACAGGCTGTTCGCCGTGCAGGAGGGTGGTGCGTGACGGCGGCCCGTCCTTCCTCGGGGGAGAGGACGGGCCGCCGTCCCGTCACTCGTTGGTGACCGTGAAGTGCAGGGTGTCCTTCAGGAACGGGATCTGCAGCCACGGGTCCGGCTGTGCCATCAGCGCCAGCATGACGATCACCAGGCCCAGCACGCCGTACGTGACGATGTCCGTGAAGCGGGAGCGGACGGCGAGCATGCCGACGTCCGGCAGCAGCCAGCGCATCGCGCCGCCGCCCAGCAGGGCGACACCGATCAGCAGCGTCCCGATCCGGAACTGGCCGAAGGCCGTGACCAGCAGTCCGACCCCGGCCAGCCCCAGCACGGCGAGCACGGGCCACTGCCGCGCCGGCGCGGGAGCGTCCCCGGGCGCGGCCCGGCCGCCGCCCTCGGGCCGCGCGGTGTCCTTGGTGAACAGCGGGAAGCGCCGGGTGACCCGCCGCGGCCGCCCCGCGGCGTCGGGCGCGCTGATGGGGTCCCGGACGGTCATGTCCTCCGGAGCCTCGTGCTCGCCCCGCGTCCCATGCCCCCCGGGGGTCTCGTCCCCACCCGGGGCCTCGTGCCCGCCCGGTGTCTCGTGCCCGCCCGGCGTCCCATGCCCCCCGGGGGTCTCGTGTCCGCCCGGGGCCTTGTGCCCGCTCTGGGCCCGGTGCTCAGCCGACACTGCGCTCCGCCGCCTCGACCACGTTCACCAGCAGCTGGGCGCGGGTCATCGGGCCGACTCCGCCGGGGTTCGGGGAGATGAAGCCGGCGACCTCGGCGACGTCGGGGTGGACGTCGCCCACGATCTTGCCCTCGGCGCTGCGTGAGACGCCCACGTCGAGGACGGCCGCGCCGGGCTTCACGTCCTCGGCGCGGATCAGATGGGCGGAACCGGCCGCTGCGACGATGATGTCCGCGCGCTTGAGGTGCGCCGACAGGTCGCGGGTCCCGGTGTGGCACTGCGTCACGGTCGCGTTCTCGCTGCGGCGGGTCAGCAGCAGCGGCATCGGCCGGCCGATGGTCACACCGCGCCCGACGACCACGACCTCGGCGCCCTTGATCTCCACGCCGTAGCGGCGGAGCAGCGTCAGCACGCCGTTCGGGGTGCAGGGCAGCGGGGCGGGCTCGTTGAGGACGAGGCGCCCCAGGTTCATCGGGTGCAGTCCGTCCGCGTCCTTGTCCGGGTCCATCAGTTCGAGGATGCGGTTCTCGTCGATGCCCTTGGGCAGCGGCAGTTGCACGATGTACCCGGTGCAGGCCGGGTCCTCGTTCAGCTCGCGGACGGCGGCCTCGATCTCCTCCTGGGTCGCCGTGGCGGGCAGTTCGCGCTGGATGGAGGCGATGCCCACCTGCGCGCAGTCGCGGTGCTTGCCGGCGACGTACTTCTGGCTGCCGGGGTCGTCCCCGACCAGGATCGTGCCGAGGCCGGGCGTGACGCCCTTCTCCTTCAGCGCCGCCACGCGGGCGGTCAGATCGGACTTGATCGCGGCTGCGGTGGCCTTGCCATCGAGAATCTGGGCGGTCATGGCTCCATCCTCGCGGATGACCCCGCCGCGGTTCCAATCCGGCCGCAATCCGGGCACCGCGGGGTCCGTCCTCCCGTATCCGCCCATGATCAGCGATGTTGCACTTGCACAACACATCGGGAATGCGGCTGGACAAGCCGGTCAGTGGTGAAGAACGATGACCGGACAAGTACCGCGGGCAGCTCAACGGGGGGACGGTCGCAATACTGAAGATTTCCTCCGTGCGGGATGTCACGCGTCGTCCCCGCACCAGGACCAACGGAGGAAAGTCCCCCATGAGCTACGGCGACCCGAACAACCCCTACGGCGCTCCCCAGGGGCAGCCGCAGCAGCAGCCGGGCTACGGCTACCCGCAGGACCAGGGGCAGGCTCCCGGTTACGGCTACCCGCAGGCCCCTCCGGTCTCCCCCTACGGCGGCCCCGCCGCGCCGACCACGATGCCCGGCTCGGTGGGCGCGGCCCGCGTGATGATGTGGGTGATCGTCGGTCTGCAGGTCGTCGGCATCGCCATCTTCGCCTTCGCCGCCGCGGCCCTGAACGCCGCGAAGGACGACGCGTCCCTCAAGGACAACACCGCCTTCCAGGACCTGGTCGGTGACTCGACCGGCGTGATCTGGGGCTACGTGGTCTTCGGCCTGGCCTGGCTGGTGTTCGCCGCCGTCCTGGCGACGAAGTTCAAGAACGGCGGCAACGGCGCCCGGATCACCATCCTGGTCTTCGCCATCATCACGGCGGTCCTCGGCATCTACCCGTTCCTCCTCGTGGGCCTGGTGCACACGGTCCTCGCCATCCTGGTGGCCGTCTTCGTCGGCAACGCCAACGGCAAGGCCTGGTTCAACCGGCCCCGTTACTGAACGGACCGGGTCCACCGGACCAGTTCACGCCAATCACTTCCAAGGGCCGTGTCTCACCCGTACGAGGGGGGCACGGCCCTGGTGCGTCGCCCTAACCTGACGGTGGTAGCTGTTCAGGCACGGGGAGAGCACCTTGTTCAGCATCATCGTGGTACCTCCGCCGACCACGGAGGACGAGCGAAACCGCACCCCCATCACCCGCCCACCCGGCGAACGCCGCGCGTACGGGCGCTTCGCGTACGGGCGCTTCGCGTACGAGCCCTGCGCGTACGGCACGTTCCGGATCCTCGGCCGTCCTGACCGGGCCGGGGCGACCCGGTGACCGAGGCCTACGCCGTACCCGTGCCCAAGGGCTACCGGGTCGGCGACTGGGAGGTGCGCGAGCCCATCGCGACGGGCGCCTTCGGCAGTGTGTACGCGGCCCGGCGCGTCGGTGCCGGCACCGAACTGCCGCCCACGGCCGCGCTGAAGTTCCTGCCCACCGGGACGGCCACGCCCCGCCGGCTGGCCCACCTGCGCGAACTGATCGAGCGGGAGGTCGAGCTGTACCGGCGGCTGAGACAGCCGCGGCTGGTGCGGATGTACCAGACACTGACGGTCGACGACCCGGGCCGTCCGGAGCTGGACGGGGCCACCGTCCTCGTCCTGGAGAAGGCCGAGGGCTCCCTGTCGGCCCTGCTCGCCGCGGCGCCCCGCCCCGCGGCCGGCCCGGCACTGCTCGCGCAGATCGCCGAGGGCCTCGCCCAACTGCACGACGCCGGCTGGGTGCACGGCGACCTGAAGCCGGCCAACGTGCTGCTGATGGCGGACGGTTCGGTCCGTCTGGCCGACTTCAACCTGGCCGCCGAGCTGGAGGGCACCCACGCCTACACGCCGGCCTTCTCCACCCCCGACTACACCCCGCCGGAGCTGCTGTGGACCGAGATCGGCGAACGCGGCCGCCGTATCCGCCCCTCCGCCGACATCTGGGCCTTCGGCGTCCTCGCCCACCTCGTGCTCGCCGGCGCCTTCCCGCTGCCCGGCGCCACCCCGGCAGCCCGCCGTGACGCGGCGGCGGCCTACGCCCGCGGCGTCGACCAGCTGCGCCTGTCGCCGGAGCTGCCGGACGACTGGCGGGAGGTCGTGGGGGCCTGTCTGACCCGGACGCACCAGCAGCGCATCGGCGGTGCGGCACTGCTGCGCCGTGTGACGGCGGCCGCAGGCCAGGGCCGGCGCGTCTTCCGCCCGTCCGCGCTGCGCTCGGCCCGCCGCCGCTCGCGCCGCGGGTCCCTCGCGGCCGTCCTGGCCGCGGCCGCCGCGGCCCTGGCCGCCCTGCTGGCCTACGGCATCGGCGTCTCGGCCGGAGGGGACGGCACCGGCAGCGCTCCCGGCGCGACGGCGAACGTCTCGGCCGCGGCCTACGGCGCCTCCGAGCTCCGCACCGACCGGGGCGTGCCGCCCGCCTACCGCCTGCTGATCGTCGAGACGGCACACGACTGCGACCAGGAGGAGGTCAGCCCGGCCCTGATCGCCGCCATGCTGAAGGTGGAGAGCGACTTCGACCCGGACCTCTCCGACCCCGCGAACGACGAGTACGGCATCGCCCGCTGGACCCCGCGCGTCCTGCGCTGGTGGATGAACGAGGACGGCGCCCCCGGCGAGACGGTCCCCGAGCCTCCCTTCCCGCCGGCCGAGTCCATCCCCGCGATGGGCCGGTACCTCTGCTGGATCGCCCCGCGCCTGCACGGAGACCTGCCGGGCGACCGGCGCGTCCTCGTCGCCGCCGCGTACCGCAGGTCGTACCGCACGGTGAACAAGACGGGCGGCGTGCCCCCGGACGTCCGCGACTACGCCGACCGCGTCGCGCACTTCTTGAAGGACTACGAGCCCGAGGGCCGGAAGTGACTCCTACGCAAGGACTCTCGGGGGGGCCGTCGTAAATGACCGGTCCAACCGGCCGGGGCATGCGAACATGCTCTCGATTCCGACCAGTTGGAGAGAGGTTCACGCATGAGACTCACCCGCGGTGCCCTGCTCGTCGCCGCCGGCGCCCTCGCCCCCGCCCTCCTGTTCACCACACCGGCCTTCGCCACCGGCACGGCTCCCGAGGCGGTGGTGGCGGCCTCACCGGCGGACGGCACTCCGGTGGACCAGATGTCGGAGGAGGAGCTGCGGATCGCGATCCTGCGCATCCTGGCCGACGAGGACACCGGCCGCGGTGTCACCCGTGAGGCCAACGAGGCGCTCGACGGCACCGTGGAGGACATGCGGGAGTTCCTGAAGTCCGGCTACCGCCTGGCCCAGGCCGAGGACGACCGCGTCGCCATCGTCCGCATCATCGGCGACCCCGACTCCGGCCGCGGCGTCAAGCGCGAAGCCACCAAAGCCCTCGACACCAACACCCCGGAAGCCCTGCGCGCCTTCCTCGAAACCGGCCACCGCCTCGCCCAGGCTGAGGACGACCGCGTCGCCGTCGCCCGCATCCTGGCCGACCCGACCATCAGCGCGGCCCTGCGCGCGGCCGCCGAGGACGTCATCGACGGCACTCCGGAGGAACTGCGGTACTTCCTGGAGACCGGGCGGTACGAGGTCTGACGCCTGACATGGCCGGAGCGGGCCGGTGGGGTTCCGCCGGCCCGCTCCGTCGTCAACGGCTCAGTGGAAGAAGTGCCGCGTCCCCGTGAAGTACATCGTGATGCCGGCCTTCTGCGCGGCCTCCACGACCAGCTCGTCACGGACCGACCCACCGGGCTGCACGATGGCCTTGACGCCCGCGGCACCCAGGACGTCGATGTTGTCCGGGAACGGGAAGAACGCGTCCGACGCGACGTACGAGCCCCTGGCCCGCTCCTCGCCGGCCCGCTCCACCGCGAGCTTGCAGGAGTCGACGCGGTTGACCTGCCCCATGCCGACGCCGACCGAGGCACCGTCCTTGGCGAGCAGGATCGCGTTGGACTTCACCGCGCGGCAGGCCTTCCACGCGAAGGCCAGCTCGGCCAGCTCGTCGGCGCTCAGCGCGTCGCCGGTCGCCAGCGTCCAGTTGGCCGGGTCGTCGCCGTCGGCCTGGAGGCGGTCGGTGACCTGGAGCAGCGCACCGCCGTCGATGGGCTTGATCTCGACGGGCGCGGCGGGCCCGTCGGCGCAGCGCAGCACACGGATGTTCTTCTTCTTGGTGAGGGCCTCCAGCGCGCCGTCCTCATAGTCCGGCGCGACGATGACCTCGGTGAAGATCTCCGCGACCTGCTCCGCCATCTCCTTGCTGACCGGGCGGTTGACCGCGATCACGCCGCCGAACGCCGACAGCGGGTCACAGGCGTGCGCCTTGCGGTGCGCCTCGGCGACGTCCGCGCCGACGGCGATGCCGCAGGGATTGGCGTGCTTGATGATCGCGACGGCCGGCTCGGCGTGGTCGTACGCGGCGCGGCGGGCGGCGTCCGTGTCCGTGTAGTTGTTGTACGACATCTCCTTGCCGTGCAGCTGCTCGGCCTGGGCGAGGCCGCCCGTGCCGGAGACGTAGAGCGCGGCGGGCTGGTGCGGGTTCTCGCCGTACCGCAGGGTGTGCTCGCGCTCCCAGGTGGCGCCGAGGAAGTCGGGGAACTGCGACTCGTCGACGGGCGCGTAGGAGGAGGCGAACCAGGAGGCGACGGCGACGTCGTAGGCGGCCGTGTGCTGGAAGGCCTCGGCGGCGAGCCGCTTGCGGGTGGCGAGGTCGAAGCCGCCGCCCTGGACGGCCTTGAGCACGTCGGCGTACCGGGCCGGGCTGGTGACGACCGCGACCGAGGGGTGGTTCTTGGCGGCGGCGCGGACCATCGAGGGACCGCCGATGTCGATCTGCTCCACGCACTCGTCGGGCGAGGCACCGGAGGCGACGGTCTCGCGGAACGGGTAGAGGTTCACGACGACGAGGTCGAACGGCTCGACACCCAGCTCGGCGAGCTGCTCGCGGTGGCTGTCCAGGCGCAGGTCGGCGAGGATGCCGGCGTGGACCCGGGGGTGCAGGGTCTTGACGCGGCCGTCCAGGCACTCGGGGAAGCCGGTGAGCTCCTCGACCTTGGTGACGGGGACGCCGGCAGCGGCGATCTTCGCGGCGGTGGAGCCGGTGGAGACGAGCTCGACCCCGGCCTCGTGGAGCCCGCGCGCCAGCTCTTCCAGGCCGGTCTTGTCGTAGACGCTGACGAGCGCCCGGCGAAGGGGCCGCTTGTTGCTCTCGGCGGTCACTGGATAACTACCTTTCGTCCCTCAATGCGATAGCCGTTGCGGGCGAGGCGCCCCACGACCTCGACGAGCAGCCTTCGCTCGACTTCCTTGATGCGCTCGTGGAGAGCGCCTTCGTCGTCCTCGTCCCGGATCTCCACCACGCCCTGCGCGATGATCGGCCCGGTGTCGACGCCGTCGTCGACGAAGTGGACGGTGCAGCCGGTGACCTTGGCGCCGTACGCGAGCGCGTCCCGCACACCGTGGGCTCCCGGGAAACTGGGCAGCAGCGCGGGGTGGGTGTTGACGAACCGCCCCCCGAACCGCGCCAGGAACTCCTTGCCGACGATCTTCATGAACCCGGCGGAGACGACGAGGTCGGGCTCGTACGCCGCGACGGCCTCGGCGAGGGCGGCGTCCCACTCCTCGCGGCTGCCGTGGTCCTTGACCCTGCACACGAAGGCCGGCAGCCCGGCGCGCTCGGCCCGCGCCAGCCCCTCGATGCCCTCGCGGTCCGCGCCGACGGCCACGATCTCGGCCCCGTACTCCGGTGCGCCGACGGCGGCGATCTCGTCGAGCAGCGCCTGGAGGTTGGTGCCGGATCCGGAGACCAGCACGACGAGGCGCTTGGCGCGCGGGGCCACGGGCTTGGCGGCCACGGTGGGGGCCTTTCTCGGGGAAGCGTCTGTCCAAGGCGGCCGACACCCGACGTTTTGTACATTCATACGAATGCTTTGCGTCCCCGGATACGGGGAAGCCTACGAACCGGCCGACCGTCAGCAACGATACCGGCACACCGGGCGGCCCCCACGGGACGGGGGCAAGGCCGGAAGGTAGCGTCTGGACGGAGCCGGTTCGGGAACGACGTCCGGACGTGGTGCGTTCAGGAGGTGACGGACCCGGGTCCGACGCCGTTCCGTTCTGTCCACTCATTCCTCCTCACCAACGGGAAGACGCTCACCTGATGCCGGACCGCAGCCTGCGACTCCTCACGTTCCCCCAGCTGTCGCCGCAGGGAGGGGAGCGCGGCGCCGTGCTGCTGCGGGAGCGCCCCAGCTCACCGCCCGACGCGCCTTCGGGCGGCGACGGCGGGGAGGGGCGGGGCCGAGGGTCCCAGGAGGACAACCCCTTCGCCCCGCCGCCCGAGGGCACACCGGACCGGCCCTGGCAGCCGCGTCGCCCGACGGGCGACGACTCCCAGGACTCCCAGGATTCCCAGGGCGGCGGGTCCCGTTCCCCCTGGGGCAGCCAGTGGAGCGACCGGCAGCCCGGCCGCTCCTCCGGCGGCTTCGGTGATCGCCCCCGCAGCGGGCCCGAGGGCCAGGGCGGCCCCCAGGGCGGCGGCCCGAACGTGCGCTGGGACCCGACGGACCCCGCGCAGCGCCGGGCGCGCTACGCCCTGCTGTCGGGCATGTGGGCCTTCTTCTTCGCCCTCTTCAGCTGGCCGTACGTGGCCCTGCTGCTCGGCGCGCTCGCCCTCTACTGGGCCATCAGCTCCCTGCGCGCCAAGCCCCGCAGGCCCGACCCGGCCTCCCCCGCCCCCGAGCAGCAGGGCGGCGGCCGCCCCCAGACGACGGCGGCGGTGAGCGGTCTGGTCACGGCGTCGCTGGCGATCGCCCTGGTCGCCGCGTCCTTCACGGCACAGCTGGTCTACCGCGACTACTACACGTGCACGAACGACGCCCTCACCAACGAGGCGAAGCAGTCCTGCACCGAGCTCCTGCCGGAGCAGCTCCGCGGGCTGCTGGGGACCGACGGCTGACGCTTCAGGGGGTTTCCGTCGGCCTGGACCGGCCGGGCGGGTCCGGGGTGCCGTGCGGCCCGGAGGCCGGGGTGCCGTGCGGATCGGAGATCGTGGTGCCTGGCGGATCGGAAGCCGGAGTGCCGTATGGCTCGGAGGCCGGGGTGTCGTACGGCCCGGAGGCCGGGGTGTCGTACGGCTCGGAGGCCGGACCGGACGGCAGGAAGTCGTAGAGGCCGAAGTCCGTCTCGCGGTCCTGATGGCGCAGGTCCGGCGCGTCCCGCTCGGGGTCCGAGGACTGGTGGGGCGACGGCGTCCCGTCGGCCGGTGAGGTGTCGCGCGCGGTGCGTCCGCCGCGGTCCGCCTCCCAGGCCTCGTCGGGATCTCCGAGGCCCCAGACGCCCTGGGCGACCTCGTTCCGCCCCGGCCGTCCGGCGCCCCGGGCGCCCTCGACGGCTCCGGTCACCCCGGCCATCCCGGCGACGCCGGTGCGCGTGAACCAACCGCGGCCGTGCTTCCGGGCCCGCCCTCGCCCCCGGGCGCTGTCGGCCGCCGTCTCCCGCTGCTTGCCGATCTTCGGCTCCTCCGCCCGGGCCGAGCGGCACCGCCAGGCCCGTACCCCCACCGCCGTCGGGACCGCCAGCAGCACCAGCCAGGCCAGCGTCGCGGCGGCGACCTGCCACCACACCGGGCCGAAGCGGGACAGCACGGCAGAACCGATGGGGCCGCCCGACACCGCGGCCAGCCCTGCGAGCGCGGCCGCGCAGAGCAGCGAAGCCAACGCGGCGGTCCGGGCGGTACGGCCGACCGACCAGACCGCGGTCCGCGTGCCGCCGCCCGGTTTCGTCCCGCTGCGCTCCGCGGACGCCGCACCCTTGGCCACCGTCCAGCCCATGACCAGCGCGGCGACCACCGGTACGACCCCGGCCGCCCAGTGCACCGGCGTCCCCTTTCCCGCCTCCGGCACCGCCGCCAGCAGCGGAAACGGTGGCAGGAGCGGAGCCGGCGCCGAGGCAAGCGGGCCGACCGTGTGGCCGGCGCCGAGGGCGAAGCCCGGGCCGAGGGCATAGGCGGCGCCCCACACCGCCGCGTTGGGCACCAGGGCCGCGCACAGCAGGAGTACGGCGAACCGCCCCGACCAGCCCTCGGTCAGCCGGAGCAACGACGCCTGAGTCGCCGCTCCATGGCCCACCATCGACGCCACCACCAGCAGCGCACCGCCCCCGAGGAGCATCACGGCCCCGGCCGCCGCGGCCCGGGCCGCGACACCGGGGCGCCCGTCCGGGCCGAGCACCAGCGGGCGTACTCCCTCGGGCAGCAGGCCCAGCAGTCGCCGCAGCGGCCGGCCCGGACGGCCGTACGCCGACCACACGCCCGCCCCCGCCGCCACGACGGCGACCAGCGGAACGCACACCGCCGTCCACACCCACGACGGCCGCAGCACACCGCCCGCGGCGTACAGGGCGGCGGGCGCGGCGACGGCGAGGTAGCCGAGGACGACGCCCGTCCACGCAATGCGGGGGGAGACCAGGGGCGGGCTCGCGACCGCCTCGGTGTCCTCCTCGAAGTCGTCGTCCTCGGCTCCTCCCCCACCGTCCGTGGCGTCCCGGGCCGCCCGGTGCAGCAGCCACACCGGCAGCGCGAGCAGCAACAGGGGCGGCAGGCCGAGGGGGGCGGGGACACCGGAGAGCGTGTCGGTGCGGACCAGTTCGGCGCCGTGCGCCAGCAGCCACAGCGCAGCCGCCACATGCATGGCGCCACCGGGCCCGCTGTCCGGGTAGGGCGAGCTGATCCACAGCAGCATCACGAGCACGGCGAACGACGCCAGTCCGAGGCCCGCCGCGAGCGCACCCCCCAGGAGGCCGCCGACCAGCCCGGGCGAACGGTCGCGCATCCGGGTGAGCAGGGGCGCCGGCGAACGTCGGCGAGCGGTCATCTCGGTCACGCCCGCCATGCTCCCAACGACACGCGCTTTACCGGCGTAACAGGCGAACTTTCGCTGTGTCGCTAAAAATACGTTTATGTACTTTTCCGGACGGAGGCGCGCCCTGTGACCCAGAGCCCTGCCATCCCGCTCCCTCCGCCCAAGGAGCGCCGGCGCCTGCGCGAGGCCGCCTCGCTGACGCGGGCTCAGCTGGCCTCCCGGGTGGGCGTCACCGGCGAGACGGTGCGCGCGTGGGAGACCGGCCGCTCCACGCCGCGTGGCCGCAAGGGGGAGAAGTACGCGAAGCTGCTCGACTCGCTCGGCGACGAGGCGGGAATGACGCCTGATCAGGACGGCGCCGCCGACTCCGACGACCCGGAACCGGCGCCCGGGGCGGTCCTCTCGCGCGGAGCCGCACGCGCCCGGCGCAAGACCGCCGCCCCCGACCGGAAACGACCCGCCGCGAAGGACCGGGGCCGCGGCCCCGTCACCGTCCCCGACCGGAGCCGCACCCCCGTCCCGCACGGGCACCGCGTCATCCTCACCGAACGCCCCCGGACGACACCCCCGCGCCGGCCGGACGACGCCATCGCCGCCCTGACCCCTGATCAGGCCTTCGACGCGCTGTACGCCTTCTGTGCCCCCGCCCTCGTCCGGCAGACCTATCTGCTGACCGGCCGGCGTGAACTGGCCCGGGAGTCGGTGGAGCGGGCCTTCCAGATCGCCTGGCAGCGCTGGCCCGAGGTGGCCCGGGACCGCGACCCGGCGGGCTGGGTGCGCGCGATGGCGTACGAGTGCGCGCTCTCCCCGTGGCACCGGTTCCGGCCGCGCTACCGGCACCCCGAGCCGCCGCCGCCCGACGCGTTCGACCGCGCGCTGATGGACTCCCTGCTGAAACTCCCCCCGTCCTACCGCCGCACGCTGGTGCTCTACGACGGGGTCGGGCTCGGCCTGCCCGAGACGGCGGCGGAGACGGAGGCGAGCACCCGCGCGGCCGTGAACCGGCTGGCGCACGCG
The DNA here is from genome assembly GCF_031348265.1 of Streptomyces collinus. Classification (NCBI taxonomy): domain Bacteria; kingdom Bacillati; phylum Actinomycetota; class Actinomycetes; order Kitasatosporales; family Streptomycetaceae; genus Streptomyces; species Streptomyces collinus. The sequence goes on along the minus strand of NZ_CP133771.1, from coordinate 5,451,106 downwards.
CGCGAGGCGGTCGCCGAGCGGCTGCCGGAGCTGGCCGACCCGGAGACACTGCACTGGCGGCTGGTCGAACTGGCCTCCGTCGAGCGGCTGCGGGCCGCCAAACCGTCGGTCGTGCGGAAGGACGGGGAACGCCGGGCCCGCTTCTGGACCCGGGCCGCCATCGCCTTCACGGTCGCCCTGATCGGCACGACGGCCCTCACCGTGCGCACGGCCCCGACGCACTACGAGCCGCCGGTGCCCGAGGGGGAGACGGTGCAGGGCGTACCGCCACGGCTGGCGCCCGGGCCGCTGTCGGAGTCGGAGCGGAAGCTGCGGGCGAAGCTGCGCAAGGAGGAGCAGCGAGGGCCGGTCCGGCTGCTGCCCCAGCCATGGTGACGCCGCCGGTCCTCCGGGAGAGTGGCGGCGGCGGGCGGTAGAGACGGGCGTGAGGGCAGCGGAGACGGCGATGGGCCCGCCCCCTGTGCAGGGAGCGGGCCCATCTGTGAGCCGTGCGGCGGTGCTCAGCCGGCGAGGATGGCGCGGGCCAGCTTGGCCGTCTCGGTCGGCGTCTTGCCGACCTTGACGCCGGCGGCCTCAAGGGCCTCCTTCTTCGCGGCGGCCGTGCCGGAGGAGCCGGAGACGATGGCGCCGGCGTGGCCCATGGTCTTGCCCTCGGGCGCGGTGAAGCCCGCGACATAGCCGACGACCGGCTTCTTCACGTTCTCCTTGATGAAGGCCGCGGCCCGCTCCTCGGCGTCGCCGCCGATCTCACCGATCATGACGATCAGGTCGGTGTCGGGGTCGGCCTCGAACGCGGCGAGCGCGTCGATGTGGGTCGTGCCGATGACCGGGTCGCCACCGATGCCGACGGCCGAGGAGAAGCCGATGTCCCGCAGCTCGTACATCATCTGGTACGTCAGCGTGCCGGACTTCGACACCAGGCCGATGCGGCCCGGCTTGGTGATGTCGCCCGGGATGATGCCGGCGTTGGACTGGCCCGGGGTGATGAGACCGGGGCAGTTCGGGCCGATGATGCGGGTCTTGTTGCCCTTGGACACGGCGTACGCGTAGAACGCGGCCGAGTCGTGGACGGCGATGCCCTCGGTGATGACGACCGCGAGCGGGATCTCGGCGTCGATGGCCTCGACGACGGCGGCCTTGGCGAAGGCCGGCGGGACGAAGAGGACGGACACGTCGGCGCCCGTCTTCTCCATGGCCTCGGCGACCGTGCCGAAGACCGGGATGTCGTTGCCGTCGATGTCGACGGACGTGCCCGCCTTGCGGGGGTTCACGCCACCGACGATGTTCGTGCCGTCGGCCAGCATGAGCTTGGTGTGCTTCATGCCCGTGGCACCGGTCATGCCCTGGACGATGACCTTGCTGTCCTTGTTGAGGAAGATAGCCATGGCTGTTTAGTCCCTCGTCCCTTACTTCGCAGCCGCGAGCTCGGCGGCCTTGTCGGCCGCTCCGTCCATGGTGTCCACGCGCTGAACCAGCGGGTGGTTGGCGTCGGAGAGGATCTTGCGCCCGAGCTCCGCGTTGTTGCCGTCCAGACGGACGACCAGGGGCTTGGTGACGTCCTCGCCCTTGTCCTTGAGCAGCTGCAGCGCCTGGACGATGCCGTTGGCGACCTCGTCACAGGCGGTGATGCCACCGAAGACGTTGACGAAGACGGACTTGACGTCCGGGTCGCCGAGGATGATCTCCAGGCCGTTCGCCATGACGGCGGCGGAGGCGCCACCACCGATGTCGAGGAAGTTGGCCGGCTTCACGCCGCCGTGCGCCTCACCGGCGTACGCGACGACGTCCAGGGTGCTCATGACGAGACCCGCGCCGTTGCCGATGATGCCGACCTCGCCGTCGAGCTTGACGTAGTTGAGGTTCTTCTCCTTGGCGGCGGCCTCGAGCGGGTTGGCCGCGTCCTTGTCCTGGAGGGCCTCGTGCTCCGGCTGACGGAACTCGGCGTTCTCGTCCAGGGAGACCTTGCCGTCCAGGGCGATGACGTCACCGGAGGCGACCTTGGCCAGCGGGTTGACCTCGACCAGGAGGGCGTCCTCCTCGACGAAGGTCTTCCACAGGGTGACGAGGATGTTCGCGACCTTGTCGGCGACCTCGGCCGGGAAGTTCGCGGCCTCGACGATCTGGCGCGCGACCTCGGGGGTCACACCCACGTTGGCGTCGATCGGCGTCTTGGCGACGGCCTCGGGGCGGGTCTCCGCCACCTCCTCGATCTCCATGCCGCCCTCGACGGACGCGATGGAGAGGAAGGTGCGGTTGGCACGGTCCAGGAGGAAGGAGACGTAGTACTCCTCCAGGATCTCCGGAGCCGTCTCGGCGATCATCACCTTGTGGACCGTGTGGCCCTTGATGTCCATGCCGAGGATGTTGGTCGCGTGCTCGACCGCCTCGTCGGTGGTCGCCGCCAGCTTCACGCCGCCGGCCTTGCCGCGGCCGCCGACCTTCACCTGGGCCTTGACGACGGACTTGCCACCGAGGCGCTCGGTGGCTGCGCGGGCCGCCTCAGGCGTGTCGATGACTTCACCGGCCAGCACCGGTACATCGTGCTTGGCGAAGAGGTCCCTCGCCTGGTACTCGAACAGGTCCACGCGCTTCCGTCCCTATCAGTGATCTCGCGGTTCGTTGTCTGCGTGGGCGTGCCGCGAGGGCAACGTGACGTCCGCTGTCTGTCACAAGGGAGGCGCACACGGTGTCCGAGCGCGCGGCATGTCCGTCTCGCAGGTTATCGCTGCTTCCGGGAGGCCTCTAAATCGAGGGTCACACCTGAGCGGTGATACCTGTCACATGATGCCTCGCTCTCTGGCACGGCGTGCCGGATGTGAGGAGCGGGTGAGGGGCCTCACCGGGATGGGGTTGACCCGGTGAGGCCCGCCGGACACCCCGGAGGGAGCACGAAGGCCCTGTTCAGGGCCTGGCTCTCCGGGGCGCCTGGTCGGGCGGCCCCCACCCAATGGGGGCCGCCCGACCCATTCACGAGGTTGCGGCCTCGGACCACCGACGGCTTTCGGCCGTCCGGGCGTGACGCCTCGTGAAGCACTGGGAGCGGGAGGGTGCCGCAGGGCACCCCGTGCGGGGTCGGTCGGAGGAGCTCTCAGCCACGGGGGCGGGCCGATGGCTGGGAGACCTCGACGGCCGTCCGTGCTAGCCGGGGAAGAGGGGGATGTCCCGGTGACCGCACCCGGTACCGGCCCCGGAGGTGCGGGCCCCTACACCGGGCACGAGCGCGAGCGGTGCCCAGGGGCTCGGGGTGACGGCGTGGGCCTCGCCGTGACGCGACGAGCCGCTGTCGGCCATGGACCGATTGCCGAGCACGCCGTCGGGACGACCGCCGGACCAGTGACCGGCGGCCGGGGCCGGTCCCGCGTGCGGCGAGGACCCGGGGTGGCCGGGGCGACCGGGGTGGCGGGGGTGGCCGGGGTGGCTGAGATGGCTGGGGCGGCTGAGGTGATCTGCGTGGCCCAGGGGGTGGGCGGGTCTGAGGTGGAGGGCGTGGAGGGCATAGGGGGCGTGGACGCCGTGGGCCCTCGGGTCTGCGGGGGTCGGGCTCCCGGCCTGTCGCGAGGGTGCGGCTTCGTCCGCGGGCACCACCGGCCCCGAGCCCGGCGCCGACGTCCCGCCCGGCTGGGGGTCGGCCGTGACGGGGGTGGGGGAGACGGGGGAAGTGGGTGGGGCGGGTGGAGCTGGTGCTCCAGGGAGCCCGACGACGGGGTCGCCGGGGGGTGGGGGCAGGTCCGGCGGACCCGGCAGGTCCGATAGACCTGGCACGTCCGGCAGCGCGGTTGAGTCGGGCAGCCTGGGCAGGGCAGGCAGGGCCGGTGCATCCGGCAGGGCAGGCAGGGCCGGTGCATCCGGCAGGGCAGGCGATCCGATGGGGACCGGGAGGGCGGGCGATCCGATGGGGACCGGGAGGGCGGGCGATCCGATCGGCACCGGGAGGTCTGGAACCGCCGGGAGGTCCGGCACCACCCGGTGCGCCGCCGGCCCGGGCGGCTCCGGACGCTCCACGTGCGACGGCCGCTCCGGCGGATGCGACCGCGAGGACGACGATGACAGCACCAGCGACACCTTCACCTGCGCGCCTGACGGGCCCTCGCTCTCAGGCCCCCTCATCTCGCCGGCGACCCGAACCAGCACTCGGCCGTCGACGGCCTCCCCGGCCCGCCCCTCCGGCCGCTCCCCCACACCGTTGACACCGTTCTCCGCATGGGCCCGCTCACCCCACAGCAGTCCGGCGACCAGCAGCCCGCCCACCAGCAGCGCCACTTGGAGCGCACGCCGCCCGGCCGCGGTGCGCAGCGTGCGCAACGCGGCTTCGGGCAGGGCTGCTGACCAGCTCAAGAGGGGAAGCTTCCTCCCGTGCGACGGAAGCGGTACCGCCCGGCCGGCACCCCGCACGGCCGAGCAGGCGCCGATCCTCGCACGGGAGTGCGGAGGTTGCGCAAGCCCTTGCTAACCGATGGGCCGTCATGTCCCTTTTGCTGCTCCAAGTCGGACGACGACCCATCGACAAATCGTCACCCGCCCCCTCCCCCAAGGCCGTTCACACCGCGTCCGTCACGCAGCATCCGGTATCGGCAACGGCCGCTTCTCGATCGCCGCCGCCATCACCTCCGGGAACAGATCGGGCGTGCAGGCGAACGCCGGCGTCCCCAACGCGGCCAGCGCGGCCGCGTGCTCCCGGTCGTACGCCGGTGCCCCTTCGTCCGAGAGCGCCAGCAGCGTCACGAACTGCACGCCCGACGCCTTCATCGCGGACACCCGCTTGAGCATCTCGTTGCGGATGCCGCCCTCGTAGAGGTCGCTGATCAGCACGACCACCGTCTCCGCGGGCCGGGTGATCTGCGACTGGCAGTACGCGAGCGCCCGGTTGATGTCCGTGCCACCGCCGAGCTGCGTGCCGAACAGCACGTCGACGGGGTCGTCCAGCTGGTCCGTGAGATCGACGACCGCCGTGTCGAAGACGACGAGTCGCGTGGAGATCGTCCGCATCGAGGCGAGCACCGCCCCGAACACCGATGCGTACACAACCGATGCCGCCATGGATCCCGACTGGTCGATACAGAGGATGACCTCCTTCTTGGTGGACTGGGCAGCCCGCCCGAACCCGATGAGCCGCTCCGGCACGATCGTTCGGTACGCGGGCAGGTAGTGCTTGAGGTTGGCCGCGATGGTGCGGTTCCAGTCGATGTCGTGGTGGCGGGGCCGGTTGATCCGGGCGCTGCGGTCGAGGGCGCCGGTGAGGGTGGCCCGGGTGCGGGTGGCGAGCCGCTTCTCCAGGTCCTCGACGACCTTGCGCACAACGGCCCGGGCCGTCTCCTTCGTCGTCTCCGGCATCGCTTTGTTCAGCGACAGCAGCGTGCCGACGAGGTGGACGTCGGCCTCGACCGCCTCCAGCATCTCCGGCTCCAGCAGCAGCGTGGCGAGACCGAGCCGGTCGATGGCGTCGCGCTGCATGACCTGAACGACGGAGGAGGGGAAGTACGTCCGGATGTCCCCGAGCCAGCGCGCCACGGACGGCGCCGACGCCCCGAGCCCCGCCGAACGCTCCCGGCCCCCCTGAGACTTGCTGTCCTTCCTTCCGTAGAGCGCGGTGAGCGCTCCGTCCATCGCCGCGTCCTGCCCCGACAGCGTGCAGCCGGTGCCGTCCGCCGCGTCGCCCCCGAGGACGAGCCGCCAGCGCCGCAGCCGCTCCTGCGCCGGGTCCGTCGTTTCGGACGTCATGCCCGGCCTCCCTTGCGGGGCCGTTCCCACAGCGGGATCACCGGCACGGTCGTCGACGGCCGTCCGTCCGCCCGGGACCCGCCCGTCACGGTGGCTCCCGTTTCCGGTGCCGTCGTCCGCTGCCTCAGTGCCTCGGTCGTCATCCCGTCACCCCCGCCAGGTTGTCGTCGGTGTTCTCTTCCATGTCGTCCAGCCCGAGCAGCAGCCGCACCACCGGCAGCACCGCGTCCGCGCGCTCGGTGTCGAAGCCGGCCGCGAAGCCGGGCGTTGCGGTACCGGCGGCAGTCGCGCCGGCCCCGGTTCCCGGCCCGCGCCGGACCAGTTCGCCGAGGGTCCGGCGCACTCCGGGCTCGTACGCGGAGAACGTCCGCCGCAGCAGGGGCAGTACGTCCGTGAAGGCCTCGGCCGGCACCCCGGTCAGCCACGCGTCGACCAGTCCGAGCAGCCGCTCGTCGTGCACCAGGAGCATTCCGCCCCCGGAACCGCCTCCGACGAAGCCCTCGATCCATGCGGCCGCGTCCGCCGGCGGTGTGCCCGGTGACAGGACGAGTCCCATCAGCAGTGCTGCCTCGTCCTGGGCCAGCTGCCCGTCGTCGAGCAGCAGCCGGACGGCCCGCCCCCGGATGACCCCCGGCACGGTGTCCCGCCCGGACAGCACCCGCAGCACGGACTGCCAGCGGCCTCTCAACCGGCCGTGTCCGGCCGCAGGGGCGTCGCCCAGCAGGGCCACGGCCCCGTGCACCGCGTCCACATGGCCCCGCATCTCCTCGGCGGCGTCCGCGTCGAGCGCGGCGCAGGCCGGGGGAAGACCGACGAAGACCCGCTCGGCCAGTCCAGCGGCGACCTCCGCCAGGGCTCCGGTGTCCGTGCCCCGCACGTCTCCGTAGCGCAGGGAGCGGACCAGGGCCGGGAGCGCCTGGGCGAGATGGCCGACGTCCGTATCGAGGGCCGCCCGGTCGGCCAGGACTCGCATCACCGTGGGGAGGGCGTCGGGCAGTTCGGCCAGCAGGCAGCGCTCGGCGAGCCCGGTGACGCCGGCGAGGCCCTCCGCGCCGACGGCGTCCGCCTCGGCCTTGGCAGTCGCGGCGGACAGGACGGTCGTCCCCCACACGCCGGCCTCGGCGACCCGCACGGACAGTTCGGGCTCCCAGCGCAGCCGCCATGTCTCCCGGAACGTGCCCGTGCTGCCCCGCGACGCGGCCGGTTCGCCCCACGCGATGCCGAGCAGCCGCAGCCGGTGCAGCAGTCTGCTGCGGGCGGCGTCGTTCTCCTTGCGCAGGTCGAGCTCCAGCTCCCGCTCCAGCGCCTCGGGCTTCAGCCGCAGCCGGCGTTGCAGCCGGGTGAGGTCCCGCTGCAACGGCACGGCCGGTGCCGACGGCGGCACCTCCCCCAGCACGTCCCCCACGACCAGCCGGTCCCGGATGAGTGCCAGCGGTACGTCCGAGCCCTCGCACATCACCGCCCGCACGGCGTCGGTCGTCTCGCTCAGGCCGGGCAGCGGACGGCCGCGCATCGCGGCGAGCGTCTCGGCCAGCTGCACCGCCTCGATGACGTGCGCGGAGGAGACGATCCGGTCCTCTGCGCGCAGCAGCCCCGCCACCTTGGTCAGCCACCGCTCCACCGGCCGGTCCGGGGCGCTGAACAGGTGCCCGTACCAGCCCGGTGAGTCGATGCCCGCTCCGTAGCCGCTGGTCCGGGCGAGCCGGCGGTGGGTCCACGGCACCCAGGTCATGTCCGTCTTGACCTTGGGGAGCCCCTTCAGCAGCGCCTTGTCGGCGGCGACGGTGGTCTTCTGCCGCAGGGCGGGCACGTGCCAGGCCCCGCAGACCACCGCCACGCCGTCCTCGAACTCCCGCTGCGCGGCCCGCACCTGGAGCCGCATGTACGCCTCCCGCACCAGATCCCGGTCGTGGCCCCCGCTGCCGAAGGTCTCCCGCAGCGCGCCCATGGCCTCCTCCAGCGCGGTGAACGGCGCGAGCGCGTCGCCCTCCTCCGCGCCCCGGTGCTCCACGACGTCCTCCCACCACCGCTCCGGGTCGTCGTAGCCGGCGGCGTCGGCGAGCACGCCGAGCGGATCGATCCGGAGCTCGGCGGAGCCGGGACCGGTGTCTCCGTCCGGCGCCGTCTCGGCCGGCGGCGGATGTTCGCCCTCTGTTCCCGCCTCGTCCTCCTGCCTCCCCCAGGCCAGCGTGTGCGTGGCCGGCAGGTCGATGAAGCGGGCCGGGACGTGGTGTTCCAGGGCCCAGCGGAGGGCGACCCACTCCGGGGAGAACCCGGCCAGCGGCCAGAACGCCGAGCGGCCGGGCTCGTCCACGGCGTGGGCGAGCAGGGCGACCGGCGGCCGCATCTCCTCGTCGGCGGCGAGCGGGATCAGGGCGTCGGCCTCGGGCGGCCCCTCGATCAGCACGACCCGCGGCCGGACCTCCTCCAGCGCCGCCCGCACCGCCCGCGCCGACCCCGGTCCGTGATGCCGTACGCCGAGCAACACCGGCCCCGCCCCGGCCCCCCGGCCCGCGGTCTGTTCCCCACCGGTCACTTCATCCCCCTCCCGTCCCGCACGTCCCCGCCCGGTCCCGCGGGCGGCCGCCGTCCCGTCACCCGGGGCCCACGCCCTGGCGTTTTCCTCACACGCTCACCTCGCGGCAGGCCCGGTAGAAGTCCTTCCAGCCGTCACGCTCGCGGACCACCGTCTCCAGGTACTCCTGCCAGATGACCCGGTCCGCCGCCGGGTCGCGGACCACCGCGCCGAGGATGCCCGCGGCGACGTCGCCCGGCCGCAGCACGCCGTCGCCGAAGTGGGCGGCCAGGGCGAGCCCGTTGGTGACGACGGAGATCGCCTCGGCCGTGGACAGCGTGCCGCTGGGCGACTTGAGCTTCGTCCGCCCGTCGGCGGTGACCCCGTCGCGCAGCTCGCGGAAGACCGTGACGACCCGGCGGATCTCGTCGAGCCCGTCGGGCGCGGCCGGCAGGTCGAGGGAGCGGCCGATCTGGTCGACGCGCCGCGAGACGATGTCGACCTCGGCCTCGGGGCTCTCCGGCAGCGGCAGCACGACCGTGTTGAAGCGGCGGCGCAGGGCGCTGGACAGGTCGTTGACGCCGCGGTCGCGGTCGTTGGCCGTGGCGATCAGGTTGAATCCGCGGACCGCCTGCACCTCCTGACCCAGTTCCGGTATGGGCAGCGTCTTCTCCGACAGGATCGTGATGAGCGTGTCCTGCACGTCGGCCGGGATACGCGTCAGTTCCTCGACGCGGGCCGTCATGCCGTCGGCCATGGCCCGCATGACGGGGCTGGGCACGAGGGCGTCGCGGCTCGGGCCGTGGGCGAGCAGCTGCGCGTAGTTCCAGCCGTAGCGGATGGCCTCCTCCGGGGTGCCGGCGGTGCCCTGCACCAGCAGCGTGGAGTCACCGCTGACCGCCGCGGCCAGGTGCTCGGACACCCAGGTCTTCGCCGTGCCCGGGACGCCGAGCAGGAGCAGGGCGCGGTCGGTGGCGAGCGTGGTGACGGCGACCTCGACGAGGCGGCGCGGTCCGACGTACTTGGGACTGATCACCGTGCCGTCCGGCAGGGTGCCGCCGAGCAGGTACGTCGCGACGGCCCAGGGCGACAGCTTCCAGCGGGCCGGGCGCGGCCGGTCGTCCTGGGCGGCCAGCGCGGCGAGTTCATGGGCGAAGGCGTCCTCGGCGTGCGGTCGCAACGCCTGGGTCGGTCCCGTCTCCCCCGCTTCGACGGACGTCGGCTCCACGGACACGGTCATGGCAAAGTCCCCCTCCAGCTCGGCCGGTTCGGATCTGTCGCCAACGTTGCACCACACCACTGACAATGCGTTCCGACCTGCGGAAATGCGCTGCCGGGTCCGCCGGCGGACCCGATTGTCAGTGGTGGGATCTACCTTCGGTGGCATGACTCAGCAGGGGGTGCGCTGGACCGCGGACCAGGTGCTGGCACTGGCGCCTGACGCCGCTTCACGCAAAGCGGGAAGCAAACTCGGCGCGGCGGGGCCGTGGTCCGAGGCGGGGAGTTCCGACGAGGGGACGGTGTGGGGGCTGTGCAAGGGCAGCGGAAGCAAGCCGTATCAAACGGTCGTGGACATCGCGGACGCCGCGGGCCCCGCGTACAAGTGCAGTTGTCCGAGCCGCAAGTTCCCGTGCAAGCACGCGCTGGGGCTGCTGCTGCTCTGGGCCGCCGACGAGGCGGCGGTGCCGCCGGGGCAGACGCCGGAATGGGCCGCGCAGTGGACCGAGGGGCGGCGCGAGCGCGCGGAGGCGAAGAGGGCCGGTGCCGGCTCCGGTGCGCCGTCCGGGTCCGCTGATCCCGAGGCGGCGCGTCGGCGGGCGGAGCGCCGGGCCGAGCGGGTCTCTGCGGGCGCGGTGGAGCTGGAGCAGCGCCTGGTCGACCTGCTGCGCGGCGGTCTGGCGACCGCTGAGCAGTCGGGGTACGGCCTCTGGGAGGAGACGGCGGCCCGCATGGTCGACGCCCAGGCGCAGGGACTGGCGGGGCGGGTGCGGGAGTTGGGGGCGATTCCGTCGACCGGGCCGGGCTGGCCGGTGCGGCTGCTGGAGGAGTGCGCGCTGCTGCATCTCCTGGGGCGGGGCTGGCGGCGCCGCGAGCGGCTCCCGGCCGGTCTCGCCGCCACGGTCCGCTCCCGCATGGGCCTCCCGACCTCCGCGGACGGCCCGCTGCTGCGCGACCGCTGGCTGGTCCTCGCCCAGTACGACACGACGGACCCGCGCCTGACGACCCGCCGGATCTGGCTGCACGGCGACGCCTCGCACCGCACCGTGCTGCTCCTCTCCTACGGCGCGGCCGGCCGCGCCCCGGAGCTGGCGCTGCCGGTGGGCCTGAGTCTGGAGGCCGAGGTGTCCGCGTACCCGGGCGCCGGGCAGCCGCGGGTGGCCCTGGGCGAGCAGTTCACCCCGCCCGCGCCCGCGGCGACCCGTCCGCCGGGGGTGACCACGGCCCAGGCGGCGGCCCGTTACGGCGACGCCCTGCGCGAGGACCCGTGGCTGGAGTCCGTCCCGGTGACGCTGGACCGGGTCGTTCCCACGCCGGACGGCGACTCCTGGCAGCTGGCGGACGCCGACGAGGACGCGGCGTTGCCGCTGACTCCCGCCGCGCGCTCCCGGCCGGGCCTGTGGCGGCTCGTCGCCCTGTCGGGCGGGGCCCCGGTCAGGGTCTTCGGCGAGTGCGGCCACCAGGGCTTCACGCCGCTGACGGCCTGGCCCGAGGGGCCGGGCGACGCGGTCGCGCTGTGCTGAACCGGCGGCGGCCCCGCTCACGGCACATCGGCCGGCCCCACCCATCCCACGGGTCCACGCATTTTTCAGGCATCACGGGACAACCGGTAAGGGCGAGTCTTCAACTACCGGGCGCCCCGCGGAAAGGAAGCTCATGACCAGGACCTCCGCTCCTGTGGACGCGGCCGGCGCGGACGCCTGGGAGGGGCTCGTCACCACCGCGCTGCTGGGCACCGACCGGCGCACCCCGCCCGGTACCGCGCCGGGCCCGGACGCACCCCTGGCCCTGCTGGACGCGGCGGCCGTGGAGACCGTACGGCGCCGGGCCGGTCTGCGCCCGGCGCGGGCGGCAGAGCGCCCGCAGGCGGCTCCGGAGGACTCCCGCCCGGCGCTGCCGCCCGCTGCCGCCCGCAGGCTCGCGATGCTGCTGGCCGACCGCCCCGGCCCGTCCGGCGGAGGGCGGCGGGGTGCCGCGCCGGATCTGACGGAGCTGCTGCCGCAGTGGCTCGCGGTGGCGAACGCCCGGGGTTTCGCACCGCCTCCGCAGGTGCTTCCGGCGTTGCTGGACGCGGCCCGGGGGCGTACCGACCTGCGTCCGGCGGCACTGGAGTTCGCGGGGCCGCGAGCCTTGTGGCTGGCCCGGCTGAACCCGGACTGGCGGTTCGCTCTGCGCGCGACCCCGGGCGGCGGAGCGGCCCTGCCGCACCTCCAGGACGACGACAGCGTCCGGCAGTTGTGGCAGGAGGGCCTGTTCGCCGAACGCGTCGCTCTGCTCTCCGCGCTGCGTTCTCGCACCCCGGCGGCCGCGCGCGACCTGCTCGCGACGACGTGGGGGACGGAACGGGCCGAGGACCGGCTGATGTTCCTCGATTCGCTGCGCGAGGGCCTCGGCCCGGACGACGAGCCGTTCCTGGAACAGGCCCTGGCCGATCGCAGCCGCAATGTCCGGGCGACGGCCGCGGAACTGCTGTCGGCCCTGCCCGGTTCGGCGCTCGCCGCACGGATGGCGGTCAGGGCGGAGGCGTGCGTCGCCATCGACCACATGCGGTCCGCCCCGAAGCGAGCAGCCGGGGCCGGGGACGACATACCCGGGGGGACCACGCAGACCACTGCGACGATCGCCGTCGAGGCGCCGCACGAGTGCGATCCGGGCATGGAACGCGACGGCGTCGTGGCGAAGGCCCCCGCGGGGCGCGGCGAACGCTCCTGGTGGCTCGGTCAGCTGGTGGAGGCGGCACCGCTCGGCACGTGGTCGCGGCGGCTCGGCGGGCGCACGCCCCGGGAGATCGTGGCGCTGCCGGTGGCGGACGGCTGGCAGGGCGAGCTGCACGCGGCGTGGTGCCGGGCGGCGGTGCGCCAGCGGGACGCCGCGTGGTCACGCGCGCTGCTCGGCGATCCGTCGGCGCCGGAGGCGGGCGGTCCGGGGGCGGTGTCCCTGGCCGAACGCGCCAAGTTGCTCGGCACGCTGGGCGCCGCCGAACGGGCCGAGTGGGTGGCCGGCTTCATCGCCGCGCACGGCCTGTCCGAGGCCTTCCAGCTGCTCGGGGTGTGTGCGGTGCCCTGGGCGGCTCCGCTCGGGCGGGCCGTGGTGGACGCGCTCAACATCGCTCGGGACGCAGGGAGCTATCCATGGAGTTTCAGCGGGGTCATGGGCCTGGCGGAGCGCTGCCTCGACCCGTCCGAGGCCTCCCGGCTCGACGCGCTGCTGGCCGTACCCGACGAACCGGAGAACGCGTCGCCGGGAGCCGGGGGCTACTGGGCGGAGGCCTTCCAGCGGCTGGTGACGACCCTGCGTCTGCGTGCGGCGATGGCCGAGGAGCTGGGAGCGGCCTGACCCCCGCCGGCGCCTCCGGGGGCGGGTGCCCCGCGGCGAGCGACTGCCGCCGGGTGTGCCGACGGCCGGGGCGGCCGCCGGAGGCGGTCGCGGCCGGCGGCCCGACGAAGCAGCCCCACAGCACAGGGGGCGCGCCGGCTCCGGCCGGGCCGGGGCATCCGGGGCGATCCGCCGGAGGGCTACGCCTCCGCGGGCTGGCGGGCGTTCGTCCGGACCCAGTCCACGATGGACGCCGTCGTCGCGCCCGGCGTGAAGATCTCCGCGACGCCCTTCTCCTTCAGCAGGGGGATGTCCGCCTCGGGGATGATCCCGCCGCCGAAGACGAGGATGTCCTCCGCGTCCCGCTCCCTGAGCAGATCGATCACGGCCGCGAAGAGCGTGTTGTGCGCTCCGGAGAGGATGGACAGCCCGATCGCGTCGGCGTCCTCCTGGAGCGCCGTGTCGACGATCTGCTCGGGGGTCTGGTGGAGACCGGTGTAGATGACTTCCATACCGGCGTCGCGCAGGGCACGCGCGATCACCTTGGCCCCGCGATCGTGGCCGTCGAGCCCCGGCTTGGCCACCACCACGCGGATCGGACCGGCTGCCACACCCATCACTGCCTCCATGAAGCGACTACATCCATCCGTATCGACAAGTACCGCACACATCGGGCAAGCCGTACACGCCGCACCGCACGGACACCCCGCCCCGAACCCTCCGGGCAAGTGAACGAACGTTATCTCCAGCATCCCGCAACCGGCAGTTTCGCGGTGGATACCGAGGGGGAAATCACACGATGGGACAAGCGCAAGGGGAGCCGCACCGAAATCGCCGTACGACCGCACCGTCCACCACGGACCGCGACAGCACGGCGCTTCGGCGAAAGCACGCAGGGCAAGCACCGCACGCACAGCACGCAGGGCAGACACGGCGCACCAGCGGGGAGCCTCGTCACCCCACCGATCGGGGACCCCCGTCGCACCACCGGCGTCACACACGCCACACGCCGCACTCTGCCCCCGCAGCTCACGCGGCTCACGCCGCTCTCGCGGTCATGGCCGGCCGTCTTCGCAGCTGCTTTCCACGAGGGCACCCGGGGGGCGGAGGCGTCCTCCCGCGTGCCGACAGGAGGTCGGCCATGAAGGTCACCAGGGCGGCTCTGCCCTTTCTTCCGTTCTGCGAGCGTCTGCTGCCGGGCAGGCTGGCGGGACTCTCCCTGGCCCTTCTGAAGGCCACCGCCCTGGAGATCGCGATCCTGGCCGGGCACCTCCTCCTCTATCCGTCCGGCATCACCCAGGAGCGCCGCGCCCCCGTCCCGGCACTGCCGGCGGACGGCGCCGCCCAACTGCCCACGGAGGCCAAGCCGCCGGTCCTGCTGCTGCACGGATTCATCGACAACCGCTCGGTCTTCGTCCTGCTGCGCCGCAGCCTCGCCCAGCACGGCAGGCAGCAGATCGAGTCGCTCAACTACTCGCCGCTGACCTGCGACATACGGGCCGCCGCCGAACTGCTCGGCCGGCGCATCGAGGAGCTCTGCGAGCGCACGGGCGCCGACCGGGTCGACGTCGTCGGGCACAGCCTCGGTGGACTGATAGCGCGTTATTACGTGCAGCGGCTCGGCGGCGACACGCGCGTACGGACCCTGGTCACGCTCGGCACGCCGCATTCGGGAACCCGAGTGGCGCCCTTCGCCGACGCGCACCCCATCGTGCGCCAGATGCGCCCCGGCTCACCGGTACTCGAGGAGCTCGCTCTGCCCGCCCCCGACTGCCGTACGCACTTCGTCAGCTTCTGGAGCGACCTGGACCACGTGATGGACCCGCTGGAGACGGCCTGCGTCGACCATCCCGATCTGACGGCGCAGAACGTGCGCGTGACCGGCATCGGCCATCTCGCTCTGCCCGTGCACCCCGCCGTCGCCAACGGCATACGGCAGGTTCTGGACACGGCACACGCGGGTGAACCGTCCGCCGAACACACCGGCGGTCTGACCGTCGCCTGAGAATCGTCATACAGCGATCACTCAGCGCCGAAGCACCGATCAGCATCGAACAAACTTCGAACACAGGGCCAAACCCGTGCCCGCCGTCCGCCAAAACACGGCCGAATGCCCGTTTCCTGCGCGGGCGAAACCTGCCGAAGATTGTCGTGCCCGCGTACCGCCGGGTACAGTCGCCGCACTGCTCTGGCAGCCCCTGTTGTCGAGGCGAAAGAGAAGTTGGTGAACGACCGTCACCCGTCGGGGACCATGACCCCGGCTCCGGCTTCCGACGCCGCCTCCGCGCACTACGCGTCGTACGGCACCCAGGAAGCCCAGTACGGCGACTTCACCACGTACGGCGACTACGCCGCCACCGGATTTGACCCCACCGGTACCAACGGCGCCGGTTTCGACGCCACCGGGCACACCACCGCGAGCTTCGCGACCGACCCCCTCTTCGGCGACATGCCGGGCAGCGGCCAGGACACGGGCGGCTACGACACCGGCCACTGGCCCACCGGCACGCACGAGAACGTGCACTACGACGCCTACGCGGCCCAGCACCACGCCGCCTACGACACCGGCGTCTACGACACGACCTCCTGGACGGCCGAACAGCAACCGATGTCGGCCATCCCGTCCCAGGCCCCCTCCCCCGACGCCACCGGGCAGTGGGAGTCCGGCGCCTGGCTCAAGCCGGACCAGTCCGGCAACCCCGCCGACCACACCCAGCAGTGGGAGTGGGGCACGCAAACCTTCGACACGGGCGCCTACGACGCCACGCAGTGGAACTCCGACGGCACCGCCGCATCGGACCCGGACGCGTACGAGCACCCCGCCGAAACCTTCGACCAGCACGAGACCTCGGCCTTCGAGCAGGTCGCCTACGACGAATCCGCCGAAGCCGGCTTCCACGACGCCGCCGTGGAGGGCGATGAACCGGCCGCCACCGGTGAACTGCCCGTCGTCACCCCGCTTCTGGACGGCCAGGAGGACGTCACCCCCGCTCCCTCGGGGCGTGCGGCCTCGCGCGCCGCTTCCCGATCCCGCCGCCGCACACCGCCCAAGCGCTCGGCGCTGATGACCATCGCGGTGCCCTCGGCCTGCGTGATGGGTGTCGCCGGGATCGCCGCCGTCTCCGTCGGCGCCTTCGCCGACGACAGTGCCGCGGACGCTCAGACGACCGCGGCGGACGCGCAGCCGGTCAAGCCGGCCGCCGCCAACAACAAGCTGGACACCCAGCTGCAGAGCCTCTCCGCCGGCGCCGACGACTTCGCCGACCGGGCCAGCCGTACGCAGGAGCGCATCGACCTCAAGGCCCAGCAGGCGGCCGAGAAGAAGCGCGCGGCGGAGGAAGCGGCCCGCAAGGAGCGGCTGCGCCCCAAATTCGCCCTGCCGGTCGCGCGGCACGGACTCAGCGCCTACTACGGCCAGTCCGGCATCAACTGGATGTCTCTGCACACCGGCATCGACTTCCCCGTCTCGTACGGCACGACCGTGATGGCCGCGACCGACGGCACTGTGCGCACCCAGTGGAACAGCGCGTACGGCAACATGATGGTCGTGACCGCCAAGGACGGCACGGAGACGTGGTACTGCCACCTCTCCACCTACACGGTCCCCTCGGGTACGACCGTGAAGGCGGGCGATCCGATCGCCCGATCGGGCAACTCCGGCAACTCCACAGGCCCTCACTTGCACTTCGAGGTGCGCCCGGCCGGCGGCTCGGCGATCGACCCGCTCCCGTGGCTGCGCAGCCACGGCATCGACCCTTCGTAACGTCCCGCCTGCCCCGCCGGTCCGTCCGACGGGGCTCACCTCACAGGGCTACAGCTTCTCCACCGGCGCGTACCGCAGCAGCAGCCGCTTCGGCTTGGTGTCACCGAAGTCGATCGTCGCCTCGGCGTTGCCGCCCGTGCCCTTGACCCCGACGACGGTCCCGAGCCCGAACTGGTCGTGTGTGACGCGGTCCCCGACGGCCAGTGACACCACGGGCTTCTCCGAGGTGCGCCGCGTGGCGAACCCGGAGGCGCCCGACGCCGACGAGCGCGAGCGGGACGAGGACAGCGAGGCCGCCACCGCCGAGACCGGCCCGGAGGACGCGGGCGCGGTGGCTCCCGTCCGCTTCCACTCCATGTGGACCGGCGGGATCTCCTCCAGGAACCGGGAGGGCGGGTTGTACGACGGCTGGCCCCAGGCGCTGCGCAGGGTGGACCGCGTCAGATACAGCCGCTCCCGCGCGCGGGTGATGCCGACGTAGGCCAGGCGCCGCTCCTCCTCCAGTTCCTTGGTCTGCCCGAGGGCGCGCATGTGCGGGAAGACGCCGTCCTCCATGCCGGTGAGGAAGACGACGGGGAACTCCAGGCCCTTGGCGGTGTGCAGGGTCATCAGGGTGATGACGCCGTCGCCGTCCTCCTCGTCGGGGATCTGGTCGGAGTCGGCGACCAGCGCGACCTGCTCCAGGAAGTCCGACAGCGTGATCTGCTCGTCCTCGCCGCGCTCCTGCTCGAACTCCATGGCGACGGCGGCCAGTTCCTGGAGGTTCTCGATCCGGGTCTCGTCCTGCGGGTCGGTGGAGGCCTGCAGCTCGGCGAGGTATCCGGTGCGCTCCAGCACGGCTTCCAGAACCGTGGCCGGCCCGGCGCCGGACTCTACGACGGTGCGGAGGTCCTCCATCAGCGTGTTGAACCGCTTGACGGCGTTGGTGGAGCGCGCGGCCATGCCGTACGCCTCGTCGACGCGCTTGAGCGCCTGCGGGAAGCTGATCTTCTCCCGCTGGGACAGGGCGTCGATCATCGCCTCGGCGCGGTCGCCGATGCCCCGCTTGGGGACGTTGAGGATCCGGCGCAGCGGCACCGAGTCCTCGGGGTTGGCGAGCACGCGCAGGTAGGCCAGGACGTCCCGGACCTCCTTGCGCTCGTAGAAGCGGACGCCGCCGACGACCTTGTAGGGCAGGCCGACGCGGATGAAGATCTCTTCGAAGACACGGGACTGGGCGTTGGTGCGGTAGAAGACGGCGACGTCGCCGGCCTTCGCGTGCCCCGCGTCGGTGAGGCGGTCTATCTCCTCGGCGACGAACTGCGCCTCGTCGTGCTCGGTGTCGGCGACGTAGCCGGTGATCCGGGCGCCGGAGCCGGCGTTGGTCCACAGGTTCTTGGGGCGGCGGGACTCGTTGCGCTCGATGACCGCGTTGGCGGCGCTGAGGATCGTCTGTGTGGAGCGGTAGTTCTGCTCCAGCAGGATGGTCGTCGCGTCCGGGTAGTCCTCCTCGAACTGGAGGATGTTGCGGATCGTCGCGCCGCGGAAGGCGTAGATCGACTGGTCGGCGTCGCCCACGACGCACAGCTCGGCGGGCGGGACCTCGGCCTCGGGCGGTACGTCGACGGGGTGCTCGGAGGTGCCGACCAGCTCCCGGACGAGGGCGTACTGGGCGTGGTTGGTGTCCTGGTACTCGTCGACCAGCACGTGCCGGAAGCGGCGGCGGTAGTGCTCGGCGACGTCCGGGAAGGCGCGCAGGAGATTGACCGTCGTCATGATCAGGTCGTCGAAGTCGAGGGCGTTCGCCTCGCGCAGCCGCGACTGGTACATGGCGTAGGCCTGGGCGAGGGTCTTCTCGAAGCCGTCGGTGGCCTGGGCGGCGAAGTCCTCCTCGTCGATCAGCTCGTTCTTCAGGTTGCTGATCTTGGCGCTGAAGGACTTCGGCGGGAAGCGCTTGGGGTCGAGGTCGAGGTCACGGCAGACCAGGGCCATCAGGCGCTTGGAGTCGGCGGCGTCGTAGATCGAGAAGCTCGATGTGAAGCCGAGTTTCTTGCTCTCGCGGCGGAGGATGCGCACGCACGCACTGTGGAACGTCATGACCCACATGGCGTTGGCGCGCGGGCCGACGAGCTGCTCGACGCGCTCCTTCATCTCGCCCGCGGCCTTGTTGGTGAAGGTGATCGCGAGGATCTGGCCCGGGTGCACGCCGCGCTCGGCGAGCAGGTGGGCGATGCGGTGCGTGAGCACGCGGGTCTTGCCGGAGCCGGCACCGGCCACGATGAGCAGCGGGGAGCCGGAGTGGACGACGGCGGCGCGCTGGTTGTCGTTCAGCCCTTCCAGGAGCGCGGCGGTGTCCACGACCGGGCGGGGTGCGCCGTCCCGGTAGTAGGCGTCCCGGTCCGGGGGCGCGTCGAACTTCCCGCCGAACAGATCGTCCGGAATCGACTCCGGAACGTGATCGTCCTCGGGCGGCGGCGGGGGCTCGTCCGCGGGGCCCCGCTGGGCCTGGAGGTTCGCCAGGAAGCTGTCGTCAAAGAGGCTGCTCATCGCTCTCCGAGTCTAGGGCGCCCCACTGACAGCCCGCCGCCGCCCTGAGAACATCGCCGGGCGCCCGACCCCCCGGCGACCGGCCGGCGGCGCATTGTCGCCCTCCATGACCGCATGATCACGGCCTGCTACACCCCCCGCAATCATGGATGAAACGTGACCAAACCCCCTCGATCATTCACTCTCGGCAACGTTCATGACCGAGGTCACGAAAATGTATCGGGCATATCACCCATCAACCTTCACAGGGGCCACACGAGTTGGCTACCGTGCGACCAGGCCGCATGACCCCCACCGGCGAACGTCGCCGGGCCGCGCGGCCTCCGCCGAGTCCGGTGTGCCGCAGTGGCAGCCGGAGCCGGGGACCCAACCGTGAACCTGGGGTGAATCGGCCCGACTCCCTGTGCGGAGAAGGCCGTAGGGCAAACCTTCCGAACCACCCGCCCGAACCCGACAGCTAACCCGGTAGGCGGAACGTGGAAGGAGTCGCCTCCCTTGGCGTCGCACCGCAAGTCGCGTCCTACGGGTACGCGCGTGGCAGGCATACGGACCCCCGCCCTCGCAACGGCGGCCCTCACCTCCGTGGCCCTGCTGTCCCAGTCGGCCAACGCCGCCCCCGAGGCCGACGACAAACCCAGCCTGGAAGAAGTCGAGAAGAAGGTCGACGACCTGTACCGCCAGGCGGGGTCGGCGACCGAGAAGTACAACGCGGCCAAGGAGAAGACGGCGAAGCAGCGCAAACGCGCCGACGCCCTCATCGACGACGTCGCGAAGCGCACCCAGAAGCTCAACGAGGCGCGCGAGGAGCTGGGGTCCTTCGCCTCCGCCCAGTACCGCACCGGCGCCGCCGCCCCGGACACGGCGACGTTCCTGCTGGCGGACACCCCGCAGGACTACTTCGACCAGACCCAGCTGATGGACCGGATGACGGGCCGCCAGAAGGTCGCGGTCGACGACTACATCGCGCAGCAGTCCGAGACGATGACGAAGCGCCAGGAGGCCACCGAGAGCCTGGAGGCGCTCACCGAGTCGCAGGGCGATCTGAAGGCCGCCAAGGCGACCGTCCAGCGCAAGCTCGCCGACGCGCGCGAGCTGATGTCGAAGCTGACCGCCGAGGAGAAGGCCCGGCTCGCGGCGATCGAGAAGGAGAAGCAGGAGGAGGCCGCCCGCAAGGCCGCAGAGCTGGCCCGGCAGCAGGCCGCGCAGCAGCAGGCGCAGGAGGAGGCCGCCCAGCAGCAGGACAGCGGATCCTCGTCGTCGGGTTCGGCGGGCTCCGGCTCGTCCACCTCGACGGCCCCGGCCGACTCCTCGTACGCCACCAAGGCCGACAAGGCGCTCGCCTTCGCCCGCGCGCAGATCGGCAAGCCGTATGTGTGGGGCGCGGTCGGCCCCGGCTCCTACGACTGCTCCGGTCTCACCCAGGCCGCCTGGAAGGCCGCCGGCGTCGACCTGCCGCGCACGACCTACGACCAGGTGAACGCCGGCACCACGGTCCCGCTCTCCCAGGCCCAGCCCGGTGACCTGGTCTTCTTCTACGACGACGTCACCCACGTCGGGATCTACATCGGCAACGGCATGATGATCCACGCCCCGAAGCCCGGCACGTACGTGCGCGAGGAGTCGACCTACTACGACGGCGAGTCGGCCATCCACAGCGTGGTGCGGCCGGCCTGAGAAGTCCCTGCGGGGCCGGTTCCAGTCAGTCGGATTCTCAGCGGTCTGTCGTCGGTCTGCCGTCTGCGACAGATCGCTGAGAAACGCTCCGCAGGGTGGCAGCGATGTCTTCCTGGGGCACGTCAGCGGCATTGAATTCGCGGCCTTGGAATGCCTGCCGACGCCCTGCGCGCTACGCAGCCCGTCACGAGTTCAGGTCAGTTGCATCCGGACATCGTGTAGATGTTGTCGACGACGACCCTGCTCCCGGACTTCATGTAGGAGTACGCCTCGCCGCAGCCGCCGCGCTTCTGGTAGACGGGCCCGGCGTAGGTGCTGTACGTGCCGAAGTCCTCGGCGTGAGGCGTGTCGGTGAAGTTGTCCTTCAGCCGGATGCCCATGGAGCGCGCGGCGCCGGTGTCGTTGAAGAGGACACCGCAGATGTACTTGTCGTACAGCTTGTTGGAGCCGCTGTACTTGCCGTTCCACCACAGGTAGAGGCTGGCGTTGGTGCCGTAGCGCGCAGCGCCGGCGGAGATGGTGTAACCGGAGCCGCAAACGTTGGCGGCAGCCGCGGTCACGGTGGCGTCGGCCTGCAGAAGGGCCTTGCCGTCGGCGCCTTCGATCATCTTGAGGCCCTTGCTGCCTCCGAGTTCGATGATCTTCGGTTTCTTGGTGTCTGAGTCAGCTGCGGCGTCAGCGCTCGTGGCGGTGACGGCGGTCAGGGCCAGGGCTGCGGCGACGACGGCGTTACGCCTGACGGAACGCGTGAACATAGAGCTCCCCTGTCATGTTCTCGATTCACAAACGGGTGAGACTTTATCCCCCTCGAATGTCGGGCAATGGTTTATTGAGCTGGTTTTGAGCTTCGCAAATAGGGAACACCATATTCCCTTTCCTTGCGGCGTAGTAAATAAGTCGGTTTTCGGTCACTGAAGACCGGCCATTCTGAATCCGCAGGTTCACACCGGCGGCTCGGCAGCGAGGGGCGCGCCGAGCTCGACCGGCCAGGCGTGCCGGGATGTCCCGTCACGCTTTTTGAGGGGCACGCGCGCGTGCCCTTCCCGTAACGGGTGCGGCGCTCTCTAGCATCGGCACTATGTCCGGTCCCTCCCCGTTTGCCACCTGGTGGTCGACGTACGCGCTGGCGACCGGCATCGTGTCGGTCGGTCTCGACTCGGCGGGGTACGAGGTCCTCTCCCGCATCGCCCTCGCCCTGGCCTGCGCGGCCTTGGCGGCGGCGGGCGCCGGCCTCGTCCAGCGCGCACGCGGCGGGTGGCGGGCGGAGACGCCCGCCGAGCTCACGGCCGTGGCGGCGACCGCCGTCCTGGGCACCGGCTTCTCCGCGGCCGGCCTGCAGCCCGTCGCCGAGGCGCTGCTGGCACTCGCGATGCTGCTCTGGGCGGTGCTGCTCACCGCGGAGGCCGGGGGGCGGCACGGCACGGTGTTCCTGCGCTGCGTGGCCACCCAGGGGCTCGCGGTGCTCGGCGCCACGCTCGCCGCGGCCGATACGTCGGCCTGGCTCGCCCACGCGGCCCTGGTGCTGTTCTGGCTGGGTCTCGTGCTCTACGGCTTCGCCCTGTTCCGCTTCCAGCCCCGGCAGGTGGAGGAGGGGCGCGGGGACCACTGGCTCGCGGCCGGCGCCCTCGCCGTCTCCGCACTGGCCGGGGCGAAACTCCTCAGCGCCGACAGCGCGCGCCTGTACCTGTGGAACGAGGACAACGCCGACGTCCTGCGCACGACGGCCGTCACGCTGCTCGTGCTCGCGCTGGTCGCCTGCGTCGCCCTGCTGCTCGCCGAGCTGTTCTGGCCCCGCCACCACTACGACGTGCGGCGCTGGGCGACCGTGTTCGCCGCGGTGGTGACGGCCGAGGCCACCATGGCCGTCGCCGCCGCCCTGGACGTCCCCTGGCTCGACGCCGTCGGAGAGGTGCTGCTGTGGGTCGCGGTGGCCGCGTGGCTCGGGTGCACCGCCTGGGCGGTCACCTCGGCCCGGGACGGCGCCCGGCGCTCCCGGGTCAGGTCCAGAGCACGGCGATGAAGATGTTCGCCGTCGTCAGCAGACCGACCAGGCCGAAGAGGCCCTTGTCCACCTTCTCGTCGTCCCGCTTCACATAGACCAGGCCGAGGATCACGATCAGCAGGGCCAGCTTCACGCCGATCTTGATGTTGTTCACGGACTGGTCGTCGGCCTGGTTGAGGCCGACCAGGGCCACACCGGTGACCAGCATCGTGAGCGCGCCGTGCAGCATGGCGGGGGTGTAGCGGGCGGTACCCTCGCCCATCGCCTTCATCTGGGTGAGGAAACCGCCCAGGAGCGAGGCGATGCCGATGATGTGGAGGCCGACGAAGAGGTGGATGAGTACGTCCATGAGGGCGGAGCCTAATCAGGGCCCCTGGACCGCCCGACACCGGCCCACTGATGCACATATGCGCCCCATAGCACCCGATCACGGTCACTCGCTCATGATTCGGTGCATCGGTCATCACGCTGAGTGAAGTCGACGGCGTCAAGGCGGGGCGGCGGTCGCATACGGTCACCGCCGGTCCTCTCAAGACACTTCCGCACACCTGCCACCGCCCCGTCGCGGCGGCGTTTAGCGTCCTCCACCAGGTGCCCGGCTCCCCACCGCCGCCCGGGCCAGGGGCGGCAGTCGGACACCACCGCCGAAAAGGTCCGGCGGCGATCCGCTCCCCCTGTGCGGGCCGTCGCCGGACGCGCAGGCCGCCCGTCCGCTCCCCCCGGCGGCCGCACGCACCCGTCGGCGGTCGAGGAAAGGACGTGGCCTTCAGGTGGCAGCGCACCGCAAGCCCCGACAGCGCTCGATGGGTGGCGGCAAGGCCCGAACGGCCGCCACGATCGCCCTCGCGGGCGCGGCGACGGCGACGGGGTTCGACGGAACCGGACACGCCGAGCCACAGCTCACACCCGGCCAGGTCAGAGCCAAGGTGGACAAGCTGTACCAGGAGGCTGAGGTCGCCACCGAGAAGTACAACGGCGCGAAGGAGAAGGCCGAAGCGGCCGGGCAGCGGTTGAAAAGCCTCCAGGACCAGGCGGCGCGCCAGGAGGAGCGGCTCAACTCCGCCCGGGCCGCCCTGGGTTCGGTCGCCGCCGCGCAGTACCGCGTCGGCGGCCTCGACCCCGCGGTGCAGCTCGCCCTCTCCGACGATCCCGACCGGTACCTGGAGAACGCCGAGTTCGTCGAGCGGGCCGGCAGCCGGCAGAACGCCGCCGTCGCGGGGGTACGCAAGCAGCTCCGGGAGATCGAGCAGCTGCGCGGGGCCGCCCGCATCGAGCTGACGTCCCTGAAGTCACGCCGGGCGGAGCTGAAGCAGCACAAGAAGACGATCACCGGCAAGCTCGGCTCGGCACGGCAGCTGCTGTCCCGGCCCGGCCCGCAGGAACGTTCCCTGTCCGGCGCGTCGCAGGACCGCGCCTCGCGCTCGACGGGCCCACGGGACACCCTCGCGGCCCCCGGCTCCGCCTCGTCCCGGGCGACCGACTCCCGCGCGGCCGCCGCCGTCTCCTACGCCTACCAGAAGCTCGGCAGCCCCTACGTCTGGGGCGCCACCGGCCCGAACGCCTTCGACTGCTCGGGCCTCGTCCAGGCCGCGTACCGCGCCGCGGGCGTCTCCCTGCCCCGCACGACGTACTCCCAGATCGCCGCGGGCCGCCGCGTCTCCCGCTCCGAACTCCTCCCCGGCGACCTGGTCTTCTTCTACACCGGCATCAGCCATGTCGGCATCTACGTGGGCAACGGCCGCATGATCCACGCCCCGAACCCCTCGGCGCCGGTGCGCGTGGCCCCGCTGGACGAGATGCCGTTCGCGGGGGCCACGCGGGTGGTGTGAGCGCCGCTGTCAGACGAGCCGTCGGGCCGTCGCCCAGCGTGTCAGCTCGTGCCGGTTGGAGAGCTGGAGCTTGCGCAGGACCGCCGAGACGTGCGATTCGACGGTCTTCACGGAGATGTACAGCTGCTTGGCGATCTCCTTGTACGCGTAGCCCCGGGCGATGAGCCGCAGCACCTCGCGTTCGCGCTGGGTCAGGCGGTCCAGGTCCTCGTCGACCGGCGGTGCGTCCGTGGAGGCGAAGGCGTCCAGGACGAACCCGGCCAGCCGGGGCGAGAAGACCGCGTCGCCCTCCTGGACACGGAAGATGGAGTTCACGAGGTCCGTGCCGGTGATCGTCTTGGTGACGTAACCGCGGGCGCCGCCGCGGATCACGCCGATCACGTCCTCCGCCGCGTCCGACACGGACAGCGCCAGGAAGCGGACCGGCTGCTCGGTGTCGCCCATCAACGGGGCACAGCGGCGCAGCACTTCGACGCCGCCGCCGCCCGGCAGGTGCACGTCGAGCAGGACCACCTCGGGGCGGGTCGCGGTGATCACCGTGACCGCCTGGTCGACGTCCGCGGCCTCGCCGACGACCTCGACACCGGTCTGCTCGGTCTGCCCGATCTCGGCCTGGACCCCCGTACGGAACATGCGGTGGTCGTCCACGAGGACCACGCGCACGTGACGCCCCGGTCCGCCGGCCGCCTCCGCCGGTCCCGCCGTACCGTTCGCCTCGGTCGGCTCGCTCATGACGTCTTCTCCGCCCTCTCCATCTCCAGCTCGACCTCCGTGCCGCCGTCCGGCACCGCGCGCAGCCGCGCCGTACCGCCGTTGCGCTCCATGCGGCCGATGATCGATTCTCTGACACCCATCCGGTCGGCGGGTATCGAGTCGAGGTCGAAGCCGGGGCCGCGGTCCCGGACGGACACGAAGACCGTCTTCCCCTCGACCTCGGCGAAGACCTGCACGGCGCCGCCCTCGCCACCGTACTTGGCGGCGTTCACCATTGCTTCCCGCGCGGCCTGCATCTGTGCGGCGATCCTCTCGTCGAGCGGGCAGTCGCCGACGACCACGACCTCGATGGGCACGCCGTGCTTGTCCTCCACCTCGGCCGCGTTGCGCCGCACGGCGTCGGCGAGGGTGGTGGGTTCGTCGGCCTCGTCCTTGCCGGTGCCCTCGGGTTTGTACAGCCAGGTACGCAGGTCGCGCTCCTGGGCACGGGCCAGGCGGCGGACCTCGTTCGCGTTCTCCGCGTTGCGCTGGATCAGCGTGAGGGTGTGCAGCACCGAGTCGTGCACATGGGCGGCCACCTCCGCGCGCTCCTGCGCACGGATGCGCATCAGGCGCTCCTCGGAGAGGTCCTGCGTCATGCGCACCAGATACGGCCCGGCGAGGAGCGTTATGCCGACGAGGACCGCGAGGGCCGCCTGGAGGACGGAGCCGAGGTGGGCCGCGGAACCCTGGAGGACGAAGATGCCGGAGACACCGGCCGTCACCAGCAGCACGCCGCCCACCGAGCGCAGCAGCGTGACCGTACGCCGGCGGCGGCCGACCTCGACCCAGCGGGCCCGGCGGGCGTTGTCCGCCTGCCGCCAGACCAGGGCGACGCCCGCGCCGACGAGCACCGCCGGCCAGAGGTAGGCCCGCGCTCCTCCGCTGAGGTTCACGTTGCCCACGAAGACCATGGCCACCACGACCATGAGGAGCAGGGCCACCATCTGACCCTTGTCGGGCCTGCGCGTGACGCGTCTGCGGCGGCCGTCGGGTGAGGTCTCCGCGGCCGGCGGCGACGGCGGCTTCTGCGCCTCGACACCTCCGACGCCGAGCGGGACGAAGAACCAGAACGCGGCGTACAGCAGCGCACCGAGGCCGTCGGCCATGAACAGGCCGACGAAGACGAGCCGTACCCAGATCACGGGCAGCCCGAGGTGCCCGGCGAGGCCCCGCGCCGCGCCCCCGAGCCAGCGTCCGTCACTGCTGCGGTAGAGCTTGCGCGGCGGCCGCGGTTCGGCGAGTGGCGCTGCTGCGGCTTCCGACATGCCTTTGATGGTCACACGTGCGGGAGGCCGGAGCATCAGGGTCGGCCCCTGAGCCTCCCCTGATCTCCGCGGGCCGCTCCTCGAACGCTTCCCGAGCCGCCCCTCAGGGCCGATATCAGGGTCCGGCCAGGGTCGTTCCGACTCCCGCGGGGGCGTCGCGCCCGTCACCATGGACCCATGACCGATCACGAGCACGCCGCGACGGGTCCGGGACCCGGCTCCGGCCCGCGCCCCGCCCCGGGCGCCGGGCCGCAGGATGCCGCGCCCGCCGCGGGCCCCGCGCCCGGCCGCGCGGACGCGGGAGAACAGGGAGGAGCCCCCGGCCCGGCCGCCCCCGCCGAAGACGGTGTGCCACCGGGGCCGCCCCACGCGTTCCGCCGCGACCGCCGCCACAAGACCCTGGCCGGCGTCTGCGCGGGGCTCGGGCGGCAGTGCGACATGGACCCGGTGATCTTCCGCATCACCCTCGCCGTGCTCTCCGCCACCGGCGGCATCGGCCTGCTCTTCTACGGCTTCGCCTGGCTCTTCGTCCCGTACGACGACGAGGAGAAGAACGAGGTCCGCAAACTGCTCACCGGCCGGGTCGACGGCCAGGCCCTGGCGGCCGTGCTGTTCGCGCTGGTCGGCTGCGGGGTGTTCCTGACGATGCTGAACAACGGCGGGGTGCTGACCTTCGCCGTCGTCCTCTCCCTCCTCCTCGCGGGCGCAGGCTACTGGTCGCGCCACCGCGCCGCCCCCAGCCCCGACCCCCTGGCCGCGCAGGCCGTCGCCGACGCCCCGCCGGAACCCCAGGCGCCGCCGGTGTTCCTCACCGCCCCCTCCTGGTGGCGCGACCCGATCGTCAAGGACGGCACCCACATCGGCGGCACGGGCTACCTGTGGGGCCCCCGCGACCCCCATGACCTGGACGTCGCCGCAGCCCTCAACATCGGCCTCGGCAGGCCAGGTGCCCGCGAGGACATACCCGCCCCGCGCCCCCGGCCGCCCCAGCCGCGCGGGCCGCGCTCGATCGGCGGCTCGGTCTTCCTGCTGGCCCTGCTCGCGGGAGCCCTCGGCACGAGCCGCACGTGGGACGGCCACCCGCTCGGCACCAGCCTGCAGACGGGCCTGGCCTGTGCGCTCGCCGCCCTGGGCCTGGGCATAGCCGTCAGCGCCTTCCTGGGCCGGACCGGCGCCGGCTCGGTCTTCCTGGCGATCATCACGGCCGGCCTGCTCGCCGGCGCGGCGGCCCTGCCCAAGGACATCGACACCCACTGGGCGCGCACCACCTGGCAGCCCGCCGCGGTTGGGGACGTACGGCCGCGGTACGACCTGGGCACCGGCGTCGGCACCCTGGATCTGAGCAAGCTGGACGTGTCCGGGAAGCAGACGGTCACGACAAGGGCGGAGGTCGGCATGGGCCGGATCAAGGTGCTCGTGCCCGAGGACGTGACCGTGCGGCTGAACGTCGAGGTGGGCATGGGCGACCTCCAGCTGCCCGGCGACGACCCGAAGGACGTGGACGTGCGGCCGGACCAGGACAAGGAGATCACCCTCTCCCCCGCCGAGGGCGTCGAGAAGTCCGGCACCATCGACCTGGACCTCCAGGTCGGCATGGGCCAGGCGGAGGTGACCCGTGCTGCGTCATGAACTCCAGCCCGGAAAGCTGATCGCCGGCCTCGTCCTCGTACTGGCGGGCGTCCTCTACGCCGGTGACGCGGGCGGCGCCTGGGAGATCCCGTGGTTCGTGGTGATCCCCCTCGTCACGGGCGGGCTGTGCCTGGCCGGCGCGGTGGCGTTCCTGACGGGGCGGGTCCGGCGCCGCCGCCAGAGGGGCCGTACGGGCGCGGACCCGGCGTGACGGGGACGGGCCCTACTGGTACCGGCCGCTCCGTTGCCGTCGCCGTGACCGTAGCGCGGCGTCGAGGGACAGCAGGGGCGCGCCCGCGAGGATCAGTGGGGTCCAGGCCATGAGGTAGGCGAGGTCGTTGCCGTAGTAGTACGGGTCGGAGGCCCAGCTCACGGTCAGCCACAGGCTGAGGGAGATCAGCGCGCCGCCGAGTGCGGCCAGACGGGCGAGGAGGCCGAGCAGCGTTCCGATGCCGACGGCCAGTTCACCGAAGGCGATGGCGTAGCCGAAACCAACCGGGCTCTTCAGGGAGAGGTCGACCAGGGCGGGAATGGCGGAGGAGTCGCGTACGGCGCGCATCATGTCGCCGATCGAGCCGGCACCGGAGTCCTTCATGAAGGCGCTGTCGGTGAGTTTGTCCAGGCCGGCGTAGATGAACGTGACACCGAGGAAGATGCGCAGGGGCAGCAGGGCGTAGCGGGTGGCGTTGTCCCGCCAGCCTCCCCCGTCGCCGAAGTGGGGGGAGTGCGTGTCCGTTCGCATACCGTGAGTCATCGCTGCTAGCCGCCTCTCGCCGGTGCCCAGACCCCCTCAACAGACGATACGTACGACGAACGAACCGCGCTCAATCCTGTACACCGGCTTGTTTCGTCGTGCCGGGTGGTGCGGGGCGCCCAGGGGGCCCGTCGCTCACTCCGTCACGTCGACCGCGTACCGGTTCGTCTCCACCCCGGCCGCCGTGACGACCTGCACCTCCACCCTCCCCGGTTCGACATCCGCCGGCACCGGCACCGTCAGCAGGGTGTCCGTGGGGTTGCGGAACCCTCCGGGCACGGGGATCAGCGGCACATGGACGTGCACCGCCCCCACGCGCACGACCATCCGGGCCAGCCGGTCGGCCCCCTGCGCTCCCGGCGGCACGAATCCCGCGCCGCGGATCTCGATGTCGTCCCCGGTACGGATCGGCCCGTCCAGGTCGCCCGCCTCCCGGGCCCGGACCACGGAGAGGATGACCGGCCGGCCGCCCTCCGCGTACTTCCCGGCGAGATACGTCGCCGCCGACACCAGCACCACCACCGCCAGCCCCCACGGCAGATCCGGCAGCTGCTCCGGCCGCCTGGCCAGCCGTACCGCCGCGAACACCAGGGCGACGCCGCTGATCACGACGTACTGGATGTCGGCGAAGGTGCCCCGGCCGGCGTCGTCGGTCAGCAGGTCGGCGGCCCGGGGCCGGTCGGCACGCACCTTCTGCAGCCGTTGCCCCAGCACCCGCAGCCCGACCACCCGCCGCACGAGCACGGCGATCCCGCACAGCACGGCGAGCACGGTCACGATCCCGGCGCCCCGGGCGAGGTCCAGCCCGGAGATCAGCGCGTCCCGCTCCCGGTGCCGGGAGGCGGCGGCCAGCCGCCCCGCGAGGACGAGCACCGAGTAGGCCACGAAGAGCACCCACGCCGCGGCGACCGTGCGGGAGGTGGACAGCCGGTTGTCCTCACCGATCACGGGCGCCAGCACCCCGCCCTTCGCCCGGTGGAACCACGAGGCGGCGGTCAGCGACGAGGCCAGCACCAGGGCCGCGGCCAGCCCGGCCGTACGCGCCGCAGTCCAGCCCGAACCGACCGCCGTGAGGGCCTGCCCGAGCAGCAACAGCACCACGGCGGCCCACACGACACCCGCCGTGCGCCGCCACAGTCCCGTCCGCCAGGCCTGTCCCTCGGCCCGCCCCCGCTCGGCGACGTGCTCGGCGGACTGCGCCAGTTCCTCGGAGACCCACTGGCGGGAGGCCGACGCGGAGTGGGCCACCGCGGCCGGCAGCCCCTGCCCGGCAGCGAACTCGTCACGCCTGCGCAGGAACGCGGCGACGGCCCGCCGGTGCCCCTCGCGCGCACCGTGCGGGCAGTCCCCGCAGGCGCATCCGCCCTCGTGAGCGCCTCCGGGTCCGCCCGGCTGACCACCGGGGTAACCGCCGGCGTACCCCTCGGCACAGGCACCCGCACGCGCACGTGCGTACCCGCCCGCGCCCGCACCGCCCTGTCCTGCCTCCCGCACCGCCACGCCCGACGCCCGCCTTCCCGCGACCCAACCACCGCCGGCCTTCCGGACCCCGGAAACACCGCTGTGCAACTCCCGTGCGACGACAGCGAATTGTGCCCTACGCCACCCGTCCCATGTCCGCCCGGACTGGTCAACACGGGTGAAGTTCGGTGTGCCGTGTTGACCCGGCTGGGAGAATTCCCCTATGGCCGAGATCATCCAGCGTGACGGGACCTGGGCCTTCGACGGTGACACGCTCCGGATCACGCCCGGCCTGCACCGCTCCGTGCCGCTGCTCCGACGGACGTACGGTGAGATCTCCGTGCCGCTCGCGGCGGTCTCCGGTGTCTTCCTGGAAGCCGCACGCGGTCACGGGCGGCTGCGGTTGCGGCTGCGCGAGGGCGCCGACCCCCTGCTCCAGGCGACCGGCGGGCGGCTGCCCGACGCGGCCGATCCCTACCGGCTGACGGTGGACGCCGGCCGGACGGGGGCGGCCGAGTACGTCGCCGAGGAGATCCGTCGCGCGCTGTTTCTCGACCGGGTCCCGCACGGGCCGGCGGAGGCGTATCTGCTGCCCGGCCCGCCGGTTCCGGTGTCGGTGCGCACCTCGGACGGGACGGTCTCCTTCGACGGCACGCGGATACGGATCGACTGGGCCGACACCTCCGAACGGGTCAAACGCGTCACCGGTCCGCGGATCATCACCATGGGCGACCTCGTGCGGGTCGAGTGGCTGCCCAGCACCCGCCACGAGGACGGTTCGCTGCGCTTCGTGACCCGCGAGACGGTGCTCTCGAAACTTCCGCCGGACAAGGACCCGTACGCCCTGGACCTGTGGGGCAGCGCCCGCCGGGACCTGCTCACGGCGCTCGTCGCGGCGGCCGTCACCGCCCGGCTGCCGCACCCGTCCACGCGCACCGCCACCGCGAACGGTGAACTCCTCGCCCGCGCCGCCTCCGTGCCTCCGCCCGCCTGCGACCACCACGACGTGCTCCTGCGGCGGCTGCGCGAGCTGGGCCGGCTCCACCGCGACGGCGTCCTGACGGACGAGGAGTTCGCGAGGACGAAGGCGGTGGTGCTGCGCGGCTTCTGAGCCGGTGCGCAGACCGGCGTCAGTCCAGCAGACCCGGCTCGCTCCGTCTGACGTCCTCCCACATGGGCTGGTAGTTGATCCACGCCACCAGGTCGCCGCCCAGTTGCTCGCGCGTCGCCACCGCCATCCGGTGATCGATGCGGACCGGCCGGCCGGCCGCCTGGGCCGTCAGCTGCACCTGGCAGGAGCGCTCCATCGACACGAACCACCAGGCCGCCGCGTCCACCGAGTCGCCGACGGTCAGCAGCCCGTGGTTGCGCAGCACGAGCGCCTTGCGGGAGCCGAGCACAGAGGCGATGCGCCGCCCCTCCTCCGCGTCGACCGAGACGCCGGTGTACGTGTCGTAGAGGGCGTGGTCCTCGTAGAAGGCGCAGCTCTCCTGGGTGATCGGCTCCAGCAGCTCGCCGAGGGCCGCGAGGGCCCGGCCGTGCACCGAGTGGCAGTGGGCGACGGCGACCACGTCGGGCCGGGCGGCGTGGACCTGGGCGTGCACGGTGAAGGCCGCCTGGTTGACGTGGTAGCCGCCCTCGACGACCTGGCCGTCCTGGTTGGCGAGCACGAGGTCGCTCACGGTGACGTGCCGGAAGGGCATCCCGAACGGGTTGACCCAGAAGCAGTCGGTGAATTCCGGGTCGCGGGCGGTGATGTGCCCGGAGACGCCGTCCTCGTAGCCGAGCCGGCCGAAGATCCTGAGGGCGCCCGCGAGCCGTTCCTTGCGGTGCCGGCGCTCGTCCTCGACCGACTCGTGCATCGGCGGCATGGCGAACCGCAGCCGGTCGGTGGGCAGCGGCAGGGGCGGGGTGGGCCCGCTCATAGGTCCTCCAGCACTGGTTCTGCGTACGGGCGGAAATTACCGTCCGTGAGGCCGGGAAGAACAGAAGCGATTCGTGAAGATGCCACGAGCGCCCCTGTGAGCGCCCTGTGCCCATCCGTGTGCCCCCGGGCTCCCCGACCCCACGAATAGCCGACAGAGGATGTCGGGTTTCGGCGCGACACTCTTCCCATGACTGCGAACTGGGCGGCTTTCGCCACCGCCGAACCGGATCTGGCCGGCACCGTCGAGAAGCGCTTCGGCGCCTACACCCACCACATCCTCGCCACCCTCCGTAAGGACGGCTCGCCCCGCACCAGCGGTCTGGAGGTGCGGTTCCTGAACGGCGAACTGTGGCTCGGCATGATGCCGGACTCGCTCAAGGCCCTCGACCTGCGCCGCGACCCGCGCTTCGCGCTCCAGGCGAACCCCGGGGAGGGCACGGGCATGGGCGGCGGCGACGTCCGGATCAGCGGCCGGGCGATCGAGGTCGACGACGTGGAGACCAAGGCCGGATACGTCGAAGAGGTGGAGCCGCCGGAGCAGCTCCACCTCTTCCGCACCGAGCTGACGGAGGTCGTACGGACCTACATCGAGGACGACACGTATCTCGTCGTCCAGGTCTGGACGCCCGGCGCGCCCCTGCGCACGATCAAGCGCACCTAGGCAGGGAGGTCACTCCCACTCGATGGTGCCCGGCGGCTTCGAGGTCACGTCGAGAACGACGCGGTTGACGTCCTTGACCTCGTTGGTGATCCGGGTGGAGATCCGGGCGAGGACCTCGTACGGCAGGCGCGACCAGTCGGCCGTCATGGCGTCCTCGGACGAGACGGGGCGCAGGACGATCGGGTGACCGTACGTCCGCCCGTCGCCCTGGACGCCCACGCTGCGGACGTCGGCGAGCAGGACCACCGGGCACTGCCAGATGTCGCGGTCGAGGCCGGCCGCCGTCAGCTCCTCGCGGGCGATGGCGTCGGCCTCGCGCAGCAGGTCCAGGCGCTCCTTGGTGACCTCGCCGACGATCCGGATGCCGAGGCCGGGGCCGGGGAACGGCTGGCGCTGGACGATCTCCTCCGGCAGGCCGAGCTCCTGGCCGACCATGCGGACCTCGTCCTTGAAGAGCTTGCGCAGCGGCTCGATCAGCTGGAACTCGAGGTCCTCGGGCAGGCCGCCCACGTTGTGGTGGGACTTGATGTTGGCCGTGCCGGTGCCGCCGCCGGACTCGACGACGTCCGGGTAGAGCGTGCCCTGCACGAGGAACTCCACGGCCGGGCCCTCGTCGGCGATGATCTCGGCCTGGGCCTGCTCGAAGACCCGGATGAACTCGCGGCCGATGATCTTCCGCTTCTCCTCGGGGTCGGAGACCCCGGCCAGCGCCTTGAGGAACCGCTCCTCGGCGTCCACTACCTTCAGCTGCACGCCGGTCGCGGCGACGAAGTCCTTCTCGACCTGCTCGGTCTCGCCCTTGCGCATCAGGCCGTGGTCGACGTACACGCAGGTCAGCTGGGAGCCGATGGCCTTCTGGACGAGGGCCGCGGCGACCGCGGAGTCCACGCCGCCGGACAGGCCGCAGATGGCGCGCCGGTCGCCGACCTGCTCGCGGATGGCGGCGACCTGCTCCTCGATGACGTTGCCGGTCGTCCAGTTCGGCGTGAGGCCCGCGCCCCGGTAGAGGAAGTGCTCCAGCACCTGCTGCCCGTGCGTGGAGTGCATCACCTCGGGGTGGTACTGGACGCCGTACAGCTTCTTCTCGTCGTTCTCGAAGGCGGCGACCGGTACGACGTCCGTGGAGGCCGTGACGGAGAAGCCCTCGGGGGCGGCGGAGCAGGCGTCGCCGTGCGACATCCAGACGGGCTGCTCGGCGGGGGTGCCCTCGAAGAGGGTGGAGGACACCTTGGAGACGTGCAGGTCGGTGCGGCCGTACTCGCGGGCGCCGGTGTTGTCGACGGTGCCGCCGAGGGCGCTCGCCATCAGCTGGAAGCCGTAGCACATGCCGAAGACGGGGACGCCGGCCTCGAAGATCTCGCGGTCCAGGCTGGGCGCGCCCTCCGCGTAGACCGACGAGGGGCCGCCGGAGAGGATGATCGCCGCGGGGTTCTTGGCGAGCATCTCCCGGACCGGCATGGTGCTCGGCACGATCTCGCTGTAGACCCGCGCCTCGCGGACACGACGGGCGATGAGCTGGGCGTACTGCGCGCCGAAGTCGACGACCAGGACGGTGTCGGCGGCGTTGGCAGCGGGAGTCGCTGATGACACGGGGTGCCTTCCGGCGGTGGGGCGGGGGTCTTGTGCCACCCGATTCTACCGGGGGGCCGCCGGGCTCCTACCGTGTGCCGGGAGGGAGCCCCGTCTCAGGATGCGAACCGGCTTGGACGGCCCCCGGAGGCGGTGCATACTTGCCCCCATGTTCAAGCACCAGACGTTCGTCTTTACCTATGGCATCCGGCCCGCCGGACGCCATGGTCGTGCTGCTTGAGCAACTGACAAGCGACTTCCCAGGCGCCCCGGGCCGACAAGGCCCGGGGCGTCTGTCGTCGTCCGGGCCTTGCCGCCCCGGGGCAGCCCCGGACCACCAGGAGCCCCTTATGACCGCCATCGACGTGACCGGCGCCCGCACCCCCGAGGCCGCCGACGTGATCACCGGCGCGCGCGAGCGGATCGACGCGCTCGACGACCGGATCATCGGCCTGATCCAGGAACGGGTGGCCGTCTCGGCCGTCATCCAGGAGGCGCGGATCTCCTCCGGCGGCCGGCGCGTGAACCTGTCCCGCGAGATGGACGTCCTCGGCCACTACAGGGAAGCGCTGGGCAAGCCGGGCACCGCGCTCGCGATGACCCTGCTGGAGCTGTGCCGCGGCAAGATCTGAAACCACCTTCACAGAACAGACGTGCGGCCCCTCCTCACCCGTACGGCGCGTGACCGGCCCGGCATCACCTCGTTGGTCCCGGTGTCCGTGCCAGCCAGGCGCGGGCTCGAAAGAACCACGCGTGGCTCACTGGGGCGATGAGACGCACGGATCGTGCCGTGCGTCGTGGGACCTCGCTCCAGGGAAGTGACCGGACGGCAGGGGACAGCAGCCCGGTCACCCATGAGAACGGTCGGCTCCGGGGACGCCCGGAGCCGACCGGCGGACCTTGCATAAATGCACAAGTCTGGGTCAAACGGTTGCGGGCGCCGCCTTCATCCAGCACGATGCCTACACGGTCCAAGTCCCCCAGCGGGCACCCGCATTGCCCCACTGCCAGAGGTACAGACCAGCGGCGCAACCCCCCGGCGCCGCTTCCAGGCACCGGCGCTGCCCTGACGTCGGTGCTGACGAGAAGAAGGGCCCCGCGGCTCCACCCCGCGGGGCCCTTCGCTCTGCTCAGGTGCGGGTCACCGTCCCGCAGTCGCCGCCGTCGCCGCGTTCGAGCTCCCTGCTCCGGTCGTACGGGTCCGTCGCCGGGCCGCTCGGGTCCGGGCCCGCGGATTTGCTCGACGGGAACTCCGGGTGCAGGTAGCCGTCGTCGACGAAGCAGGAGGAGTTGCCTATCTCCTGGTCGTAGTTCATGAGGAGCAGGCGGCCGGGTGTGACCTCGTAGCGGCCGGGGTCGGCGAGTTCGACGTCGAGGACCCGGCGCACGATGGTGCGGGCGACCTCGGTGGGGCCGTCCGCCCGGACTACGGGGTAGACGAAGGTGTAGTCGGCGCGCACAGCCACACCTCCCTGCGTGCCCTTCTTGAACGTCATGCGCCCCCGGGTCTTGATCACGTCGCCGGCCGGCCGCACCTCGTCGGGGTCGAAGCGGCTGAACAGCGTCACCGGGTCGTGCTCGTCGCTCGGGGAGCGCAGGCCGGTGTCGAGATCGTCGAGGAGTTCGGGCTGCTTGGGGTCGAGCACGGACAGCGCGGCCGTGGGGCGGGCCCCGCGTACGGTCCTCGGGTCGAGGTTGGCGCCCACCAGCAGCTTCTTCGTCAGTTTCAGCGCCTCTTCCACCCGGCCCTCGGAGACCGCGCCGACGGCCTTCGCCTCGGGCAGGACGATGCCGGCCTCGCCGTCGGCCCAGCGCTCGGCGGGAGAGCCGGCGAAGGGCCGGTCCAGGGTGGGGGTTTCGGGGTCCGACGCACCCGGAGCGGCGGTGGGAGCCGCCGTCTCGTCGGGCAGCGGTGAGGCCTCCGCGGCAGCGGACTCCCCGGTGCCGAAGGGGTCGCCGGGCAGCAGCGACGGCTTGAGGGCCACGAGCGCCACGGCGGCGGCGAGGGGGACGCCGATGAAGGCCCACAGCTTGCGGCGCCGGGCGGCACGCCCGTTCATCTCCTTCCCCCAAGCTCTCGACTTCGCTCGACCAGGGGGGACCCCCATGGCGGGGCCGGTGCGCCACCCGGGAGGCGTCTCGCCCCGGGCGTCCTGCTCACGCAGCCGCTCCGTCACCATGCGGGCCCGTGCGGACGGCTCCTTGGGGGCGGAGGAACGGATGTCCCGCTCGGTGTCGCGGGTGAACTGTTCCCAGACGTCGTCGGGGAGTTCCGAGGCCGACTGCTGATCGTCGGACGGCTTGTCAGACACGAAGCCAAGATCTAAGCGCGCGGAAAGCGCCTTCACAAGCCTCCACTGGAAGATCACCGGTGTGACTCAGCCCACATAAGAATTCTGTGAATGCCAGCACAACCATTCACAGGTTTCACGGATCAAACCAGCCGAACCAAGGGCCACTCCCGCGCCCCACACGCGGAGGCCTCCCCCAACGTTCGTGCCGCATCCCGCGGTACGCCGGACTTTCCGAGGTCTTCATGAAGCTTCGCCGCGCCATGGCAGCAGCGGCCGCTACGGCGGTCATAGCCCCGGTGGCACTGCTCGCGGCACCGGCCGCGTACGCGACCGACGAGACGACGCCCGCGCCGAGCGCCTCGGTGAGCGAGTCCGCTCCGGCCGAGACGACGCCCTCGCCGTCGGCGACCGAGTCCACCCCCGCCGAGACGACGCCGACTCCGAGCGCCTCCGTGAGCGAGTCCGCTCCCGAGACGTCCAGCTCGCCGAGCGCGTCCGCGAGCGAGTCCTCCCCGGCGCCGAGCGCGTCCGAGCCCGAGGAGTCGGAGTCCCCGGACCCCGAGCCCTCCGTGTGTGAGGACACCAAGGTCGACGTCAGCATCTCCGGCCTGCCCGGCAAGATCGCGGCGGGCAGCGGCTGGCACAAGTTCTCGCTGAACGTGCTGAACAACTCCGACTCCACGCTGAACGACCTCGACTTCTTCGCCGGGGCCTCCCCCGACAAGAACGGCGAGGAGCTGTTCTCCAGCAAGCAGGTCCGGCTCCAGGCCTGGGACCCCCAGGACAAGATCTGGGTCGACCTCAACGAGGGCGGCTACGCGGTCGGTTACGTCGGCTACACCGACGAGCTGAAGCCCGAGTACGAGGTCGACATCCCGCTGCGCCTCAACGTCAGCAAGTCCGCCCCGGTCGGCGCCGGCTTCTCGCTCGGCGCGACGATCTACGGCGACAACGACGCCGAGTGCACCGGCTTCGGTGACGTGTCGTACAAGTTCCAGATCGTCTCCTCCGGCACGGACACCGGTGGC
The DNA here is from genome assembly GCF_031348265.1 of Streptomyces collinus. Taxonomy (NCBI): domain Bacteria; kingdom Bacillati; phylum Actinomycetota; class Actinomycetes; order Kitasatosporales; family Streptomycetaceae; genus Streptomyces; species Streptomyces collinus. The sequence goes on along the minus strand of NZ_CP133771.1, from coordinate 5,413,202 downwards.
ACCAAGCCGCAGGAAGGCGGCAAGGCGCCCGTCACCGACGAGAAGCCGAGCGGCAACACGCCGGAGGTCACCGGCAGCCTCGCCGAGACCGGCTCCAGCTCCGCCCTGCCGATGATCAGCCTGGTCGGCGGTGCCGCGGTCGTCGCCGGTGCCGGCGCGATCTTCGTCGTCCGTCGCCGCAAGGCCGGCGCGCAGGCGTAAGCCACAGCGGCCCGCACGGGCCGCAGCACCAAGCAGAAGAGGGACCTGCGCTCGGAGGGGGGCGCAGGTCCCTCTTCTGTCTGCCGACTTCGGCTACTTCTTCGGCGGCACGGCCGGCATGCCGAGGAACGGCAGCCGCAGCGCGCCGAACGCCTCCGCCGGGACCGCCGGGGACTTCGGCTCGACCGGCTGGAGCCGCTCGTAGGCCGTGCCCTGCTGGGGACGGGGGTCGGACTCGCCCTTGTTGGGCCAGTACGACATCGCCCGCTCGGCCTGGGCGGTGATGGTGAGGGACGGGTTGACGCCCAGGTTGGCGGAGACCGCGGCGCCGTCGACGACGGAGATGCCGGGGTGGCCGTAGAGGCGGTGGTACGGGTCGATCACGCCGGATTCGCGGGAGTCGCCGATGGGGCAGCCGCCCAGGAAGTGGGCCGTGAGCGGGGTGCCCATCAGTTCGCCGACGTTGGAGCCCGCGAAGCCGTTGATCTCGGCGGCGAGTGCCGACGCGCTCTCCGTCGCCGCCTTGATCTGCTTGGGGTTGGGGGCGCCGTGGCCCTGGCGGGCGGTGAGCAGGCCGCGGCCGACACCCGACGGTTTCACGTAGGTCGTCAGGGAGTTGTCCAGCGACTGCATCACCAGGCCGATGATGGTCCGCTCCGACCAGCGGCGGTTCGACAGGGAGCGCAGCACCAGCAGCGGGTGCTTCGCCGCGTTGGCGAGGAAGCCCAGGACCCGTGAGGCGCCCGAGTTTGTCCCCGCGTACGGCACCTGGAGGATGGACAGGCCGCCCATCGAGTTGGAGCCCTTGCCGTAGCGGACCGGCTCGATGTGGGTGTTCGCGTCCGGGTGGATGGAGGACGTGATGGCCACGCCCCGCGTGAAGTCGGCCTTGGGCGCGCCGTGCGCCTTGCGGTAGCGCCGGTCGTCGGTCTGGGCGCCGACCAGGGCCTCGGAGTTGGTGCGGGTCAGCTCGCCCAGCTTGTCGGAGAGGTGCGGCAGCTGGCCTCCCGCCTTCATGCGGTGCAGCAGGGTCTGCGTGCCGTAGGTGCCGGCGGCGAGGACGACCCGGCGGGCCGTGAAGGTGCGGCCCTTCTTCTTGCCGCGGTCGTCGGTGGGCAGGGTGGCGACGGCGTAGCCGCCGCGCGAGTCGTCGGTGACCGACACGACCGTGGTCATGGGGTGGACGACCGCGCCGGCCTTCTCGGCGAGGTGCAGGTAGTTCTCGTTGAGGGTGTTCTTGGCGCCGTGGCGGCAGCCGGTCATGCACTCGCCGCACTCCGCGCAGGCCTTGCGGGACGGGCCCGCACCGCCGAAGTACGGGTCGGGCACCTCCTGGCCGGGCTTGGCCTTCGCCGAGCCGTCGGCGTCCTCGCCGTCGCCGAAGAAGACGCCGACCGGGGCCATGTGGAAGGAGTCGCCGCAGCCCATCCGCTCCGCGGCGGCCTTCAGATGGACGTCCGACGGCGTCATGGTCGGGTTGAGCCGTACGCCCAGCATGCGGCGGGCCTGGTCGTAGTACGGCTTCAGCTCCTCCTGCCAGTCCGTGATGTCACGCCACTGGGGGTCCTCGAAGAACGGCTTCGGCGGGACGTAGAGGGTGTTGGCGTAGTTGAGGGAACCGCCGCCGACGCCCGCGCCCGCCAGGACCATGACGTTGCCGAGGAGGTGGATGCGCTGGATGCCGTACATGCCGAGCTTCGGCGCCCAGAGGTAGTTCTTGAGGTCCCAGGAGTTCTTGGGGAGGGTCTCGCGGGTGAAGCGCCGGCCGGCCTCCAGGACGCCTACGCGGTAGCCCTTCTCGGTGAGGCGCAGGGCGGTCACCGAGCCGCCGAATCCGGAACCCACGACGATGACGTCGTAGTCGTAAGCGTCCTGAGGCACGTGCCGTCTCCCCTTCGAGTGTGCAGTGCGGGTGGTGCGGGTGGTCTACCGGAACCTGAACGCCTTCATCAGGCGGAGGCTGCGGCTCATGAACTGGGCGTACTTCTCGTCGTCCATGCCCAGCGAGGGGGCCATGGGGAGCACGCGCTGGTGGGCGACCGTCTGGGCCTCGGTGTACTTGAGGATGCCCTCGGAGCCGTGGCGGCGGCCGAGGCCCGAGTCCTTCATGCCGCCCATGGGCGACTGGACGCTGCCGTAGGCGGGGGCGTAACCCTCGTTGATGTTGACCGTGCCGGTGCGCAGCCGGGCGGCGACCTCCTGGCCGCGGCGGCCGTTCTTCGTCCAGACCGAGGAGTTGAGGCCGTACGCCGTGGCGTTGGCGCGCTCGATGACCTCGTCCTCGTCGGTGAAGCGGTAGACCGACACGACCGGCCCGAAGGTCTCCTCCCCGCAGACGGACATGTCCGTGGCGACTCCGTCGAGGATCGTGGGCTCGAAGAAGTACGGGCCGATGTCCGGGCGCGCCACACCGCCCGCGACGACCTTCGCGCCCTTGGCGACGGCCTCCTCGACGTGCCGCGTGACCGTTTCGAGCTGGCGTTCCCCGACCAGGGAGCCCATGTCGGCGCCGTACGCCAGGGACGTGCCGAGGCGCATGGTCTTCGTCCGGGCGGCGAAGCGCTCCAGGAAGGCGTCCGCGATCGACTCGTGGACGAAGAGCCGCTCGATGGAGATGCAGAGCTGGCCCGCGGAGGAGAAGCAGGCGCGGACCGCTCCGGCCGCGGCCTTCTCTATGTCGGCGTCCTCCAGCACCAGCATGGCGTTCTTGCCGCCGAGTTCGAGGGAGACGCCGACCAGCCGCGCGGCGGCGCCCTGGGCGACCTCGCGGCCGGTGCGGGTGGAGCCGGTGAACGAGACGTAGTCGGCGTGCCGGACGACCTCCGGGCCGACGACCGGGCCGTCGCCGAGCACGACCTGGAAGACGTCGGCGGGCAGCCCGGACTCGATGAGCAGGTCACGGGCCCACAGGGCGGTCAGGCAGGTCTCGGTGTCCGGCTTCATGACGACCGCGTTGCCCGCGACGAAGGCCGGGAGCGCGTCGCCGACCGACAGCTCCAGGGGGTAGTTCCAGGGGGCGATCTGGCCCACGACACCGCGCGGGTGGCGCAGTTCGGTGACCTTGGTGAGGGTCGGCATGGCTCCGGCGTGCCGCTTGGGCCGCAGGTAGGAGGGGGCCTTGCGGCCGTAGTGCCGGGCGGCGACCGCGACGGCCTGGACCTCCTCGTGGGCGTGCAGCCGGGCCTTGCCGGTCTCCAGCTGGATGAGGTCGAGCACCTCGGCCTGGCGCTCCAGCACCAGGTCGTGGAAGCGCAGCAGGACGGCGGCCCGCTGTCGTACGGGGGTCTGCGCCCACACGGCCTGGGCGGCGCGGGCCAGTTCGAAGGCCCTCGCCACGTCCTCGGGCGTCGACTCGGGGAGGTCCGCCAGCTTCTCGCCGGTGAACGGCGTGTGGTTGGCGGTCCGGCCGGAACCGGCCACACCCTTGGTGAGCTGGGCGACCAGCTCCGGCGTCACCACGTCCGCGGCGGTGCGGGCGCCCTCCGGGGCGGGGGCAAGGGGGTTCGTGCCGGTCTGTGCCGTCTTCTCTGCGGCCTGCGCGTCCGTCATGAGGCGCAGGGTATGCCGGGACGGAGGCTTTGGGTACCCGTCGGTAATACGGCTTCACCGAGTGCACACACGACGCCAGTGACTGCTGGCAACAAACGCGCTGATCAGGACGTTGTGGGTGACCGGCGGGTGTGATTCAGCCTTTTACGATCCCGAGACGGTCCCGGGCCCCCTCGAACACCGAGGTGCCCTCTTCCTCCTCCGGCGTGCCCCTGGGCATGTCGACGCGCAGTTCGTACATGCGGTCGTCATCGGTGCGGATGACCAGCCTCATGAGCCGCCGGGGGGTCTCGCCCCGGCGGTACGCGGTGTCGACGAGGGCGGCTTCATGGCCCTGGACGCTGGTGCGGGTGTACCGGGTCTCTCCCCTGGTCTCCCGCGTCTTGACGGCCTGTTCCGCCGGGGAGGCAGGGGCCCTGTCCCAGAAGAGGAGACGGACCTCGATCGTGCCGGTCCGCCCGTCGCCGTAGAGCACCGTGCGGGGCTGGTCGGCCGCGCTGCCGGTGCGGTCGAGCGGGCGGTAGTGGCGTGGCAGGTGCAGAACGGCCGCCATGTCCGGCTCGGGGTGCGGACTCCAGACGTCGGTCGCGTCGGCGGCCTGCCCGGCGCTCTCCGCGCTGCTGGTCTCGGCGAGTTGCGTGACGGCCCCTATGCCGCCGGCGAGCAACGCGGAGAGGAGGGCGAGGGGGCCGGGGCGGAGGAGGCTCTGGCGTTTGGGGGGTAGGGGGTCGTGCTGTGTGTCACGGGCGGGTGGGGCGGCGGAGGCGGAGGCGGGTGCGGACTGAACGGCGGGCGCGGCGGGCGCGGTTGAGGACACGGCGGCGGGCACCGGGTCGGGCCGGGGTGCGGTCCGATCGTCCGGCTTCCGTATGTGCTCGGCCGTCCGCGCTGCCGCCTCGAACGGTGCGGGCCCCGCCACCGCCTCCAGTTCCTTCGCGACCTCCTCGGCATCCGGCCGCTGATCGGGGTCCGGCACCAGCAGCCGTGCGATCAGCGGTCCGAGGGGTCCGGCCCGCGTCGGTTCGGGCGGCTCGGCGGCGCGGATCGCGGCGAGGGTGGCCTCCGGCGTGGCCCGCAGGAACGGGGACGCGCCCTCGACGGCCGCGTACAGCAGGGCGCCCAGGGACCACAGGTCGGAGGCGGGCCCGGCGATGCGGCCGGACATCCGCTCGGGCGCGACGAACTCCGGCGAACCCGCGGCGGTCTCCCCGCTCGCGGTGAGCAGGTCCTCGCCCTGTACATGGGCGATGCCGAAGTCGGTGACGACGACGCGCCGGTGCGGGCCGAGCAGCACATGGGCGGGCTTCACGTCCCGGTGCACGATGCCGACCGCGTGCGCGGCACGCAGGGCACCGAGGACGGCGAGCCCGATCCGGGCGGCTTCGGGCACGTCGACCGGTCCGCGCCGCAGTCTGTCGTGGAGGGACTCGCCGGGCACCAGCTCCATGACGATCCACGGCAGTCCGTCGAGCGCCTCGGCCGCGTCGAGTTCGTCGGGGCCCACGGGTCCCAGCTGTTCGTCGTGCTGCTCCGCCTCGACGACCACGTCGTGGATGGTGACGGCGGCGGGATGGTCGACGCGGGCGGCGGCCCGGGCCTCGCGGTGGAGCCGGTGGGCCGCCCGCCGGTGGCTCCCGTCCTCCGGGCCGCCCGGCAACCGCGGCTGCCTGACGGCGACTTCACGCTGTTCGACTTCGTCGAGGGCCCGCCAGACGGTGCCCGTGCCGCCGGAGCCGATGCGCTCGACCAGCCGGTAGCGCCCGCCGACCAGCCGGCCCTGGGCGTCGTCCGTCCCGCCCCCGTCGTTGCTCATGCCCCATCAGTACCCCGCGGGGCGCGTCCTTGTCGACGCGGGTCGTTTGCGACCGAGTTGAAGGGGCGGAATCAGGTCTTGTCGATGTCCAGATTCGCGATCGCCGTGCTCGCCACCTCGCGTCCGCGGGCGGTGAAATCGCTCTTGTCCGGGTAGCTGACGGTGAGTTTGTACATGTCGCCGCCGGGGGTCCGGTAGTAGAAGATCTGGCACTCCCGGGGGCGTGGGTTCTCGCTGTCGTCGGTCGTGAAGGGGACGGTGTTCCGGGCGGCCTTCTCGTCCCGGTACGTGGTCGTCCCGGGGTCCGTCTTCTTCGGCCCCTCGTCCATGTCCAGCTCGTAGCTGCCGCTCTCCTTGAACCGGGTGTCGTCGTCGTACATTTCGGCGGCCGCGGAGTTCGCGATGTTGCCGCCGGTGTCCTCGGCCTTCTTCTCCAGGCTCAGGTTGATCCAGACGCTGCCGCTCCAGTCGCTGTACGTGACCCAGTGGCCCTGGTCGGACTTCCGGTCGGGCACGGTCCGCTGGTACCCGGCGGGGACGGCGAGCGACGCGGCGAGGTCCTTCTCCTGCCTGATCTCCCAGCCGTCGGGCAGCGGCCCGGCGAACGGGTCCGCGATCACCAGGTACGCCGTCACCGCCGCCGCGACGGCCGCGGCGCCCAGTCCGAACCAGGCCTTGCGGCCGAGCCGTACGCGCGGGCCGCCATCGCCCAGGCCTGTGACGCGCACCGCCTGTGTGAGCTGGGCGGCGGGCGGGTTCGCGGCCGCCTCCAGCAGCGCCCGCACCTGCGCGGCGTTGGGGCGGCGGGCCGGGTCCTTGTCCAGCAGGCCGTTGATGGCCTCGGCGAGCGGGCCCGGGGCGGAGGCCGGGGGTGCGGGCGTGGCGTTGAGGACGGACTGGAGCGTGGCCGGAGTGTTGCTGCGGCGGAACGGCGAGACGCCCTCCGTCGCCGCGTACAGCACCACGCCGAGGGCCCACAGGTCGCTGGCCGGGCCCGGGCGCTGCCCCAGTACGCGCTCGGGCGCGATGTACTCGGGCGAGCCGACGAACCCGCCCGTGTCGGTCAGACTGGTCTCGCCCTCGATCTGGGCGATCCCGAAGTCCGTGAGGACGACCCGGTCGTACTGGCCGAGCAGCACGTTGTCCGGTTTCACATCACGGTGCAGGATCCCCGCCTCGTGTGCGGCCTCCAGCGCGCCGAGCACCTCCAGGCCGATCCGGGCGGCCTCGCGCGCGGACAGGGTGCCCTCCTGGAGCGCGTCGCCCAGCGAGCGGCCCCGCACCAGCTCCATCACGATCCAGGGCTGGTCCTCCACGACCGCGACGTCGTGCACGTCGACCACGGCCGGGTGGTCGAGCCGGGCCGCCGCACGGGCCTCGCGGCGCATTCGCTCGAAGGCGTTGGCACGTTCACGTTCGGGAAGATGCTCCGGGACACGGGGTTCCTTGACGGCGACCTCCCGGTCCACCGTCTCGTCCTTGGCCCGCCACACCGTGCCCATGCCGCCGTGCCCGAGCTTGGCCAGCAGCCGGTAGCGCCCGGCGATGAGGCGCCCCGCACCGGGGTCTTCGGTCGCCTGGGCCGACTGGGGCGGCACGACCTGGGTGGGTGACGCGGTCGGCGTGGCATAGGGATTGCCCGGTACCGGCGCCTGCTGGTTCGGCGGTTGCAGAACAAAACTCGTCGGCTCGTCGGCCCCGGATCGGGCTCCCCCGTTGCTGCTCATGGGTTCATCCATATCGCGCCAACCGCCCGCGGATCCACAAAGGACGCGAGCCGGTCACAGACCCGTGACTTCACAAGGGGCCGTTCTCCCCTTTTATGGCGATTCAGGTGATCGGGCGATGGTCAAGGGGTGGGCGCGGGCGTGCTCGGGGAGGCCGGCCGTGGTGGCGGCGCCTTCGGCTTCGTCGTCCCAGGCTTCGCCGTCTTCGGCTTCGTCGTCGCGGAACTCGTCGGCATGGGGCCGCCGTCCCCCGTGCCCTCCTCCCTCAGCAGCGCCGCCGCGGACACCCCCGCCCCCGCCACCGCGGCGACCAGCAGCGCCGCGATGAGCACGCGCCGCGTGGGCTGGCGCAGGAAGGGCTCCTCCGGCCGACCCGGACCGGGCAGGACCGCGGACGGCCCGGGCGACTGTCCTCCGGCGGAATCCTGCGGCGTTCGGCGCGGTACGTCCCCCACCGCCGCCGCGTACCCGGGCGACGAACCGAACCCCGCCGGCGGCACCGGCGGCGTACGGCCCGTGTCGCGGAAGGCCTGGAGCATCCGCTCGGCCCGGTCCGCGTCCAGCCGCCGGTCCGGATCGCGTTCCAGCAGGCCGCGTACGACGGGCAGGAGCGGCCCGGCCTGCGCGGGCGGCTGGATGTCGCCCACGACGACGGCGTGCAGGATGCCGCCCAGTGAGTCGCGGTGGAACGGCGACTCCCCGCTGAGGGCAGCGCACAGCAGCGCGCCCAGCGACCACAGGTCGGACTCGGGCCCGGTCCGCACGCCGGACATCCGCTCGGGCGCGGTGTACTCGGGCGAGCCGACGAAGGCCCCGTTCTCGGTGAGCGTGGGGGCGCCCGCGACCTGGGCGATGCCGAAGTCGGTGAGGACGACCCGGTCGGTTCCGGTTTCCAGCAGCACGTTGTCCGGCTTGAGGTCACGGTGCAGCACCCCGGCCGCGTGCGCGGCGCCCAGCGCGCCGAGCAGGGCGATGCCGATGCGGGCCGCTTCGGCGGCGTCGACCGGGCCCCGCTGGGCGAGCCGGTCGGCGAGCGAACCGCCCTCGATCAACTCCATGACGATGTAGGGGCGTTCGTCATGCTCGACGACGTCGTGGACGACGATGATGTGCGGGTGGCTCAGCTGGGCGACGGCCCGGGCCTCACGCAGCGTGCGGTCCCGCTGCCGGCGGGCCTGCGCCGCGGAGAGCGTCTCGTCGTAGGGGAGCTCCTTGACGGCCACGCTCCGGCCGAGCAGTTGGTCGGTCGCCCGCCAGACCACGCCCATGCCGCCGCGACCGAGTTTCTCCTGGAGCCGGTAACGGCCCGCGATGACACGCCTGCTGCGCCCCTCGGTCCCCATGCGGCCATCATGCCCCAACGGACGGAACCCCTCCGGGGCGGCGAGGCGCGGGTGGCCGAAACAGACATCCCGCTGTCAGGAGTGCCCCTGCTTCAGGAGGTCTTCTCCTGCCAGCCCTGGAGCAGCGAGGTGAACCGCTTGCGCGCCGTCGCCCAGTCCGCGGCCGGGGCCGACATGTAGAGCGCGTACTCGGTGCCGTCGCGGGCGACGTACGTCTCCTCGACGGCCCGGCGCGGGCCCGGGAACTTGATGTCCTTGGGCTGGGCGGTCCAGGTGTACTCCCACCGGGCGGCCCGCCGGTCACGGTAGACGTTGCGTTCCAGTGTGACCCGCTTGTAGTCGACCAGTCGCTGAAGCTGCTGCTCCAGGTCGAGCTGGTGCGCGTAGGGGTCGGCGAAGTCCGGTGACGTGTCGATGGCGATGCGGACGAAGTGCCTGCCGCCGTCCGGCGAGTAGTCGATCTGCTTGAGCTCGCCCTGCGGGCCGAAGGGCTTGCGCTTCCAGCCCTTGGGCAGGTAGAGGCTGAACCCCACGGGGTCGTCGTAGCGGATCCAGCTGGCCGGAACCGAACCGCCGGGCCGTTCCGTGGGAGTCGACTCATCGGGGCCGGCGCTCTGTGACGGCCGGCTCCCGTCCCACTGCTGGAGCACCACGGCCGTACCTCCGCCGATGATGGCCGCGAGCGCGACGACCAGGGCGAGGGTGCGCAGCCGGCGGCGCCTGCCCGAACGGGCCGGCTGCGGGCTGATCGCCGTCGGGCCGCCGACGGCCGGGCCGGCGGGGCCCACGGAACCGGTCGGGCCGGTCGGGCCGTAGGGCGCGGTACCGGCCGTGGACGTCCCGGTGGCCGGGTTGCCTGCCAGGGGCGGGAGCGGTGTCCCGGTGTGCGACCCCGAACCGGTGCTGAAGCCGGTGCCCCCGGTGCCCATGTGCCCGGTGCCGGCCTGCCCGGTACCCATGTGCCCGGTGCCGGCCCGGCCGGTGTCCACGTGTCCGGTGCCGGCCTGCCCGGTGCCGGAGGTACCCGTGGTGGCCGTCCCCGCGCCCGTGCCGCTGTGGGCGTCCCGGTACGGCGTCGTCCCTCCGTACGGCGACGGCCCCCCGTACTGCGTCGGCACATACGCCTGTGCCCCGTTCGGCCGCCGCCCCTCCGCCGCCTCGGCGAGCAGATGCTCGGCCTCGGACGCGTCGGGTCGGGTGCCCGGGTCCTTGCGCAGCAGGGCGGTGATGACCGGCGCGAGCGGGCCCGCGTGCCGGAACTCGGCGGCCTCCTCCTCGACCACGGCCTGCATGGTGGTCAGGGGTGTGGTGCGGCGGAACGGCGACCGGCCCTCCACCGCGGTGTAGAGCGTCGCGCCGAGCGCCCACAGGTCGGAGGACGGGCCCGGGTCGTGGCCGCGCACCCGCTCGGGCGCCAGGTAGTCGACCGAGCCGACGACCTCTCCGGTGCGCGTGATGGTCGTGTCGCCCTCGATCTGCGCGATGCCGAAGTCCGTGAGCAGCACGCGTCCGTCGCGGGCGAGGAGGACGTTGCCCGGCTTGATGTCGCGGTGCAGCACCCCGGCGGTGTGCGCGGCGCGCAGGGCCCGCAGCACCCAGAGGCCGATGCGGGCGGCCTCGCGCGGCTCGACGCGCCCCTCCTCCTTGACCGCGTCGGCCAGGGAGCGGCCCTCGACCAGCTCCATCACGATCCACGGGCGGCCGTCGTGCTCCAGTACGTCGTGCACGGTGACGACCGCGGAGTGGTTGATACGCGCTGCCGCCCTGGCCTCCGCCCGGGTGCGTGCCAGCAGGATCGCCTGCTCGCTCTCGGACACGTAGAGGGCGGCCGTCAGCTCCTTGATGGCGACCGACCGGTGCAGCACCTCGTCATGTGCGCGCCAGACCCGGCCCATGCCGCCACTGCCGATGGATTCGGCCAGCCGGTAGCGGCCCGCGACGAGCAGGCCCTGCATCTGATTCACGTTGCCCCGCAATGGTCTTGACAGGGTCAGCGTAAGGACCCGCCCTCACCCTGGGAACAAGCGGGGTACCACGGTGACCGCACTGTGACGGTTGTCGACTGCCGGGACGGGAGGCAACCAGAGGGTGAACCGCGGCGTACAGGCGGCGCGCCGGTCGCTCAGCCCGTCACCTTGTACGTGGCAGCCGCCTGCTCGTACAGCCGCGTCACCTCGTCCCGTTCGGACTCCGGGCCGCGCACCTGGACCACGTGGTAGCGCCCGTCGACCAGCATCGCGAGGTTGCGGACGTACAGTTCGCCCCCGTCGCCGCCGGTCCAGGTGAACTGGCCCTCGGCCATGGTCCGTCCGCCCACCTCGATCGTCTTCAGCCCGGTGGAGGTGGCCCAGCTGGAGTCGCGGTACGGCTGCAGCTCGCGCTCCCTCTCCCGCTGGTAGGCCATCGGGTCGTCGCCGTACTCCGACGCGCTGTCCCGTCCCGCGACGACGATGAGCTCGAAGTCGCCCTTGGAGTAGACGACCTGTCCGCTGCCGCTCCGCGGGGTGCGGTCCCAGCCCTGGGCGACGGCGACCTGGAAGCCCGCCGAGTCCTTGCGCAGGGCGAAGCCGTCGGCGACGTCCGGGCCGGTGGTCTGCGTCTCGGTGGTGTCGGCCGACGACTTGGGGCTCTTCTCCGGCTCGGGGGACGTCTGGTCGGGCCGGGGCTCGCTGCTGGCGTCCGGCTCGGGCGCCTGGCTGACCTCACCGGCGGCACCGGTACGGTCGGCGCCGTCCCCGCCGTCGGTCCCCGACTTGGGCATGAAGAGCATGGCGTAGGCGATCGCCGCGGCCATCGCGAGCAGGACCAGCACGAGCAGGGTGCGGCCGAGGCGATGCGGCGAACCGGATTCCTTACGGGCCCGTTTGTGCCGCCCGTGATGTGCGGGCAGCCCGGCCTTCCGCCTGCGCACGAGCTCGCCCCGGCGCCGTACGACGGGCAGCCGGCGGGCGTCCACGGGCGGCGCGGGGACGACGTGCACCCCGGCCTCCGGCTCGGGCGCCGAGCGCACCAGCGAGCGCAGCCAGCCGCGTACTTCCTCGAAGTCGAGGCGCTCGGTGGGGTCCTGCCGCAGCAGCGACTCCACGACCGGCCGCAGCGGCCCGCACTCCTCGGCGTACGCGGGCGGTTCCGCGCACACCATCTGCACCAGCTCGGCCGTCGACTCCTCCGGGTAGGGCGCGTGCCCCTGCACGGCCCTGAAGAGCAGCGCGCCGAGCGCCCACAGGTCGGTCGCGGGACCGATCGGCGCTGCCAACTGCCAGTTCTCGTGCACGGGGCCGGCCTGTTCCGGTGCCCAGCGTTCCGTGACGGGCCCGACCACGGCCATCCGCGCCTGCCGCGCCCGCTCGGCGGCCAGCGCCGTGGCCGGGCCGCGCCGGGGGGCGGGGGTGTCGGCGGCCAGGTCGTCCCAGCGGGTGGGCTCGCCGTGGGCGGCGGTGTCCGGAGCCGGAGGGAGCGCCGCCTGCTCCCGGCTCTGCGGCACCGGCGCTCCGCCGGTGGTGCCGCGGGGCGTGGCGCCGTGCCATGCCGTGGTCCGTGGATTTCCGCCCACGCCGTAAGGGTCCGCGATCCGTCCGGGCGGTACGGCCCCGGGGGCGCTGCCCTGCCCGGGGATGTACGGGGACTGCGCCGGCCCGTTGCCGTAGGGCGCCGTCCCGCCGTCCGGTGCGGGGCGGGCTCCGGGCAGGGCCGCACGCCCGCCCTGCTGCGCCTCCTGCACCCGTGCGGCAGCCCGGGCACCGGCCCGGTAGGCCGCGATCGCCCCGGCACGCGCCGCCCGGGGGTCTCCGCTCTCCTCCACCGGTCCGCGCGCCGGTACGACCGGGCCGCCACCCGTGGTCTCGCCCTCTGCCGAGGGCAGTCCCCTGGCCTCCCGGGCCTCTATGGCGGCGCGCCGCGCGGCCTCGGGATCACCCGCGCCACCGATGCCACCTGCAGGCCCCGGACCCCCCGGACCGCCCGCGCCGTTGACCGGCCCCGCGCCACCCTCGTGTCCCGGCCGCTGCCCTGACTCCTCGAAGGGCGGTTCCGGAACCGGGTCGTACCCGCACAGGGCCTCTTCCGCCGCGCCCACCGCCAGCCCGGTCAGCATCACCCGGCCGTCGTCGCAGACGAGCACCGTCCGCGCGGTGATGTTCCGGTGCACCCAGCCGTGCGCGTGCAGCACCCGAAGGGCCATCAGGACGTCGGAGGCCACCTCGGCCGCCCGGTAGGGCGTCAGCGGCTTCTCGGCGAGCAGCGCCGCCAGCGGGCGCGCGGCCACCAGCTCGCTGACGATCCACAGCGAACCGCCCTCGGCGAACACGTCGAAGACCTGGTCGAGCCGGGGGTGGTCGGGAATGGCCGCCGCGGCCTGCGCCGCCTCGACCGCGCGCCGCACCACCGGGTCCGTGGGCCGCCGGGTGCCCGCGCGGGCGCCGGAACGCCGCGCACCACCGTCACGCGCCGTGAAACCGTCGGGCAGCCCCTCCGCGTCGAGGACCTCGGCCTCGACCACCTCGGGCAACGGCACCTGACGGACCAGGACTTCCTGCCCGCTGTAGGTGTCGAAGGCCCGGGTCTCGGTGAGTTCGTACTCGTCGGACGGCGGCAGCGGCAGGCGGTAGCGGTCGGCGAGCACCCGGCCCGCGTAGTCGTCCACGTTGCCTCCCCCGGCAGCCCGTTCGGTCACATCCGTTCGCCCCGCGGTCCGTTTCGGCTGCGCACGGTCCGCAAACATTTACGATACGTGCCGCAGGCAACCCGCAATGCGGGGATGCCAGATCTCACTCCCCAAACCCGGGGCGCCTCATGCTCAGGACTTGGGTTCGAAGGTCTTCGTCAGCGTCCGCCAGGTCTCCTTGCGCGACGCGTCGTCCCAGCCGGCCGCCTTCGCCGTGTACATCAGCGCGTACCCCTGCCGGTCGTCGACCACGAAACCCCGGTCGATCGTCCGGTACTTGGTGCCGCCGTCCGTGTAGGTGAACTCCCAGTCGGCCGTGTTCCAGTCGCGGTAGTCCACCTTCTCTATGCGGATCTTCTTGTACTGCGCGCGCACCATGAAGCGTTCCTGGTTCTTCCAGTCCGCCACCGGGTCGCCCTTGGGCGTGGACGTCCAGGCGATGAGCAGCTTCTGCCCGTCGGGCCCGGTGAAGCGGTCGCCCGCCGCACCCGTGGACCGGTACTTCCACCCCTTCGGCAGACCGATCGAGTACCCCTGGTCGCCCTGGTGAGTCGACTCCGCTGCGGTGCCCTTCCCGCCGCCGGTGCCGCCCTCGCCCGAGGAACCGTTCGCCCCGCCGCTCGGCGTGCTGTTCGAGGCGGGCCCGGACGGGGTGGGCTGGGTCTCCCCGCCGTCCGTGCGCGTGCCGTCGGCGTCGTCGCCCTTGGTGTCACCGCTGCTCGACGCCGTCGCGACGGTCTTCCCGCCGCCCTCACCGGAGGCACCCTTCGCGTCCTTGCCGTCACCGCTGAACGCGATCGCGAGCACGGTGCCGATCACGGCGAGCACCACGACCAGCGCGATGATCATCAGGGTCCGCCGCGGCACCACGTCGGTGAGCGGCGCCCGGGGCACCGGCCGCGGCGGCAGGTCCGGCGGCGGCATGACGGGCCATCCCGAGCTCCGCCCCCCGGACGCCGTCTTCGTCTCCGGCCCACTCCGCTCACCGGCACCCACACCGGCACCGGCGGCCGCCGAGCCCGACTGCGCCCCGGACCCACCCGCGGCCCCGCCCCGGCCCGCACCGCCGTCCGGCTCCGCGGAGGCCGTGCCCGCCGCCGGGGAAGAACCCTTGGCGGCCCCGGACTTATCCCCTGACGTGGCACTGGCGGCCGATCCCGCGGCAGCCGTCCCCACGGCGGCCTTGCGCACGGAGCGCAGCGCCCCGCGCAACCGCTCCCCGGCCTCCTCGCCCCGCTTGCTCCCGGAGCCGGTCGAACCGCCCTTGCCCGAGGACCTGTCCGGCTGCGCCGGCAGCGGCACGACCTTCGTCGCGTCCAGCGGCTCCGGCTCGGCCGTCTCGGGCGCGCGCAGGACCGAGTTCAGCATCGCCCGGGCGCCCGCGTCGTCCAGCCGCTGCGCGGGGTCCTTCGTGAGCAGCCCGTGGATGACGTCCTTCAGCGGCCCCGCGTTCTTCGGCTCCTCCAGCGGCTCGGTCATCACGGCCGTGAGGGTCGCTATGGCCGACCCCTTGTCGTACGGCGGAGCGCCCTCCACCGCCGCGTACAGCAGCCCGCCGAGGGACCACAGGTCGGCCGCCGGGCCCGGCTTGTGCCCGCGCGCCCGCTCCGGGGAGATGTAGGAGGGCGCGCCGACGAGCATGCCGGTCGAGGTGATGGACGGGTCGCCCTCGACCTGGGCGATGCCGAAGTCGGTGAGCACGACCCGGCCGTCCTCGGCGATCAGCACGTTCGACGGCTTCACGTCACGGTGCAGGATGCCCTCGCGGTGGGCGGACCGCAGCACGTCGAGGACGGCGAGCCCGACCTCGGCGGCGCGCTTCGGTTCGAGGAGACCGTCCTCCCGGATGACCTCGGCGAGCGACTTGCCCTCGACGAGCTCCATCACGATCCAGGGCCGGTCGTCCTCCTGGACGACGTCGAAGACCGTCACGGCGCTGTTGTTGCGGATCCGCGCGATCGCCTTGGCCTCGCGCAGCGTCCGCGTGATCAGCCGCCGCTTCTCCTCCTCGTCGATGTTCGACGGGAACCGCAGCTCCTTGACGGCGACCGTCCGCCCGAGGGTCTCGTCCTGGGCCCGCCACACCGTGCCCATGCCTCCCCGACCGAGCACCTTGCCCAGCCGGTAACGCCCCGCGAGGAGACGCTCCCTGTTGTCCTGACGAGTGTCCTGACGAGATGTGCCCGCCCGCTCCGCCTCCGACATGCGTCCCCTCATACAACCCGCCCTGACAGAGCCTCCATTGTCTCTCACCCGACAAGTGCCCGGCGCCCAGGGGCCCCCTGGCGAGCACCCGCGGGCCCGCCCCCCGGCAACCCGGGTGCGGCCTGCCCCGCGCGGCCTTGCATGATGGGCCCTGATCAGGGAGGAGACCGTATGCCGCCGTTTAGGACATTGCTGGCACTGCCGGTGGCCGCCGCCCTGTTCGGTCTGATGCCGGCGGACTCCTCCGCCCTCTCGATGCCGCCCACCGACGCGGTGCTGCCACTGCTGGTGACCCAGGGCAGGGCCCCGGCCGCGGCCCTGCTGGCCCGGGAGGGCGCCACGACCCGCTATGCCGGCACCGGACCGGGCATCTCCCGGCAGGACCATTTCCGCGCCGGAAGCATCACGAAGACGTTCATCGCGACGGTCGTGCTGCAACTGGCCGCCGAGCATCGGCTGTCGCTGTCCGACACGGTGGAGCAGCACCTGCCGGGTCTGGTGCGAGGAGCAGGCAACGACGGCCGCGCGCTGACCCTGCGCTCCCTGCTCACCCACACCAGCGGACTGCACGACTTCACCACGGACACCGACGGAACCGCGCCCGTCACCCCCCGTCAGTCCCTGGACATCGCTCTCACCCACCCCCCGGGCGAACACGGCCGGTTCGCCTACTCGAACACCAACTACGTCCTGCTGGGTTTGGTCATCCAGCAGACCACCGGCCACTCGTACGCCACCGAAGCCGAGCGCCGCATCATCACCCCCCTGCGCCTGACGGGCACCTCCTTCCCCGGATCCCGCACCTCGCTGCCCACTCCGCACGGCCGTGCCTACGCCGCCGACGGAACCGACGTCACCGAACTCGACCCGCGGGTGGCCGGAGCCGCGGGCGAGTTGGTGTCCACACTGGCCGATCTGGACCGCTTCTACGGGGCCCTGCTCGGCGGCCGGCTGCTGCCCCCGCACTGGCTGCGCGAGATGCTCGACACCCGTGCCGCACACGGCGCGTACGGCATGGGGCTGTTTCCCGAGAAACTTCCGTGCGGCACGACGGTGTGGGGGCACAACGGGCACATATCCGGCAGCTACGTGCGCACCGCAGCCACCGTCGACGGCCGGCGTGTCCTCACCTTCCGCGTGAACACGGACGCGATCGCAGATCCCGGTCTCGAACCCGCCTTACTCACTGCCGAGTTCTGCCCCCGCACCTCGTAGAACGACCCGATTCCGAACGGAGATCCCATTTCCCGACACTCGTTCGGGTGATACGAGGGGCGCCGCCCCGTCCGGAGACGTGCGGTGTCTACAACGGCACGATGTCCGGCGCCCCCAGCCGCGCCGCGTCCGCCGTCAGGTCGTCGGGCTGCCGCTGCGACTCCCGCTCGGCCTCCACCCGCTTCTGGTAGTGCTCGACCTCGCGCTCGATCTGGTCCTTGTCCCAGCCCAGCACGGGCGCCATCAGCTCGGCGGCGTCGCGTGCGCTGCGGGCGCCCCGGTCGAAGGTCTCGATCGAGATGCGCGTCCGCCGCGTCAGCACGTCGTCCAGGTGCCGCGCCCCCTCGTGGGATGCCGCGTACACGATCTCGGCGCGCAGGTAGTCGTCGGCCGCCGCCAGGGGCTCGCCCAGCGACGAGTCCTCCGCGATGAGCGCGAGCAGCTCCTCGGTCATCGTCCCGTAGCGGTTCAGCAGGTGCTCGACCCGCACCACGTGGAGTCCGGTCCGGGCGGCGATCCGCGCCCGCGCGTTCCACAGCGCCCGGTAGCCCTCGGCGCCCAGCAGCGGCACGTCCTCGGTGACGCACTCGGCGACGCGCATGTCGAGCCCGTGCACCGCCGCGTCCACCGCGTCCTTGGCCATGACCCGGTACGTCGTGTACTTGCCGCCCGCCACGACGACCAGCCCGGGCACCGGATGCGCCACGGTGTGCTCGCGCGAGAGCTTGCTGGTGGCGTCCGACTCGCCGGCGAGCAGCGGCCGCAGGCCCGCGTACACGCCTTGGACGTCGTCCCTCGTGAGCGGCACCGAGAGCACCGAGTTCACGTGTTCCAGCAGGTAGTCGATGTCCGCGCTGGAGGCGGCGGGGTGGGCCTTGTCGAGGTCCCAGTCGGTGTCCGTGGTGCCGACGATCCAGTGCCGGCCCCAGGGGATGACGAACAGCACGGACTTCTCCGTGCGCAGGATCAGCCCGGTCGTGGAATGGATCCGGTCGCGCGGGACGACCAGGTGGATGCCCTTGGACGCCCGGACGTGGAACTGGCCGCGCTCCCCGACCATCGCCTGGGTGTCGTCCGTCCACACGCCGGTGGCGTTGACGACCTGCTTGGCGCGGATCTCGTACTCACCGCCCCCCTCGACGTCCTGCACCCGCGCGCCGACGACCCGCTCACCCTCGCGCAGGAACCCCGTCACACGGGCGCGGTTGGCCGCCTTCGCGCCGTACGCCACCGCCGTGCGCACCAGGTTCGTCACATACCGGGCGTCGTCCATCTGGGCGTCGTAGTACTGCAACGCCCCGACCAGGGCGTCCTTCTTCAAGCAGGGGGCCACGCGCAGGGCGTGAGAGCGCGTCAGGTGACGGTGCATCGGCAGGCCCCGGCCGTGCCCGCGCGCCATGGACATGGCGTCGTACATGGCGACGCCCGACCCGGCGTACAGCCGCTCCCACCCTTTGTGCTGCAACGGATAGAGGAACGGCACGGGCTTCACCAGGTGCGGGGCGAGCCGCTCCAGCAGCAGGCCGCGTTCCTTGAGGGCCTCGCGGACGAGGGCGAAGTCGAGCATCTCCAGATAGCGCAGGCCGCCGTGGATGAGCTTGCTGGACCGGCTCGAGGTGCCGGACGCCCAGTCACGGGCTTCGACCAGACCGGTGGACAAGCCCCGCGTCACGGCGTCGAGCGCGGTGCCCGCACCGACCACGCCTGCACCCACCACCAGCACGTCCAGCTCGCGCTCGGCCATAGATGCGAGTGACTCGGCGCGCTGCGCCGGTCCGAGTGTCGCTGTCCTCACCGCTGCCTCCCGCTCATCGGTCGCGCGGGCCGCACCCGTCGGGTGAGACCCCGTCCGTATCCCCTGCCCAGATTCTGACCGGGTTGCCCGACTTCAGCCACCACGGACCCTCAGCCTGTGGACAACGCTCACGGAACACTCACCGAAACTCGGCCGGGCAATCCCGCATATCGGTCATATTTACTCCTAGTCTGACATTGCGCTCGCCCGTTCTGTCCACAGGGCTTGCGCACCTGTCCCACTTCGGCTATCGGGAAGGACGGCCGCCATGCCCGCAGATCTCGCCGTCATCGGACTCGGCACGTACGGCCTGCCCCTGGCCCAGGCCGCCGTCGCCGCCGGCATCCCCACCATCGGCTACCGGACCGGACCCGAGGCGGGCTCGCTCAGCCCCGCCGAACTGCGCCGGATGCTCGCGGGGGGCTTCCGGCCGACCACCGACCCGGCCGAGCTCGGCCGGGTACGCACCGCGGTCATCTGCGCGCCGACCCCGCGGGGCGCGGACGGCGGGCTCGACCTGAGCCAGCTGGAGACGGCCGCCCGCACCCTGGCCGCCCATCTGCGCCCGCACACCACAGTGATCCTGGAGTCACCCGTGTACCCGGGGACGACTGAGGGATTCCTGCGTCCGCTCCTGGAGGAGGGCTCCGGTCTGCGCGCCGGGCGCGACTTCCACCTCGCGTACTCCCCCAGCCGCGTCGACCCGGGCAACCGCGACGTCACGCCCGCCACCACCCCCAAGGTCATCGGCGGCCTCACCCCGGCCTGCACCGAGTCGGCCGCCGCGTTCCACGCACGGCTGACCGACAAGGTGGTACGTGCGCGTGGACCCCGCGAAGCGGAGACCGTGCAGTTGCTGGAGACCAACTACCGGCACGTGAACATCGCCCTCGTCAACGAGATGGCCGTCCTCTGCAACGACCTGGGCGTCGACCTGTGGGACGTCATCCGCTGCGCGGAGACCAAGCCGTTCGGCTTCCAGGCCTTCCGCCCGGGCCCCGGCGTCGGCGGCCACTCCGTCCCCCAGGACATGACCGCCGGCGGCGGCCGCGGGCTGCGCATGGTGGAACTGGCCCAGGAGGTCAACAACCGCATGCCGGGCTACGTCGTCCAGCGCGCCGCCGCCCTCCTCAACGAACACGGCAAGTCGGCCCGGGGCGCCCGCGTGCTCCTCCTCGGCGTCACCTACAAGCCCGACCTCGCCGACCTCCAGGGCACTCCGGCCCGGGAGATCGCCCTGCGTCTGAGGGAACTGGGCGCGACGGTCAGCTACCACGACCCGTACGTCCCGTCCTGGAGCGTCTACGACCACCCGATCCCCCGCGCTGACTCCCTCTACGAGGCAGCAGCCGACGCGGACCTGACCATCCTCCTCCAGCAGCACCGCACGTATGACCTCCAGGGCCTGTCGGTGAAGGCCCAGCTGCTGCTGGACACGCGAGGGGCGGCGCCTACGGGGGCGGCGCATCGGTTGTGAAGGGGGGCGCGCGGGGTGCGTGAGCCCAGGCGACTGGTGGCATGAGGCACGCGGCGCGGGTACCTTACGGACACAGGTGGAGCCCACCGCAGTGGCCACTGCGGCAGGCTCCTGGATGGATCACGGAGTGTCCGCCCCTAGTTCTCGTGGGGGCGGCCGCTCACCATCCGAAAATCCGCAAGATCCACCTCCTCCGGCACTGCACCATCCGAAGACGGAGTCGGTCCCAGCGGGTGGGCTTGCGGTGACGTCCCATGGGCGCCCCCTTCCACCACGCCGCCCAGCGACCCGGTAGGCGGCACGTCGGAATTCGGGCCGGGCCCCGAGGGCGGGGTCCGGACCATGTCCTTGGAAGGGGGCACCCAGAAGAACCGGGGCGCCGATCAAGGACACTAGCGCCTCGAAACCGCCTTCCACGGGGCCGAAGGGCCCGAAGGCACCCGTGCGCCCCCCAACGGCAACACGCGCCCCGCCAGAGCCACTTGGGCACGCAAAAGGGCCCGGTCACTCCCCCGAGTGACCAGGCCCTTCTCCGTCGGAACGGACTACCGCGAGTGCTGTGAGTCCGCCACCGTCACCTCGACGCGCTGGAACTCCTTGAGCTCGCTGTAGCCCGTCATGGACATGGCGCGGCGCAGGGCGCCGAAGAGGTTCATCGAGCCGTCGGGGGTGTGGGACGGGCCCGTGAGGATCTCCTCCAGGGTGCCGACCGTACCGAGGGCGACCTTCTTGCCGCGCGGCAGCTCCTCGTTCACGGCCTCCATGCCCCAGTGGTGGCCACGGCCCGGCCCGTCCGTGGCACGGGCCAGCGGGGAGCCCATCATCACCGAGTCCGCGCCGCAGGCGATCGCCTTGGGCAGGTCGCCGGACCAGCCGACACCGCCGTCCGCGATCACGTGCACGTACCGGCCGCCCGACTCGTCCATGTAGTCGCGGCGCGCGGCGGCCACGTCGGCGACCGCCGTCGCCATGGGCACCTGGATACCGAGCACGTTGCGCGTGGTGTGCGCGGCGCCGCCGCCGAAGCCGACCAGCACACCCGCCGCGCCGGTGCGCATCAGGTGCAGGGCCGCCGTGTACGTGGCGCAGCCGCCGACGATCACCGGGACGTCCAGCTCGTAGATGAACTGCTTGAGGTTGAGCGGCTCGTGCGCGCCGGAGACGTGCTCGGCGGAGACCGTCGTACCGCGGATGACGAAGATGTCCACGCCCGCGTCCACGACGGCCTTGGAGAACTGGGCGGTGCGCTGCGGGGAGAGCGCGGCGGCGGTGACGACGCCGGAGTCGCGCACCTCCTTGAGGCGCTGCCCGATCAGCTCCTCCTTGATGGGAGCCGCATAGATCTCCTGCAGACGGCGGGTCGCGGTCTCCGCGTCCAGCCCGGTGATCTCGTCGAGCAACGGCTGCGGGTCCTCGTAGCGCGTCCACAGGCCTTCGAGGTTCAGCACGCCGAGGCCGCCGAGCTCGCCGATACGGATGGCGGTGGCCGGGGAGACGACCGAGTCCATGGGGGCGGCCAGGAAGGGCAGCTCGAAGCGGTAGGCGTCGATCTGCCAGGCGATCGAGACCTCCTTCGGGTCCCGCGTACGGCGGCTGGGGACGACGGCGATGTCGTCGAAGGCGTACGCCCGGCGGCCGCGCTTGCCGCGCCCGATCTCGATCTCAGTCACGTCTGTGGCCTTTCCCTGATGCGTTGCAGCGTCTTCCAGTATCGCCGACGGGCACGGCGAGGGCGGCCCCGGATGCTCCGGAGCCGCCCTGGGAGGCCGGCCGCTACTTGCTGCGGCTGTAGTTCGGTGCCTCGACCGTCATCTGGATGTCGTGCGGGTGGCTCTCCTTGAGGCCCGCGGAGGTGATCCGGACGAAGCGGCCCTTGGTCTCCATCTCGTCGATGGATGCGGCGCCCACGTAGCCCATGGTCTGGCGCAGACCGCCGACGAGCTGGTGCAGGACGTTGGCCAGCGGGCCGCGGTAGGGCACCTGGCCCTCGATGCCCTCGGGCACGAGCTTGTCGTCGGAGCCGACCTCGGCCTGGAAGTAACGGTCCTTGGAGTACGACTTGGCCTGGCCGCGGGACTGCATCGCGCCGAGCGAGCCCATGCCGCGGTACGACTTGAACTGCTTGCCGTTGATGAACTGCAGCTCGCCCGGGGACTCCTCACAGCCGGCGAGGAGACTGCCCAGCATCACGGTGTCGGCACCGGCGGCCAGGGCCTTGCCGATGTCGCCGGAGTACTGCAGGCCGCCGTCGCCGATCAGCGGGATACCGGCCGGGCGGGCCGCGAGGGACGCCTCGTAGATGGCCGTGACCTGCGGGACGCCGATACCGGCGACCACGCGGGTGGTGCAGATCGAGCCGGGGCCCACGCCCACCTTGATGCCGTCGACGCCGGCGTCGATCAGCGCCTGGGCGCCGTCACGCGTGGCGACGTTGCCGCCGATCACGTCGACGCCGACGCTCGACTTGATCTTCGCCATCCAGCTGAGGGCGTTGCTGTTGTGGCCGTGCGAGGTGTCGACGACCAGGAAGTCCACACCGGCACCGGCGAGCGCCTGGGCACGCTCCAGGGCCTCGGGGCTGGCTCCCACGGCCGCACCGACGAGCAGCCGGCCCTCGGAGTCCTTGGCCGCGTTGGGGTACTGCTCGGCCTTGACGAAGTCCTTGACCGTGATGAGGCCCTTGAGGACACCCGCGTCGTCGACCAGGGGAAGCTTCTCGATCTTGTGGCGGCGCAACAGCTCCATGGCGTCGGCGCCGGAGATGCCGACCTTGCCGGTGACCAGCGGCATCGGCGTCATGACCTCGCGCACCTGACGCGTGCGGTCGGTCTCGAAGGCCATGTCGCGGTTGGTGACGATGCCGAGCAGCTTCTTGTTGCCGTCGGTGACCGGGACGCCGCTGATGCGGAACTTGGCGCACAGGGCGTCGGCCTCGCCCAGCGTGGCGTCGGGGTGCACCGTGATCGGGTCGGTGACCATGCCGGACTCGGAGCGCTTCACCAGGTCGACCTGGTTGACCTGGTCCTCGATGGAGAGGTTGCGGTGCAGCACGCCGACGCCGCCCTGGCGGGCCATCGCGATCGCCATGCGGGACTCGGTCACCTTGTCCATCGCCGCGGAGAGCAGCGGGATGTTGACCCGGACGTTGCGGGAGATGCGGGACGAGGTGTCGACCGCGTTGGGGAGCACTTCGGATGCACCCGGCAGCAGCAGCACGTCGTCGTAGGTCAGCCCGAGTGTCGCGAATTTACCGGGCACTCCGTCGACGTTGGCAGTCATGACACCTTCCCCAAATGGCCTTGATCGGTGCGGATGTCCATGCTAACGGGAAGCGAGGCTGTCTCATTCCACGGTTCCGCCTGGCTCCGGGCTTCGTATGTTCGTACGGAAGCGGCGCACCGCCTGTTCAACTCAGGGGTTCTTCAAGCAGGGCTACTGCTCGGCCAGCGCCCGCAGCCGGCTCAGCGCCCTGTGCTGAGCCACCCGGACCGCCCCGGGTGACATTCCCAACATCTGGCCGGTCTCCTCGGCCGTCAGCCCCACCGCGATCCGCAGCAGGAGCAGCTCCCGCTGGTTCTCGGGGAGGTTGGCCAGGAGTTTCTTGGCCCATTCCGCGTCGCTGCTGAGCAGGGCGCGCTCCTCCGGGCCGAGGGAGTCGTCCGGGCGCTCGGGCATCTCGTCGGAGGGGACGGCCGTCGAGCCGGGGTGACGCATCGCCGCGCGCTGGAGGTCGGCGACCTTGTGCGCGGCGATGGCGAAGACGAACGCCTCGAACGGGCGGCCGGTGTCCCGGTAGCGGGGCAGTGCGAGGAGCACCGCCACGCAGACCTCCTGCGCGAGGTCCTCCACGAAGTGCCGCGCGTCGCCCGGGAGACGGGACAGACGGGTGCGGCAGTAGCGCAGGGCCAAGGGGTGGACATGGGCGAGCAGGTCGTGCGTCGCCTGCTCGTCCCCGTCGACGGCGCGGTGGACGAGCGCACCGATCGCGCCCTGGGCATGGGCCGCCTCGTCGTCGCGCATCGGTCCATGGTGCCTTGCGGCCGCCGGCTCCGCGGCACCGCTCCCGTTGTTGTGCACCGAAGCGTTATGAGCAGGTGCGCCGGCACTCATCCCCTGCGCCCTCCCCTTCCGCTCGACCGACTCGTCCCCGAGGAACTCCACACCCTCAAGGATGCGGCATCCGCGGCGAAACGAGCAGCGGGCCCTGGGCGGACCCCCGGTCCACCCACGCCCACCTGGCGTTCCGTGCCCTCACCACGACCTCTGGGACCTGCCGTTCGGATCATCCCGGGGACCTCGGCCCCAGCCCGCGCCCTCCCGGGCTGTCGGCCTCGCCGGGGCGGGAGCGGCCCCCTGCCGGCGTCGCCGTCGGCCGCCGGCTCCGGTCCGCGCGGGTACGGCTCACGCGGGGGCATCCGCGTGCCCCCGCTCTCCGGCTCTCGCCGGAGGCCGCGCGTCGAAGCCGACCCGATCCGAAGGACAGGCCCTAGCGCACCAGTCCCCACCGGAAGCCGAGCGCCACGGCGTGGGCCCGGTCCGAGGCGCCCAGCTTCTTGAACAGCCGCCGGGCGTGCGTCTTGACGGTGTCCTCGGAGAGGAACAGCTCGCGGCCGATCTCCGCGTTCGAGCGGCCGTGGCTCATACCTTCGAGGACCTGGATCTCACGCGCCGTGAGCGTGGGCGCCGCGCCCATCTCGGCCGAGCGCAGCCGGCGCGGGGCGAGCCGCCAGGTCGGGTCGGCCAGGGCCTGGGTCACCGTCGCGCGCAGTTCCGCGCGGGAGGCGTCCTTGTGCAGATAGCCGCGGGCACCGGCGGCGACCGCGAGGGCCACGCCGTCCAGGTCCTCGGCGACGGTGAGCATGATGATGCGCGCACCGGGGTCGGCGGACAGCAGCCGCCGGACCGTCTCGACGCCGCCCAGTCCGGGCATGCGTACGTCCATCAGAATCAGGTCCGAGCGGTCGGCCCCCCAGCGGCGGAGGACTTCCTCGCCGTTGGCCGCCGTCGTCACGCGCTCTACGCCGGGCACGGTCGCGACCGCACGACGGAGCGCCTCTCGGGCAAGCGGGGAGTCGTCGCAGACGAGGACGGATGTCATGACCGCCCTCCGCAGCTGATGCGCGTCACCTTGAGCCTCCAGGCTGGTACGAAATCGTCACCTGTGCGGTCGACCGCCTCGGACACCCGTCCGAGCGCTTGTTCCTTCAACCGCCTCGCACTCTCAACGACGGTCACTCGAAAGAGTTACGGGGGCGGCTGCCATCTTCGGCACTCTACGTGAGGGGGCGGACACGGTGCAGATATGCGCAGCAGACCCTCGAACTTTCATCACAACCTATGCCCCATTCAGACCCATTTCTTCCGCTTTGCCAGTGTCTGGAGCTAGATTCGCAATGAGTCATATTTTCATCTCCTTAGATCGTAGTTGTACGGTCGTAGACACCGGATCCGCCCAGAACGGCAACAAGGGGTCACGTAATGGCAGATTTCTCCCGCCTTCCCGGACCGAACGCGGACCTGTGGGACTGGCAGCTGCTGGCTGCCTGTCGCGGCGTGGACAGCTCGCTCTTCTTCCATCCGGAGGGTGAGCGCGGTGCGGCGAGGAGCGCTCGTGAGAACTCGGCCAAAGAGGTCTGCATGAGGTGCCCGGTACGCGCCGAGTGCGCCGCCCACGCCCTGGCGGTGCGTGAGCCGTACGGCGTGTGGGGCGGGCTGACCGAGGACGAGCGCGAAGAGCTGATGGGGCGGGCGCGCAACCGGCTGGTGTCGGCGTCGGCATCGGGCGGGCACACCGTCTCGAACAACTGAAGGAACGTTTCTGCAAACGGGCACGCGCACGCGTGCCGTTGGTTTTTGGGACGCGTGGGCCGCGCTAGCGGCGAGCGGCCCGGGCCAGTTGGTCGAGCGTCGCCGCCACGGCCGGGACCTGTGCGAGGTCGGGCAGGGTGAGCGCGACGATCTCCCGGCGCACCGCCGGTTCGAGGCGAACGGTGCGCACCCCCCGGGGCCGTACCGACTCGACGGCCAGCTGGGGCAGCACGGCCACGCCCAGACCGGCGCCGACGAGGCCGACGACGGCCGGGTAGTCATCGGTCGCGAAGTCGATGCGCGGGGTGAAGCCGGCCGCCGCGCACACCTCGACCAGCTGTCCGCGACAGCGCGGGCAGCCCGCGATCCACGGCTCCTCGGTGAGCTCGCCGATGGCGACGGACTCCGCGCCCGCGAGCCTGTGCCGCTCCGGCACGAGTGCGACGAGCCGGTCCGACAGCAGCGGCCGTACGACGAGGTCGTCCCACTCCTCCGCGCCCGCCGCCCCCTCGTAGCGGAAGGCGAGCGCCACGTCGCAGTCGCCCTCGCGCAGCAGGCCCACGGAGGCGGGCGGCTCGGCCTCCTCCAGGGAGACGCGGGTGCCCGGGTGCGCCGCGCGCAGCGCCGCGAGGGCCGTGGGGACGAGGGTGGAGCTGCCGCTGGGGAAGGAGACGAGCCGGACCCGGCCCGCGCGCAGCCCGGCGATGGCGGCGACCTCCTCCTCGGCGGCCGTGAGCCCGGCGAGGATGCCGGTGGCGTGCCGCACCAGGGCCTCGCCGGCCTGGGTCAGACGCATCTCCCGTCCGGTGCGGATCAGCAGCGGCGTGCCGACGGAGGTCTCCAGGGCCTTCATCTGCTGGCTCACGGCGGGCTGGGTGCAGCCCAGCTCGCGGCCCGCGGCGGAGAAGGAGCCGGTGGTCGCGACGGCGCGCAGGACGCGGAGATGACGAGCTTCGATCACCCTTCGAGGATAAGCGACCCTTTGATGGTGATGCGAATAATGCGTCGACGCTTTGGGGTGTGGTCGCTTACCGTGCGGAGCATGAAGCTTCTGTCTGTGAATCTGGGGCGCGCCGAGGCCGCGCCGTACGCGGACGGCCCCGGGGGCGTGACCGGGATCGACAAGCGGCCGGTCGACGGGCCGGTGCGGGTGTCGGCGCCCGGGCCCAAGGGCGTCGGCGGGAGCGGGCTGGCCGGTGACGCGGTGTGCAAGCTGGAGCACCACGGCGGCGACGACCAGGCGGTGTACGCCATGGCCCGCGAGGACCTGGACGAGTGGGAGCGCGAGCTGGGCCGGACGCTGGCCGACGGCGCGTTCGGCGAGAACCTCACGACCAGCGGACTGGACGTGTCCGGTGCGCTGATCGGCGAGCGCTGGCGGGTGGGGCCCGAGGTGGTGCTGGAGGTCACCTCCGGCCGGATCCCGTGCCGGACGTTCCAGGGCCACCTGGGCGAGAAGGGCTGGGTCAAGCGGTTCACGCAGCGGGGTGCGCCGGGGGCGTATCTGCGGGTGATCGTGCCCGGGGAGATCCGCGCGGGCGATGCCGTCGAGATCGTGCACCGGCCCCGCCACGACGTGACGGTGGCCCTGCAGTTCCGGGCGGTGACGACCGAGCGGACGCTGCTGCCGCGCCTGCTGGCCGCCGGCGAGGCCCTGCACCCTGAGCTGCTGCGGACGGCTCGGGAGTACGAGGAGAAGTACGGGGCCTGATCGCCGCTCACCACGCCTGTCTCCACGGACCCTTCACCACGGACGGCCCCACGGGGAAGCGGACGCACTCAGTCCAGGTCACTAACCTTCTGCCATGACAACGGCTCTGATTACGGGATCGACGGCAGGCATCGGGGCCGCGTTCGCGCGGCGACTGGCGGCGGACGGGCACAACCTGGTGCTGGTGGCCCGCGACACCAAGCGGCTTCGCGAGCAGGCGACCGAGCTGCACGACCGGCACGGCATCGAGGCGGAGGTGCTGACGGCCGACCTGGCCGAGGACAAGGGGATCGAGGCGGTGGCCGGGCGCCTCGGCGACCGCAAGAACCCCGTCGACCTGCTGATCAACAACGCCGGGTTCGGCAACAAGGGCCGCTACCTCGACGTCTCCATGGCCGACGAGCTGCGGATGCTCAAGGTGCACTGCGAGGCGGTGCTGCGGCTGACGTCGGCGGCGACCGAGGCCATGCGCGAGCGCGGCCGGGGCGGCGTGGTCAACGTCGCGTCGGTGGCCGCCTTCGTGCCCCGCGGTACCTACGGCGCCTCCAAGGCCTGGGTCGTGCAGTTCACGCAGGGTGCGGCACGCGACCTGGCCGGCAGCGGCGTACGGCTGATGGCGCTCTGCCCGGGTTTCGTGCGCACCGAGTTCCACGACCGGGCGGGGATGGGCACCGACAACATCCCGGGCTGGATGTGGCTGGACGCGGACAAGCTGGTGGCGGCGGCGCTGCACGATCTGGCGCGTGGCAGGACGCTGTCCATCCCGGACCCGCGCTACAAGGCGCTGATGGGGGCGGCGAAGCTGGTGCCGCGGGGGATGCTGGGGGCGGTGTCCTCCAGGACGGGCCGGAAGTACGGGCCGCAGTAGGCGCGCGTCGGCCGGCTCCTCTTCCTCCGCCGGCAGCCGGGAGGCACCCGGGCACTCCCCTTGGGACAATGAAGCTGTTCAGCCGGACCCAGGGGGGCCGGAGGCGAGGCCATGACCTTCGTACAGCTCATCGAATGCAGGACCAGCCGGCTCGACGAGATGAACCGGCTGATGGACCGGTGGGTCGAGCAGACCAAGGGGAAGCGGACCGCGTCGCACAGTGTGGTGGCGAAGGACCGGGCCGACTCCTCGCACATCGTGGAGATCGTGGAGTTCCCCTCGTACGAGGAGGCGATGCGCAACTCCGGGCTGCCGGAGACCGACCGGATCTTCCAGGACATGGTGGCGCTCTGCGAGGAGACGCCGACCTTCACGGACCTGGACGTGGTGCGGGACGAGCAGCTGTACGCGGCCACCGCGCGCAGGTTCTTCGAGCTCGCACCGGGCCAGGGGGACGCGCCGCCGTTCAACGACGTGTTCATCGAGGACTACCACGACCACGATCCCGCCAATGTGCAGGACGTCATCGGGCTCGACGCGCTCCGGCGCGAGGTGGAGGTGTGGCGGGGCGGGTTCGACTTCTCGTTCACCATCGAGGACCAGATGGCGCAGGGCGACCGGGTCTGCACCCGGTGGACCTTCCACGGGCGTCACACCGGCGACTTCCTCGGGATCGCGCCGACCGGCCAGGAGGTCACCATGACCGGGACGACCGTCCACCGCTGCACGCCGGACGGGAAGATCGCCGAGGGCTGGTGGCAGTACGACCGGCTGGGGCTGATGCAGCAGCTCGGAGTGCTCGACCCGCTGGAGCTGTGACCGGCAGGACCTACGGGAGAAGCCCCCGTCCCGCCTGGGCGGAACGGGGGCTTCTGCTACCAGGCCGGTGCCTCAGTGGGCGTGGCCGTGGCCGTGGCCCGCGGCGGCCGGCTCCTCCTCTTCCTTCTTCTCGACGACCAGGGTCTCGGTCGTGAGGAGGAGGGAGGCGATGGAGGCGGCGTTCTCCAGGGCGGAGCGGGTGACCTTGACCGGGTCGATGACGCCGGCCTTGACCAGGTCGCCGTACTCGCCGGTGGCGGCGTTGAAGCCCTGGCCCTTGTCGAGCTCGGCGACCTTGGAGGTGATGACGTAGCCCTCCAGGCCGGCGTTCTCGGCGATCCAGCGCAGCGGCTCGACGGCGGCCTTGCGGACGACCGCGACACCGGTGGCCTCGTCGCCGGTCTTGCCGAGGTTGCCCTCGAGGACCTTGACGGCGTGGACCAGCGCGGAGCCACCACCGGAGACGATGCCCTCCTCGACCGCGGCGCGGGTCGCGGAGATGGCATCCTCCAGACGGTGCTTGCGCTCCTTGAGCTCGACCTCGGTGGCGGCACCCACGCGGATGACGCACACGCCGCCGGCCAGCTTCGCGAGGCGCTCCTGGAGCTTCTCGCGGTCCCAGTCGGAGTCGGTGGACTCGATCTCGGCCTTGATCTGGGCGACGCGGCCCTGCACGTCGTCCTTGTTGCCGGCGCCGTCGACGACCGTGGTGTCGTCCTTCGTGACGGTGACGCGGCGGGCGGAGCCGAGCACGTCCAGGCCGACCTGGTCGAGCTTGAGGCCGACCTCCTCGGAGACGACCGTGGCGCCGGTGAGGACGGCCAGGTCCTGCAGCATCGCCTTGCGGCGGTCGCCGAAGCCGGGGGCCTTCACGGCGACGGCGTTGAACGTGCCGCGGATCTTGTTCACGACGAGGGTGGAGAGGGCCTCGCCCTCGACGTCCTCGGCGATGATCAGCAGCGGCTTGGAGGCGTTGGACTGGATGACCTTCTCCAGCAGCGGCAGGAGGTCCGCGATGGCGGAGATCTTGCCCTGCGTGATGAGGATGTACGGGTCGTCCAGGACGGCTTCCATGCGCTCCTGGTCCGTCACGAAGTACGGCGACAGGTAGCCCTTGTCGAAGGCCATGCCCTCGGTGAAGTCCAGCTCCAGACCGAAGGTGTTGGACTCCTCGACGGTGATGACACCGTCCTTGCCGACCTTGTCCATGGCCTCGGCGATGAGCTCGCCGACCTGGGTGTCCTGGGCGGACAGACCGGCGACGGCGGCGATGTCGGACTTCTCGTCGATCGGACGGGCGGTCGCGAGGAGCTCCTCGGAGACCGCGGCGACGGCGGCGTCGATGCCCTTCTTCAGGGCGGCCGGGGAGGCGCCGGCGGCGACGTTCTTGAGGCCCTCGCGCACGAGCGCCTGGGCGAGCACGGTCGCGGTGGTCGTACCGTCACCCGCGATGTCGTTGGTCTTGGTCGCCACCTCCTTGACCAGCTGGGCACCGAGGTTCTCGTACGGGTCCTCGACCTCGACCTCGCGGGCGATGGTCACACCGTCGTTGGTGATGGTGGGAGCGCCGAACTTCTTGTCGATGACGACGTTGCGGCCCTTGGGGCCGATCGTCACCTTGACCGTGTCGGCAAGCTTGTTGACGCCGCGCTCGAGGGCGCGACGGGCGTCCTCGTCGAACTTCAGAATCTTCGCCATGGGAGCGGTTCAGCCCTCTCGGAAAACGTGGGTGAAACGAACCGCGCCCCCGACGCCCGGCTTCATAAGGTCGCGGGGGCCAGGGGCGCAGTCCACTGCAATGCTGGTAATGCCGGGTGAATTACTTCTCGACGATCGCGAGCACGTCGCGGGCCGAGAGGACGAGGTACTCCTCGCCGTTGTACTTCACCTCGGTGCCGCCGTACTTGCTGTAGAGCACGACGTCGCCGACGGAGACGTCGAGCGGAAGACGGTTGCCGTCCTCGAAGCGGCCCGGGCCCACGGCCAGGACGACGCCCTCCTGGGGCTTCTCCTTGGCGGTGTCCGGGATGACCAGGCCAGAGGCGGTGGTCTGCTCGGCGTCGAGCGGCTGGACCACAATGCGGTCCTCGAGCGGCTTGATGGCAACCTTGGAGCTGGTGGTCGTCACGATCCGACCTCCCCCTTCGGAGATCTCACGGGGTTAACTGTCTGAGGTGGCGACCAGGTGGATCCGTCGTCGCGGGTGCCGGACCTGCCCGTCGCTGTGTTGGCACTCTCCTAGGGGGAGTGCCAGAGCCGAGACTATGACTGCGATTAGCACTCGGTCAAGCGGACTGCTAATTGCGGACGGCGCGTCGGCCGGGCACTCTCTCCGGCCGACCCGGCGGGCGGTCCTACAGGTGGTCCTCCAGGCGCCCCACCCGAAGCCCCTTCCGCTCGATCTCGCGCAGCAGCCGCACGGTCCGTTCCGTCAGGCTCGGAGACATCGTCTCGCCCGCCGGAACCGAGACGATGTCGCCCGGCCGCAGGCCCGGCTCACCCCGGGTGTACGTCAGTCCGCCCTCGGCGTTCAGGGACGCGCGCCACAGTACGACCGCCGTGATGCCGCAGTCGGCCGCCGCGCGCAGGGTCGTCCGGTCGTAGGTGCCGTAGGGCGGGCGGAAGAGGCGGGGGCTGATGCCGAAGCGGGAGCGGAGTTTGTGCTGCTGGCCGCAGATCTCGGCGCGCTGGCCGGCGTAGGGCAGGCCGCGCAGGGCGGGGTGGTCGAGGGTGTGGTTCTGGATGGACGCGCCGACCGCGCGCAGCCGGGCGAAGTGGCCGTAGCCGGGTCCCACGACGCTGTCCGTGAGGAACATGCTGACGGGGAGGCGCCGTTCACGGACGAGGCCGACGAAGCGGGGGTCGCGCTCGGCGCCGTCGTCGTAGGTGAGGAAGACGACGGGTTCGCGGGTGGGGACGTGGTCCACGACGGGCGGCAGCGGGTGGGTGGCGCCCTCCGCGCGTGCCGGGTCCTGCGCCCGGCCGTCGGCGGCGCCCGGCCGCTCCGCCGGGCCCCCGGCGCAGCCGGCCACGAGGACCGCGCACAGCACGGCGGCGGCCGGCCGCCTCACAGGTAGTCCTCCAGCCGCCCGACCGCGTACCCCTGGGCCGTCACCTTGTTCAGGAAGCGGCGGATCATGTCGGCCATCGTGCCCTTCCACTGTTCGGGGCCCCGGAAGTGCGTGAGGACGATGTCCCCCGGGCGCAGCTTGCGGTCCCCTTCGCGGTACTCCCAGTGGTCGGCGAAGACCTCCTGGTTCCACAGGGGCGCGTACGCGATGCCGCAGGTCTTGGCGGCGCGCAGGGTCGCCCGGTCGTAGCTGCCGTAGGGCGGGCGGAAGAGGGTGGGGCGCTTGCCGAACCGCCGCTCCAGGTAGCTCTGCATGCCGCAGATCTCGCGCTTCTGCGCCCGGTAGGACATGCCCCGCAGATTGGGGTGGTGGAGGGTGTGGTTGTTCAGGACCACGCCCTTGGACTGCATCTTCCGGAAGTAGCGGGTGTCGTCCTTGACCAGGTAGCCGCTGAGGAAGGCGGTGTACGGGACGTCCAGGTCGCTCATCATCCGCAGGAACGCCGGGTCCTTCTCGGCACCGTCGTCGATGGTGAGGAAGACGACCTTGTCCCGGGTGGGGACCCTGGTGAAGACGGGCGGCAGGTCCAGCTCCCGGTGGCCGTCCACCTCGAAGCCCTTGCGGGTCCTGATCCTCGGCTTCTGCGCGGGGGCGGGCGGGGCGGCGCGCGGGACCTTGCGCAGGCCCCAGCGGTGCGCGGCGGCGACCCGGGCGGCGTGCGCGGCGCGCAGCTTGGTGGCGTAGGAGTCGAGCGCGCGGGCCGGGGGCGCGTCGAGGGGCTGCTGGCCACCCGCCGGGGTGACCTGGTCGCTGCCGCCGTCCTGCGCGCAGCCGGAGGCGATGGCGGCGAGCACGAGCACGGCGAGGCCGGTCCGCACGCGTGCGGACCTCCGCCTTGATACCCCCCATGCCCGGCTTTTGTCATTTTGTACGACTGCTCGCATGACGCCGGATCCTCGCAGCGCCTCCCGTCGATCCCGGCCCGACACCGCGGCCGGCGCCCCCGCCATCCACCGACTGGCCCACACGCCACCCGCCCGCCGCCGTGGCCGACAATGATCCGGTGAACGACCTCGCTCCCCTCCTCACCCCCGAAGGCCGCGCCCTCCTCGACGAGGTGCGGGACACCGACCCGGCGCAGGAGCTGGCCGTCGCGACCCGGCTGCGTCGCGAGCACCCCGCCGAGCTGGTGTCGGCGGCGCTCGGGCAGGCGCGGCTGCGGCAGCGCGCGGTGGCGAAGTTCGGGGCCGAGGACGCGGGCCGGATGTTCTTCACGCCGAACGGGGTCGAGCAGTCGACCCGGGCGAGCGTGGCGGCCTACCGGGCCCGGCGGATGGCCGAGGCGGGCATCACCTCGGTCGCCGACCTGTGCTGCGGCATCGGGGGTGATGCGATCGCGCTGGCCCGCGCCGGGATCCGGGTGCTGGCCGTGGACCGGGACCCGCAGACGGCCGCGGCGGCCCGGGCGAACGCCGACGCGCTGGGCCTGTCCGGTCTCATCGAGGTGCGCGAGGCGGATGTCACGGACGTGGACACGGCCGGTTTCGACGCCGTGTTCGTCGACCCCGCCCGGCGCGGCGGCCGCGGCCGGATCTTCGACCCCGAGGCCTACTCGCCGCCCCTGTCCTGGGCCGTGTCCGCCGCCCGCCGGGCCCCGCGCGGCGCCGCGCTGAAGGTCGCCCCCGGCATCCCGCACGAGGCGGTCCCCGAGGACGCCGAGGCCGAGTGGATCTCCGACGGCGGGGACGTCAAGGAGGCGGTGCTGTGGTTCGGCACCGAGCCGGGGGCGGTCCGGGCGACCCTCCTGCCGGGCCCCCGCACCCTGCTCTCCCGCGGCCTGCCCGACCCGGACGTCCGCCCGCCCGGCCGCTACCTCTACGAGCCCGACGGCGCCGTCATCCGCGCCCACCTGGTCGCCGAGGTCGCCGACCAGGTCGACGGCGGGCTGCTCGACGCGACCATCGCGTACGTCACGGCGGACGCCCTGCACCCGACCCCGTACGCCACCGCCTACGAGATCACCGACCACCTGCCCTTCAACGTCAAGAAGCTGAAGGCGCTGCTGAGGGAGCGCCAGGTCGGCATTCTCACGGTCAAGAAGCGGGGCTCGGCGGTCGAGCCGGAGGAGCTCCGCAAGAAGGTCAAGCCGCAGGGGCCGCACGCGGCCACGGTGTTCCTGACCCGGGTCGCGGGGGCACCGGCGATGCTCATCGGGCACCCCGCCTGACCGTCACGGCTGTTCCGCGGCCCGGCGCAGCAGCAGCTCCCGCTCCCGTTCGTTGCGGGTCAGGGAGGCCGCCCGTTCGAACTCGGCCCGGGCCTCCGGCGTACGGCCGAGGCGGGCGAGGAGGTCGCCGCGGACGCTGGGCAGCAGGTGGTAGTCCCGCAGGGTGGGGTCGCCGGCCAGGGCGTCGACGAGGACGAGGGCCGCGGCCGGGCCCTCGGACATCGAGACGGCCACCGCGCGGTTCAGCTCCACCACCGGGGACGGGGAGCGGGCCGCCAGCAGACCGTAGAGGGTGGCGATGCGGGACCAGTCGGTCTCCTCGTAGGTGTACGCGTGCGCGTGGCAGGCGGCGATGGCCGCCTGGAGGAGGTACGGGCCCGGGGCACCGCCGGAGGTGGCCTCGGCCCGGCCCAGTGCGGTGAAGCCGCGGGCGATGAGCATGCGGTTCCAGCGGGAGCGGTTCTGGTCCTTCAGCAGGACCGGCTCGCCGGAGGGGCCGGTGCGGGCCGCCGTACGGGACGCCTGCAGCTCCAGGAGCGCGGTGAGGCCGTGCACTTCGGGTTCCTTCGGCATGAGGCCCGAGAGCACCCGGGCCAGGCGGAGGGCGTCCTCGCACAGGGACGGCCGGAGCCAGTCGTCGCCGGCCGTGGCGGCGTACCCCTCGTTGAAGATCAGGTAGATGACGTCGAGGACCGAGCCGAGGCGGGCCTCGCGGTCGGGCCCGTGCGGCACCTCGAAGGCGACGTTCTTCGTCGCCAGGGTGCGCTTGGCGCGGACGATGCGCTGCGCGACCGTCGGCTCCGGGACGAGGAAGGCGCGGGCGATCTCGGTCGTGGTGAGGCCGCCGAGCAGGCGCAGGGTCAGGGCGGTGCGGGCCTCGGTGGAGAGCACCGGGTGGCAGGCGGTGAAGACCAGGCGGAGCAGGTCGTCGTCGATGTCGTCGAGGTCGGCGGGCTCCTGAGGGGGAGCCGTCTCCGACAGGTCCCGGCCGATCTCCGCGAGCTTGCGGGCGTAGTTCTCCCGGCGCCGGACCAGGTCGACGGCACGGTGGCGGGCGGTGCTCATGAGCCACGCGCCCGGGTTGTCGGGCACCCCGTCCCGCGGCCACTGCTCCAGTGCCGCGACCAGCGCGTCCTGCGCGAGTTCCTCGGCGATCCCGACGTCCCGGACGACCCGGGCGACACCGGCGATGATCCGGGGCGACTCCATCCGGAAGACGGTCTCGATGACCTCGGCGGTACGGTCGGGTCGGGGTGGTGGGGGTGAGGCGGGCTGCGGGGCCTCGGCCGGCTGCGGATCCGAAGGCGACTGCGAGGCCGGGGTGGGCTGCGGGGTCACAGCCCACCATCAGACACCCGTGGTGCCGCCCGGCCAAACAGAACCGGCGCGCGGACCGGTCAGTCCTCGGCGATCTGCCGGACCTCGGCGGTGATCGTCCAGTAGTCCTCGTGCAGCGACAGGAACCGCTTGGTCCACTCGATCGCCTCGGCCTTGTCCTTGCACTGGCTGATCGAGTAGCCGCCGATGACCTCCTTGGACTCGGTGAACGGCCCGTCGGTGACGGAGAGCTGTCCGCCCTCCCACGTCACCCGGCTGCCGTCGGAGGTCGGAGTGAGCCCGGCCGTGTCGAGCATGACCCCCGCCTTGGTGATCTCCTCCAGGAGCCTGCCCATCCGGTCCATCAGCTCGGGGCTCGGGCCCTCGGCGGGGGCGTTCTTCTCGTCGATGCGGATCAGCGTGAGAAAGCGCGGCATGGTGACTCCTCGGGGTCCTCGGGAGCGGGGCTCTTCCCCGCTCTCACCCCTGCGTCGATCGGGAGAACGACGGATCGACATGCTCGCCGGAATTTCTCGAAGATTTTTCCGTGACACGTTCGCGCAGGTCAGCGCAGCGACTCCCACAGCCTCCCCGCCTCCGGCTCCTCCGCCACCACCCGGTTGGGGTCCGACGGCGCCCGCACCACGGGCATCATCACCGTCCGCACCCCGCTCGCCGAGAGGCCCTGCAGGCTCTGTCCGAGCCGGGTCAGTTCGGCGAGGGAGTCCAGGCCGGTGTCCGTGGTGAGGCCCGTCGTCACCGCGTCCGCGACGCGGTACAGCCTGGCCGGGTCGGTGAGCAGGTCCTGGGAGGCGATCTGCTCCAGCAGGGCCTTCACCAGCTTCTGCTGGAGGCCTATGCGGCCCAGGTCGCTGCCGTCGCCGATGCCGTGCCGGGTGCGGGCGAGACCGAGGGCCTGGGTGCCGTCCAGGTGGTGGGTGCCCGCCTCCAGCCGCAGATGGCTGTCCTCGTCGGCGATGTCCTCGTCCGTGGTGACGGTGACCCCGCCCAGCGCGTCGACCAGCTTGGCGAAGCCGGAGAAGTCGATTTCGAGGTAGTGGTCCATGCGGACGTTCGTCATCTCCTCGACCGTCTTGACCGCGCAGACCGGACCGCCCACCTCGTACGCGCTGTTGAACATGGAGTGGCGGGCGACCGCCGTCGACCCGCCGGACGTGCGCGGGCAGGACGGGCGGGTGACCAGGGTGTCGCGCGGGATGCTCACCACCGTCGCGCTGGTCCGCCCGGCGTCGAGATGGACGACCATCGCCGTGTCCGAGCGGGCACCGGAGCTGTCGCCGCCGCCGAGCCGGCGGTTCTCCTCGCCGCTGCGCGAGTCCGAGCCGAGGACCAGGATGTTGAGGGCCTCGCTCGGCAGGGCCGGAGCCGAGGGCGCCGGGGTGGTCACCGGCTTCGGCGGCCGGTCGTCGCCCAGCGCGTTGTCGATGTCGACGCCGGTGATGTTGTCGTTGAGATGCCAGTAGGCCCAGCCCGCCGCTCCGGCGCCCAGCACCAGCGTCCCCGCCAGGACGAGGCCGGCGATCTTCAGCGCTCTCGACCGTCGGCCTGCTTCCTTGCCCTCGTCCCCGTGGTGTCCCGTCACGGGCAGGAACATAAGTCCGAATTATTACAGGCAGGGAGTTCAGGGCGCCTTTTCTTCGGAAATTCTCAGATTTCCGGACCCGGGCTCATCCCAGTGTCACGACCGGCACCGGATTGCTCCCGCTCCACGAACCGTTGAACCCGAAGGTCACCGAACCGCCGTCCGGTACGGAGCCGTTGTACGGGGCGTTGGCGCAACTGACCGCCGTGCCCGACTGCGTGCAGTTCGCGTTCCAGGCCTGGGTGATCCGCTGCCCGGCGCCGAACGTCCAGGTCGCCTGCCACGACGACAGCGAGGCGCCCGAGCAGGCGATCCGCACCTGGCCCGTGTAGCCCGTGCTCCACTGGCTGGTGACGCTGTAGACGGCCGTGCAGGCGCCCGTCGGCGGCGGGGTCGTCGTCCCGCCGAGGGCCTCCGCGATGGCGTGGTACGCCGGTTTCGGCCGGTAGTTCTCGTCGTACGGCGTCGCCGCTCCCTGGCCGGGGAAGGTGTCCGGGATCCAGGAGTCGGAGTCGGTGAAGCCCCAGACCGTGACGCCGGTGCAGCGAGCGACCGCGACACACGCGTTCGTGACGGCCTTGTAGTCGGCGGCCTGCTGGGTCAGCTTCGCCTGCGTCGCCGGGAGCTGCATCCGGATGTCCAGCTCCGTGATGGCCACGTCGACGCCCAGGTCGGCGAAGCGCTGGATGTTCTGCTGGAGCGTCGAGGGCACCTGGCCGACGATGAGATGGGCCTGCAGCCCGACCCCGTCGATCGGAACCCCGCGCTCCTTCAGGGACTTGACCAGGTTGTACAGGGCGGTGCTCTTCGCGTTGACGCCCTCCACGTTGTAGTCGTTGATGTACAGCTTCGCGCCCGGGTCGGCGGCCCGGGCCCAGGTGAGGGCCTGCGCGATGTAGTCCTGGCCGAGGGTGGTGTGGAAGAGGGTCGGGCGGTAGGTGCCGTCCTCGTTGAAGGGCTCGTTGACGACGTCCCAGGCGGCCACGCGGCCCTTGTAGCGGCCGACCTCGGTGGCGATGTGGTCCTGGACGATCGCGCCGAGCTGGTCCCGGGTCCAGCTGCCGCTCGTCAGCCAGCCCGGGTTCTGCTGGTGCCAGAGCAGGGTGTGCCCGCGCACCTGCTGGCCATGCGTCTCCGCGAAGTCGACGATCCCGTCGGCCTCGGCCCAGTTGTAGGTGCCGCGGCTCGGCTCGACCGAGCCCCACTTCATGGCGTTGCCCGGGGTGAGCCAGTTGAACTCGCGCCCGGCGGTCTCGCCGTAGGTGCCGGTGAGCTTGGAGCCGGTGACCGCCGTGCCCATGACCTTGCCCTTGGCAGCGGCGAGGTCGCGCAGGGGTGTGTCGGCGGCGTGCGCCGCGGGGGCCGGGAGCAGCAGGGAGCCGGCCAGGACGACTCCGGCCGACAGGGATGTCCGTAAGCCCGATCTCAGGGATCTCATGGCGGGTGCCTCCGAAAGTTTCGGTGGTGCAACCGATTGGCTTCGGGGCAGTGTGGAGGCGTCCGGAACACCCGTCAATACAGCACCTGCTATTCCGCGGGCCCCGCCGTGCTGCTGCGCACCACCAGACTCGTCGCCAGCTCCACCCTCGTCGCCGCCTCGGTCCCCTCGTCCCGCCCGAGGTCGAGGACCAGCTTGGCCGCGGCCTCGGCCATCTCGGTCAGCGGCTGCCGTACGGTCGTCAGCGGCGGTCCGACCCAGGGCGCCACCGGCAGGTCGTCGAAGCCGACCACGCTCAGGTCCTCGGGAATGCGCAGCCCCAGCTCGCGCGCGGCCTCGTACAGCCCGAGCGCCTGGAGGTCGTTCCCGGCGAAGACGGCGGTCGGCCGGTCCGGGCGGCGCAGCAGTTCCAGGCCCCGCCGGTAGCCGGCCTCGTGGTGGAAGTCGCCGGTGGCGATCAGGGCGGGGTCCACCGGCAGCCCGGCCGTCTCCAGCGCGGCCCGGTAGCCGTCGATCCGGGCCCGGCTGCACATCATCTGCGAGGGCCCGCTGATCGCACCGATCCTGCGGTGGCCCAGCTCGACCAGATGCCGGGTGGCGGCCAGACCGCCCTGCCAGTTGGTCGCGCCGATCGACGGCACGTCGGCGCCGGGGTCACCGGCCGGGTCCATCACCACGAACGGGATGGAGCGGCTGGTGAGCAGCGCCCGCTGCGACTCGTCGAGCCCGGACAGGACCAGGATCACGCCGTGCGGCCGGCGCGCGGCGACCTGGTCGGCCCAGGTCCGCCCGGGGGTGAGCCGCCCCGCGCTCTCGGACAGCACGACGCTGAGCCCGGCGTCCCGGGCCACGTTCTCCACGCCCCGGATGACCTCCATCGCCCAGGCGCTCTCCAGCTCGTGGAAGACCAGGTCGATCAGGGGTGAGCGGGTCGCCTCGGCACGGCGGCGCCGGTAGCCGTGGGCGCGCAGCAGGTCCTCGACGCGGGACCGGGTGGCCGGGGCGACGTCGGCCCGGCCGTTGAGGACCTTCGAAACAGTCGGGGCCGAGACGCCCGCCTCACGGGCGATCTCGGCGAGCGTCGCCGTCTGCGCGCTGCGCCCCTGCGTCCGGCTCTGCGTCCGGCTTTCAACCGGCTCCGGGGATGTCATGGCGGCGATCGTAACCCCGTCGGCCCCCTTGACGAAGTCCTCGCACCGCCATAGGTTCCCGGAACATTCGAAGTTCATAACGAAACATTCGTAGGAACGTTCGTGAGAGGGCCGTCCGTCCACCCGACAGGAGCTTCATGACCACCGCGCCCTGGCGTGATCCCGCGCTGCCCGCCGCCGCCCGCGTCGACGACCTGCTCTCCCGGATGACCCCGGAGGAGAAGACCGCCCAGTTGTACGGCGTGTGGGTGGGCGCCGCGACGGACGGCGACGGCGTCGCTCCGCACCAGCACGACATGGCCGTCGAGTACGACTGGGATGAGCTGATCACCCACGGCCTGGGCCAGCTCACCCGCTCCTTCGGCACCGCCCCCGTGGACCCGGCGCTCGGCGCGCAGGCCCTGGCGCGCGCCCAGCGCCGGATCGCCGGGGCGGGCCGTTTCGGCATTCCGGCGATCGCGCACGAGGAGTGCCTGGCCGGCTTCACCGCCTGGCGGGCCACGGCCTATCCGGTCCCGCTGGCCTGGGGCGCGACCTGGGATCCGCCGCTGGTCGAGGAGATGGCCCGCCGCATCGGCGACGACCTGCGTTCGGTCGGTGTGCACCAGGGCCTCGCGCCCGTGCTGGACGTCGTACGCGATCCGCGCTGGGGCCGCGTGGAGGAGACCATCGGCGAGGACCCGTACCTGGTCGGCACGGTCGGAACCGCGTACGTGCGAGGCCTGGAGTCGGCCGGTGTCGTCGCCACGCTCAAGCACTTCGCCGGGTACGCCTCCTCGGCCGGCGCCCGCAATCTCGCCCCGGTGCGGGCCGGGGTGCGCGAGTTCGCCGACGTCACCCTGCCGCCCTTCGAGATGGCTCTGCGCGAGGGCGGGGCCCGCTCGGTGATGGCCGCCTACACCGAGACGGACGGCGTCCCGGCCTCCGCTGACCCCGGGCTGCTGACCCGTCTCCTGCGCGAGGAGTGGGGCTTCACCGGCACGGTCGTCGCCGACTACTTCGGCATCGCGTTCCTCCAGACCCTCCACCGCGTCGCCGGCACCCCGGCCGAGGCGGCCCACGCGGCCCTCACCGCCGGCATCGACGTCGAGCTGCCCACCGTCAAGTGCTACGGCCGGCCGCTGCTGGAGGCCGTCCGGTCGGGCGAGGTCCCCGAGGAACTCGTGGACGGGGCGGCCCGCCGCGTGCTGCTCCAGAAGTGCGAACTGGGCCTGCTGGACGAGGACTGGGCGCCCGAGCCGGCCACGGCGGTCGAACTCGACTCGACGGGCAACCGCATCCTGGCCCGCCGCCTGGCCGAGGAGTCGGTGGTCCTGCTCGACAACCCCGACGGCCTGCTCCCGCTGGCCCCCGACACCCGCATCTCGGTGGTCGGCCCCCGGGCGGCCGACGCCCTGGCCATGCTGGGCTGCTACTCCTTCCCGTCCCACGTCCTCACCCACCACCCCGAGGTGCCGGCCGGCATCGAGATCCCGACCGTCCTGGACGCCCTGCGCTCCGAACTCCCCGACGCCAAGGTGACGTTCGCGCAAGGCTGCGACGTGACCGACCCGGATACCGGGGGCTTCGAGGAGGCCATCGCCCGCGCTGCCGAGGCGGACGTGTGCGTGGCGGTCCTCGGCGACCGGGCGGGCCTGTTCGGCCGGGGCACCTCCGGCGAGGGCTGCGACGCGACGGACCTCGGCCTGCCGGGCGTCCAGGGCGAACTGCTGGACGCGCTGGTCGCCACCGGCGTCCCCGTGGTGCTGGTGCTGCTGACCGGCCGCCCCTACGCCCTGGGCCGCTGGCACGGCCGGCTCGGCGCGGTCGTCCAGGCGTTCTTCCCGGGCGAGGAGGGCGGCCCGGCGGTCGCGGGCGTCCTCTCGGGCCGCGTGAACCCCTCGGGCCGCCTCCCCGTGAGCGTCCCGCAGGTCCCGGGCGGGCAGCCCTGGACCTACCTCCAGCCGCCCCTGGGCCTGGCGGGCGAGGTCAGCAACCTCGACCCGACCCCGCTGTACGCCTTCGGCCACGGCCGCTCCTACACGGCGTTCGCCTGGGAGGACTGCTCGGCGACCGAACCGGCCGAGCTCGGCACGGACGGCTCCCACGACGTGTCCGTGACCGTCCGGAACACGGGCGGGCGCGCGGGCGCGGAGGTCGTGCAGCTGTACCTGCACGACCCGGTGGCCTCGGTGAC
Organism: Streptomyces collinus; assembly: GCF_031348265.1. Taxonomy (NCBI): domain Bacteria; kingdom Bacillati; phylum Actinomycetota; class Actinomycetes; order Kitasatosporales; family Streptomycetaceae; genus Streptomyces; species Streptomyces collinus. Next base: position 5,371,025 of record NZ_CP133771.1, on the reverse strand, counting down.
CCGCCCCGACGTACGGCTGATCGGCTACCAGCGGGTGGAACTGGCCCCGGGCGAGGCGGCTCGGGTCACGTTCCGCTTCCACGCGGACCTGTCGTCCTTCACGGACCGCTCGGGCCGCAGGGTGGTCGAACCGGGCGCCCTGGAACTGCGGTTGGCGGCTTCCAGCACGGACGTACGCCACACGGCGCACGTCACGATCGCGGGCCCGGTCCGCGAGACCGGAGCGGACCGGCGGCTGCGCTGCGAGACGGAGGTGTCCCCGGCCCCCCGGTGACCCGGGCCGGTCAGTCGACCGCCACCGACTCGAAGCGCCAGCGATGCACCGCCCGGGTGATCAACTCCCCGTCAGGCTCGGGCAGTTCGGGCAGCTCGGCGTCGAGGGGGGCGTCCCACCAGGTGAGGACGAGGACCCGGTCCTGGGGAGCGCGCAGGGTCTCCCGGCGCAGCGGCGCGTGCGGCAGCTCCTGGGCGCGGGCCCAGGCGAGCAGGTCCTCGCCACGCCCGGGCACGGCGCGGGCCTCCCACATCAGCGCGACCGTCACGAGTAGAGGTTCTCCTTGCTGACCTCGTGCACATGGTCGTGGTCGCCCGGGACGTGAGGCTCCGTCACCGGCAGCGAGGAGTCGGCCGACAGGTCCCAGCTCGACGCCGCCCGGTTCCGGGCGACCATCTCGGCGCCGAGGGCGGCGACCATCGCGCCGTTGTCCGTGCACAGCTTGGGCCGCGGCACGCGCAGCCGGATGCCGGCGGCCTCGCAGCGCTCCTGGGCGAGGACGCGCAGCCGCGAGTTGGCGGCCACACCGCCGCCGATCATCAGATGGTCGACGCCCTCGTCCTTGCAGGCCCGGACGGCCTTGCGGGTCAGCACGTCGACGACCGCCTCCTGGAAGGAGGCCGCCACGTCCCGCACCGGCACGTCCTCTCCCGCCGCCCGCTTGGCCTCGATCCAGCGGGCCACGGCGGTCTTCAGCCCCGAGAAGGAGAAGTCGTAGACCGGGTCGCGCGGGCCGGTCAGGCCCCGGGGGAAGGCGATCGCGTTCGGGTCGCCCTCCTTCGCGTACCGGTCGATGACCGGGCCGCCGGGGAAGCCGAGGTTCAGCACCCGGGCGATCTTGTCGAAGGCCTCACCGGCCGCGTCGTCGATGGTGGCGCCCATCGGCCGGACGTCGGAGGTGATGTCCGAGGACAGCAGCAGCGAGGAGTGGCCGCCGGAGACCAGCAGGGCCATCGTCGGCTCGGGCAAAGCGCCGTGCTCCAGCTGGTCCACGCAGATGTGCGAGGCGAGGTGGTTGACGCCGTAGAGGGGCTTGCCGAGGGCGTACGCATAGGCCTTCGCCGCGGAGACGCCGACCAGCAGGGCACCGGCGAGGCCGGGTCCGGCGGTGACGGCGATGCCGTCGAGGTCGCGGGCGGTGACGCCCGCCTCCTTCAGCGCGCGGTCGATGGTCGGGACCATCGCCTCCAGGTGGGCGCGGCTCGCGACCTCCGGGACGACACCGCCGAAGCGGGCGTGCTCGTCGACGCTGGAGGCGACGGCGTCGGCCAGCAGGGTGGTGCCCCGGACGATGCCGACGCCGGTCTCGTCGCAGGACGTCTCGATTCCCAGTACGAGGGGTTCGTCAGCCATTGATCTCGGTTCCTTGTACGGAGTTCTCGGGGGCGGTCAGGCGCATGACCAGGGCGTCCACGTTCCCGGGCTGGTAGTAGCCGCGCCGGAAACCGATGGGCTCGAAGCCGAAGCGCTCGTACAGCTTCTGTGCGCGGACGTTGTCGACCCGGCACTCCAGCAGCACCTCGGCGCACTCGAAGGTGGTGGCCGCCCGCAGCAGTTCGGCCAGCAGCCGTCCGCCGAGGCCGGTGCCCCACAGCTCGCGGGAGACGGCGATGGTCTGGACGTCGGCCTGCTCACCGGTGGCGACCAGACCGGCGTACCCGACGATCCTGGAGCCGGCCTCGGCGACGACGTACCGCCGGTTGGCCTCGGGCCCCCGCGCATGGGCCAGCTCGGACCAGAACATGCCCCGGGACCAGGCGTCCTCGGGGAACAGGTCCCGCTCCAGCTCCAGCACGGCGTCGATGTCCCACCAGCGCATCTCGCGCAGCGCGCACGTCACGGGTTCGGTCACTTGGGGGTGACCACCTTGTAGTTCTTGGGGACCTGGGCGTCGGGGCGGCGCAGGTAGAGCGGCCGGGGCGCCGGAAGTTCCTCTCCGGCGGCCAGCCTCTCCGCCGCCAGCCGGGCGAGGGCGGCGGCGGACACGTGCTCCGGCTCGTGCGCCTTGGGGAAGGTGTCCGGGTACAGCAGCGCGCCGGCGCCGACCGCGGGCAGGCCCTCGACCTGCTCGGCGATGTCGGCGGGCCGGTCCACGGCGGGGTCGGTGACCCGGGTGCGGGAGTCGGCGTAGCGGGCCCAGTACACCTCCTTGCGGCGGGCGTCGGTCGCTACGACGAACGGGCCCTGAAGGTCGGCGGCGCAGGCGAGGCCGTCCAGCGTGCACACGCCGTGCACGGGGACACCGAGCGCGAGTCCGAAGGTCTCCGCGGTCATCAGGCCGACGCGCAGCCCGGTGTACGGTCCCGGACCGATCCCGGCGACGATCCCGGTGACGGCGTCGAGCCGCAGACCGGCCTCGGCGAGCACCCGGTCGATCGCCGGCAGCAGCAGTTCCCCGTGGCGCCGCGCGTCGACCTGACTCGACGAGGCGATGACATCGCGTCCGTCGTGCAGTGCGACGGTGACAGCGGGCGTGGCGGTATCCAGAGCGAGCAAGAGCACGCAAACAGCCTACGGCTCCCCGGGGCCCGGCACTGCCGCGCCTGCCGGGTCGCCACATGCTGCTACGGTCACCTACCGTCACGACAGGGATGCACGACGTGAGGTGAACGCGGGTGGCAGCTAGCAGCTCGGGAATCGTGGCCGGGCTCACCGCCGCGGCCCTGGCGACGGTCGGCTACCTCGCCCACGAGGCGGCCGAGACCCTTCCGGCCGGCATGGGCAGGGCGGCGCAGACGGGCGCCGTACCGGCGGCCGGTACGTCGAAGGCACCCCAGGTCAAGGGGGATTCCACCGCACTGCCCCCCGAATCCGGCAAGGGCGCCCGGGTCGTCTACTCGCTGCGCGGGGACCGGGTGTGGCTGGTCGCCGGGGACGAGGCGGTCAGCCGCACGTTCGAGGTCGAGCCGAGCGCGGTGGACCCGGCGCCGGGCAGCTACTCGGTGACGTCCCGCTCGAACGCGGTCACCGGCTCCGACGGCGTCCCGGTCGAGCACGTGGTGCGCTTCGCCAGTGTGGACGGCGTGGTCATCGGCTTCAGCGCGGCCGTGGGCGGCCAGACCGCCCCCGCCCCCGACCCGAAGGTCCGCACGGGCGGCATCCGCGAGTCCCGCGCGGACGGCGACGCGATGTGGACGTTCGCGACGATCGGCCGCCGGGTCGTGGTCGTCCGCTAGGCGTGTCACCGACGTCCCGGGACAGCGCGCCTAGGCCGCTTCGCGGTGCGCGGAGGTCCGCTCGGAGAGTTCCGGCTCGGGAGGGCGCGGCGGCGCGGAGATCAGCGCCGCTGCCCGGCCCGCCGCCAGCAGGTCGTGCATGGACACCCCGGCGACCGCGAACCGCTGCGGCTGCCCCTTGCTCTCTGTAGCCGACATGGACGCCTCCCGAAGGGCCGGGGCCAACGAAGTTAGGTACACCTAACTACGGACTGGATACCATGTGACCACGCGCGAGACACCGAGCGCAACATCTTGCCGACGTCTTGTCGGAACGTTCATCGAATGACCGCACACCGGGACCCCGGGGCACGCGGACTCACGCGACAAGGAAGCTCAGGTCCGCCGTTGCCCAGCGTTCCCCCACACCGGTGAGGGTCATCTGCCGGACCTCGTCGGTCGTGTCGCCCACCGCCCGGTGGATCACGACCTGGAGCCGGTCCTCGGTCAGTTCCTCGACCTTGCCCTCGCCCCACTCCACGACGACCACGGAGTCGGGCAGCGAGACGTCGAGGTCGAGGTCCTCCATCTCGTCGAGGCCGCCGGAGAGCCGGTAGGCGTCGACGTGGACCAGCGGCGGCCCGTCGCCCAGCGAGGGGTGCACCCGGGCGATCACGAACGTCGGCGAGGTGACGGCCCCGCGCACGCCGAGCCCCTCGCCCAGCCCACGGGTCAGCGTCGTCTTGCCCGCGCCGAGCTCTCCGCTGAGCATCACCAGGTCACCGGCGCGCAGTACTTTCGCGAGCCGGCGGCCCAGCTCCCGCATCTGCTCGGGGGACGTGACGACGATCTGGACGGAGCCGGGCTCAGCCGGGCTGTGCGGTGCTGGTGCTTCCATAGCCCTTCACGGTAGCCCCTGCGGGCACGGCACCCGTGCGGGTGAGCAGGTCGGCGAGGCGGTCGGTGACCACTTCCGGGTGTTCCAGCATCACCAGGTGGCCCGCGTCCGGCACCAGCACCAGCTCGGCGTCGGGGAGCAGATCGGCGATGGCCTCGCTGTGCTCACTCGGCGTGACCAGGTCCTGCACCCCGGCCAGGACGAGCAACGGCAGGTCGGTGAAGTGGACGAGCGCCTCGGTCTTGTCGTGGTCGTTGAACGCCGGGTAGTACTCGGCGACCACGTCGATCGGCGTGCTCTCGATCATCCGCTCGGCGAACCGGGCGACGGCCGGGTCGACGTCCCGGGAGGCGAACGAGTACCGCTTGATGATCCCGGCGAACAGGTCCGCGGTCGCCCGGCGCCCCTTCTCCACCAGCTCGGCCCGCTGCCCCAGCGCCTTCAGCACCCCGGGCAGCACCCGCCGCACCGCGTTGACCCCGGCGACGGGCAGACCGTAGTTGACCTCGCCGAGCCGCCCCGAGGACGTCCCCACGAAGGCGACCCCGACGACCCGCTCCCGGATCAGCTCGGGGTATTGGTCGGCCAGCGCCATCACCGTCATGCCGCCCATGGAGTGCCCGACGAGCACGAGCGGTCCCTCGGGGGCGGCCGCGTCTATGACGGCCTTCAGGTCCCGGCCCAGCTGCTCGATGGTGACCGGCTCGTCGTCCCGCGTCTGGGCCACGCCCCGCCCGGACCGGCCGTGGCTGCGCTGGTCCCAGTGCACGGTCCGTACGACGCCCCGCAGGGCAGCCCGCTGGAAGTGCCAGGAGTCCTGGCTGAGGCAGTAGCCGTGGCTGAAGACGACGGTGACGGGGGCCGGGGACTTGCGGCCGAAGAGCCGCCGGCGGCGTGGGCCGATGGCGGCGGGAGCGGCCTCCTCGTCGAGGTCGTCGACCTCGTAGTACAGCTCCGTGCCGTCGTCGGCGAACGCCTTGCCGGGCATGCCGCGCAGCGAGCCGTACGGCCCCGCGGAGTCCAGGGCGAGCCGGGCCTTCTGGCGCATGCCGCGGCCGACCGTCATCCGCTCCAGGGCGACACCGGCGGCCGCACCCGCGGCCACCACGCCTATCGCCACGCCGGCGATGCCGGTCGCCCGGCGCCAGCCCCCCGCGGCCCCCGCGGCGGAGACCGCGACGGCCGCCGAGGCGACGTCCGCGACGACCTCCGCACTGCTCTCGCTCACGTGCCGCTCCTCTTCGCCGGGTGCTGGTCGGGTGGCTCACCCGGTCGAGTGAACCGGGGGGCCGGATAGTGCTGCTGTTGCCAGGGTGCCTGGTGTTCGTCGCGTGACGGGTTCCCCGTGCGAGTTACCCGTCCCGTTCCTCATTCACATAGACGCGAGGAACACGCGTTCCGATCCGGGTCACGATCTCGTAGGCGATGGTTCCGGCCGCCTGGGCCCAGTCCTCCGCCGTGGGCTCTCCGCGATCCCCCGGCCCGAACAGGAGCGCCTCGGCCCCCGCCGCGGGCTCGTCGCCCCCCAGATCCACCACGAACTGGTCCATGGCGACCCGCCCGGCGATCGTGCGCCACTTGCCCTCGACCAGGACCGGCCCGGCCGAGGAGGCGTGCCGCGGGATGCCGTCGGCGTAGCCCAGCGGCACCAGGCCGAGGGTGGTCGCGCCGGGGGTCACGTACCGGTGGCCGTAGCTGACGCCGTGGCCCCCCGGCACGTGCTTGACCAGGGCCAGCGAGGCGGACAGCGTCATCACCGGGCGCAGCCCGAAGTCGGCCGGGGTGCCCAGCTCGGGGCTGGGCGAGATGCCGTAGGTGGCGATGCCGGTGCGGACCAGGTCGAAGTGGCTCTCGGGGAGCGTGAGGGTGGCCGGCGAGTTGGCGATGTGACGGACCTCGGGCCGCACGCCCTGCCCCTCGGCGTACGCGACCATCTCCCGGAACACGCCGAGCTGGTCGGCGATGGAGGGGTGCCCGGGCTCGTCGGCGCAGGCGAAGTGCGACCACAGCCCCGTGACGCGCAGCAGTCCCTCGGCCTCGGCCCGCAGCGCTTCCCGGACCAGTTCGGCCCAGTCCTCGCCGGGCTGGCAGCCGCCCCGCCCGAGGCCGGTGTCGGCCTTGAGCTGCACGCGGGCGGGCCGCTCGGCTCCCCTGGCCGCCCCGACGACCTCCGCCAGGGCCCACATCCCGCTGACGGACACGTCCAGGTCGGCTTCGATCGCCTCGCGCCAGGGTCCGCCGGGCGTCCACAGCCAGCACATGATGCGGCCCGGCAGCCCGGCGGCCCGCAGGGCCAGGGCCTCCTCCGGCGTGGCCGTGCCCAGCCAGGTCGCCCCCGCGGCGACGGCCGCGCGGGCGCACGGCACAGCCCCGTGGCCGTATGCCTCGGACTTCACCACGGCCATCACGGCCGCGCCCGGCGCATGGGCGCGCAGGGCCCGCACATTGGCCCGCAGGGCGGCCAGGTCGATCTCGGCCCGGGCCCGCAGGGGCGCGGTCGGGGCTGTTCTCTCGCTCATCGCGCCCAGTGTCTCAGAGGGCTCCGGCAGCAGGTCCGCTACGTCCCCGGCCGCCGGCCCCACACCAACACCCGGTCGCCCTTCCGCAGCACGCCCCACAGCCGCCGCGCGTCGCTCACGGTGAGATCGACGCAGCCCACCGAGCCGAACGCGATGAAGAACTGGGAGCAGGGCATGGGCGTGTCACCCGAACACACGAGCCGCACCCACCAGCCCGTCCGGCGCTTGAGGACACGGCCGCCAGACCGAAGCAGGGACGCGGGCGGGCGCACGGGACGCAGTCCAGGCCGGGACCGCCACGCGGCAGAAGTCACCCGGACACACCAGCCGCACCCACCAGCCCGTCCGGCGCTTGAGGACGAGGCCGTTCAGACCGAAAGCGGGGGTGCGGGAGCGGCAGCCCCCGGGTCGGGACGGGAAGGGGCGGAGGGGGCGACCCACTCCCACAACGGCCCTCACCGGCCCGCACCCGCACCCGCACCCGCACCCGCACCCGCAATCAGCCCTCCCCCGGCTCCCCGCCCCCGCGCCCCTAAGCCCTCACCCCTCACCCCACAACATTCCGCCAAGCCCCCGGCACCGCGTCGGCCACGTCATGCGCCCCCACCGGCGCCCCGTCCGCCGCCAACCGCCCAGCCAGCCCGTGCAGATACGCCCCGGCACTCCCCGCATCCACCGCCGACAACCCCGCCGCCAGCAACGACCCGCCCAGCCCGGACAGCACGTCCCCGCTCCCGGCCGTGGCCAGCCACCCCGTCCCCGTCGGATTGACCCGCACCGCCCCGCCCCCCGAGTCGGCCACCAGCGTCGTGGACCCCTTCAGCAGCACGGTCGCCCCGTACCGCCGTGCCAGCTCCCGAACCGCCGCCAGGCGACCGCCCTCGACCTCCCCCCGGTCCACGCCCAGCAGCGCCGCCGCCTCCCCCGCATGGGGCGTCATCAGCGTCGGCGCCCGCCGCCCCCGCACGACCTCCGCGTCCGCCAGCCGCAGCCCGTCCGCGTCGATGAGCACCGGCACGTCCACGGTCAGCACCTCCGCGACCGTCGCCGCGTCGTCCCCGGCCCCCGGCCCGACCACCCACGCCTGCACCCGCCCTGCGTGCTTCGGCCCCTGGTCCGACACGAGCGTCTCGGGAAACCGCGCGATGACGGCGTCCCCGGCCGGCCCGACGTACCGCACGGCCCCGGCCCCGCCCCGCAGCGCGCCCGACACCGCCAGCACAGCGGCCCCCGGATACCGCGCCGACCCGGCGGCGATCCCGACCACGCCCCGCCGGTACTTGTCGCTCTCCGCCCGCGGCACCGGCAGCAGCCGGGCCACGTCCTCGTGCTGCAACGCCTCCAGCTCCGGTTCGGCGGGCAGTTCCAGCCCGATGTCGACCAGCCGTACCGACCCCGCGTACTCCCGGGCGGGATCGATCAGGAGCCCCGGCTTGTGCGTCCCGAACGTCACGGTCAGATCGGCCTGTACGGCGACCCCGTGCACCTCCCCGGTGTCGGCGTCGACACCGCTCGGCAGATCGACCGCGACGACGGCCCCGCGCGAGCGCTGGGCCGCGGCGGCCAACGGCACCGCCTCCGGCCGCAGCCCGCCCTTCCCGCCGATCCCGACGATCCCGTCGACGACGAGGTCCGCGCCCTCCACCAGCGCCTCCCCGTCACCGGCCCCCGCGACCCGCCCCCCGGCCCGCCGCAACGCCGCGAGCCCCGCCGCGTGCGTCCGCTCCGGCGCGAGCAGCACCGCCGTGACCCCGGCCCCCCGACGGGCCAGCCGGGCCCCGGCGTACAGGGCGTCACCTCCGTTGTCGCCGCTGCCGACCAGAGCCACGACCCTGCTGCCGTACACCCGCCCCAGCAGGTCGGCGCAGGCCGCGGCGAGCCCGGCGGCGGCGCGTTGCATCAGCGCCCCCTCCGGCAGCCGCGCCATCAGCTCCCGTTCGGCGTTCCGGACCGTCTCCACGCTGTACGCAGTACGCATGCGGTCGAGTTTCCCGCAGGACCGCCGCCCCACTCCCCCTCACACGCCTCCCCCACACCGGCGAACCATGTCGCATCCATTGACGCTCTGCCGCCCCTTTGCCAGACTCCCGGCCGCGCAGAAAGCGCTTGCACACACCCCCACGTTCGACGAAACCGAGGCCCCCCATGGGACGCAGAGCCGCATTACTGGCCGCCGCCGGTGCCACCGCCCTCCTCACCGCCGCCGGCACCCTGACCGCCCCCGCCACGGCCGCCCCCACACGCGCACTGGCCTGCGGAGACGGCTCCTACCAGGCCGAGGCCGTGCAGAGCGGCGGCAACTGGACCGCCCGGCGCGGCGGCAGCACGGTCTACACCGGCACCGACATGCGCGCGGCCGTCCAGGCGGCCGTCAACAGCCTCACCGCCGGGCGCACCGCGAAGGAACGGGTCGTGGTCCGCGGCTCGGGTTCGGTCTCGGCCGGCTCCCGCATCTCCCTGCCGAGCTACACCGTCCTCGATGTCTGCGGCACGATCAACGTCACCGGCAGCGGCTCGGGCGACCAGGCGCCGGTCTACTCGCGCGGCACCCGCGACGTCGAGGTCCAGAACCTCAAGCTCACCGGCACCCCGCTGTACGGCGTCTTCCTGCGCAACGTCCAGAACGTGGTGCTGGGCCAGATCGACATGCGCCTCTCCCGCGGCCTGGGCGTCCGCATCGACAACCGCGGCGACACCAGCCAGTGGACGCGCAACGTCCGCATCGACAACGTCTACGTCTCCGGCGCGTCCAGTCACGCGGTCGAGACCTACGGCGTCGACGGCATCACCATCGGCACGGTGACGGCCCGTAACGTCGGCGAGTCGGGCCTGCTGCTCAATCAGACCGTCAACGCCAGGGTCACCAAGGTGGACGCGGAGAACGCCGGCACGGGCACCGGCTACGCCGCCTTCCGCATGGCCAACCGCAACGGCCGGATCGGCAGCGGCTACCCCACCAACATCCGCGTCGGCGAGGTCGTCGCCCGGGGCGGCGGACGCGGCGTGTTCTGCGTCTCGGAGAGCGGCGGGGCCGTCATCGACAAGGTGACGCTCTCCGGCACCGGCAACAACTCGGTCCTGATCGAGAACTGCTACAACGTCAGCCTCGCGGCGCAGAGCGGCACGATCACGGGCGGCGGCGAACTGCGCCTGGCGGCCCGCTCGGAGTTCCCCAACAACAAGGACATCACCATCCAGAACCTGACGGTCACCAACTCGGCCATCAGGGAGAGCCCGTGCGGCGAGAACACGACGTTCCGCAACATCACGCGGGTGAACACCAGCCAGTCGGTCTGCTGACCCTGCTCCCGGAGCCCTCGCCACCCCACTCGGCGGGGGCTTCGGGGCCCTTCCCCCGGGCCACGCGTCAAAGGCGTATGATCGAGCCGTGTTTTGAACTCGTTCAAAAAGGGGGATCGACGAGACATGACCATCTCGACAGCACCCGGAGACAAGGACAGCCCCGCCACCGCCCTTGGCCCCACGGCCCTGGTCCTCGGCGCCTTCTCGGCCGTGGGCACCTGGGCGTTCCTGTTCCCGTGGACGGTACTGGCCGGAGCACTCGCGGTGACCTTCGGAGCGATGGGCCTCCACTACGCCCGCAGGGGCACGGGCCGGCTGTGGCCGGCGGCAGTCGGTACGGCCCTGGGAGCGATCGGCTTCATCGGCACGGTCACGCTGCTCTGGAGCCTGACCTAGGGGTTGCGGACACCCTTGGGGGGGGCGCCTCACGCCTCGGCGATGACCACGGCCGAGGCGACGCCCGCGTCGTGACTCAGCGACACGTGCCAGGTCCGCACGCCGAGTTCGGCGGCCCGCGCGGCGACCGTCCCGGTCACCCGCAGCCGGGGCTGCCCGCTGCCCTCGACACACACCTCGACGTCGGTCCAGAGCAGCCCGGGCGGAGCGCCGAGCGCCTTGGCCAGGGCCTCCTTGGCCGCGAACCGCGCGGCGAGCGAGGCCGCCCCCCGCCGCTCCCCGCTCGGCAGCAGCAACTCCCGCTCCACGAACAGCCGCCCGGCCAGCGCGGGCGTGCGCTCCAGTGAAGCCGCGAACCGCTCGATCTCGGCAACGTCGATGCCGACCCCGATGATGCTCATGGGCAGCACCCTACGGTGACGGGCGGGATCCGGCGGAAACGGCGTCCGATGGGCCGCCCGGTCCACCCCATGATCCTCAACTTCACCTGCCCGCTATAGAGTTCGCGCTGACCGCGATGAGCAAACGGCATCGCACGCAAACGGGAGGACACCATGAAGTTCATGTCGCTGGGGACCGCGGCCACCGCCATAGCCCTCTTCGCCACGGCCCTCACCGGCACCGTCGCCACCGCCGGCACCGCCGCGGCGGCGACGAAGCCGGACTGCAGCAGCGCGCTGACCAACGTGAAGCCCAAGGCGACCGTCAACCTCCGCAGCCAGCCCAAGACGAGCTCCACGGCCCTCGGCACCTGGGGCAAGGGCAAGAAGGGCGGGGTCTGCTTCGGCGACCGCGGGCCCACCAAGGGCGGCACCTACACGGCCTGCGGAAAGACGAGCAACAAGTGGTACTTCGGCGGCCCCAACAGCACCAGCAAGGAAGGCTGGGTCCCGGCGACCTGCCTGCCCATCTGAGCCGAACACCTGACGGCCTGACCGGCTGACGAGGGGCGAAGGGCACAGGCCGTTCGCCCCTCTTGCTCACTCCCTCACTCCGGAATGCCGCTCACTCCACCGTCACCGACTTGGCCAGGTTCCGCGGCTGGTCCACCTCGTTCCCCCGGGCCGTCGCCAGCTCGCACGCGAACACCTGAAGCGGCACCGTCGCGACGAGCGGCTGCAGCAGGGTCGGCGTGGCGGGAATCCGGACCAGATGGTCCGCGTACGGCACGACCGCCTCGTCGCCCTCCTCCGCGATCACGATCGTCCGGGCACCGCGCGCCCGGATCTCCTGGATGTTGGACACGATCTTGTCGTGCAGCACCGAGCGCCCACGCGGCGACGGCACCACCACGACCACCGGCAGGTCCTCCTCGATCAGGGCGATCGGCCCGTGCTTCAGCTCCCCGGCCGCGAACCCCTCCGCGTGCATGTAGGCAAGCTCCTTGAGCTTCAGCGCGCCTTCGAGCGCCACCGGATACCCCACATGCCGACCGAGGAACAGCACCGTCTTCTTCGAGGCCAGCGTGCGTGCCAGCTCCCGCACCGGCTCCATCGTGACCAGCACCTGATCCACCGCACCGGCGATCGAGGACAGGTCGCGGATCACCGCCCGGATCTCGTCGCCCCACTTCGTCCCCCGCACCTGGCCCAGGTACAGGGCGACCAGGTAGCACGCCACGAGCTGCGTCAGGAACGCCTTGGTCGAGGCGACGGCCACCTCCGGCCCGGCGTGCGTGTACAGCACCGCGTCCGACTCCCGGGGAATCGTCGAACCGTTGGTGTTGCAGATCGCCAGCACCTTGGAGCCCTGCTCACGGGCGTGCCGCAGCGCCATCAGCGTGTCCATGGTCTCGCCGGACTGGGAGATGGCGATGACGAGCGTCTGCGCGTCCAGGATCGGGTCCCGGTAGCGGAACTCGCTCGCCAGCTCCACCTCGCAGGGCAGCCGCGTCCAGTGCTCGATGGCGTACTTGGCGATCATCCCGGCGTGGAAGGCCGTACCGCAGGCGACGATGACGACCTTGTCGATCTCCCGCAGCACCCCCGGGGGGATCCGCACCTCGTCCAGCGTCAGCGAACCGGAACCGTCGATGCGGCCCAGGAGCGTGTCGGCGACCGCCTTGGGCTGCTCGGCGATCTCCTTGAGCATGAAGTAGTCGTAGCCGCCCTTCTCCGCGGCCGAGGCGTCCCAGTCGACGTGGTAGGACCGCACATCGGCCGGGCGTCCGTCGAAGCCGGTCACCGTCACGCCGTCCCGGCGCAGCTCCACCACCTGGTCCTGGCCGAGCTCGATCGCCGAGCGCGTGTGGGCGATGAACGCGGCGACGTCCGAGGCGAGGAAGGCCTCGCCGTCCCCGACGCCGACCACCAGCGGCGAGTTCCGCCGCGCGCCCACCACCACGTCCGGCTCGTCGGCGTGCACCGCGACCAGCGTGAACGCGCCCTCCAGCCGCCGGCACACCAGCCGCATCGCCTCGGCGAGATCCGCGCAGGAGGAGAACTCCTCGGCGAGCAGATGCGCGACGACCTCGGTGTCCGTCTCGGAGACCAGCTCGTGGCCGCGCTCCGCCAGCTCGGCCCGCAGTTCGGCGAAGTTCTCGATGATGCCGTTGTGCACCACCGCGACCCGGCCCGCGTTGTCGATGTGCGGGTGGGCGTTGGGGTCCGTCGGCCCGCCGTGCGTGGCCCAACGGGTGTGCCCGATGCCCGTGGCGCCGGTCGGCAGCGGTCTGCCGTCCAGTTCCTTCTCCAGGTTGAGGAGCTTGCCGGCCTTCTTCGCCGCCGCCAGCCCGCCGTCGGCCAGGACGGCGACGCCCGCCGAGTCGTACCCCCGGTACTCCAGCCGCTTCAGCCCGGCCATCACCACATCGAGCGCCGACTGCGGCCCCACGTATCCCACGATTCCGCACATGAGCCGCAGCCTACGGGCCGACGCTCCCGGAAAACCCCTTCCGCGTGCCCGGATTCGGAAATAATCCAGCCTTTCGTGACCCCTGCGGCGGCCCCTCAGACCTTCGCCCGGTAGGCCCGCATCGCCAGCGGATAGAACACCAGGGCGATGCCCGCCGCCCACACCAACGACCACAGCACCGGCTCCGCCACCGCCCCGCCCAGCAGCAGCCCCCGGAACGCATCCGACAGGTGGGTCACCGGATTGACGTCGCTCCACGCCTGGAGCCAGCCGGGCATCGTGTCGACGACGACGAACGCGCTGCTGGTGAAGGTGATCGGGAAGATGAGCGTGAAGGCGAACGCCTGGACCTTCTCGGCGTCGCCGGCCAGCATCCCGATCAGCACCGCGCTCCAGGAGACGGCCGCGGCGAACACCACCACCAGCAGGGTGCCGAGCAGGAAGCCGCCGAATCCGCCGGTGATGCGGAAGCCGAGCGCCAGGCCGAGGCCGATCATCAGCAGCAGCGCCCACAGGTGCTTGGCGAGGTCCGCGGTGATCCGGCCGATGAGCGGGGCGGAGCGGGCGATGGGCAGGCTGCGCAGCCGGTCGAAGACGCCCTTGGTGAGGTCGGTGTTGAGGGCCATCGCCGTGTACATCGTCATGAACAGGGTGTTCTGCACGATGATCCCGGGCAGCGCGTACTTCAGGTACGCGTCGGGCGAGCCGGCCATCTGCCCGCCCAGCACATAGGTGAACAGGAACACGAACATGATCGGCGTGATGCTGTAGTCGACCAGTTCGAGCGGGTTGTGCTTGACGGCGACCAGGCTCCGCCAGGCCATCGTGAAGGTCTGCCGCAGCCCGGCGAGGGGCGGCACCCGGCCCGACGCGGTGACCGGTGGGGTGAGGGTGGTGGCGGTGGCGGTCATGACCGGCTCACCGCCTTCTCCAGCCCCTCGTCCTCCCGAACGGCCGCACCGCCGTCCTCCTCGGCCTCGCCCGGCTCGGCGCGGTGGCCGGTCAGGGAGAGGAAGACCTCGTCGAGCGAGGAGCGGCGCAGGGCCAGCTCCCCGACGGCGATGCCCTCCCGGTCCAGCGCGCGCACGACGGTCGGCATCAGCTCGGGGTCCTTCACCGGGGCGGTGACCGTCTCGCCCTCGATCCGGGCCTGCGGCCCTGCGGCCCCGGCCACCAGCGCGTGCGCCCGCGCGATGTCCTGCCCGGCGATCGGCCTGAGCTCCAGCACCTGGCCGCCGACCTGCGCCTTCAACTGGTCCGGTGTGCCCTCGGCGATCACGCGGCCCTTGTCGATCACCACGATGTCATCGGCGAGGACATCGGCCTCGTTCAGGTACTGCGTGGTCAGCAGGGCGGTCGCGCCGTCCGCGACCAGGCCGCGCAGCAGGTCCCACAGCTCACCGCGGCTGTGCGGATCAAGACCCGTGGTCGGCTCGTCGAGGAAGAGGATGCTGGGCCGGCCGACGAGGCTGGCCGCGAGGTCCAGGCGCCTGCGCATGCCGCCCGAGAAGGTCTTCGCGGCCCGCCCGGCCGCGTGGGTCAGCTGGAACCGCTCCAGCAGTTCCCCGGCCCGGTCCTTCGCCTCCCGCCTCGGCAGACCCAGCAACCGGCCGATGAGCAGCAGGTTCTCGGTGCCGGTCAGGTTCTCGTCGACCGCCGCGTACTGCCCGGTCAGCCCGACGAGGGAGCGTACGACCCCGGCCTCCCGGATCACGTCGTGGCCGGCCACCCGGGCCCTGCCCCGGTCCGGGCGCAGCAGTGTCGCGAAGATCCGCACCGCGGTCGTCTTCCCCGCACCGTTGGGGCCCAGCAGCCCGAGCACCGTGCCCTTGCGGGCCGCCAGGTCGACGCCGGCCAGCGCCTCGGTCTCCTTGAACCGCTTGACCAGGCCTTCCGCCTCTATCGCGTACGTCATGGGTACCCCCAGGCGTTCGTGGGCCCCGGACCGAGCCCACCTCTCCCACAACTGTGACGCACACCACTGACATTCCACCCGCACCAGCTTTTCTCAGGAGGAAGCCGGGCGAACACCTCGCGTGACGGATCCCACCTCACCATCCGTTCGTACGCCCGTAACAATGGACTGTGATCTCTCCGGTCTCCTCGATGCCCCGGAGCGCCCACCGGCCCCGCCCGGAGGCGACTCCCTACGTCGACCTCACCCGAACCGAGTGGAGTGCGCTGCGTGACAAGACGCCGCTGCCGCTGACGGCCGAGGAGGTCGAGAAGCTGCGCGGTCTCGGCGACGTGATCGACCTCGACGAGGTGCGCGACATCTACCTCCCGCTCTCCCGCCTGCTCAATCTCTACGTCGGTGCCACCGACGGCCTCAGAGGCGCGCTGAACACGTTCCTGGGCGAGAAGGGCTCCCAGTCGGGCACCCCGTTCGTCATAGGCGTGGCCGGTTCGGTCGCCGTGGGCAAGTCGACGGTCGCCCGCCTCCTCCAGGCCCTGCTCTCCCGCTGGCCCGAGCACCCGCGGGTCGAGCTGGTCACCACCGACGGCTTCCTGCTCCCCACCCAGGAGCTCCAGGCCCGCGGCCTGATGTCCCGCAAGGGCTTCCCGGAGTCCTACGACCGCCGCGCCCTGACCCGCTTCGTCGCCGACATCAAGGCCGGCAAGGACGAGGTCACCGCGCCCGTCTACTCCCACCTGATCTACGACATCGTCCCCGACAAGAGGCTCACGGTCCGCCGCCCGGACATCCTGATCGTCGAAGGCCTGAACGTCCTCCAGCCGGCCCTGCCCGGCAAGGACGGCCGCACCCGCGTCGGTCTCGCCGACTACTTCGACTTCAGCGTGTACGTCGACGCCCGCGTCGAGGACATCGAGACCTGGTACCTCAACCGCTTCCGCAAGCTGCGCGCGACCGCCTTCCAGAACCCCTCCTCGTACTTCCGCAAGTACACGCAGGTCTCGGAGGAGGAGGCCCTCGACTACGCCCGGACGATGTGGCGCACCATCAACCGGCCCAACCTGGTGGAGAACATCGCCCCCACCCGCGGCCGGGCCACCCTCGTCCTGCGCAAGGGCCCGGACCACACGGTGCAGCGGCTCAGCCTGCGCAAACTGTGACGGCAGGGGAAAGACGGGTTAGATGGGCGCCATGCTCCACCTGCGCATGATCACACCGTCCGACCGGACCGACGAAGCGGTCCTGCTGATCGAGAAGACGGTCGGCACCACCCACCTCGTCGTGCTGCCGGGCGCCGCCCGCGACCCCGCCGGGGACGTGGTGATGTGCGACGTCGCGCGTGAGGCGGGCGACGAACTGCTCGCCGGTCTGCGGGAACTGGGCATCGACACCACCGGCTCCATCGCGGTCGAGTCCATAGACCTGTCCCTGTCCGAGCGGGCCGACCAGGCCGAGGCCGACGCGCCCGGCGAGGGCGCGGACGCGGTCCTCTGGGAGCAGCTGACCGACGCGACGCACGAGGAGTCCACCCTCTCGGTCACGTACCTGGCCTTCATCACGCTCGCCACGATGATCGCGGCCTGTGGCGTGGTCCTGGACAACGCGATCCTGATCGTCGGTGCCATGGCCGTGGGCCCGGAGTTCGGCCCGCTCGCCGGCCTCAGCACCGCGATCGTCCGGCGCCGCCCCCGGCTCGCCCTGCGCTCATTGATCGCCCTGCTGGTGGGCTTCGCGGCGGCGATGGCGGTGACGGTCGCCTTCAGCCTCTTCATGGACGCCGTGGACCTGTTCAGCGAGGAGCAGCTCATGGCCGACCGTCCGAACACGGGCTTCATCTACGCCCCGGACTGGTTCTCCTTCGTCGTGGCGGTCCTGGCCGGCATCGCCGGCACGCTCTCCCTGACCTCGGCCAAGTCGGGCGCCCTGGTCGGCGTGGCCATCTCGGTCACCACGATCCCGGCCGCCGCGAACGCGGCCGTGGCCCTGAGCTACGGCGACACGAAACAGACGTGGGGCTCCACGGAACAGCTCCTGCTGAACCTGCTGGGCATCATCGTCGCGGGCACGCTGACGCTGCTGGCACAGAAGTGGTTCTGGTCCAGGCAGCCCAAGAACGCGCCGTGAGGGCGACGTTCCTCAGGGGCGCGGGGAACTGCGCGAACAACCACGGCGAAAGCCGCACTCAGTCCCCGGCGGAACCCCCCACCCCCTACTCGGTCATCAGCCGAGCGCCGACTTCACCGCATCGGCCAACCGCCCCGCGACAGACCGAGCCTGCTCGATATCGGCCGCCTCGACCATCACCCGGACCAACGGCTCCGTCCCGGAGGGCCGCAGCAGCACCCGCCCGGTCTCCCCGAGCTCCCGCTCCGCGTCCGCAACGGCCGCCGACAGCTCCGCGGACGTCCCCACCCGCGTCCTGTCGACATCCGGCACATTGATCAGCACCTGCGGCAGCCGCTCCATGACCCCGGCGAGATCCGCCAGCGTACGCCCGCTCTGAGCCACCCGAGCCGCCAGCAGCAGCCCGGTCAGCGTCCCGTCGCCGGTCGTCGCGTGGTCGAGGATGATCACGTGCCCGGACTGCTCGCCCCCGAGGGCGAACCCGTGCTCCTTCATCTCCTCCAGCACGTACCGGTCGCCGACGGCGGTCTGCACCAGCCGGATGCCCTCGCGCTCCATGGCGAGCTTGAACCCGAGGTTCGACATCACCGTGGCGACGACCGTCTCGGACCGCAGCACGGACCGCTCCCGCATCGCCAGCGCGAGCACGGCGAGGATCTGGTCCCCGTCCACCTCCGCGCCGGTGTGGTCGACGGCGAGGCACCGGTCGGCGTCGCCGTCGTGCGCGATGCCGAGGTCGGCGCCGTGCTCGACGACGGCGGCCTTGATCTTGTCCAGGTGCGTCGAACCGCACCCGTCGTTGATGTTGAGCCCGTCCGGCTCGGCCCCGATCGTGACGACCTCGGCACCGGCCCGCTGGAACACCTCGGGCGAGACCCGGGCGGCGGCGCCGTGCGCCTCGTCGAGGACGACCTTCAGCCCGTCGAGCCGGTTCGGCAGGGCGCTCAGCAGATGCGCGACGTACCGCTCGGAGCCCTCCTCGTACGCGCGTACGCGGCCCACTCCGGCCCCGGTCGGCCGGTCCCACGGGGCGCCGGTGCGGTGCTCCTCGTAGACGGACTCGATGCGGTCCTCCAGCTCGTCGGCGAGCTTGTGCCCACCGCGGGCGAAGAACTTGACGCCGTTGTCGGGCATGGCGTTGTGGCTGGCGGAGAGCATCACACCGAGGTCGGCGCCGAGCTCCCCGGTCAGGTACGCCACGGCGGGCGTCGGCAGCACGCCGACCCGCAGGACGTCCACGCCGGCACTGGCGAGACCAGCGACCACGGCGGCTTCCAGGAACTCCCCGGACGCACGGGGGTCACGCCCGACCACGGCGGTCGGCCGGTGTCCCTCGAACGTGCCCGCCTCGGCCAGTACGTGTGCCGCGGCCACGGAGAGGCCCAGGGCCATCTCCGCCGTCAGATCCGCGTTGGCGACACCGCGCACGCCGTCCGTGCCGAAGAGTCGTCCCACAGTGGTGTCCTCCGAATTGCTGAAGAGAATGCGGCTCACATCCCCGATGTGCACCCCCTGAGACTGTCCGGGGGCTGTAGGGGTTGTGTAAACGAAACCGCCCCGGCAGCACAACCGTGCCGCCGGGGCGATCGTTGCGAAGCCAGTCGCCAGGACGGGCGTCGCGTTTAGCGCTTGCTGTACTGCGGAGCCTTGCGGGCCTTCTTCAGACCGGCCTTCTTGCGCTCGACCGCACGGTCGTCGCGCTTGAGGAAGCCGGCCTTCTTCAGCGGGCCGCGGTTGTTGTCGACGTCCGCCTCGTTCAGCGCACGGGCGACACCGAGACGGAGCGCACCGGCCTGGCCGGAGACACCGCCACCGGAGATGCGGGCGACGACGTCGTAGCGGTCGTCGAGCTCGAGCACCTTGAAGGGCTCGTTGACTTCCTGCTGGTGCACCTTGTTGGGGAAGTAGTCCTCAAGGGTGCGACCGTTGATCTTCCACTTGCCGGTGCCCGGGACGATCCGGACGCGGGCGATGGCGTTCTTGCGACGGCCCAGGCCGGCGGCCGGCTGGGGCTCACCGAAGCGGGAGGCCATGGACTCCGAGGTGTACTCACCCTCGACGGGGACCTCGGACTCGGTGGTGTAGCTGTCGATGTCGACTTCTTCGAGCGGCTGCTCGGCAGTGGTCTCGGCCACGATTCTCCTCAGATTCTCTTCAGGCTTAGGGGGTGGCCGGACTTACTGCGCGACCTGGGTGATCTCGTACGGCTGCGGCTGCTGCGCGCCGTGCGGGTGCTGGTCACCCTTGTAGACCTTCAGCTTCGAGAGCATCTGACGGCCCAGCGTGTTCTTGGGGAGCATGCCCTTGACGGCCTTCTCGATGGCCTTCTCGGGGTTCTTGTCCAGCAGCTCGTCGTAGCGGACGGAGCGCAGACCACCCGGGTAGCCGGAGTGGCGGTACGCCATCTTCTGGGTCCGCTTGTTGCCGGACAGGTGCACCTTGTCGGCGTTGATGATGATGACGAAGTCACCAGCGTCGACGTGCGGCGCGTAGATCGGCTTGTGCTTGCCCCGGAGGAGCGTCGCGGCAGTGGTGGCGAGACGGCCCAGGACAACGTCCTGAGCGTCGATGACGTGCCACTGGCGCGTCACATCGCCGGGCTTGGGGCTGTACGTACGCACGGTTCGTAGCCTTCGCTTCGAGTGAATGGTCCATAACTGGTCACCGAAACGATCACGACAGCCTGGACCGCACTGCGGCGACGCATACCGCGTACGTGGGGTCGCTGGTCATCGGCCCGGTGGACCGGTGTAAGGGCCCGTCCCGTGAGAATGAGCAAGCCAATACACAACGAACAAGCAGAATACCGGGGTACACCACAAGGGTCAAAACGCGGGATCACCGAAGCCGCTCGGTCACGGAGACGTACAGGACGGCGCAGAGCGTGACGACCCTCCGCAGCGTCCGCCGCCGCAGCGGCCGTACGTACGGGAACACCGCCGAGACGGCGACGTCCACGGCGAGGGCCGCACACCACCGCACCACGGATCCTCCGGCGCGCGGACGACGGCACGCCCCCAGCGCCCCCACCACGACCGACGGCCACACCCCGGCCGCCAGGGCCGGCCAGGACAGCAGACACCCCAGCAGCACCACCGCCGGCAGCACTCGCCCCAACCACCCGGAGATGTCGTTTTTGCCCGTGCGCATGAGAGGAACGCTAGGGGCTGGAGAGCCCGTCCGGGCGGACCAGCACACCCCTTGTCCCGTCTAAGATGCGGCCCATGAGCTATGGGCAGCAGGGGGGACCTCAGTCCCAGTGGGATCCCTGGAAACCGCAGTCGCAGCAGCCCTGGAACAGCGGGGGCGGCCAGTCGCCGGACTGGGCGGCGCTCGCTGAAGCCTCAGAGGCCCGCAACAAGCGACGCCGGCTGCTGCTGATCGGCGGCGGGGCGTTCGCCACCGTCGCGATCGGCACCGCCGTCGCGGTGGCCGTCGTCTCGGCGGGCGGCGACAAGCAGGGGAACCCGGCCTCCCTGCCGTCGGCCGACATCCCGAGCCAGACCGCCTCGGCCCCGTCCTTCGCCCCGACCAGCGCCCCTCCCCCGCTGGACCCGAAGGACTTCATCGCCAGCGCGAAGAAGGACAAGGCCCCGCTCAGCCCGGACACCCTCTTCCCGGGCACCCAGCTGACCGAGGCCGGGACGCTGTACAAGAAGGGCCCCACCGCCGACACCCGCAACTGCGGCTCCGCGGCCGGCGGCACACTCCCCAAGATCCTCACGGCAAACGACTGCACGCGCCTGATACGCGCCACCTACGTCAAGGACGGCATGGCGGTGACGGTGGGCGTGGCCGTCTTCGACACCGAGGCGCAGGCCGTGAAGGCCAAGGGCCAGAGCACCAAGAAGAGCTTCGTGAAGTCGCTCTCCGGCGGCGGCGTGAAGCCCTTCTGCGAATCCGGGTTCTGCCGCACGACCACCAACTCCTACGGCCGTTACGCCTACTTCACCAACGCCGGCTTCACCAACGGCAAGAACGTGACGCCCAAGGACACCCCGGTCTACAAGACCGGGGACGACCTGGCCCGGTTCACGTTCGACCAGATCCGGCGCCGCGGCGAGGTCCAGGCCTCGGCCGCGGCCAACGAATAGCCGGACGTCAGCAGCAGCCCGCCGATGGCAGCGACCGCTTGTTCCGCGCCTCCTTGCTGCGCGCGGCGAGCAGGTCGTCGGCCGGGTAGCCGACCTCCTCCAGCGTCAGCCCGTGCGGCCGTACGACGTGCACGGCCGAGTCCCGTACGCCGGCCGCCAGCACCTTCCCCGGCCATTCGGCGGGCCGGTGCCCGTCCCCGACGAACAAAAGCGCCCCGATGAGCGAGCGCACCATGTTGTGGCAGAAGGCATCGGCCCGCACGGTGGCGGTGATGATCCCGTCGTCCCCCCGCACCAGGCTCAGCTCCTGGAGCGTGCGGATCGTGGTCGCGCCCTCGCGCTTCTTGCAGTACGCGGCGAAGTCGTGCTCGCCCATCAGTCCCCGGGCCGCCTCGTTCATGGCGTCCACGTCGAGGGGCCAGTCGTGCCACAGCACATGGCCGCGCAGCAGCGGGTCGACGCCTCCGGGGTTGTCGGTGACCCGGTACGCGTACCGCCTCCAGACCGCCGAGAAGCGGGCGTTGAAGCCACTCGGCGCCTCCCTGAGGGCCCAGACCCGGACGTCCCGCGGGAGCCGTCCGGCGAGCCGCTTCAGCAGCTTCTGGTGGTGCTCGGCCCACACCTCACGCGGCAGGTCCACGTGAGCGACCTGCCCGCGCGCGTGCACGCCCGCATCGGTACGCCCCGCGACGGTCAGCTCGTAGGTCTCCCGCGACCGCGTCACGGTCCGCAGGGCGTCCTCGATCTCGCCCTGCACGGTCCGCCGCCCCCCGGCCTGCTTGGCCCACCCGGAGAACTCACTCCCGTCGTACGACAGATCAAGCCGGACCCGGACGTGGCCGGCCTCTACTTCGTCACTCACCCCAGGATCCTCTCACCGACACAAAAGCGGGCCCGTCCCCTGTGAAAGGGAACGGGCCCGCCCGGCAGACGCTTACGCGTCCTTGGACTCCTCGGCGTCCTCGGCCTTGGTCGTGTCGACCTGAGCCTCGGCAGCCTCGGCGTCCTTGGCGGCGCGCTTGGTCGCGGCCTCGGCCTCGCCCGTCGCCTCCTGCGCCACCGTCAGAGCCTCGACCAGCTCGATGACAGCCATGGGCGCGTTGTCGCCACGGCGGTTACCGATCTTGGTGATGCGGGTGTAGCCACCCGGACGGTTCTCGTAGCGCGGGCCGATCTCGGTGAAGAGCGTGTGCACGATGCTCTTGTCCGTGATGACCTGGAGCACCTGACGGCGGTTGTGAAGGTCGCCCTTCTTCGCCTTGGTGACCAGACGCTCGGCGTACGGCCGCAGCTTGCGGGCCTTCGCCTCGGTGGTGGTGATGCGGCCGTGCTCGAAGAGCGACTTCGCGAGGTTCGCGAGCATCAGCTTCTCGTGCGCGGCGCTGCCGCCCATACGGGCACCCTTGGTGGGCTTCGGCATGGTGCTTCTCCTAGGTGTCTGCCCCGGCCGTATCAGGTACCGGGGTCAGTATCCGAGCAGGCGGTCGCCTGTCGGAGATCCGGGCGCCGTTTTCTGGCGCCCGGAGGGATCCGCGCCCCCACAGGGGCGCGGGGAACTGCGCGACCGGCCACAACGGGCCGGCAGCCGAATCAGTACTGCTCGGTCTCCACGAACCCGGCGTCCGCGTCGTCGTCCGCACCGAAGGCGTCGGCCGCAGCGGTCGGGTCGAACCCGGGAGGCGAGTCCTTGAGCGCGAGGCCCATACCCGCCAGCTTCGCCTTGACCTCGTCGATCGACTTCGCACCGAAGTTGCGGATGTCGAGCAGGTCCGCCTCGGAACGGGCCACGAGCTCACCCACGGAGTGGATGCCCTCGCGCTTGAGGCAGTTGTACGACCGAACGGTGAGCTCCAGCTCCTCGATCGGCAGCGCCAGATCGGCGGCCAGGGCGGCGTCCGTGGGGGACGGGCCCATGTCGATGCCCTCGGCGTCGATGTTCAGCTCGCGGGCGAGACCGAACAGCTCGACCAGGGTCTTACCGGCGGACGCCATGGCGTCACGCGGGCGCATGGCCTGCTTGGTCTCGACGTCGACGATCAGCTTGTCGAAGTCGGTCCGCTGCTCGACACGCGTGGCCTCGACCTTGTACGTGACCTTGAGAACCGGCGAGTAGATCGAGTCGACCGGGATGCGCCCGATCTCCTGACCGACCTGCTTGTTCTGCACGGCGGAGACGTAACCGCGGCCACGCTCGACCGTGAGCTCCATCTCCAGCTTGCCCTTGCCGTTGAGCGTGGCGAGGACGAGGTCGGGGTTGTGCACCTCGACACCGGCCGGGGGCGCGATGTCGGCGGCGGTGACCAGACCCGGGCCCTGCTTGCGCAGGTACATCACGACCGGCTCGTCGTGCTCCGAGGAGACGACCAGCTGCTTGATGTTGAGGATCAGGTCGGTGACGTCCTCCTTGACGCCCGGCACGGTGGTGAACTCGTGCAGCACGCCGTCGATGCGGATGGACGTGACCGCCGCACCCGGGATCGAGGAGAGGAGGGTCCGGCGCAGGGAGTTGCCGAGGGTGTAACCGAAGCCCGGCTCCAGCGGCTCGATCACGAACCGGGAGCGGAATTCGTCGACGACCTCTTCGGTCAACGAGGGACGCTGAGCGATCAGCATGTGGTGAGTCCTTCAGTCAGGGGCACCCACTATTTGATGCCCTTGCCACCGGGCGGCAGCCCGATATGTGTTGCAGTTACAAGGGTACGGGCGATATGGCTCCGAAGAGCCATACCGCCCGAAAACCTCAGACCGACAAGCGGCCGTACATCTGCCCCGAGGGGTCAGACGCGGCGGCGCTTGGGCGGACGGCAGCCGTTGTGCGGGGTCGGCGTGACGTCCTGGATCGAGCCGACCTCCAGGCCGGTGGCCTGCAGGGAGCGGATCGCGGTCTCACGACCGGAGCCCGGGCCCTTGACGAAGACGTCGACCTTGCGCATGCCGTGCTCCTGGGCGCGGCGGGCAGCCGACTCGGCGGCCATCTGCGCGGCGAACGGCGTGGACTTCCGGGAGCCCTTGAAGCCGACGTGGCCGGCGGAGGCCCAGGAGATCACGTTGCCGGACGGGTCCGTGATCGAGACGATCGTGTTGTTGAACGTGCTCTTGATGTGCGCGTGGCCGTGAGCGACGTTCTTCTTTTCCTTGCGGCGCACCTTCTTGGCAGCGCCCTGACGACCCTTGGGGGGCATCTATTACTCCTACGGGAGGTGGTCGGTCCTACAGCGAAGACCGTGGACAGGCGTCCGCTGTGGACTACTTCTTGCCCGGCTTCTTCTTGCCGGCGATGGCGCGACGCGGACCCTTGCGGGTACGAGCGTTGGTGCTGGTGCGCTGACCGCGGACGGGCAGACCACGACGGTGACGCAGACCCTGGTAGGTACCGATCTCGACCTTGCGGCGGATGTCGGCCTGGATCTCGCGACGGAGGTCACCCTCGGTCTTGATGTTGTTGTCGACGTACTCGCGGATCGCGACCAGCTGCTCCTCGGAGAGGTCCCGAACACGGGTGTTCGGGTCCACGCCGGTGGCGGCCAGCGTCTGCTGGGAGAGAGTCCGGCCGATGCCGAACACGTAGGTGAGGGCGATCTCCACGCGCTTTTCGCGCGGGATGTCAACACCGGAAACGCGTGCCATTCAATGGCTCCAGTTACTTGTCGGAGGTCTTCCGCAGAACCGACTCCCAGCCGCCGTACCAGGTACGAACTGAGTCCCCAGCCTCCGAACCGGGGGTGTCAGGCGAACGCTCGTTCCCCTGGGTCCTGCGTATGAACATATTCAGCTTGCGTCGCGCGAATCTCTGCGATGGATGCAGAGGGATCGGTCGTGCGTCAGCCCTGGCGCTGCTTGTGGCGCGGGTTGTCGCAGATGACCATGACCCGGCCGTGACGGCGGATCACCCTGCACTTGTCGCAGATCTTCTTGACGCTCGGCTTGACCTTCATTAGGTGAGGTTCTCCGGGTCAGTGCCACCACCCCGCCGGAAGCGGGATGCGGGCAAGATCTACTTGTAGCGGTAGACGATCCGGCCACGGGTCAGGTCGTACGGAGACAGCTCCACCACGACCCGGTCGTCAGGGAGGATGCGGATGTAGTGCATGCGCATCTTGCCGCTGATGTGTGCCAGGACCTGGTGGCCGTTCTGGAGCTCGACCTTGAACATGGCGTTCGGAAGAGACTCGACGACAGTGCCCTCGATCTCGATGGCACCTTGCTTCTTGGCCACGCTTCGCCCTTCGAATCGACTACCTTGATCGACTCTGTGCGGGCGCATGCAGGCATGCGGGTACACAAGAGCCGACGAGTCAGTCTACGTCAGGGCTCTCGGAAACACGAATCGAGAGAGTCTGCCCCGGCGCGGACAGCTTTAAGCGCGCGCCCAGGGGGCGTGGGGAACTGCGCGCCAAGCCACGATGCACCCGCAGCCGCCCCACAGGGCCACCCGCTCCGGCAGGCGCTCAGCCCAGCGGGTCCGGAGCAGCGACAACGCCAAGCTCCGCCAGCTTCGCCTTCCCACCGTCGGGAGCCGTCAGCACCAACGGCCCCTCTTCCGTCAGAGCAACGGAGTGCTCCCAGTGGGACGACCAGGTGCCGTCAGTCGTAATGACGGTCCAGTCGTCCGACAGGACCTCCGTCTTCGGCGTCCCCAGCGACACCATCGGCTCGATCGCGAGGCAGAAGCCGGGCACCAGCTTCGGGCCCTTGCCGCGCCGCCGGTCGACGTAGTTCAGCAGGTGCGGGTCCATGTGCATCTCGGTGCCGATGCCGTGCCCGCCGTAGTCCTCGATGATCCCGTACTTGCCGCCGCCCGGCTTGGGCTGGCGGCGGATGTACGTCTCGATGGCCCGGGAGACGTCGACCAGGCGGTTACCCTGCTTCATCGCGGCGATGCCGGCCCACATCGACTCCTCGGTCACCCGCGAGAGCTCGACCAGCTCCGGGGAGTGACCGGACCCGACGAAGGCCGTGAAGGCCGCGTCGCCGTGCCAGCCGTCGATGATCGCGCCGCAGTCGATGGAGATGACGTCCCCGTCCTTGAGGACGACGTCGTCGGACGGGATGCCGTGGACGACGACCTCGTTCACCGACGTGCAGATCGTCGCCGGGAAGCCGCCGTAGCCGAGGAAGTTCGGCTTGGCGTTGTGCTCGGCGAGCACCTTGCGGGCGACCTGGTCCAGATCCTTCGTCGTGGCCCCGGGTACGGCGGCCTCACGGGTCGCCGCGTGAATGGCGGCGACGACCAGCCCCGCCTCACGCATCTTGGCGATCTGCTCGGGGCTTTTGATCTGCACCATGGGAGCTACGGCCTTTCTGGACCTTCGGCGACGATGAACGCCTTCAACGATACGGGGCCGCGCGACCGGCCCCACCCACACAGCAGCCGCGGCTCCCCGAGGGGAACCGCGGCCGTAGCTGCGTACGGACGACTACTTGTCGCCCTCGCCACGCTTCAGCGCCTCCATGGCGCGAGTCGTGACGTCCTCGACCTTGCCGAGCGCCGAGATCGTGACCACCAGGCCCTGGGCCTTGTAGTAGTCGATGATCGGCTCGGTCTGGGTGTGGTAGACCTCCAGGCGCGTCCGGACCGTCTCCTCGGAGTCGTCGTTGCGCTGGTACAGCTCACCGCCGCAGACGTCGCAGACGCCGTCCTTGGCCGGCTGCTTGTACGTCACGTGGAAGACGTGGGCGGAGTCGTTACGGCAGATGCGGCGGCCGGCGATCCGCTTGACCACCTCGTCCTCGGGGACCTCCAGGTCCAGCACCGCGTCGAGCTGCATGCTCTCGGTCTCGAGGAGCTCGTCGAGCGCCTCGGCCTGCGACACGTTGCGGGGGAAGCCGTCCAGCAGGAAACCGTTCTCGGCGTCCGGCTGCTCCATGCGGTCCTTCGCCATGGCGATGGTGACCTCGTCGGGCACGAGATTGCCCGCGTCCATGTAGGACTTCGCCAGTTTGCCGAGTTCCGTCTGCCGGCTGATGTTGGCCCGGAACAGGTCGCCCGTGGAGATGTGCGGGATCGACAGGTTCATGGCCAGGAACGCGGCCTGCGTTCCCTTACCGGCGCCCGGCGGCCCGACGAGGACGATACGCATCAGCGGAGGAACCCTTCGTAATTGCGCTGCTGGAGCTGGCTCTCGATCTGCTTCACGGTCTCGAGACCGACACCCACGATGATCAGGATGCTGGTCCCGCCGAACGGGAAGTTCTGGTTTGCCCCGAAACCTGCCAACGCCATCGTCGGCACGAGAGCGATCAGTCCCAAGTACAGCGAACCCGGCCAGGTGATCCGGTTGAGTACGTAGCTCAGGTACTCAGCGGTCGGTCGGCCAGCCCGGATGCCCGGGATGAAGCCACCATACTTCTTCATGTTGTCGGCGACTTCCTCGGGGTTGAAGGAGATCGCCACATAGAAGAACGCGAAGAAGACGATCAGCAGGAAGTACGTAATGATGTAGTACGGGTGGTCGCCCTTGACGAAGTGTTGCTCGATCCAGGTCTTCCAGCCCGACGTGCCTCCCGCGAACTGAGCGATCAGCGCCGGGATGTAGAGCAGCGACGAGGCGAAGATGACGGGGATCACACCCGCCTGGTTCACCTTGAGCGGGATGTAGGTGGACGTACCGCCGTAGGAACGACGGCCGATCATGCGCTTGGCGTACTGGACCGGGATGCGGCGCTGGGCCTGCTCGACGAAGACCACCAGGCCGACCATGGCGAAGCCGACCAGGATGACCGTGCCGAACTCGATCCAGCCGCCGGCCAGGGAGCCCTCCTGCTTGATGGCCCACAGCGCGGACGGGAAGGTGGCGGCGATCGAGATGAACATCAGGATCGACATGCCGTTGCCGATGCCGCGGTCGGTGATGAGCTCGCCGAGCCACATCACGGCCGCCGTACCGGCGGTCATGGTGATGACCATGGTGATGGTGACGAAGATCGACTGGTCGGGGACGATCTGGCTGGCCACCGGGCAGCCCTGGAACAGAGCGCCGCTGCGGGCGGTGGCGACGAGGCCGGTGCCCTGAAGGATGGCGAGGGCGATCGTCAGGTAACGGGTGTACTGCGTGATCTTCGCCGTACCGGCCTGGCCCTCCTTCTTCAGGGCTTCCAGGCGCGGGATCACCACGGTCAGCAGCTGCAGAATGATGCTCGCCGTGATGTACGGCAT
Source organism: Streptomyces collinus (assembly GCF_031348265.1). NCBI lineage: Bacteria > Bacillati > Actinomycetota > Actinomycetes > Kitasatosporales > Streptomycetaceae > Streptomyces > Streptomyces collinus. Next base: position 5,342,338 of record NZ_CP133771.1, on the reverse strand, counting down.
GATGCCCAGCGCGAAGATCGTGATCTGCAGCAGCGCGCCGCCGCTGAACATGTTGACCAGGCCGAAGATGCCCTGGTTGGCCTCGGCGTTATCGATACAGGTCTGGACGTTCCGGTAGTCGACGCCTGGGATCGGGATGTGTGTACCGACCCGGTAGACCACGATGATGCCGAGCGTGAAGAGCAGCTTCTTGCGCAGGTCGGGCGTCTTGAACGCCCGGGCGAACGCGGTGAGCACGGTGCCTCCTGCGACCCCCGCGCAACTGCGTCAAGGGTGACGGTCTTGAGGTTCGACGAATAGGTAACGGTCAACTGCCGCTGAGAGTGCCCGAAGTGAAGCACCCAGTGAAAAGTGGGCAGTGCAGGCCACCTTACCGGCGAGCTGCCGCCCTAGGAACGACCAACCGGGGATACCCCATTTGTGGGGTATCCCCGGTCGGGATCGCTCAGGTCATCGAGACGCCTGTGGTGTTCAGACGAGCTCGGTGACGGAACCGCCGGCGGCGGTGATCTTCTCCTTGGCGGAGCCGGAGACGGCGTCGACCGTCACCTGCAGCGCCACGGAGATCTCGCCCTGGCCGAGGACCTTGACGAGGCTGTTCTTGCGAACGGCCCCCTTGGCCACCAGACCCTCGACGGTGACCTCGCCACCCTCGGGGTAGAGCGCGGCCAGCTTGTCGAGGTTCACGACCTGGAACTCGGTCTTGAACGGGTTCTTGAAGCCCTTCAGCTTCGGGAGACGCATGTGGAGGGGCATCTGGCCACCCTCGAAGCGCTCCGGAACCTGGTAACGGGCCTTCGTGCCCTTGGTACCACGACCGGCCGTCTTACCCTTCGACGCCTCACCACGACCGACACGGGTCTTGGCGGTCTTGGCGCCCGGGGCGGGACGGAGGTTGTGGATCTTGAGCGGGTTCTGCTCCGCCATGATCAGTCGACCTCCTCGACCGTCACGAGGTGGCGGACGGTGTGCACCATGCCGCGGAACTCGGGACGATCCTCCTTGACGACCTGCGTGTTGATGCCCTTGAGACCAAGGGAACGCAGGGTGTCACGGTGGTTCTGCTTGCTGCCGATGTAGGACTTGACCTGCGTAATCTTGAGCTGCGCCATGATTACGCACCCGCCCCGGCACGCGCACGGAGAAGAGCCGCGGGGGCGACGTCCTCGAGCGGCAGACCACGGCGGGCCGCGATCTCCTCGGGACGCTGCAGACCCTTCAGGGCCTCCACGGTCGCGTGCACGATGTTGATCGCGTTGTCGGAGCCGAGCGACTTCGACAGCACGTCGTGGATACCGGCGCACTCGAGCACGGCACGCACCGGACCACCGGCGATAACACCGGTACCGGGCGACGCGGGCTTCAGGAGCACGACGCCGGCAGCCTTCTCACCCTGGATGGGGTGCGGGATGGTGCCCTGGATGCGGGGGACCTTGAAGAAGTGCTTCTTGGCCTCCTCAACGCCCTTGGCGATGGCGGCCGGCACCTCCTTGGCCTTGCCGTATCCGACACCCACGGTGCCGTCACCGTCGCCCACCACGACCAGCGCGGTGAAGCTGAAGCGACGACCACCCTTCACAACCTTGGCGACGCGGTTGATCGCGACAACGCGCTCAACGTACGCGGTCTTCTCGGCGGCAGCAGCGCCGCCGTCACGGCCCTTCCGGTCCCGCCGCTCGCCGCCACCGGCACCGCCACCGCGGCGCTGGGGTCCAGCCATTGGAATTACCTCTCTCTGTTTCCGCTAGCTACGGAACCGACTCAGAACTTGAGTCCGGCCTCGCGGGCGGCGTCCGCCAGGGCGGCGATGCGCCCCGCGTACTGGTTACCACCACGGTCGAACACGACGGCCTCGACACCGGCGGCCTTGGCGCGCTCGGCGACCAGGGCGCCGACCTGCTTGGCCTGCGCGGACTTGTCGCCCTCGCCACCGCGGATCGAGGTGTCCAGGGTGGACGCCGACGCAAGGGTGTGACCCTTGATGTCGTCGATCACCTGGGCCACGATGTGGCGGTTCGAGCGGGTAACGACCAGACGCGGACGCTCCGCCGTACCGTTGATGTGCTTACGGATACGAATGTGGCGGCGCTTGATCGCGGCGCGCTTGTAGGCGTCGCCCTTAAGGATCTTCTGCCCGTATGCCATGGCTTACTTACCCGCCTTTCCGACCTTGCGGCGGATGACTTCGCCCTCGTACTTGACACCCTTGGCCTTGTACGGGTCGGGCTTGCGCAGCTTGCGGATGTTGGCCGCAACCTCGCCGACCTTCTGCTTGTCGATGCCCTCGACCGAGAAACGGGTCGGGGACTCCACCTTGAAGGTGATGCCCTCGGGGGCCTCGACCAGGATCGGGTGGCTGTAGCCCAGGGAGAACTCCAGGTTGGAGCCCTTGGCCAGGACACGGTAGCCGACACCGCTGATTTCGAGCTTCTTGACGTATCCCTGGGTCACACCGGTGATCATGTTCGCCACCAGCGTGCGGGACAGGCCGTGCAGGGCCTTGCTCTGCCGCTCGTCGTTCGGCCGCAGCACCTGAAGGGTGCCGTCCTCGGCCTTCGCGATGTCGATCGGCGCGATGACGGTGTGGGTCAGTTCGCCCTTGGGGCCCTTGACCGCGACCGTACGGCCGTCGATGGTGACGTCCACGCCGGCGGGAACCGGGATGGGGAGCTTGCCGATACGCGACATTGCTGTCTCTCCTCCGTTCCCGAATTACCAGACGTAGGCGAGGACTTCCCCACCCACGCCCTTCTTCTGCGCCTGCTGGCCGGTCAGGAGACCGTGGGACGTGGAGATGATGGCCACGCCCAGGCCGCCCAGAACCTTCGGCAGGTTGGTGGACTTCGCGTACACCCGGAGACCGGGCTTGGAGATCCGCTTGATGCCCGCGATGGAGCGCTCACGGTTGGGGCCGAACTTCAGCTCCAGGACGAGGTTCTTGCCGACCTCGGCGTCCTCGACCTTCCAGCCCGTGATGAAGCCCTCCTGCTGGAGGATCTCCGCGATGTGCGACTTGATCTTGGACGCCGGCATCGTCACAGAGTCGTGGTATGCCGAGTTCGCGTTCCGCAGACGCGTCAACATGTCTGCGATCGGATCAGTCATGGTCATGAATTGGCCTTCGGCCTCTCTCGCCGGGGTTTCCTGGTGCGCCATCCCTCTCCCCGATCCGAGACGGGACGGGTGCGGCGCGGTGGACCTACGGCGTAGTAAGCATTCAATGAGCGGACAGGTGTCCGCGGCGTACGGGCGGCGGCAGACGCCCAACCCCACAAGCCTAAGCCATGCGGGCCGGGCGTCCTGCCACCCCTACGTGCTTACCGAGAGCCCTGCGAATCCCCTATTGGGGGGATTACCAGGAGCTCTTGGTCACGCCCGGCAGCTCGCCACGGTGAGCCATCTCACGAAGGCACACGCGGCAGAGGCCGAACTTGCGGTACACGGAGTGCGGGCGGCCGCAGCGCTGGCAGCGGGTGTAGCCACGCACACCGAACTTGGGCTTACGAGCAGCCTTAGCGATCAGAGCCTTCTTCGCCATCTCGCTCACGCCTCCTTGAAGGGGAAGCCGAGGTGACGAAGGAGCGCGCGGCCCTCAGCGTCGTTGGTCGCCGTGGTCACCACGGTGATGTCCATACCCCGGGTGCGGTCGATCTTGTCCTGGTCGATCTCGTGGAACATGACCTGCTCCGTGAGACCGAAGGTGTAGTTGCCACGGCCGTCGAACTGCTTGGGGGACAGGCCGCGGAAGTCGCGGATGCGCGGCAGCGCGAGCGACAGGGTGCGGTCCAGGAACTCCCACATGCGGTCGCCACGGAGCGTGACGTGGGCACCGATCGGCTGGCCCTCACGCAGCTTGAACTGCGCGATGGACTTGCGGGCCTTGGTGACGGCCGGCTTCTGACCGGTGATCGTGGTGAGGTCGCGGATGGCGCCCTCGATCAGCTTGGAGTCGCGGGCGGCGTCGCCCACACCCATGTTGACCACGATCTTGACGAGACCGGGGATCTGCATGACGTTCTCGTACTTGAACTCGTCACGCAGCTTGCCCGTGATCTCCTCACGGTACTTCTGCTTCAGACGCGGGCTGGTGGTGGTCGTCATCAGATGTCCTCACCCGTCCGCTTGGCAACGCGGATCTTGTTGCCTTCGTCGTCGAAGCGGTAACCGACGCGGGTCACGACCTTGTTGCCGTCCTTCTCCACGACCAGCTGGACGTTGGAGACGTGGATCGGCGCCTCGGTGGTGACGATGCCGCCGGCCTGCGAACCGCGAGCCGTCGGACCGGCCTTGGTGTGCTTCTTGACCCGGTTGACACCCTCGACCAGGACACGGTCCTCGCGGGGGAAGGCCGCGATGACCTTGCCCTGCTTGCCCTTGTCCTTACCGGTGATGACCTGGACCAGGTCGCCCTTCTTGATCTTCATGCTTACAGCACCTCCGGCGCGAGCGAGATGATCTTCATGAACTTCTTCTCGCGCAGCTCCCGGCCCACCGGGCCGAAGATACGGGTGCCACGAGGGTCGCCGTCGTTCTTGAGAATGACGGCGGCGTTCTCGTCGAAGCGGATGTACGAGCCGTCCGGACGGCGGCGCTCCTTGACGGTGCGAACGATGACCGCCTTGATGACGTCACCCTTCTTCACGTTGCCGCCGGGGATCGCGTCCTTGACGGTGGCGACGATGACGTCACCGATACCCGCGTAGCGGCGACCGGAGCCACCGAGCACACGGATGCAAAGGATTTCCTTCGCACCAGTGTTGTCGGCGACACGCAGTCGCGACTCCTGCTGGATCACGTCTATCTCCTGATTGTCTGCCGGTTCCCGGGGCGGGAGCGTGAGTCACACACCCGCCCCGAGCCTGGCGGAACGATGCCTAGGGAGTCCCCCTAGGAGGGATTACTTGGCCTTCTCGAGGATCTCGACGACGCGCCAGCGCTTCGTCGCGGACAGCGGCCGGGTCTCCATGAGGAGGACACGGTCGCCGACACCCGCGGCGTTCTGCTCGTCGTGGGCCTTGAGCTTGCTCGTACGACGGATGACCTTGCCGTACAGCGCGTGCTTGACGCGGTCCTCGACGGCGACGACGACGGTCTTGTCCATCTTGTCGCTGACGACCAGGCCCTCGCGGGTCTTGCGGAAACCGCGGTCCGTCTTGGTCTCTTCAGTCACGTTGCTCTCGCTCATCAGGCGCTCTCCACCGTCTCGATGCCCAGCTCGCGCTCACGCATCAGGGTGTAGATCCGCGCGATGTCCTTGCGGACGGCCTTGAGCCGACCGTGGTTCTCGAGCTGACCCGTCGCCGCCTGGAAGCGGAGGTTGAACAGCTCTTCCTTGGCCTCGCGAAGCTTCGCGAGAAGCTCCTCGTTGCCCAGCTCGCGCAGCTCAGACGCCTTGGTACCGGCCGACATCACGCTTCACCTGCCTCGCGCTTGACGATCTTGCACTTCATCGGCAGCTTGTGAGCCGCACGGGTCAGGGCCTCGCGCGCGATCTTCTCGTTGGGGTACGACAGCTCGAACATCACACGTCCGGGCTTGACGTTGGCGATCCACCACTCAGGAGAACCCTTACCGGAACCCATGCGGGTCTCGGCGGGCTTCTTGGTGAGGGGGCGGTCCGGGTAGATGTTGATCCAGACCTTGCCGCCACGCTTGATGTGGCGGGTCATCGCGATACGAGCCGCCTCGATCTGGCGGTTCGTCACGTAGGCCGGGGTCAGCGCCTGGATGCCGTACTCGCCGAACGCAACCTGCGTGCCACCCTTGGACATGCCGTTGCGCTTGGGGTGGTGCTGCTTGCGGTGCTTGACCCTACGGGGGATCAGCATGACGGTCAGGCCTCCGTTCCGGTGCTCTCAGCCGGAGCGGCGGCGGGAGCCTCAGCCTTGGGGGCCTCGGCGCCGGCAGCCTGCTGCGGCTTACGACCGCGCCCGCCACGCTCGCCACCGCGGCCACCACGGGCCGGGCGGTCGGCGCCACCACGGGCCGGGCGGTTACCCGCACGGGCCGCAGCGTTCTCGGCGCGGACCTCGGCGATGTTCTTGACGTCGCCCTTGTAGATCCAGACCTTCACGCCGATGCGGCCGAAGGTCGTCTTGGCCTCGAAGAAGCCGTAGTCCACGTTCGCGCGGAGCGTGTGCAGGGGCACACGGCCCTCGCGGTAGAACTCCGAGCGGGACATCTCGGCGCCACCGAGGCGGCCACCGCACTGGATCTTGATGCCCTTGGCGCCGGCCTTCATCGCCGACTGCATGCTCTTACGCATGGCGCGGCGGAAGGAGACGCGGGAGGAGAGCTGCTCGGCGACGGCCTGGGCAACCAGCTGAGCGTCGGTCTCGGGGTTCTTGACCTCGAGGATGTTCAGCTGGACCTGCTTGCCCGTGAGCTTCTCGAGGTCACCGCGGATGCGGTCGGCCTCGGCGCCACGGCGGCCGATGACGATGCCCGGACGAGCGGTGTGGATGTCCACACGCACGCGGTCACGGGTGCGCTCGATCTCGACCTTGGAGATGCCGGCGCGCTCCATGCCGGACGTCATCATCCGACGGATGGCGACGTCTTCCTTGACGTAGTCCTTGTACAGCTTGTCGGCGTACCAACGCGACTTGAAGTCGGTCGTGACACCGAGCCGGAACCCGTGCGGGTTTACCTTCTGGCCCATTACCGGGTTCCTTCCTTGCTGCTGACGACCACGGTGATGTGGCTGGTCCGCTTGCGGATCCGGTAGGCACGGCCCTGGGCGCGCGGCCGGAACCGCTTCAGGGTCGGGCCCTCGTCGACGTAGGCCTCGGAGACGAAGAGGCTGTCGACATCGGTGTGGTCGTAGTTGTGCGCGGCATTGGCGATGGCGCTGTCAAGCACCTTGCCGACCGGCTGGCTCGCGGCCTGCGGGGCGAAACGCAGGACCGCCTGAGCCTCCGTGGCGTTCAGGCCACGGATGAGGTCCACCACGCGGCGGGCCTTCATGGGCGTGACGCGGATGTACCGCGCCTGGGCCCTGGCTTCCATGGTTGTCCTTCCAGTGTCTGTCATGGTCATTCCACCCCGCGCTTAGCGGCGCTTCGACTTCCGGTCGTCCTTGACGTGACCCCGGAAGGTGCGCGTCGGCGAGAACTCGCCGAGCTTGTGGCCGACCATCGACTCGGTGACGAACACCGGAATGTGGGTCTTGCCGTTGTGCACCGCGAGCGTGTGGCCGAGCATGGCCGGCACGATCATGGAGCGACGGGACCAGGTCTTGATGACGTTCTTGGTGCCGGCTTCGTTCTGGGCGTCCACCTTCTTGATCAGGTGGTCGTCGACGAAGGGCCCCTTCTTCAAGCTACGAGGCATCTCAACCCGTCCTTAGCGCTTCTTGTTCGTCTTGCGGCGGCGGACGATGTACTTGTTCGACGCCTTCTTGGGCGAACGAGTACGGCCTTCCTTCTTGCCCCAGGGGGACACCGGGTGGCGACCACCCGAGGTACGGCCTTCGCCACCACCGTGCGGGTGGTCCACCGGGTTCATGACCACACCACGCACGGTCGGGCGAACGCCCAGCCAGCGCTTACGGCCCGCCTTACCCCAGTTGATGTTGCTCTGCTCGGCGTTGCCCACCTCGCCGACCGTGGCGCGGCAGCGCTGGTCGACCAGGCGGATCTCACCGGACGGCATGCGGAGGTGGGCCATCGAGCCCTCCTTCGCGAGCAGCTGCACCGAGGCGCCGGCGGAGCGGGCGAACTTCGCACCGCCACCGGGACGCAGCTCGATGGCGTGCAGCGTGGTACCGACCGGGATGTTGCGCAGGGCAAGGTTGTTGCCCGGCTTGATGTCGGCCCCGGGACCGTTCTCGACGCGGTCGCCCTGGCTCAGGCCACGCGGCGCGAGGATGTAGCGCTTCTCGCCGTCCGCGTAGTGCAGGAGCGCGATGCGCGCGGTGCGGTTGGGGTCGTACTCGATGTGCGCGACCTTCGCCGGCACGCCGTCCTTGTCGTGACGACGGAAGTCGATCACGCGGTAGGCGCGCTTGTGGCCACCGCCCTGGTGGCGGACGGTCACACGACCGGAGTTGTTACGGCCACCCTTGCTGTGCAGGGGGCGGACCAACGACTTCTCCGGCGTGGACCGCGTGACCTCGACGAAGTCGGCGACGCTGGAGCCACGACGGCCCGGCGTAGTCGGCTTGTACTTGCGGATTCCCATTTCTCAGTCCTCGTCCGATATCGGACGATCCGGACCGCCCTTAGGCGGTCGGACCGCCGAAGATGTCGATACGGTCGCCCTCAGCGAGGGTCACGATCGCGCGCTTGGTGGACGCGCGCTGGCCGAAGCCGGTGCGGGTCCGCTTGCGCTTGCCCTGGCGGTTGATCGTGTTGACCCCGGTGACCTTGACCGAGAAGACCGCCTGGACGGCCTGCTTGATCTGGGTCTTGTTGGCGCTCGGGTCCACGACGAACGTGTACTTGCCCTCGTCGAGAAGCGCGTAGCTCTTCTCGGAGACGACCGGCTTGAGCAGCACGTCACGGGGGTCCGTGAAGGACTTGCTCAGCGGGGTCTCGACGGTGTTCTTGCCCTCGGCGGCGTGGCGGCGCGCCTTGGCGACGCGCGCGGCCTTGGCCTTCTTCGCCGCCTTGGAGGCGATAGCGGGGTGACGGATAGCCATCAGACCTCGCTCCCTTCGGTGTCATTGGCCTTCGGGCCGGACACGAAGGACTCGAAGGCGGCCTTGGTGAAGACCACGTCGTCCGAGACGAGAACGTCGTACGTGTTCAGCTGGCCCGGCTCCAGGATGTGGATCTGGGGCAGGTTGCGGGCGGACAGCCACGCGGCCTCGTCGGCGCGGTCGACGACCAGGAGCAGGTTCTTGCGCTCCGAGATCTTGCCGAACAGCGACTTGGCGGCCTTCGTGGAGGGGGTCTCGCCCTCGACCACGCCGGAGACGACGTGGATGCGGTTGTGACGGGCCCGGTCGGTGAGGGCGTGGCGCAGGGCCGCGGCCTTCATCTTCTTCGGGGTCCGCTGCGAGTAGTCACGCGGCTGCGGGCCGTGGACGACGCCACCGCCGGCGAACTGCGGCGCACGGGTCGAACCCTGGCGGGCGCGGCCGGTGCCCTTCTGGCGGTACGGCTTCTTGCCGCCACCGCGAACCTCGCCGCGGGTCTTGGTCTTGTGCGTGCCCTGACGGGCAGCGGCGTTCTGCGCGACGACGACCTGGTGGATCAGCGGGATGCTGATCTTCTCCACGCCGAAGATCTCCGCGGGGAGCTCGACGCTACCGGTCTTCTCGCCTGCAGGCGAAAGGATGTCAACAGTGCTCATCGGTACCTCAGGCCCCCTTGGCCGCGGTGCGGACCAGGACGAGGCCGCCGTTCGGACCGGGAACCGCGCCCTTGATGAGCAGCAGACCCTTCTCCGCGTCAACGGCGTGGACGGTCAGGTTCTGGGTGGTGACACGCTCGTTGCCCATGCGACCCGCCATGCGGAGGCCCTTGAACACGCGGCCCGGGGTGGCGCAGCCACCGATGGAACCGGGCGAGCGGTGCTTGCGCTGGGTGCCGTGTCCGGCGCCGAGGCCCTTGAAGTTGTGACGCTTCATGACACCGGCGAAGCCCTTGCCCTTGCTCTTGCCGGTCACGTCGACCTTGAGGCCGGCCTCGAACACCTCGGCGGTGATCTCCTGGCCGAGGGTGTACTCGCTGGCGTCAGCGGTACGGATCTCGACGAGGTGGCGGCGGGGAGTGACGTCGGCCTTGGCGAAGTGGCCCTTGAGGGGCTTGTTCACCTTGCGCGGGTCGATCTCGCCGAACGCGATCTGGACGGACTCGTAGCCGTCGACGTCGTTCGTACGGACCTGGGTGACGACGTTGGGGCCGGCCTTGACGACGGTGACCGGAACAACACGGTTGTTCGCGTCCCACACCTGCGTCATGCCGAGCTTCTCGCCCAGGATGCCCTTGATCTGCTTAGCCATTCTCAGATCACCAGCCCTCAGAGCTTGATCTCGATGTCGACACCGGCCGGGAGGTCGAGTCGCATCAGAGAGTCAACGGTCTTGGGGGTCGGGTCGAGGATGTCGATCAGGCGCTTGTGCGTGCGCATCTCGAAGTGCTCGCGCGAGTCCTTGTACTTGTGCGGCGACTTGATGACGCAGTACACGTTCTTCTCAGTGGGCAGCGGCACCGGGCCTGCGACCGACGCACCAGTACGCGTCACCGTCTCGACGATCTTCTTCGCCGAAGAGTCGATGACCTCGTGGTCGTAGGCCTTGAGCCGGATGCGGATCTTCTGTCCCGCCATGGCTACTCAGTAGTCCTGTCTCTCTAACGCTCTGGAACCCGGTGGATTCCTTCTGCTGCCTTCGTTCCTCCGACCCACGCGGTCGGGCGTGTCGCTCTCCCGCTGACACAGATGTCCCTTGTTCGAACATCCCTGCTGGAATGCGCACGGCCCTTCCGGAACCGCAGGCCGGGAGCGAAGGCCCACCGGGTGCCTGGTCGGTGCCGCGCTGACACTTCCCGGAAGATTCCCGTACGTCCGCCCCAGCGCTGCCGTGGTGGCAGTTAGGGCGACGAGTACTGTGGGACTCGCTTCCGGTCCTCCCGGCGGGAGGCGCGCAGCATCAACACTCGACCGAGCAACTCGGACAGTCTGCCATACGGGGCATGGGCGACGCCAATCGAGCCGAGGAGAATACCCCGAGGGTGACGCAGGTCAAACCGGGGCCGGAGTACTCATGGTCGTACCTCACAGAGACGCATGGTCCACGCTGGGCAGGAAGGTACTGCGCGAAGAGGTGCAGATCACGGACGCAGCCTGCCCCAACTGCGGTGCGCGCGATCTCGCCGTCCGGGACATGAGGCGTCGCGACAGTCCCACCGGTTACGCCGAGGTCAAGTGCACCACCTGCGGACACGGCATCTACGTGGCAGGGCCACTCTCCGGTGATCAGCGGCGGCGCGGATCCGGAGCAGGGTAGGGAGAGAACACGGGCTCTCGGGGGAAGACCTGCGGAAAGACGTCCACGTGATGTGCACCGGACATCACCGCAAGCAGGAAGGCGACGATCCCGCCTTCGAAGTGCGGCCACTTCATGGTGCGCGCACCGTTGGCCGTGATCGTCCAGGAATTCGGCTCATCCTCCGGACGGGTCACCCAGTAGATCGTGTCGCCATTGTCCGTGGCCCCGACGGCCAACAGCTCGTCGGTCTCGTACGGGATGCTCCCGCCCCTCTCCCGCGCCTGCTCCAGGATCTCCGCGGCCCGCTCCGAGGACTCCAGGAGACGGGTCATGGCGAACGGGGATTCCGGCTGGAAGATGTGCAGGAAGTCGTCGAAGGATCCCGGCCCGTACCGCTCGACGAGCCACTTGTAGTCGTCCGGCAGTGCTACGCCCAAGGCCTCCTCGATTCCGGCCCAGTCGACGTGGATCTCGACGCCGTCGGGCGGCGGCACGTTGCGCAGGAGTTCGTCGCGTGCGGTCACAACACCTCCGTCACCCAGCGCCCGGATGGTGAGCTCATGCGGGTTCTTCGGGACATCCGCGAAGTCCCCTTGAAGACATCCGCCGACTTGCCCGCCCACTCAAGAAGCGTGCCCTTCCCCGCCATCCCCTTGACCAGACGAAGCGCGTCGGAGACGTCGTCGGCGAAGTCGTGCAGGTGCTTCGCGAGTGTGCGCACCCGCTGCGGATCACCGGCGTCGGATCCTTGTCCAGATCCAGGACATGCCATGTCCGTGGCCGGCACACCCGCCCCGAGCCCATCCGGGTCGTACCGGCCGACGGGCCCCGCTACACCGGGCCCATCGCCGTACTGACCTCGGGCACGACCGTCAGCGCGGGTGAGACCTTCACGCAGGCCCTGATCGACCGCCCGGGCGGCATGTTTCGTATCGGGCAGCCGACCCAGGGGGTCTTCTCCGACGTCATGCAGCGCAACCTGCCGAACGGGATGACGGCGATCCTCCCGAACGAGGAGTTCCTCAACCGGTCGGGCCGGACCCACGACGGCACCGGCATCCCGCCCCACATCACCGAGCCGGTGTTCACGAAGGAGGAGTTCGCCAAGAACCGCGACTCGGCGTTCGACCGCGCGGTGAGCGTCCTTCGGAACGACGGCTAGACGGAGGCCAGGAACTCCGACCAGGCCTCCGGCGCAATCGCCAGCCGGGGGCCTTCGGTGTGCTTGGAGTCCCGGACGTGGACGGCGTGGGGGGCTATGGCGATCTCGACGCAGGACTCGCCGTTGGTACCGCTGCTGTAGCTGCTCTTGAACCAGGCCAGTTCAGCGTTGCGGATCATGTCTCTCCCAGCAGTGTCTCGACAAAGGCCAGCGACTCCCGGGGTGGGAGAGCCTGCGCCCGGAGGGTCCCATATTGCAGCTCCAGGATGCGGAGTTGCCTCGGCTCAGAGACAGGTCGGCCGTTGTACAGGCCGTCCGCGCGACCCACTGCCGTACCGTCCGGGAACTTCAGCAACTCGATCCGGCCATCCAGCCCTGGATGAGCGTCGCTGTTCGTCGGCATGACCTGAAGCGTGACGTTGTTCAAGCGCCCCACCTCCAGCAGACGTTCGAGCTGCTGCCGCCACACCATTGTGCCCCCGACTTGTCGGCGTAGCGGTGCCTCTTCCAGGACGAAATGGACTGAGGGAGCGGGGTCGCGTTCGAATACCGCCTGCCGGGCCAGACGAGCGGCCACCATTCGATCGATGTCGTCCGGCGAGTAGGACGGCTGCCACGCCTCGAACAAGGCCCGCGCATGCTCCGGCGTCTGCAACAGCCCATGGACGCTGTTGCACTCATACACCCCGATCTCCACCGCCTGCCCCTCCAACTTGGCAAGCTCGCGCACCTTCTTGGGATACCGAACCCTCTTCACGTCCTCCCAAGCCGCAGCGACCAGCCCACCCGCCCCCAGCACCTCATCGGCCCTGACCAGATAGTCCTGCCGAGGGATCCGCTTCCCACCCTCGATCTTGTAGACCATGTCCTCGCCGTACCCCACCGCCGCCCCGAACTCCGCGGCCCGCATCCCCACCGCCTCACGCCGCAGCTTCAGCTGCCGCCCGACCGTGGCGATGACCGCGACGCCCCACTCGTCGTCCGGGTCCACCTCCCAACCCGGCTCGTCCGCCTCGACCGCCGTCATCCCGCACCCTTCCGCCGTCGTACGACCGTGCCCAGCGCCCTACCCGTACGCCCGGCCCCGACAGCCCGGACAACGCCGGACAAGCTCCGGACAGTCACCGTACGCACCCGCTGAGTCACTGTTCACGGTAAGCGCGGACAGCGACGCTGAGTGACGTGAAGCAGAACTCCCCCGAACTCCGCACCTCCGTCCGCAACTTCAGCCTCCAGCTGTCCCCCACCCCACGCGGCGCCCGCCTGGCCCGCCTCCTCGCCGCCGAACAGCTGCGCTGTTGGGGACTGCCACTGGACCCCGCGCGGCAGGTCGTCGCGGAGCTGTCGGTCAACGCGGCGACACATGGCCGCACCCCTGGCCGCGACTTCCGCCTGCTCCTCTACGTCGTCGCCAGGACCCTCCGCATCGAGGTGACGGACACCCGCGCAGACCGCCTGCCGACAGCCCGCCCCGGCCTGGGCCTCCTCCTGGTCGACGCACTCGCCGACCGCTGGGGCGTCACCCGGGGACTGCCGCCCCGCAAGACCGTCTGGGCCGAACTCGACCTCGCGCCGGAACCCGAAAGTCCGTGCTTCGGCGGTACAGGCGCCCTCCTCCAAGGACCACAAGGGTGAAAGAACCCGGCCAAACCCCACCCCTCCTCCCAGCCGCAGGGCTGCCTCACCCTCGCGGGTGAACATCAGCAACTCGGCTGGATTCGGGGGTCCTTGCCTGCCCTACGCTCGGCGCAACACGTCACGACACAACCGCAGACATGCGACGGCCCCCGCCGGGACGGCAATCCCAGTGCGAGGGCCTGACCACCGAGGAAGACAGGACCTTCCCGATGGATACGCAGAACCCTAACGTGCCCCCGCACGCCCCCACCCGGGTTGCCGCAAAGAAGCACCCGAACCGGCGGCACCCTCACTCCGGCCTGGTCCACGACAACACCCGCCACACCACCCGCTTCACGGTGATCGGCAACCACCTGGCCCAGCACCCGGAGCTGTCACTGCTCGCGATCGGGCTCTCGGTGCACATCCAGTCGCTCCCGGCGGGCTCCCGGATCGACATCAAGTCCCTGACGGCCCGTTTCCCGGAGGGCACGACCCGCATCGCCGCAGCCCTGCGCGAGCTGGAGGCCCACGGCTACCTGCGCCGCACCCGCGAGCGCGTCCCGGACGGCCGGATCATCACCCGCACGACCTCCTGCAACCAGCCGGGCCACAGCCGTACGGACACCCCGCGCCCCGCTCCGAGGAAGCGGACAAGCAGCCCGGCGGCAAACCCCTCCCCGCGGTACCGCGCCCGGCCTGCTCCGCCCCCGCCCTCCTCCAGCAGGCCACGGACCTCCTCAGCCGGCTCCGCCGCGACGACCCCCGCCTCCTCCTGTCCGCGTGCGACACCGCCCACCTCGCAGCGGGCGTCGCCGCCTGGCTGGAGCGCGACGTCTCCCCGGCCGCCGTACTGCACGCCCTGACGACGGACCTCCCACCGGAGCCCCTCCACCGCCCGGCCGCCCTCCTGGCCCACCGCCTCACAGCCCAGCCTCCGCCACCGCCCCCGTTCAGGCGCCCTCACCACCGCCGGCCGTCCGTCACCCCTGCCAGACCTGCGACGGCTGCGACCGCGCCTTCCGCGCCCCGTCCCCCGGCCGCTGCCACGACTGCCGATCCTCCAGGGCCGAGCTACAGGCCTGGGATTCCGACCAGTTGAACGGAACGCGTCCCACGATCGCGATGCCAGAACCCACACACGCAGGGATCTTGTCCCCAGACGTGCCCTAAGTCATGATCTCGCCGCATGGACAAGCGAAGTCGCGTACTCGGCACCTTTCTCGGGGTCACACTGGCCACCGTGCTCCTCCCCGGCATCAGCACGATCCTCGACTCGCCGCCGTGGGAGGTGATCCTCACCGGTGCCGTCTTTCTCATCGTGAATCAGCTGATCTACAGCTACCCGAACAACATAAGGACGGCTCCCCCGGTCCTCCTGCTGCTTCTGGCGGTGATCGGCATCGCCCAGGACACCCTCGTCTGGCTGCTCGTGTCCTGGCTCGGCTCCGATATGGAGTACGGCCTCCATGTCGACGGCTTCCTCACCGCCTTGCTCGGCGGCGTCATCGTGCGGGTGACGGTCCTGGTTCTCCTGGCCCTCGGGCCGCAGCCCGAGACCGGGTAGAAAGGCCAAAGGGCCCGCACGACCGAAGTCGTACGGGCCCCTTCGAGCCACTCAGGTCAGTAGACCCTCAAGCCAGTCCGAAGACTTACTTGTTGATCTTGGTGACCTGGCCGGCGCCCACGGTCCGACCACCCTCACGGATGGCGAACTTCAGGCCCTCCTCCATGGCGACGGGCTGGATGAGCTCCACCTTCATCTCGGTGTTGTCACCCGGCATGACCATCTCGGTGCCCTCGGGGAGGGTCACCACGCCGGTCACGTCCGTCGTACGGAAGTAGAACTGCGGGCGGTAGTTGTTGAAGAACGGCGTGTGGCGGCCACCCTCGTCCTTGGACAGGATGTAGGCCTGCGCCTCGAACTCGGTGTGCGGGGTGACCGAGCCCGGCTTGATGATGACCTGGCCGCGCTCGACGTCCTCGCGCTTGATGCCACGAAGCAGCAGACCGACGTTCTCACCGGCCTGACCCTCGTCGAGGAGCTTCCGGAACATCTCGATGCCGGTGACCGTGGTGGTGGTCTTCTCCTGCTTGATGCCCACGATGTCAACGGTCTCGTTGACCTTGAGGACACCGCGCTCGATACGACCGGTGACGACGGTGCCACGACCGGTGATCGTGAAGACGTCCTCGATCGGCATCAGGAACGGCTTGTCGACGTCACGCTCGGGCTGCGGGATGTTCTCGTCCACGGCCTTCATGAGCTCGAGGACGGAGTTGCCCCACTCCTTGTCGCCCTCGAGGGCCTTGAGCGCCGAGACCTTGACGACCGGCAGGTCGTCGCCCGGGAACTCGTACTCGGAGAGGAGCTCACGGACCTCGAGCTCGACGAGCTCCAGGATCTCCTCGTCGTCCACCATGTCGGCCTTGTTCAGGGCGACGACGATGTACGGAACGCCGACCTGGCGGGCCAGGAGCACGTGCTCCTTGGTCTGCGGCATCGGGCCGTCGGTGGCGGCGACCACGAGGATGGCGCCGTCCATCTGCGCCGCACCCGTGATCATGTTCTTGATGTAGTCCGCGTGACCGGGGCAGTCGACGTGGGCGTAGTGACGCGTCTCGGTCTGGTACTCGACGTGCGCGATGGAGATGGTGATACCGCGCTGGCGCTCCTCAGGAGCCTTGTCGATCTGGTCGAAGGCCGAGGCCTCGTTCAGGTCCGGGTACGCGTCGTGCAGCACCTTGGTAATGGCGGCCGTGAGGGTCGTCTTACCGTGGTCGATGTGACCGATGGTGCCGATGTTGACGTGCGGCTTAGTCCGCTCGAACTTCGCCTTCGCCACTGGGGTCCTCCTGTGGAGTGGTTCTGGTACGCCTTACTCATCGGCGCCAGGTGATCTTTGCTGGATGGCCCGGATCCCCGGGGCATTCCCTCCGCTGTTGCGGCGGAATGCCCCACGAGGCTCCGGAGTCAAGCCTACGGCGTATGAACGCGGTGCGTTACTCGCCCTTGGCCTTCGCGATGATCTCCTCGGCGACGTTCCGCGGAACCTCGGCGTAGGAGTCGAACTGCATGGAGTAGCTCGCACGGCCGGACGTCTTGCTGCGCAGGTCGCCGACGTAACCGAACATCTCCGAGAGGGGCACGAGGCCCTTCACGACGCGGGCACCGGCCCGCTCCTCCATGGCCTGGATCTGACCACGGCGGGAGTTGATGTCGCCGATGACCTCACCCATGTAGTCCTCGGGCGTGGTGACCTCGACGGCCATCATCGGCTCAAGGAGCACGGGGGACGCCTTGCGCGCGGCCTCCTTGAAGGCCTGCGAACCGGCGATCTTGAACGCGAGCTCGGAGGAGTCGACCTCGTGGTAGCCACCGTCGATGAGCGTGACGCGGACGCCCGTCATCTCGTAGCCGGCCAGGATGCCGAACTGCATGGCCTCCTGCGCACCGGCGTCCACCGAAGGGATGTACTCCTTCGGGATGCGGCCACCGGTGACCTTGTTCACGAACTCGTACGAGGCGTCGCCGCCCTCGATCGGCTCGATCGCGATCTGCACCTTGGCGAACTGGCCGGTACCACCAGTCTGCTTCTTGTGCGTGTAGTCGACGCGCTCGACGGCCTTGCGGATCGTCTCGCGGTAGGCGACCTGCGGCTTGCCGACGTTGGCCTCGACCTTGAACTCACGGCGCATACGGTCGACCAGCACCTCAAGGTGCAGCTCGCCCATACCACCGATGATGGTCTGGCCCGTCTCCTCGTCCGAGTGGACCTGGAACGACGGGTCCTCCTCGGCCAGGCGCTGGATGGCGACACCCAGCTTCTCCTGGTCGCCCTTGGACTTGGGCTCAATGGCGACCTGGATGACCGGCGCCGGGAAGTCCATGGACTCCAGGATCACCGGGTTCTTGTCGTCGGACAGCGTCTCACCGGTGGTGGTCTGCTTCAGGCCCATGACGGCGACGATGTCGCCGGCGCCCACCGAGTCGATCTCCTCACGCTTGTTCGCGTGCATGCGGTAGATCTTGCCGATGCGCTCCTTCTTGCCCTTGACGGAGTTCAGCACGGCGGTGCCGGACTCCAGGCGGCCCGAGTAGACCCGGACGAAGGTGAGCTTGCCGAGGTGCGGGTCGCTCATGATCTTGAACGCGAGCGCGGCGAGGGGCTCGTCCTCCGACGGCTTGCGCGCGATGACCTGCTCCGGGTCCTTGACGTCGTGGCCCTCGATGGCCTCGACGTCGAGCGGGGTGGGCAGGTAGCGCACGACCGCGTCGAGCAGGGGCTGAACGCCCTTGTTCTTGAACGCGGTGCCGCAGAACACGGGAGTGACGGTGGTGCCGCCGCTCTTGCCGGACGCGATGGTGATACGACGGATCGCGGCGTAGAGCTGCTCCACGGTGGGCTCGGTGCCCTCCAGGTACAGCTCCATCAGCTCTTCGTCGTTCTCGGCGACGGCCTCGAGCAGCTTGCCGCGGTACTCCTCGGCAGCCTCGGCGTGGGTGTCCGGGATGTCGACGGTGTCGTACATCTCGCCCTTGGTCGCCTCGGCCGACCAGACCAGGGCCTTCATCGTCACGAGGTCGATGACGCCCTTGAAGTCCGCCTCGGCACCGATCGGCAGCTGCATGACCAGCGGCTGGGCGCCCAAGCGGTCCGAGATCATGTCCACGCAGCGGTGGAACTCGGCGCCGGTGCGGTCCAGCTTGTTCACGAAGCAGATGCGGGGCACGCCGTAACGGTCGGCCTGACGCCACACCGTCTCGGACTGCGGCTCGACACCGGCGACACCGTCGAACACCGTCACGGCACCGTCGAGCACACGCAGGGAGCGCTCCACCTCGACGGTGAAGTCGACGTGACCCGGGGTGTCGATGATGTTGATGGTGTAGTCGTTGTCCTCGAGCGGCCAGTGACAGGTGGTCGCAGCAGACGTGATCGTGATGCCACGCTCCTGCTCCTGCTCCATCCAGTCCATCGTGGCAGCGCCGTCGTGGACCTCACCGATCTTGTAAGACACACCGGTGTAGAACAGGATCCGCTCGGTGGTGGTCGTCTTGCCCGCGTCGATGTGGGCCATGATCCCGATGTTGCGGACCTTGGCCAGGTCAAGTGAAGTGGTAGCCATAAGGCTTCAGTCTTCTCTCGGTCTCGATGTGGGTAGCGACTACCAGCGGTAGTGCGCGAAGGCCTTGTTGGACTCGGCCATCTTGTGGGTGTCCTCGCGCTTCTTCACAGCGGCACCGAGGCCGTTGGACGCGTCGAGAAGCTCGTTGAGCAGGCGCTCGGTCATCGTCTTCTCACGGCGGGCGCGGGAGTAGCCGACCAGCCAGCGCAGCGCGAGCGTGTTGGCGCGACCGGGCTTGACCTCGATCGGAACCTGGTACGTCGCACCACCGACACGGCGGGACTTGACCTCGAGGGTCGGCTTGATGTTCTCCAGCGCGCGCTTCAGCGTGATGATCGGGTCGTTGCCCGTCTTCTCACGCAGACCCTCCATGGCGCCGTAGACGATGCGCTCGGCGGTGGAGCGCTTGCCGTTCAGCAGCACCTTGTTGATGAGCGACGTCACCAGAGGAGAACCATAGACCGGGTCGATGATGACCGGGCGCTTCGGGGCGGGGCCCTTACGAGGCATTCTTACTTCTCCTTCTTGGCGCCGTAGCGGGAACGGGCCTGCTTGCGGTTCTTGACACCCTGGGTGTCGAGGGAGCCACGGATGATCTTGTAGCGAACACCCGGCAGGTCCTTCACACGGCCGCCGCGCACGAGCACGATGGAGTGCTCCTGCAGGTTGTGTCCCTCACCCGGAATGTAAGCGGTGACCTCGATCCCGCTGGTCAGACGCACACGCGCGACCTTACGCAGGGCCGAGTTCGGCTTCTTCGGGGTGGTCGTGAACACACGCGTGCAGACGCCCCGACGCTGAGGAGAACCCTCAAGTGCGGGGGTCTTGTTCTTCTCGACCTTGTCCTGCCGGCCCTTGCGGACCAGCTGCTGGATCGTAGGCACTACTTCTCCGGTTTCTGTGTGCCGAATGGTGAAGCTAACCTGGAACGTCGCCGACCCACGCGGTCGGGTGTGTCGAACCCGCGGACTCCCGCCGCGAGGCAGAAACAGCGCAGATTACGGTGGCCAGTGTCGGCTCGCCGTGCGGTTCATGGCACACACGCGAGCCAGGGCACACCCCAGGCACAAGGTCTGAGCGTACCTACCGCATTCGCTGCGGTCAAAACAAATGGGCACCGCCCGCATCGCCAGGCGGGACATGTCAAGCCCCTCGACCGTTGTCGATCTTCAATTCGTCGGCGAGTGTCCGATATGCATACCTTCAGGATGCTACGACGGACACCACTGTCAGCAACACCAGAACGAGTGCCCAACCTGCCGTCGACAACCATCCGAGCACCAGACCGGTCAGCGCGAGCCCGTCCCCCAGCTCTCCCCGGCTGCGGATCTCGGCCCGGGCCACATGCCCCAGCACGACCGCCGGGATCCCGGTCAGCCCCATGGTGGGCACGCACAGCAGCCCGCACACCCCGGCCGCGACAGCCTTCCCGTTGGTCCGCGGCCGCGACACGGGCAGGAACGACGCCGGCACGGGCGCGAACGAGGCTGACCCCGGCAACGGCCCCTGCGGCAGATCCGCGACGAGCAGCGCCAGCTCCCCCACGGTCCGCGCCGCGTACGCCCGCCCGACCCGCTTCTCGAACTCGCCGTGCTCCAGGCGCCCCTCGCCGTACCCGGCTCTGAGCACGTCCACGGCCCGCTCCCGGTCGGCGTGCGACGCGAGCATCGACGGGGCACCGGAGCCCTGCCAGGGCTGCCAGGACGGATAGGGCTGCGACACGGAGCACCTCCCCGGGGGCCGGAGTCCTTCCATGATGCGCCGAAGCGCGCCCTCCGGCACAGGTGCGTCCACAACGAGGCACCGCGTGTCGGCCACCCGGCCGATTGTCGCCCGTTCTTCTCATGGTCATTTCAAGTACGTTGACGCCTGCAGGGGGCAGGCATCGGCACAGCTGAGCACGGGGGTCGGCGGGATGACCGGGGGGCAGTCGCGAGCGTGGGACGACGACGGCGTCCCTTTTCTGGCCCGGCTGGAGCGGGACGACCGCACCGCTCTGCTCTCCATCGGCCGTCCCCTCAGCTACCGGGAACGCGGCGTCATCCTGCACCAGGACGAGCCCTCGTCCCATGTCCTGCTGTTGCTGCACGGCTGGACCAAGGTCACGGCGATCGCGGTCAACGGCTACGAGGCCCTGCTCGCCCTGCGCGGGCCCGGCGACATCATCGGTGAGGGGGCGGCGCTGAGCGGCCGCCACCGCTCGGCGACCGTGACAGCCCTGGAGCCGGTCGATGCGGTCGTCATCGACCAGGGCCGCTTCACCCTGTTCGTCTCGGAACATCCCCGGGTGGCGCTGCATCTGCTGAGCCTGTCCACGGACCGCCAGCGCTCCACCGACCGCCGCCGGCTGGAATGGGCCGCCCTCACCGTGCGGGAGCGGCTGGCCGTCCTGCTGCTCGAACTGGTCCGCACCCACGGCAGCCGCACGGACGAGGGCATCGAACTCACCATCGGGCTCAGCCAGCAGGAGTTCGCCGGTTCGGTCGGCTCCTCGCGCGAGGCGGTGGCCCGGCTCCTCAAGGAGTTGCGGGACCGGCAGGTCGTCGCCACCCGGCGCCGCCGGATCGTGGTGCTCCGCCCCGATGTACTGCACCGCATCGCGGGCGACACCTCTGCCTGACGCACATCCGGGCCGTCCGGTCTGTGCACACGGTCACAGTCCGTCCATGTCATCGGTCCTCTGACGCGCGTCCGCAGCCCGCCATCGTGCTGGACCACGGACACCGACACGAGAGGCAGCCATGACCGACCCCGTGTACCGCACGATCCTCCTCTTCGACATCGAGCAGTACGGCTCTCGCGACGACGTGGAGCAGGCGTTCCTGCGACGGGTCCTGTACGACGTCGTCGACACGACCCTCCTCACCGCCGATGTCGACGAGACGGCCCGGCTGCGCGCCGACCGCGGCGACTCCGTCATGGAGCTCATCGACACCGCCGTCCCCGTGCCGAACCTGGTCAAGACCCTCCTGACCGAGACGCCCGCCCTTCTCCACAACAAGAACCGCCTGCTCGCGGACAGCGCCCGCATGCGCCTGCGCATCGTCCTCTCCTCCGGCTACGTCGCGGTCGACGAGCTCGACGGCTGGGTCGGCTCGGACCTCAACCACGCGGTCCGCCTCCTGAACTCCGATCCGCTGCGCGACGCCCTGAAGCAGCGAGAGGCCGATTGCGTGCTGTGCGTGTCGGACGGCATCTACAAGGGGGTGGTACGACACGGGCCGCTCGGGGTGCGCCCGGAGGAGTTCCACCAGGCGACCGTAGAGACGAAGGAGGGGCCCACGGTGGCGTGGGTGCACGGGGAGCCGGGCACCGGCGGCTCCCCCGAAGCCGCCGCCGGCTCCGCCGCCCCGGCCCCGGAGGCAGCCGCATCCCGGCACAACGACACCCGCATCAAGGGCGATCAGTACGGTCAGACGGGCGGCACGCTCCACGGCGGTCAGCACTTCGACTTCACCGGCCGTGCCCGGGACGAGCGCTGATGAGCCAGGACGAAGCGGCGACCGACGCACCCAAACCTGCCGAGGAGCCCGCTCCGGACGGAGACAGGAAGAAGCAGGAGGACGAGGCAGAGGAGCAGCCGAGGCAGGAGGCCTGGGCCGCACGCCGGGACCTGATCGCCCACGGCCCGGACTTCGTCTCGACGCTGGTCGGCCGCGACCAGTTCGGGCAGACGGGCGGTACGCACTACGGCGACCAGCACTTCCACTTCGGAGGCCGCCCCAAGGCACCCGCCCCCTTGTCCGGACCGGTCCCGCACACGGAGATCGAGAAGCTGAAGGGTGTCTTCCGGAGCTGTGACAGCTTCGACGAGGCGCTCGGACGGCTGCGGGACGACAGGCTCGTCATCTTGTCCGGCGGACACGAGACAGGCCGCCGCTCCGCCGCGCTGATGCTGCTGCACCGGCTGGGCGCCGAGCCGATCCGCTCCCTGGACCCTCCGGCGTCGTTCGCCGCACTGGCCGACGAGGTCGAGAGCTCGGCCGGATATGTCCTGTGCGATCTGATGGTCAGCCGCAACCGCCCTCTGCGGGAAGCCCAGCTGCTGGCCCTTCGCGAGCAGCTGGAGCGGACCCGAGCCCGCCTGGTGATCACCGTCGAACCTTCGGCGGCACTGGACGACCTCTTCTCCGTACGGTGGGAGCCGCCACCGGCTGAGGACTTGCTGCACGCCCATGTCACCCCGGCTACCGGCGAGGACGTCTGGCCCGGCCTGGTGGGTCTGCCGGCGGTGAAGGAGTTCCTCACCCGGCAGCACCGGCCGGACGAGATCAGGCAGTTCGCGCTGCAGGTCGTCGCCCACCACCGCGGCGAGATCGACGAGGCGCGGCTCGCCGCCTGGGGCGAGACAGCCGTGGCGACCCGGGTGGCCCGCTGGCTCACCGCAGAGAAGCCGGTGTTGCGGGACAAGGCATTCCTGGTCTCCCTCGCCGTGTTCGACAAGGCGCCGTACGCGGTCACCGCCGAGCTGGCCGACAGTCTCTTCGTACGCCTGCACGAGATCCAGGACCCCGGTGCCCGGCCGTCCATCCCGGTCTTCGGCAGCTCGCGGGAGGACCGCCTCCGGCTCGCCCACGCCGATGGCTATGTCACCGCGGAGGTCACCGAATGGGGGCCGTTGGAGGGCAGGTTCTGTGCCGCCTTCCGGGACGAGCGAACAGCCCGGATGCTGCTGGAGGAAGTCTGGAACCTCCACCCGTCAGCCCGCCCGGCCCTGGCGGAGTGGATCCGCAAGCTGACCGACGACCGACGCCCGCTGGTGAGGACCCGGGTGGCGTCGGCCGCCGCACTGCTCGCCACCGCCGATCTGTCGTCCGCCATGGCACATCTCATCGAGCCTTGGGCCGACAGCCGTAAGCCGCATGCCTGGCTGACCGCGGCCAACGCCCTCACCATGGCGCAGCTTCTGCGGGTGCCGACCGTCTCCCGGATCCTGCACGACTGGTGCACCGGGGACATCGAGAGCCGCCGCTGGACGGCCATCCGCGCCTACGGCCTCCTCGGCCCGGTACATCACGAGGAGACCCTGGCGGCCCTCGTGGACGCCATGCACCGGCCGCCGTCCGCCGAAACCGACGGCGATCCCGAGGACGAGGAGGTACCGGAGGAGGCCCGCCAGCTCGCCGACGCCCTGGAGCTCCTGCTCCTCGCCGTACGGGAGCCCGTACTGGCCGCCCTGGCCGAGCTCCTCCCCGCCGACCGCGTGGTCCGCCCGCACGCCCTGCTCGCGTTCCGCCAGGCCTGCAGGCAGGCCAAGGGCGACGAGAGCGACCGCCCGCCCGTCCTCGACTGGTACGCGCGGGCCGCTGCAGCCGAGGACACCGCCGTCACCCGGTACCTGATCGAGTTCTGGGACGCGCTGCTGACCGACCGGGCGCACAACCCGCAGGCACTGGGCATCCTGCGCAGCTGGGTGCGCGGAGCCGACGACGACCCCGAGAGCGAATCAGCCCTCGCCTCCCTGCTCGGCGCCCTCGTCACCACACCGACCAACCGCCACCGCGTCAGCCACCTGCTGAGCACGGTCCGCGACTCCAGGGGAGCCCGCTCGCCGGCCGCCGTCCGGCTGAGCCGGCGCCTCTCCCTCGACTGACTCCCTTCTTCCGGAGGCCCACCATGGAGCACACCGAGCAAGAGCAACTGGACTGGTTCCAGCAGCAGCCCGAGCACCCCGCAGCCCCGCACACCGACGCCGATCCCGTCCGCACCGTCTGGCAGCTCCCCCGTTTCCACCTCGGCGGCCGGCGCTTCACGGGCCGCATCGACCACGCTTTGGTGTGTGTGACGCGGAAGGGGGCGTACGAGACCTTCCTGCCGCCCGACCGGCCCACGTCCGTGCGGCGCTACGTCGCCGTGTACGAGGTGGACACGGATCCGCACGCCTTCCAGCTGAATGTTCCCGTGCCCAGCGAGGTCGACAGCTTCGAGTTCGAAGTCACCGCCGACATCGGCTGGAGGGTCGCCGACCCGGCCCGGTTCGTCCGCAGCCAGGAGCGGGACGTTCCCGCCGTGCTCACCCGGGAGCTGCTGCCGCTGCTGCGGGACGCCGGGCGCCGGCACCCCATCGATGCCAGCGCCGAGGCCGAGCGTGCCGTGCAGCAGGCGGTACGGGAGGCGACATCGCTCGGCGAGGTCCAGGGCCTGCGCGTCACCTGCTCCGTACGCCTGCGCCGCGACGCCACCGAGCGATTCCACCAGGCCCGGTTGCGCACAGCCCAGCACGAGGTGGAGGCCGCGAAGCCGGAGCACGAGGCGACCCTGCTCCGCGAAAGGTACGAGTCCGAACGCAGGGCCGAACAGATCCGGTTCTACGAGCTCACCCTGGCCCGGGGCGGAACTGCCGCGCTCGCCCTGCACCTGGCGGCCCACCCCGACGAGACCCCACTCGTCCTGGAACACCTCCAGGCAGGCCAGAACCGGTTGCTGGACACGCAGGTGAGCCTGATCAACCAGGCGCTGGAGGACAAGCATCTGGAGGACTACCAGCTGGACGAGCCCCGCAAGCTCGTCGCCGAGCGCATGAAGGCCATCTTGCGGACCACGGACCCGTCCACCCCGCCCGAGCCCGACCCGGGGGCCGGCACATGACCCCCTCGGACGACCCCGGGGTGCGGGCGGGCACCCAGCTGCTCGCCGACCTCAGGAACGAGATCGCCCGTGCCGACGCCAAGGCCACCGTTCTCGTCGGCGCGCTCGGCATCTCGGCGGGCGTGCTGGCCGCGCTCCTGACCAACCGCCACTGGAGTCCGGACCAACTCCCGGGGCCCGCCGCCCTGCTGTGGTGGGCGGGGACGGCCTCGCTGGTCGTCGCCCTGTTCGCCCTTCTGCTGGCGGTACTGCCCCGCTACCGGAGAAGCCGGTGGACGCCCGGCCGGCCTCTCACCTACTTCGGCGACATACGACGGGCCTCGCAGACCGGCCGGCTCGCCGCCGCCCTGGCGGAAACAGGCCGCGACCCCGGCCCCGGCCTCCGGGCCGCCCTAGCCGAGACGAGCGGCATCGCCGCCCGCAAGCACTTCTGGATCCGGACCGGACTGCTCTCGTTCGGCTGCGCGGCCGTCCTGCTGCCCGGCTCGATGCTCCTCATCTGAACGTCACCGCTCTTTGCCCCCGCACGGGAAGGACGGACCCCACCCATGTCGTACGAGTCCGAGCAATCGCGGACGCCCGGCTCCTCGCCACCGGCCTGTGACGACGACCTCCCCCACCGCCCCGGCCGGGTCCACATCGCCGCCCGCCAACGCGGGGCGGACGTCACCGCTCTCGGCTCGCTGGCGCTGCATCTCCCGCAGGTGACGGCCAGTCTGGGCGTCGTCTTCGCCATCTCGTACGCCGTGAGCCACCTGAGCAATCTGCCGTGGCCGCTTCTCTTCGGAGGCTGGGCCCTCAGTGGAGCTCTGGCCTTCCACCGGCCGTGTGAGCGCCTCATGGCCCGGTGGCTGTTCGGCCTGCGTTACCCCACTGCGTTGGAGGACGAACGGCTGCGGCCCGTCTGGCGCGAGGTGACCGCCCGGGCCGGAGTGGACGCGAGCGGCTATCAGCTGTGGGTGGAGGAAAGCGACGACATCAACGCCATGGCGGCGGCCGGTCACATCGTCGGTGTGACCAGTCACTCGCTGCGCGTCCTGCCGCCCGCGCAGCTCGGCGGCGTCCTCGCCCACGAACTGGGGCATCACACCCGGGGGCACGCGTGGGCCTCACTGCTGTCCGTCTGGTACGCGCTGCCGGCCCGGCTCTCCTGGCGTCTGCTGGTGCTGCTGACCGCTGGGCTGGGCCGGCTCCCGACCGGTGCGGCCGCCGTCGTGATCGGCGTGGCCGGCGCGGCCGTGATCGCGCTGGCGACCGCCACGTACGGACTGATCTTCCTGCCCCTGGCCACTCCGTACCTGGCCGCCGCGGTGTCCCGGCGGTCCGAGCTGCGGGCCGACGAGCACGCTGCGGGCCTTGGCTTCGCACCCCAGCTGATGGCGGTGCTGCACCAGGAACGCGCCCGGGAGGAATCTCGCCGGGCCGACGCCCCGGGTCTCGCCTTCACCAGGGAGGCAGTGATCGCGCGCCTGCTTGACTCCCACCCCGACGTCCACACGCGGCTGCACCACTTGCAGGCCCATCTGAACAACCGCCGGTGAGACGC
The DNA here is from genome assembly GCF_031348265.1 of Streptomyces collinus. Classification (NCBI taxonomy): domain Bacteria; kingdom Bacillati; phylum Actinomycetota; class Actinomycetes; order Kitasatosporales; family Streptomycetaceae; genus Streptomyces; species Streptomyces collinus. The sequence goes on along the minus strand of NZ_CP133771.1, from coordinate 5,315,359 downwards.
CGAAGGGCGGCCACCCCGCAGGATGACCGCCCTTCGGCTCAAGCGACTCGCTTACTGGTTGTACGGACCGTAGTCGTAGTCCTCCAGCGGAACGGCCTGGCCGGAGCCCGTGCCGAACGGCGAGTAGTCGATGTCGTCGTAGCCGACGGCCGAGTACATCGCGGCCTTGGCCTCCTCGGTCGGCTCGACCCGGATGTTGCGGTAGCGGGACAGACCCGTACCGGCCGGGATGAGCTTACCGATGATGACGTTCTCCTTGAGGCCGATGAGGCTGTCGGACTTGGCGTTGATCGCCGCGTCCGTCAGGACTCGGGTCGTCTCCTGGAAGGAGGCGGCCGACAGCCAGGATTCCGTCGCCAGCGAGGCCTTGGTGATACCCATGAGCTGCGGACGACCCGAAGCCGGGTGACCACCCTCCTGGACCACACGACGGTTCTCGGTCTCGAACTTCGAACGCTCGACCAGCTCACCGGGCAGCAGCTCGGCGTCGCCGGACTCGATGATCGTCACGCGGCGCAGCATCTGCCGGATGATGATCTCGATGTGCTTGTCGTGGATCGACACACCCTGCGAGTTGTAGACCTTCTGGACCTCGCCGACCAGGTGGACCTGGACGGCACGCTGGCCCAGGATGCGCAGCACGTCGTGCGGGTTGGTGGCACCCACGGTGAGCTTCTGGCCCACCTCGACGTGCTCGCCCTCGCTGACCAGGAGACGGGCACGCTTCGAGATCGGGAACGCCGTCTCGTCGCTGCCGTCGTCCGGGGTGACGACGATCTTCTTGGTCTTCTCGGTCTCCTCGATCCGCACGCGGCCCTGGGCCTCGGAGATCGGGGCGACACCCTTCGGGGTACGGGCCTCGAAGAGCTCGACGACACGCGGCAGACCCTGGGTGATGTCGTCACCGGCCACACCACCGGTGTGGAAGGTACGCATCGTCAGCTGGGTACCGGGCTCACCGATGGACTGGGCGGCGATGATGCCGACCGCCTCACCGATGTCGACCAGCTTGCCGGTGGCCAGCGAACGGCCGTAGCACATCGCGCAGGTGCCGACGGCGGACTCGCAGGTCAGGACCGAACGGGTCTTGACCTCCTCGACGCCACGCTGCACGAGCTCCTCGATGAGGACGTCGCCCAGGTCGGTGCCGGCCGGGGCCAGCACCTGTCCCTCGACCACGATGTCCTCGGCGAGGCAGCGCGCGTACACGGAGGTCTCGACGTCCTCCGTCTTGATCAGCGCGCCCTCGGCGTTCCGGTCGGCGATCTTCAGACGCAGACCGCGCTCGGTGCCGCAGTCCTCCTCGCGAATGATGACGTCCTGGGAGACGTCGACCAGACGACGCGTGAGGTAACCCGAGTCGGCGGTACGCAGAGCGGTGTCCGCCAGACCCTTACGGGCACCGTGCGTGGAGATGAAGTACTCCAGCACGGACAGGCCCTCACGGAAGGACGCCTTGATCGGACGCGGGATCGTCTCGTTCTTCGCGTTCGACACCAGACCACGCATACCGGCGATCTGACGCATCTGCATCATGTTGCCTCGTGCACCCGAGTTCACCATCATGAAGATCGGGTTGGTCTTCGGGAAGTTGTCGTTCATCGCCTCGGCGACCTCGTTGGTCGCCTTGGTCCAGATCGCGATGAGCTCCTGCGTGCGCTCGTCCTTGGTGATCAGACCGCGCTCGTACTGCTTCTGGACCTTCTCGTCCTGCGCCTCGTAGCCCTTGACGATCTCCTTCTTCGCCTCGGGAACGACGACGTCGGAGATGGCCACGGTCACGCCGGAGCGGGTCGCCCAGAAGAAGCCGGCCGCCTTCAGGTTGTCGAGCGTCGCCGCCACGATGACCTTGGGGTAGCGCTCGGCGAGGTCGTTGACGATCTCGGAGAGCTGCTTCTTGCCGACCTCGTAGTCGACGAACGGGTAGTCCTCGGGCAGCAGCTCGTTGAAGAGCGCGCGGCCCAGGGTGGTGTTCAGCCGGAAGCTGTCACCCTGCTGCCACTCGGGCTCGCCCTCCTCACGCGCCGGCGGGGTCCAGCCGCGCGGCGGGATGGTGCCGACCGGGAAGCGGACGTCGATCTTCGACTGGAGCGAGAGCTCGCCCGCGTCGAAGGCCATGATCGCCTCGGCGACCGAGGCGAAGGAACGGCCCTCGCCCTTGAGGTCGCGCATCTCGCCGTCGGTGGTGAGGAAGAACAGACCGAGGACCATGTCCTGGGTCGGCATCGTCACCGGGCGGCCGTCGGCCGGCTTGAGGATGTTGTTCGAGGACAGCATCAGGATGCGGGCCTCGGCCTGCGCCTCCGCGGACAGCGGCAGGTGCACGGCCATCTGGTCACCGTCGAAGTCCGCGTTGAACGCGGTGCAGACGAGCGGGTGGATCTGGATGGCCTTGCCCTCGACCAGCTGCGGCTCGAAGGCCTGGATGCCGAGGCGGTGCAGCGTGGGCGCACGGTTCAGCAGAACCGGGTGCTCCGCGATGACCTCTTCCAGCACGTCGTACACGACCGTGCGGCCGCGCTCGACCATGCGCTTGGCGCTCTTGATGTTCTGCGCGTGGTTCAGGTCGACCAGGCGCTTCATCACGAACGGCTTGAAGAGCTCCAGCGCCATCGCCTTCGGCAGACCGCACTGGTGCAGCTTCAGCTGCGGACCCACGACGATCACGGAACGCGCGGAGTAGTCCACACGCTTACCGAGCAGGTTCTGACGGAAGCGGCCCTGCTTACCCTTCAGCATGTCGCTGAGGGACTTCAGCGGGCGGTTACCGGGACCGGTGACCGGACGACCACGACGGCCGTTGTCGAACAGCGCGTCGACGGCCTCCTGGAGCATGCGCTTCTCGTTGTTCACGATGATCTCGGGCGCACCGAGGTCGAGAAGGCGCTTCAGGCGGTTGTTCCGGTTGATCACACGGCGGTACAGGTCGTTCAGGTCGGAGGTCGCGAAGCGGCCACCGTCCAGCTGCACCATCGGGCGGAGGTCCGGCGGGATGACCGGCACGCAGTCGAGCACCATGCCCTTGGGGCTGTTGCTGGTCTGCAGGAACGCGGAGACGACCTTCAGGCGCTTGAGCGCACGGGTCTTCTTCTGGCCCTTGCCGGTACGGATGATCTCGCGGAGACGCTCGGCCTCCTCGTCGAGGTCGAAGGACTCCAGGCGCTTCTGCAGCGCCGCGGCACCCATCGAGCCGTCGAAGTACGTGCCGAAGCGGTCACGCAGCTCGCGGTAGAGCAGCTCGTCGCCCTCCAGGTCCTGGACCTTGAGGTTCTTGAAGCGGTTCCACACCTCGTCGAGGCGGTCGATCTCGCGCTGCGCACGGTCGCGCAGCTGCTTCATCTCGCGCTCGGCACCCTCGCGCACCTTGCGGCGCACGTCCGCCTTGGCGCCCTCGGCCTCCAGCTCGGCCAGGTCGGTCTCGAGCTTCTTGGCGCGGGCCTCCAGGTCGGCGTCGCGGCGCTGCTCGATCTGCTGGCGCTCGACGGAGACGTGGGCCTCCAGCGAGGGCAGGTCGCGCGTACGGCGCTCCTCGTCGACGTACGTGATCATGTACGCCGCGAAGTAGATGACCTTCTCGAGGTCCTTGGGAGCCAGGTCGAGCAGGTAGCCCAGCCGGCTCGGGACGCCCTTGAAGTACCAGATGTGCGTGACCGGGGCGGCCAGCTCGATGTGGCCCATCCGCTCACGGCGCACCTTGGCGCGGGTGACCTCGACGCCACACCGCTCACAGATGATGCCCTTGAAGCGGACACGCTTGTACTTGCCGCAGTAGCACTCCCAGTCCCGGGTCGGACCGAAGATCTTCTCGCAGAAGAGTCCGTCCTTTTCGGGCTTGAGCGTGCGGTAGTTGATCGTCTCGGGCTTCTTGACCTCGCCGTGGCTCCACTGACGGATGTCGTCAGCGGTGGCCAGACCGATCCGGAGCTCGTCGAAGAAGTTGACGTCGAGCACTATGCGTCAATCCCTCTCAGGGTTGTAAGTCATGGGGTCTGATACGGGGGTCCTGGGGCCGGAGGCCTTCATCGCGAAGGCCTCCGGACTCCCGTCAGACCTCTTCGACGCTGCTCGGCTCACGCCGGGACAGGTCGATGCCAAGCTCCTCCGCAGCGCGGAAGACGTCCTCGTCGGTGTCGCGCATCTCGATGGACATGCCGTCCGAGGACAGCACCTCCACGTTGAGGCACAGGGACTGCATCTCCTTGATGAGCACCTTGAAGGACTCGGGGATGCCGGGCTCGGGGATGTTCTCGCCCTTGACGATGGCCTCGTAGACCTTCACGCGGCCGGTCACGTCGTCGGACTTGATGGTCAGCAGCTCCTGGAGGGCGTACGCGGCGCCGTAAGCCTCCAGCGCCCACACCTCCATCTCACCGAAGCGCTGGCCACCGAACTGGGCCTTACCACCCAGCGGCTGCTGGGTGATCATCGAGTACGGACCGGTCGACCGGGCGTGCAGCTTGTCGTCGACCAGGTGGTGCAGCTTGAGGATGTACATGTAGCCGACCGAGATCGGCTCCGGGAACGGCTCGCCGGAGCGGCCGTCGAACAGCGGCGCCTTACCGGTCGGGAGCACCATGCGCTCGCCGTCGCGGTTCGGGATGGTGTGGTTCAGCAGACCGGCCAGCTCGTCCTCACGCGCACCGTCGAAGACGGGGGTGGCGACGTTGGTGCCCGGCGCGACCTGGTCGGCCTCGATGGCCTGCAGGCGCTGCGCCCAGTCGTCCGCGAGGCCGGAGACGTCCCAGCCGCGGCTGGCGAGCCAGCCCAGGTGGATCTCCAGGACCTGACCCGGGTTCATTCGGGACGGCACACCGAGCGGGTTGAGGATGATGTCGACCGGGGTGCCGTCCTCCAGGAACGGCATGTCCTCGATCGGCAGGATCTTCGAGATGACGCCCTTGTTGCCGTGCCGGCCGGCGAGCTTGTCACCGTCGGTGATCTTGCGCTTCTGCGCGACGTAGACGCGCACCAGCTGGTTCACACCGGGGGGAAGCTCGTCGCCCTCCTCGCGGTCGAAGACGCGGACGCCGATGACCTTGCCGATCTCGCCGTGCGGGACCTTCAGCGAGGTGTCACGGACCTCACGGGCCTTCTCACCGAAGATGGCGCGCAGCAGGCGCTCTTCCGGCGTCAGCTCGGTCTCACCCTTGGGCGTGACCTTGCCGACCAGGATGTCGCCGGCGACGACCTCGGCACCGATGCGGATGATGCCGCGCTCGTCGAGGTCGGCGAGGACCTCCTCGGAGACGTTCGGGATGTCCCGGGTGATCTCCTCGGGGCCGAGCTTGGTGTCACGGGCGTCGACCTCGTGCTCCTCGATGTGGATCGAGGAGAGGACGTCGTCCTGCACGAGGCGCTGCGACAGGATGATCGCGTCCTCGTAGTTGTGACCCTCCCACGGCATGAACGCCACGAGCAGGTTCTTGCCCAGCGCCATCTCGCCGTTCTGGGTGGCCGGACCGTCGGCCAGGACCTGGCCCTCGATGATCCGGTCGCCCTCGTTGACGATGACCTTCTGGTTGACCGAGGTGCCCTGGTTGGAGCGGGCGAACTTGGCCAGGCGGTACGTGATGTACGTGCCGTCGTCGTTGGCGGTGGTGATGTAGTCCGCGGAGACCTCCTGGACCACACCCGCCTTCTCGGCCTTGACCACGTCGCCGGCGTCGACGGCGGAGCGGTACTCCATGCCGGTGCCGACGAGCGGGGACTCGGACTTAATCAGCGGCACGGCCTGACGCATCATGTTCGCGCCCATGAGGGCACGGTTGGCGTCGTCGTGCTCCAGGAACGGGATCATGGCGGTCGCGACCGACACCATCTGGCGCGGCGAGACGTCCATGTAGTCGACGTCCTCGCCGGTGACGTAGTCGACCTCGCCGCCCTTACGGCGGACCAGCACCCGGGCCTCGGCGAAGCGGAGGTCGTCCGTCAGCTGCGCGTTGGCCTGCGCGATGACGAAGCGGTCCTCCTCGTCGGCGGTCAGGTAGTCGACCTCGTCGGTGACCTGGCCCTCGAACACCTTGCGGTAGGGGGTCTCGACGAAACCGAACGCGTTGACGCGGCCGTAGGAGGCGAGCGAGCCGATCAGACCGATGTTCGGGCCTTCGGGCGTCTCGATCGGGCACATGCGGCCGTAGTGCGAGGGGTGCACGTCACGGACCTCGAAGCCGGCCCGCTCACGGGACAGACCACCCGGGCCAAGAGCCGACAGACGGCGCTTGTGGGTGAGACCCGACAGCGGGTTGTTCTGGTCCATGAACTGCGACAGCTGGCTGGTGCCGAAGAACTCCTTGATGGAGGCGACGACCGGCCGGATGTTGATCAGGGTCTGCGGCGTGATCGCCTCGACGTCCTGGGTCGTCATCCGCTCGCGGACGACACGCTCCATACGCGCCAGACCCGTGCGGACCTGGTTCTGGATGAGCTCGCCGACGCTGCGCAGGCGGCGGTTGCCGAAGTGGTCGATGTCGTCGGTCTCGACGACGATCTCCGTACCGCTGTCGCCGACCGTCTCGGTCTCGCCCGCGTGCAGCTTCACCAGGTACTTGATCGTCGAGATGATGTCCTCGACGGTCAGGATGCCCGCGTCCAGCGGAGCGTCCGCACCCAGCTTCTTGTTGACCTTGTAGCGGCCGACCTTGGCCAGGTCGTAGCGCTTGGGGTTGAAGTACAGGTTCTCCAGCAGCGTCTGCGCGGCCTCACGCGTGGGGGGCTCGCCCGGACGCAGCTTGCGGTAGATGTCGAGCAGCGCGTCGTCCTGGCCCTGGGTGTGGTCCTTCTCCAGGGTGGCGCGCATGGACTCGTACTCGCCGAACTCCTCGAGGATCTGCTCGGTGGTCCAGCCGAGCGCCTTGAGCAGGACGGTGACGGACTGCTTGCGCTTGCGGTCGATGCGGACACCGACCATGTCGCGCTTGTCGATCTCCATCTCCAGCCAGGCACCCCGGGACGGGATGATCTTCGCGGAGAAGATGTCCTTGTCGGACGTCTTGTCGATGGAGGAGTCGAAGTAGACACCGGGCGAACGGACCAGCTGCGACACCACGACACGCTCGGTGCCGTTGATGACGAAGGTGCCCTTGTTCGTCATGAGCGGGAAGTCGCCCATGAAGACCGTCTGGGACTTGATCTCGCCGGTCTCGTTGTTCGTGAACTCAGCGGTGACGAAGAGCGGGGCCGCGTACGTGAAATCGCGGTCCTTGCACTCGTCGATGGAGTTCTTCGGCGGCTCGAAACGGTGGTCGCGGAAGGTCAGCGACATCGACCCGCTGAAGTCCTCGATCGGGGAGATCTCCTCGAAGATCTCCTCGAGCCCGGACTTGGTGGGGACGTCCTGACCGTTCTCGAGAGCCTCCTCGACCCGACTCTGCCAGGCGGTGTTGCCGAGCAGCCAGTCGAAGCTCTCGGTCTGCAGCGCGAGCAGGTTCGGAACCTCGAGAGGCTCCTTGATCTTTGCAAAAGAGATGCGCAGCGGGGCAGTGCTGGCGGCGTTGTTCGTATTCGCGGTCGAGGCGTTGCGCGAGGCGGCCAAGAGGGGGTCCTTCCGAGGGCTCGGACTCACTACGCGCGTACCGGCCCCTCTCCCGTACACGGAGACAAGCTGTGCCGACAGGGCTGAAAGGCCAGGTCAGACATTTCTTGTCATCGATGCTCGGGCGAGGGCAGACCCCTGGTGACGGGCAGGGGACAGCTAACAGGCAGCGCAAAGGGTCAGTGTAGCCACTTGGCACACTGATGTCCAGTGCGGGTCCTGGAACCCGTGTTCACCCTCGTTGTTCCACTCCTGCGACACGGCGCTGCCCTCAACGCACGTTAGTACTGCCCTCTTCGTCGCCGATCCATGCCTCGGATTCGGATCCTGTGACGACGCGTCCTGAGAATTGCGCGCTGCGTGCGGTTCGTCAAGGCCCCTCTGCCCGATCCGGGGCCGCCCGGAGACACGACGAAGATCACCATACCCCCCGTCACCGGGGCTTCAAGGCAACCGTGGCCCGCCCCCGAGAACGCCGAAGAGCGACCACCCGGATGGATGATCGCTCTTCCGCGCTTACGCGTTACACGTCCAGTGGGACGCGTTGTGGATCCTTGCGGATCCGAAAGGTCTTACTTGACCTCGACGGAGGCGCCGGCGCCCTTGAGGGACTCGGCGGCCTTCTCGGCGGCGTCCTTGGCGACCTTCTCGAGAACGGGCTTCGGGGCGCCGTCCACGAGGTCCTTGGCCTCCTTCAGACCCAGGGAGGTCAGCTCACGCACGACCTTGATGACCTGGATCTTCTTGTCGCCGGCACCGGTGAGGATGACGTCGAACTCGTCCTGCTCCTCAGCGGCCTCGGCGGCGGCGCCACCAGCGGCACCACCGGCGACGACGACCGGCGCGGCAGCGGCGGCGGTGACGTCGAACTTCTCCTCGAACGCCTTCACGAACTCGGAGAGCTCGATGAGGGTCATCTCCTCGAACTGCGCGAGCAGGTCTTCCTGGCTGAGCTTCGCCATGATTGGCGGTCCTTCCACTAATTCGGCAGGTGCCGGATGTACATGTGAGGCGGGCGTACGTTTGGCCCGCGACGGTCGCCGCGTTCAGGCAGCGGCGGCCGGGATGCGAGCCGAGTTACTCGGCACCGCCCTGCTCGTCCTGCTTGGCACGGAGCGCGTCCACGGTGCGGACGAGCTTCGACGGCAGCGCCTGGAAGACAGAGGCAGCCTGGGACTGCTTGCCCTTCATGGCACCGGCCAGCTTGGAGAGCAGAACCTCGCGGGACTCGAGGTCCGCAAGCTTCTTGATCTCATCGGCGGACAACGCCTTGCCGTCAAGGACGCCGCCCTTGATGACGAGGTTGGGGTTGTCCTTGGCGAAGTCACGGAGACCCTTCGCCGCCTCGACCGGGTCACCGGTCACGAAGGCGACGGCCGACGAACCCGCAAAGAGGTCGTCCAGCGTCGTGATCCCGGCCTCGTTGGCCGCAATCTTGGTCAGCGTGTTCTTCGCCACACGGTACTGAGCGTTCTCACCGAGTGAACGACGCAGCTGCTGGAGCTGCGCGACGGTGAGACCGGTGTACGCGGTAACGACGGCAGCGTTGGAGTTGCGGAACTTCTCCCGCATCTCCTCGACGGCATCGACCTTGTCAGGCCTCGCCATGAGCCTCGGCCTCCTTCCGGGTGTGTCGGACCGCGCGGACCCGAAGGAGGACTGGGGAAAACGAAACGCCCCGGCGCAAGCGCACGGGGCGTAGCTCGACCGGTCTCACGCACGCACGGGGCGGGCGGCTTCCGGGAGCTTCTCCAGTGTCACCTGCGCGGGTCGTCCGCCGTTCAGCGGATCCTTCGGCCACCGCGCCCTCAGATGAGCGCGCGGTAACGACCAGCGGTCTTTGGCTTCTTCAGGAGAGTACGGGAACGGATCGCCGTCAGGCAAATCCGCCCGTACGGATGATCGGCGCGGGGCGGTTCAGCCCTGGCCCAGCTCCTTGAACATCTCGCCCAGGTCCGCGACTTCACCGGCCGGCGGGGCCTTGACGGTGACCGGCTTGTTGTAGTCGACGAAGGTGATGGTCATGTCCATCGGACCCTTGTCGGCCTGGCCCTTCATGCGGAACTGCTTGGTGTGGTCCTCGCCGTCGACCCACATGTCCATCGTGAGCTTGTCGACGCCGAGCTTCTCGTACTGCTTGATGCTCTTCTCGCGCTGCTCGCGGGTCTCACCCTTGCTGTCCTTGAGCGAAGCACGCAGTTCGGCGAGGGTGACCGTGCCCTTGTAGTGGGTGGTCTCGACGCCGTCGACCTTCTCGCTGCCGACCTTCTTCACGTCCTTGGCGCCCGTGAGGAAGGTGGACTCCGCCGCCGGGTTCTGCTCGGCCTGGCTCGGGGACCCCATCTTGTCCAGGTCCTTGGCCGCGGCGGAGCCGGAGAGATCGAACTTCAGCCAGCGCTTGCCGTCCATCTCCTTGGCCATCTCGGCTCCCCCACCGAGATACATGGCCTTGTCGACGAGGCGGATCTCCACCGTTTCACCGGCGGCCTGATCGGGCGCCTGCATCTTCATGCTCATGGCGATCGTGGGCTTCAGGCGCATGGCCGCCTCGCCCTCGACGCGGCCCGACTCCGGGACCGTGCCCTTCATGCGGTACTGGAGGGACGTGATGTCCTCCGTGTTCTTCGCCGCCTTGGCGACGGCCGCAGCGGGCGTCATCTCGGGCGACTCCTCGGAGCCGCAGCCGACAGCGCCGGCGGCGAGGAGCAGAGCGCCCAGCCCGGCGGCAGGTATGGATGTCCTCATTGATTCCCCCCAAGGAATACATGCTTGCTTCACAGCAAGGCCGTGAGCCTATCCCAGTGGGCACAAGTGATCTATCCGAATTGACGGAGCCCTCAGGGCGTACCGGTCCGCTTCCGCATCAGGTCCTCGAAGTCGCCGGTGTCGGACGCCGGGGGCCGCTCGGCCCGGACCCGGACGCCGTAGTCGGCGTAGTGCGCGGTCTGGGTCATCAGGCCCGTGGCCATCCGCGCCTTCTCGACTTTCTTGACCAGCAGGTTCCGCTTGTCGATCCAGATGTCGACGGTCTCGGTGGTGACTCCGGCCCCGGTGAGCTGCTTCCTCAGTGCGGCGTCGGCGACGTCGGCCGCCGCCACGGTGCCGGACCAGTGCGTGGCGGTCCGGCCGCGGACGGTCTCCTCGCCGACCTTCCGGACGTCGCCGGAGGACAGCAGGAGTTTCACCGACTGGTTGGGGGTGGTGCTGCGCATCTGGTCGCCGAGGTGGGAACCGGAGCCTCCGGTCAGGGCTCCGAGGTCCTTGTACGCGTACCGGATCCAGCGCTTGCCGCCGGTCTGCTCGGCGAACTTCGCACCCATGCGCGCGTAGTACGCGTCGGGCAGGTAGCGGGCCTCCATGGAGGTGGTGCCGAGCCGGCGCATGGTGTCGGCCACGGTGCCGCCGGTGTACGTGATGGTGAGGGTGCCGGTGATGCCGTCGCTCCAGCCGAGGGTGCCGTCTGCGGTCATGGACATCAGGGAGCCCATGGTGGTCGTGGACTCGACCCGGGCGGACTCGGCGTGCTCGGTGGCGCGCTCGGCGGAGCGAAGGGCCGCCAGGGACCGGCCGCGCGCGGCGCGGTCGTCCCGGCCGGGGTCGTCGGAGGAGTCCTGGGACGTGCAGGCCGCCACCCCCGTCAGCGCGGTCGCCACCGCGAGCATCAGGCCCACGCGGCGCACGGTCGTGCCCTGCATACGTCCCCCGTTCGTATCCGGTTCCCGCACGTTAACCCAGGCCACCGGCGTACGTACCGGAAAAGGGAACGGGCCCCGCACCTGTAAGAGGTGCGGGGCCCGTGACCGGTTGGGTGAGCCTCAGGCTCAGACCGCAGCCGGGTCCTCCTCGACGAGGAGGTTGCGGGTGCGGTTCGGGTCGACCGGAATGCCGGGGCCCATCGTGGTGCTGATGGCGGCCTTCTTGATGTAGCGACCCTTGGCGGCGGACGGCTTCAGACGGAGGATCTCCTCCAGCGCGGCGCCGTAGTTCTCCACCAGCTTGGTGTCGTCGAAGGACGACTTGCCGATGATGAAGTGCAGGTTCGAGTGCTTGTCGACGCGGAACTCGATCTTGCCGCCCTTGATCTCGGTGACGGCCTTGGCCACGTCGGGGGTGACGGTGCCGGTCTTCGGGTTCGGCATCAGACCACGCGGACCGAGCACGCGGCCGAGGCGGCCGACCTTGCCCATGAGGTCCGGGGTGGCGACGACGGCGTCGAAGTCCAGACGGCCCTTCGACACCTCGTCGATCAGTTCGTCGGAGCCGACGATGTCGGCGCCCGCGGCCTCCGCGGCCGCAGCACGGTCACCGGTCGCGAAGACCAGGACCCGGGCGGTCTTGCCGGTGCCGTGCGGAAGGTTCACGGTGCCACGGACCATCTGGTCGGCCTTGCGCGGGTCGACACCCAGGCGGAAGGCGACCTCGACGGTGCCGTCGAACTTGGTCGTGGAGGTGTCCTTGGCGAGACGGACGGCCTCGAGCGGGGCGTAGAGCTTCTCCCGGTCGACCTTGGCGTCCGCAGCGCGAAGGGACTTGCTGCGCTTGCTCACTACTGCTCCTGTGGATTCTTAGGAGTCGTGGTCCGGGCCGAGCAGGCCCTGCCACTTCTGCTGATGGAGGTTGGGGCTCAGCCCTCGACCGTGACGCCCATGGAACGGGCGGTGCCGGCGATGATCTTCTCGGCGGCGTCCAGGTCGTTGGCGTTGAGGTCGGGCATCTTGGTCGTGGCGATCTCACGGACCTGGTCACGCGTGATCTTCGCGACCTTGGTCTTGTGCGGCTCGCCGGAGCCCTTCTCGATGCCCGCGGCCTTCAGGATCATCTTCGCGGCCGGCGGCGTCTTGGTGATGAAGGTGAAGGAACGGTCCTCGTAGACCGTGATCTCCACCGGGATCACCCAGCCACGCTGCGACTCGGTCGCGGCGTTGTAGGCCTTGCAGAACTCCATGATGTTCACGCCGTGCTGACCCAGCGCGGGGCCGACCGGCGGGGCCGGGTTGGCGGCACCGGCCTGGATCTGGAGCTTGATGAGCCCCGTGACCTTCTTCTTCTTGGGAGGCATAGCTCTCCGGGTCCTTTCGATTCGGGTCCTGCCCGCATACGGGGACCACCCGGATGCAGGCATACCGCACAACGATAACGGGTATAGATGCGCGGCCAAAAACCGCGCAGGTCAGGCAAGCGCCGGAGCGATCGCCTGACCTGCGCGGAAGCGGTGAGTCCGGAAGTTAGTTCTTCTGGATCTGGTCGAAGGAGAGCTCGACCGGCGTCTCGCGACCGAAGATCTCGACGAGGCCCTTGACCTTCTTCGAGTCCGGGTTGATCTCGTTGATCGTCGCCTGCAGCGTGGCGAACGGGCCGTCGGTGACGGTGACCGAGTCGCCGACCTCGAAGTCCAGCACCTGGACCTCGACCTTGCGCTGCGGAGCCGGCTTGCCCTCGGCCTCGGCGGCCTCGCGGGCGGCCTTCTCCTCGGCCTCCGGGGCGAGCATCTTGACGATCTCGTCCAGGGTCAGCGGGTACGGGTCGTAGGCGTTGCCCACGAAGCCGGTGACGCCGGGGGTGTTGCGGACGACGCCCCAGGACTCGTTCGTCAGGTCCATGCGGACGAGGACGTAGCCCGGGAGCTTGTTCTGCTTGATCGTCTTGCGGTCGCCGTTCTTGATCTGGACGACCTCTTCCTGCGGCACCTCGGCCTGGAAGATGTAGTCCTCGACGTTCAGCGAGACGGCGCGCTGCTCCAGGTTGGTCTTCACGCGGTTCTCGTAGCCGGCGTAGGTGTGGATGACGTACCACTCGCCGGGCAGGACCCGCAGTTCCTCGCGGAGCTTCTCGATCGGGTCGCGGTCGTCCTCGGGCTCTTCCTCGACGAGTTCTTCCGCGGCCTCTTCGCCGTCCTCGGTCTCCGCCTCGACGGCGTCGGCAGCCTCGACCTCGGCGGAGGCCTCGGTGTCCTCGTTGTCCGCGCCCTCGACGATGTCGAGCTCGTCCTCGACGGACTCGACCGGCTCGATGGCGTCGTTCACGTTCGGGTCAGACACGGTGGCTGCTTCTTCCTGGATACATGGGGGTGGAACATGCGAAAGGAGCGCCGGGTACCTCGGCGCTCTTCGCGGACTGCTCAGCCGAACACGTACTTGGCGGCGTTGCTGAGCCCATAGTCAATCACGGTGACCAGGCCGATCATGATGACGACGAAGATGATCACCACGGTCGTGTAGGTCGTCAGCTGGTTGCGGGTCGGCCAGACGACCTTGCGCAGTTCCGCGACGATCTGACGGTAGAAGAGGGCAAGGCGCTTCAGCGGGCCCTTCTTGCCGCGCTTACCGCCCTTGCGGGTCTTCTTCGACTCCGGCGCCTCGTCCTGGGCATCAGGCATGTCGATGGAGCCCACGGCGTCCGTCACTCGTCCTCACCTGATTCCGGGTCGTGGCCGTGCCGCGCCCGGTCTGAGCCGCACGGCGGTGCATTGCTGTACGTACATGCGCACACATCCTGGCGAAGGTGTGTGTAGCAGGGCCGGAGGGACTTGAACCCCCAACCGCTGGTTTTGGAGACCAGTGCTCTACCAATTGAGCTACGACCCTTTGTGTGTCCCCCAACGTACCGCATCCATCCGGATGCTTGGTGTGCACCGAACGGGCGCGGCCTGCTGAAGGCCAACGAGGTGTGAGTGTACGTGCTCCGGGGCCGGTCGTCGAACAGAAAGGGCCTCGGGGAGGGCACGTTGGCGGAAGATCGCCTCCGTGAGGAGGGGCGGACTGACGAGAATCCGCTGAAGATCGCGCAGGCCGTGCTGGCGTTCCGCACTGTTGTTCAGGGTTTTGCCCGAGGTTGTTCAGTCTGTGAAACCCCCGTGCCGCGCGCGTTTCCGGTCTGAAACGATGGGGCCCATGAGCGCTGCAACCCCTCCCACCGAGCGCCGGGTCTCCGCCCGAGTCGGCGCGATCTCCGAGTCCGCCACCCTCGCCGTGGACGCCAAGGCCAAGGCCCTCAAGGCCGCCGGGCGGCCGGTGATCGGCTTCGGCGCCGGTGAACCCGACTTCCCGACTCCGGACTACATCGTCCAGGCGGCCATCGAGGCCTGCTCGAACCCGAAGTACCACCGCTACACGCCGGCCGGTGGCCTCCCCGAGCTGAAGGCCGCGATCGCCGCGAAGACCCTGCGTGACTCGGGCTACGAGCCGGACGTCTCGGAGATCCTGGTCACCAACGGTGGCAAGCAGGCCATCTACGAGGCCTTCGCCGCGATCCTCGACCCGGGCGACGAGGTCATCGTGCCCGCGCCGTACTGGACGACGTACCCGGAGTCGATCCGGCTGGCCGGGGGTGTCCCGGTGGAGGTCGTCGCCGACGAGACGACCGGCTACCGGGTGTCCGTCGAGCAGCTGGAGGCTGCGCGCACGGAGAAGACGAAGGTCGTCCTCTTCGTCTCCCCGTCCAACCCGACCGGCGCGGTCTACAGCGAGCAGGAGACCGAGGCCATCGGCCGCTGGGCCGTCGAGCACGGCCTGTGGGTGATGACCGACGAGATCTACGAGCACCTCGTCTACGGCGGCGCCTCCGCCGTGTCGCTGCCGGCGGTGCTGCCCGAGCTGCGCGACAAGTGCGTCGTGGTCAACGGTGTCGCGAAGACGTACGCGATGACCGGCTGGCGTGTCGGGTGGATCATCGGCCCGAAGGACGTCGTCAAGGCCGCGACCAACCTGCAGTCGCACGCGACGTCGAACGTGTCCAACGTCGCCCAGGCCGCCGCGCTGGCCGCCGTCTCCGGCGAGCTGGACGCCGTCGCGAAGATGCGTGAGGCGTTCGACCGGCGCCGCAAGACCATCGTGCGGATGCTGAACGAGATCGACGGCGTGGTGTGCCCGGAGCCGGAGGGCGCGTTCTACGCGTACCCGTCCGTGAAGGCGCTGGTCGGCAAGGAGATCCGGGGACGGCGGCCCAAGGACACGGTCGAGCTGGCCGCGCTGATCCTGGAGGAGTCCGAGGTCGCGGTCGTGCCCGGTGAGGCGTTCGGCACGCCCGGGTACCTGCGGCTGTCGTACGCGCTGGGTGACGAGGACCTGGTCGAGGGCGTGAGCCGGATCCAGAAGCTGCTGGCGGAGGCGCGGGACTGACGTCCGCTGCGCCGGTCCTGGGGCCCGGGGGCACCTGCCGAGTTCGGTGGGTGCCCCCTCTGCTTGCGCCAGTTTGTTTGTGCGAGCAAGACCACGAAAGGGGAAACAGCTACCGGGACGGCTGGGACGTGCGGCAGGATCTTTGGATGGAGCGTGTACGTGATGTCTCTGAGCTGCCGAAAGCCCATCTGCACCTGCACTTCACCGGGTCGATGCGGCCCTCGACCGTGCTGGAACTGGCCGACAAGCACGGGGTGCGGCTGCCCGATGCGCTGACCGAGGCGCTGGTCGGCGGGGAGCCGCCGAGACTGCGGGCCACGGACGAGCGGGGCTGGTTCCGCTTCCAGCGGCTGTACGACGCGGCGCGTTCGTGCCTGCGGGAGCCGGAGGACATCCGGCGGCTGGTGCGGGAGGCCGCGGAGGAGGACGTGCGGGACGGGTCGGGGTGGCTGGAGATCCAGGTCGACCCGACGTCGTACGCGCCGCGGCTTGGCGGGCTGATTCCGGCGCTGGAGATCATCCTGGACGCGGTGGAGACCACGTCGCGGGAGACCGGGCTCGGGATGCGGGTGCTGGTCGCGGCGAACCGGATGAAGCACCCGCTGGACGCGCGGACGCTGGCACGGCTGGCGGTGCGGTACGCGGACCGGGGCGTGGTCGGGTTCGGGCTGTCGAACGACGAGCGGCGAGGGATGGCGCGGGACTTCGACCGGGCGTTCGGGATCGCGCGCGAGGCCGGGTTGCTGTCGGCTCCGCACGGCGGTGAGCTGGCGGGTCCGTCGTCGGTACGGGACTGTCTGGACGACCTCGGGGCGACCCGGGTGGGCCACGGGGTGCGGGCCGCGGAGGACCCGCGGCTGATGAAACGGCTGGCGGACCGGCAGGTGACGTGCGAGGTGTGCCCGGCGTCGAACGTGGCGCTCGGGGTGTACGAGAAGCCGGAGGACGTGCCGCTGCGGACGCTGTTCGAGGCGGGCGTGCCGTTGGCGCTGGGCGCGGACGACCCGTTGCTGTTCGGCTCGCGTCTTGCCGCGCAGTACGAGATCGCGCGGCGGCATCACGGGTTCACGGACGCGGAGCTGGCGGAGGTGGCCCGGCAGTCGGTCCGGGGTTCGGCCGCCCCGGAGGACGTGAAGACGAAGCTGCTGGCGGGCGTGGACGACTGGCTGGCGTCGTAGCGGGCGACGTCACGTGCTTCGGCTGGCGCCGGGTGGTGGGTCGGGGCCGCGCCGGGGGGTGTCCGTCCTCGGAACGGCGCGATGGCCCCTCAGACCGACCGACTGGCGTTGACGCGCCAACCACTGCGGGCGGACACCCCCCGACACGCCAGCTTCTCGCCGTACGCGGCTGCGGGCACGTCGTAGCTGGCGCGGCATGCGCGCAGCTGCGGAGGCCGCCCGTCCCGCGCCCGCCGCGGGTATACGGCCGGGTTGCGTCCCGCTTCGCGCCGCGTGCGCGCGGCTGCGGGGGCCGGCCGATCCGCCCCCGCTGCGGGCATGCGTGCCGCTGGGGGCGGCACGGGTGGGCGCAGCAGCACCCCGCTACGCCGGGCTGCGGACCTCCCGGCCCCGGCACCGACGCAGCAGCACCTCGCGACGCACGGCTGCGGACCCACCCGGCACCAGCACCGGCGCCGGGTGCCTACAGGCTGACTCCGACCGTCACCGGCTCGTTGACCAGGGTGATTCCGAAGGCCTCGTGGACTCCGGCCACGACCTCGCGGGCCAGGGCGAGGAGATCCTCGGTGGTCGCACTCCCCCGGTTCGTGAGCGCCAGCGTGTGCTTCGTGGAGATGCGGGCCGGTCCGTCGCCGTAGCCCTTGGTGAAGCCGGACTTGTCGATCAGCCAGGCCGCGGAGGTCTTGGTGTGGCCCTCACCCGCCGGGTACGCCGGGGGCTCCACCCCGTCGCCGAGCCGCTCACGCACGCGTGCGCGGAACTGCGCGAAGTCCGTGTCCGTGAGGATCGGGTTGGTGAAGAAGGACCCTGCCGACCAGGTGTCGTGGTCCTCCGGATCCAGGACCATGCCCTTGCCCGCGCGCAGCTTGAGCACCGTCTCGCGGGCCCGCGTCAGGGGGACGCGGTCGCCGGGCTCCACTCCGAGGGCTCGGGCCGTCTCGGCGTACCGGAGGGGGGCGGAGAGGCCCTCGGCGTCCTCCAGGGCGAAGCGGACCCGCAGGACAACGTAGCGCTCGGGGTCGGACTTGAAGCGGCTGTGGCGGTAGGAGAAGGCGCAGTCCTCGTTGGCCAGGGTGACCGTCTCGCCGGTGCGGCGGTCGTACGCGACGACCTCGGTGATGGTCGAGGAGACCTCCTGGCCGTACGCCCCGACGTTCTGGATGGGGGTCGCGCCCGCGGAGCCGGGGATGCCGGCCAGGCACTCGATGCCGGCCAGACCCGCCTCGACCGTACGGGCGACCGCGTCGGTCCAGGTCTCGCCGGCCGCGAGCTCCAGGCTCGTGCCGTCGAGGGAGAAGCCCTTCGTGGCGATGACGAGGGCGGTGCCCTCGAAGCCCTTGTCGCCGATGACCAGGTTCGAGCCGCCGCCGATGAGCAGCAGCGGGGTGCCCGCCTCGTCGGCTTCGCGGACGGCGGCCATCACCTCGTCGTCCGTCGTGGCGGTGACCAGCCGGGTCGCGGGGCCGCCCAGCCGGAAGGTCGTCAGCGGGGCGAGGGGGGCGTCGTGGAGTTCCTGCACGGGCTCAAGAGTACGAGACGGCACTGACGGCGCCGGGCACGTGTGGGTGCGGCCCCCTTTCGCGAGGAAAGGGGGCCGCACGCGCGCGTGGTGGCTCTCAGGGCAGACGGCGGAGCGCCTCGGACCAGGAGAGCGGGAGGTCGTCGCTGCTCACCTGCCAGGTGGTGAAGGCCGAGTCCTTCATCTGGGGGGCGAGGCCCCGGGAGGCCGGGCCGTGGGCACCCGCGCGGACGAAGGCGTGCAGCGCGTCCTTGGACTCCCAGGCCGACAGGGTCCAGAAGGTCCGCTTGAAGGGCTTCGCCATCAGGGTCGCTCCGTAGGCGCCGGGGCTCCGGCGGACCTGCCGCCAGACGGCGGGCGTTCCGGCGAGGAATCTCAGGGCTCCCCACAGCGTGCGGGTCTCGAAACGGGAGGCGAAGACGTGCACCTCGGTGTCGCGGGGCGGGGTGTTCGGGACGGTCCAGGGAAGAGTGGGCATGGCCGCTTCTCCTTGTTCGGGTCCTTCGGGGTCAGTGGGCGGCCGTCTCCAGTACCGGTGCCGGTTCGGCCGACTGCGCCTGCCGTTCCGTGTGCCGCCGGGTCGGTATGAGCAGGGCGGCGATGCCCGCGAGGGCGACCACCGCGGAGCCCGTCACCAGG
Source organism: Streptomyces collinus (assembly GCF_031348265.1). Taxonomy (NCBI): domain Bacteria; kingdom Bacillati; phylum Actinomycetota; class Actinomycetes; order Kitasatosporales; family Streptomycetaceae; genus Streptomyces; species Streptomyces collinus. The sequence continues at coordinate 5,296,375 of NZ_CP133771.1, read as the reverse complement.
GCCGGCCGCATGCCGTCGACGAAGGTCTGGCCGGTCTCGTAGCCGCCCTGGGCCGCGAAGATCGACCCCATGACGGCGATGCCGAGCGCCCCGCCCACCTCGCGCAGGGCGTTGTTGGCGCCGGAGGCGATGCCCTGCTCCGAGGGCCGCACGCTGGACATGACCAGGTGCGAGGCGGGGGCGAAGAACAGCGCCATGCCGACGCCGCTGACGATCAGGGCGGGCAGCTGGGACACGTAGGAGGCGTCGGCCGTGGCCACCACCGCCATGTAGCCGAGGCCCAGCGCCTGCAGGAAGAGGCCCGCGGCGACGACCGGGCGGCCGCCGATGCGGTCGGCCAGGATGCCGGCGATCGGGGCGACCAGCATCGGCATGCCGGTCCAGGGCAGCATCCTCAGGCCCGCCTCGGTGGGCGAGTAGCCGAGGACGCCCTGCATGTACTGGCTGAGCAGGAAGATCGAGCCGAACATCCCGAGGAACATCAGCAGGCTCGCCGCGTTGATGCCGGAGAAGGCCCGGGAGCGGAACAGCCGCATCGGCAGCATGGGGTTCTTGGCGCGCGTGCTGTAGAGGATGAAGCCGACGAGCAGCGCTCCGCCCGCGAACAGACCGGTCAGGACGAGGGAGGAGGTCCAGCCGTCGGCTGGGCCGCGCACCAGTCCGTAGACGATGCCGAACAGGCCGCCGCTGGCGAGCAGGGTGCCGGGGACGTCGAGCGGCGCTCCGGTGCCGTGGGACTCGGCGAGGCGGAGGCGGGCGAGCGGCAGCAGGGCCAGGCCCAGCGGGACGTTCAGCCAGAAGATCCACTGCCAGGAGATGTGCTCGGTGAGGGTGCCGCCGACGAGCGGTCCGGAGGCGACGGCGAGTCCGTTGACGGCGCCCCAGATGCCGTACGCCATGCCCCGCTTGGCGACGGGCACGGCGGCGGTCAGCAGGGTCAGCGTCAGCGGCATCATCACCGCGGCGCCGGCGCCCTGGACCGCGCGGGCGGCGATGAGGGAGTCGATGCCGGGCGCCATGGCCGCGGCGGCTGAAGCGCCGGTGAAGACGGTGAGGCCCGCGATGAAGAGCCGGCGGCGGCCGAAGCGGTCGCCGAGGGCGGCGCCGAACATCAGCAGGACGGCGAAGGTGAGCGTGTAGGCGCTCACCGTCCATTCCAGGTCGTGCAGCCCTCCGCCGAGGTCCTCCCGGATGGAGGGCAGAGCGGTGGTGACGACGAGGTTGTCGAGGGCCGCCATGAATCCGGCGACGCTGGTGATGACGAGGGCCCAGGCGGCTCCCCCGCGACGTGCGGTCTGCTGTGACATCGCTCCCCCATGGAGTGTGTGCCGTGAACGATTAGTTATTGATTACTAACTTTCGAGGTCATGAAAGGACCTGCCTCCTCGTCCTGATGTCTGCCGTTGATGTCAGCCGTCGGACTCCGACGGACTCAGTCCGGCCCAGACCCTGTGATCGGCCGGGAAGCCCATGGCCACCAGGCAGTTGATGAGCATGCCCTGGGCGAGGAAGGTCGTCGTCTCGTGGGCGTCGGCACCCAGCGGCAGGTGAATGGTGTCCCACAGTCGCATCCAGCCCGCGCGTACGGCTTCGCCGAACTCGCGGTCCCCTTCCTCCTCCGCGGCCGCCACGGCGAGGTACATCTGCATCTGCATCATCAGCCGTTCCGGCTGTTCGGAGATGGTCTCGACGTACGCAGCACCCATGGCGTGGCGGGCATCCTCACCCTCCAGCCCTTCGGCGGCCTCCGCGAACATCCGGATCGTGTCCTCGACGCACCGCTCGGCCGCCGCCAGGAAGATCGCCTTCTTGCCCGGGAAGAGGCGGAAGAGATACGGCTGCGAGACACCGACCCGGCGGGCGATCGCCTCGGTCGAGGTGCCGTGGTAGCCGCCGCGGGCGAACTCGGTCATCGCCGCCCGGATGACGCTCTCACGTCGCTCTTCCGCACTCATCCTTGCCATGCATTCGAAGTTAGTGCTCAATCACTAACCATGTCAAGCGGTCATCCGCCCAGGGGACGCCCAAGGGGCGCTCCCCCTCACGGGAAGCGCCCCTCAGCAGGTAGTTCTCGCGACTCAGGCCAGTCGCACGACCGCCCGGGACATGCCCAGCACCTTCTGCCCGGCGCTGGTCGCGGTCAGGTCCACGCGGACCGTGTTGTCGTCGAGCTTGGCGGCGACCTTGCCTGCGACCTCGATCACGGCGCCCCGGTCGTCGTTCGGGACGACGACCGGCTTGGTGAAGCGGACGCCGTACTCGACGACCGCGCCCGGGTCGCCGGTCCAGTCGGTGACCACACGGATCGCCTCGGCCATGGTGAACATGCCGTGCGCGATGACGTCCGGCAGGCCGACCTCCTTGGCGAACTTCTCGTTCCAGTGGATCGGGTTGAAGTCGCCGGAGGCACCCGCGTAGCGCACGAGGGTCGCGCGGGTCACAGGGAAGGTCTGGGCGGGCAGTTCGGTGCCGACCTCGACGTCGGAGTAGGAGATCTTCGCGGTCATGGGGTCGCTCACGCCTCCTCGGCCGCGCGGGCCACGAGCTTGGTCCAGGCGGTCACGACGTGCTCGCCGGCCTCGTCGTGCACCTCACCGCGGATGTCCACGATGTCGTTGCCCGCGAGGGACTTGACGGCCTCGATGGTCGAGGTGACCGTGAGCCGGTCGCCGGCCCGGACCGGGCGGCGGTAGGCGAACTTCTGGTCCCCGTGCACCACGCGGCTGTAGTCCAGGCCGAGCTGTGGGTCCTGGACGACCTGCCCGGCGGCCTTGAAGGTGATCGCGAAGACGAAGGTCGGCGGGGCGATCACGTCGGGGTGCCCGAGTGCCTTTGCGGCCTCCGCGTCCGTGTACGCCGGGTTGGCGTCCCCGACCGCCTCGGCGAACTCACGGATCTTCTCCCGGCCCACCTCGTAAGGCGCGGTGGGCGGGTACGTCCGCCCCACGAAGGACTGGTCGAGCGCCATGGCTCGGTACCTCCTGGTAGCTCTACTGACCGGTACGGGTCCCTACAACGACGCGAGGCCGCCCCCGATCTCTCGGGAACGGCCTCGCGTACGAGCCTGAATTATCGCGTTTCGCGGTGCGCGGTGTGCGCGTTGCAACGCGGGCAGTGCTTCTTCATCTCAAGACGATCCGGGTTGTTACGCCGGTTCTTCTTGGTGATGTAGTTCCGCTCCTTGCACTCCACGCAGGCCAGCGTGATCTTCGGGCGGACGTCGGTGGCAGCCACGTGAGTGCTCCTAAGACGAACGGATGGACTTGTTCAACGCAAGAAAGAGTAGCCGATCGAAGGACCGACCCCGCAATCGGCTACTGTCAGTAGCGGTGACCGGACTTGAACCGGTGACACAGCGATTATGAGCCGCTTGCTCTACCGACTGAGCTACACCGCTTTGATGTGGTCCGGACCCCGTCTTGCGACGAGAGCCAGTCACACCAGAGCCCCAAAACGGAATCGAACCGTTGACCTTCTCCTTACCATGGAGACGCTCTGCCGACTGAGCTATTGGGGCGAGCGATGAAGACATTACACGCTCCGCCGCCGTTCACCCAAATCCGTTTCGAGGCCCCCGCTCCGGGCGCCCGGACCGTCCTCCCGGCGGCCTCGTGGACCCCTTCCGTTCCGCGAGCGGACCACGCCGGTACGACTTTTACGCTCCTCCCCGCCGCGGGCGGGGGGCCGTCCTAGGCTCGTCTCACTCTGCGTGATCATGCGTCCTCCCGCGCCAGCCCGAGCCCCTGGAGTGCGATGCCCGACAGCCGGCCGCAGCCACCACCGCCCCCGTCGTCCTCGCCGGGTCCGGCCGACCCGTCGTCGCTGCTGCTGTGCGGGGCGCGGCTCACCGACGGCCGGACCGTGGACGTACGGCTGGGCGGCGGGCGTATCGAGGCGGTCGGCACGGCCGGCAGCCTGGGGGCGGGCGGCACGCGCGCGTGCGGGGCACGCGTGGACCTCAGCGGCTATCTGCTGCTGCCGGCTCCCGCCGAGCCGCACGCCCACGCCGACACGGCCCTGTCGGCGGACACCGGGGGGCCGGTCTCGTACGAGCCGCAGGACGTGCAGCGCCGGGCGACGGAGGCCGCACTGCTCCAGCTCGGGCACGGGGCCACGGCGCTGCGGGCCCACGTGCGCGTGGGGGACGTCCAGGGCCTGGGCGCGCTCACGGCCGTGCTGCAGGCGCGGCGCGCGCTGCGCGGGCTGGCGGAGCTGACGACGGTGGCGATGCCCCGGGTGCTGACCGGGGTCGCCGGTGCGGACGGGCTCGCGATGCTGCGGGACGCGGTGAAGATGGGCGCCTCGGTGGTGGGCGGCCGGCCGGACCTCGACCCCGACCCGACCGGGTACGTGGAGGCGGTCCTGGAGATGGCCTCCGAGCACGGCTGCCCCGTCGACCTGCACACGGACGCCGGGGACCCGGCCCGGCTGTCCCGGCTCGCGGCCATGGCGGGCGGTCTGCGCCCCGGGGTGTCCCTCAGCCCCTGCGGCGATCTCGGCCGGCTGCCCTCCGAGGTGGCCTCGCGGACGGCCGACCAACTCGCTGCTGCCGGGGTGGCGGTGGTGTGCCTGCCCCAGGGCGGCTGCGGCGGCGTCGACCGGCGCGGGGCGGCCCCCGTACGGCTGTTGCGCGCGGCCGGGGTGCGGGTGGCCGCCGGGAGCGGGGCGCTGCGGGACGTGTCCAACCCGGTGGGGCGCGGCGACCCGCTGGAGGCGGCCTTCCTGCTGGCCTCGCGCTACGGGCTGGCCCCCGAGGAGGCGTACGACGCGGTGAGCTCCTCGGCGCGGGCGGTGCTGGGGCTGCCCGAAGTGCGGGTGGAGGCGGGTTTCCCGGCCGAGTTGCTAGCGGTGCGCGGAGACCGGCTCGCGGGGGTGCTGTCCTTGGCGTACAGCCGGATCGTCGTGCACCAGGGGCGCGTGGTGGCGCGGACCAGCGCGGTGCGGGAGTACTGCAGTTCGGCGGCCTCGGTGGAGCTGGGGCTGCCGCGGCAGGGGCGGGGGGAGGGGCCGTAGGACTTGCGGCGGCAGGGGCCGTAGAGCTTACGGCGGTAGGGGCGGGTGAGAGGCCGTTGGGCCTGCGGAGGCAGGGGCGGGACGAGGTTCCGTGAGGCCCTGCGGCGGGGTGTGCCGCCGGGCCGGCCGGGCCCGGCCGCTTGGCCCACTCGTGCGTCGGGCGATGTTGCCGAGGCGCACGAAAGCCTGCGGCGGGCGTGGCCCAGCCGAGCGGCGGACGGTGCTGTCCAGGCGCACGAAAGCCTCCGGCGGGCGTAGCCCAGCCGTGCGGCGGACGGTGCTGTCCAGGCGCACGAAAGCCTGCGGCGGGCGTAGCCCAGCCGTGCGGCGGACGGTGCTGTCGAGGCGTACGGTCGAAGGCATGCGCATTGTCATCGCTGGTGGTCATGGTCAGATCGCGTTGCGGCTGGAGCGGCTGCTCGCCGCGCGCGGGGACGAGGTTGCGGGGATCATCCGCAAGGCCGAACAGGCCGACGATCTGCGGGAGGCCGGTGCCGAACCGGTCGTGCTCGACCTGGAGTCGGCGTCCGTGGACGAGGTCGCGGAGCGGCTCAGGGGCGCCGACGCGGCGGTCTTCGCGGCGGGCGCGGGGCCGGGCAGCGGGGTGGCCCGCAAGGACACGGTGGACAAGGCCGCGGCGGTCCTCTTCGCGGACGCGGCGGTGCAGGCGGGCGTACGGCGCTTCGTGATCGTGTCGTCCATGGGCGCCGACCCGCGCCACCAGGGGGACGAGATCTTCGACGTGTATCTGCGCGCCAAGGGCGAGGCGGACGCGTACGTGCGAGGTCTGCACGCCCTGGACTGGACGGTTCTGCGCCCCGGCCAGCTCACCAACGACGCCGGCACCGGTCTCGTCCGCCTGGAGGCGCGTACGGGCCGCGGCCCGATCCCGCGCGACGACGTGGCCGCCGTGCTGGCGGAGCTGGTGGACACCTCCGCGACGGCCGGGCTCACTCTGGAGCTCATCAGCGGGCCGACGCCGGTCTCGGTGGCGGTGAAGTCGGTGGCGGGGAACTGAGGTTCGCGGCCGGCCGCGTGGCCGGGGCCTAGAAGCGGCCGCGTGGCCGGGGCCTAGAACAGGGGCAGTTGGCCAGGGAAGTCCGGGACCGTGTAGCCGTCCAGGGACGGTTGCTCGGGACCCGGGCGGGCCTGGCGGCGGGAGCCCGGACACGAGGTGAGTTCGCCGTGCTCACGGGCGCCGGGCGGGTCGTGGCGCGCGTACCGACCGGCGACGACGGCGATCTCGCGACGGCACTCGGGGCAGACTCTGCGACGTGAGGACATGGGGCCAGTGTGCCGCGATCGTCGCGCGCACATCTGGATCTGATTGCTTAAGTCAATCAATTGGCTTAGCTTGGTCGGGTCGCGCTGTTCCTTGACGCCCCTATGGAGGCCCGGCCATGTCCCATGCCCTTCCCCGACCCGCCGACACCGGGGAGCCCGCGGCACCACGGGCGAACGCCGTCGTCGCGGTCCTGGCCTTCGGCGGGATCGTGGTCTCGCTGGTGCAGACTCTGGTCATCCCGATCGTCCCGGAGCTCCCCCGGCTGCTCAACGCCCCCGCCTCGGACACCGCCTGGGCCGTCACCGCCACCCTGCTCGCCGCCGCCGTCGCCACCCCGATGACGGGCCGGCTCGGCGACATGTACGGCAAACGGCGGATGCTGCTGATCAGCCTCGTGATGCTGGTGGCCGGCTCGGTCACCGCAGCGCTCAGCGACTCGCTCGCCCCGATGATCGCGGGCCGGGCGCTGCAGGGCCTCGCCTCCGGCGTGATCCCGCTCGGCATCAGCATCATGCGGGACGAACTGCCCGCCGAACGGCTCGGCTCGGCGACCGCGCTGATGAGCGCCTCACTCGGCGTGGGCAGCGCCCTCGGACTGCCCGCCGCCGCGCTCATCGCGGACAACTTCGACTGGCACGCCCTGTTCTGGGCCTCCGCCGGGCTGGGCGTCGTCGCCCTCGTGCTGGTGCCGGCCATCGTGCCGGAGTCGAAGGTGCGTACCGGCGGGCGCTTCGACCTGGTCGGCGGCATCGGCATGGCGGCGGGTCTGGTGTCACTGCTGCTGGCCATCTCCAAGGGCGGCGACTGGGGTTGGAGCGGCGGCACCACCCTCGGCCTGTTCGCGGCGGCCGTCGTCGTGCTGCTGGTGTGGGGATGGTGGGAGCTGCGGGTCAGGGAGCCGCTGGTCGACCTGCGGACCACCGCCCGCCGTCAGGTGCTCGTCACCAACCTCGCCTCCATCGCCGTCGGGTTCGCGATGTTCGCGATGTCCCTGGTCATTCCGCAGCTCCTGCAGTTGCCCGAGGCGACCGGTTACGGTCTCGGCAAGTCGCTGCTCGTCGCCGGGCTGACGATGGCTCCGTCCGGACTGGTCATGATGGCCACGGCTCCGGTGTCCGCCGCCCTGTCCAAGGCCAAGGGCCCGAAGATCACCCTGATGGTCGGCGCCCTCATCGTGGCAGCCGGGTACGGGCTGAACATCGTGCTGATGTCGGAGCTCTGGCACTTCGTGCTCGTCACCTGCGTCATCGGCGCCGGCATCGGCTTCACCTACGGCTCGATGCCCGCGCTCATCATGGGCGCCGTCCCGGCCTCGGAAACGGGCGCGGCGAACAGCCTCAACACACTGATGCGGTCCATCGGTACATCGACCGCCAGCGCTGTGGCCGGGGTGATCCTGGCCCAGATGACGACCGACTTCGGGCGGACGCCCCTGCCGTCCCAAGACGGGTTCAAGGTCGTCCTGGCCATCGGGGCCGGGGCCGCGCTGCTCGCCTTCGCGGTCGCCTCGTTCATCCCGCGGCAGCGGGGGACGGAAGCTGCCGAGGCGCCGGCGGCGGACGCGCCGGTGCCGGACGCGCCAGAGCCGGAGATGATGGAGGCGCCGGTGCCGGAGGTGACGGACGCGCCAGAGTCGGAGGTGATGGACGTGCCGGTGCCGGAGGTGACGGACGCGCCGGTGTCGGAAGTGACGGCGGGTGCCTCGGCCGGCGAGCCGGTTGTCGGAACACCGTCCGACGGAGCGCCTGCCGAGGCGACAGTGACCACTGCCCAACGTGCCGGGATCCCTGTGCGGGGCCGCGTGCTGGGGGCCGACCGGGGCGCCGCCGGCGGGGCCGCCGTGACGTTGATCTCTCTGGGCGGCAAGCAGCTCGGGCGGTCGGTCTCGCGGAGCGACGGGTCGTACGGCGTGGACGCTCCGGGCGCCGGATCGTATGTCCTTATCGCCGCGTCGGAGGGCCACCAGCCGCAGGCCTCCACGATCGTCGTCACCGGTGAACCGCGGGCGTACGACGTGCTGCTGAGCGGCACCAGCGGCCTCGACGGCGTGGTGCGCTCCGCGGACGGCGGGACTCCGGTCGCCGACGCCGTGGTCATCATGACGGACGTTCGGGGGGAGGTGCTGGCCACCGAGCGGACGGACGTGCTGGGCGAGTTCACGGTCACCGGCCTGGTGCCGGGGCCGGTGACCCTCGCGGCCAGCTCCCCCAAGCACCGGCCGCTGGCCCAGGTCGTCGAGATCAGCGGAGCCGGGACCACCCGGGTCGAGCTCGAACTGCGGCCCGGCGCGCAGGTGCGGGGCACGGTGTGCGGAGGGGACGCGCCGCTGAGCGACGCGCGGGTGACGCTGGTGGACGCGGCGGGCAACGTGGTCGCCACGACGCGAACCGGCGTCGACGGGGCGTACGCCTTCTCCGACCTGGACGCCGGCGCGTACACGGTCATCGCGACCGGCTACCCGCCCCGGGCGGCACAGTTGACGGTCCCGGGCGCGGGCGCGGATGACCACGACATCGAGCTCAGCCATGCCGGGGATGGGGACGAGGTCCGGTAATCAGGTCATCAGGTGGGGCGTCCGCCACCGCGCCCCCACACCGGCCAGACCACGGGCCTCAGTCGGCTGCCGTTCTGAACCATCTCGGCAGCCGGCTGAGTCCGCTGAAACCGGCAGACCGACAGACCGGCGTCAGCGCACCTCGACGTAGTCGGCCGCGCTGGTGGCCACGCCCGTCGTGGAGTTGCCGTAGTAGACCCAGCGGTAGTAACCGTCGACCGAGGCGGTGACCGTGGTCTTCAGCCCTCCGGTGCTGCTGGTGGTGACCTTCTTGACCGTCTTGTAGGTGTCGGTGCCCTTGGCGCGGAACTGGAGGCTGACCGTGCGGCCGCTGTAGGCGTCGTACCTCTTCGTGCTCCAGTTCGCCCGGGTCAGCTTGCCCGTGACGGTGATCGGCTTGCCCACGGCGACCGGCTCCGGCGTGGCGTTGGTGGTGACCTTGGCCGCGCGCTTGAGCTGGGAGGTCGCGGACCGCGTCTCCAGTTCCCCGGTCTTGAGGCCGCCGTCGGCCTTCCACAGACGCAGCGAGACGCCGACCTTCCAGGTCGTGGCGTCGCTGTTGGAGTCGACGTGCTCCTGGCTCGGGTGCGGGTCGATGTAGAGGTCGCCCTCGCAGCGAGCGTGCTTGGAGTCGGTCTCGTAGCAGGTGTAACTGCCCGGCTGGATGAAGTTCTCTCCCGTGTCGGCCGCCGTCTTGATGGCGCCGCGGTAGAGGAAGGGGTACGCGTCGTAGCGGGAGGGGTCGGAGGTGCTGTACCCGGAAGGCAGCGCGATGTTGAAACTGATGGGCGGCTCCACCGTCTTCGTTGTACCGACGACGATCGGCTTGCCCTTGTTGATGACGATGTCCGACACGGTGATACCGGTGTCCGCCGCCTGAGCCACCGGCGCGTTCAGCACCGAGAGCCCCAGCGCCCCCACGAGCGTGGCCACCGCGACGGTTCGTCTGCCTGTTTTCATTCACACCTCTTCAGGAGAGTGCCGTTACAAGGGCGGCAGCGTATCTGACGAGTTCATGCCCCCCGACGAGTTCCCGGCAGGAGTTGTGACCCCCGCATCTGCGGGCTGCCGTGGGCGTGCTTGCGCACGTGGGTTCGTGGATTGAGCCAGTACGTGCCACCCCACGGCCGCGAGGAAGAGTGATCATGCTCACCCCCCGAGGGAGAGACAGGGGGACAGCCGGGGGGACGGCCGAGGGACACGCACGTGAAAAACGAAAAACCCCCTCTCACTTGCGTCTCCGCAGATGAGAGGGGGTCTTCCCCAGTGTGGCGGCGCCAGGATTCGAACCTGGGAAGGCTGAGCCGGCAGATTTACAGTCTGCTCCCTTTGGCCGCTCGGGCACACCGCCGGGGTTGCTGCCTGGCGAGCCGCTCTTCCGCGGCGCTCCGTGGCAACGACGTAAACAATACCTGATGTGGAGGGGTGCTCCGCCACCCGATTGATCGGCGCCCGGAGGGCCGGGGGTGGCTAGGCTTGTCCGGATGCGGCCCGGGACCTGAACGGGCCCTGCGACCGCCCGCATACGCCGGTACGCACGATACGCACCCCGATACAAGGAGCCACAGGACATGGCCGACTCCAGTTTCGACATCGTCTCGAAGGTCGAGCGGCAGGAGGTCGACAACGCACTCAACCAGGCCGCCAAGGAGATCTCGCAGCGCTACGACTTCAAGGGCGTGGGTGCCTCGATCTCGTGGTCCGGTGAGCAGATCCTCATGGAGGCGAACTCCGAGGACCGGGTAAAGGCCATCCTCGACGTCTTCCAGTCCAAGCTGATCAAGCGGGGCATCTCGCTGAAGGCTCTGGACGCGGGCGAGCCCCAGCTCTCCGGCAAGGAGTACAAGATCTTCTCTTCGATCAAGGAGGGGATCTCCCAGGAGAACGCCAAGAAGGTGGCGAAGACCATCCGCGACGAGGGCCCCAAGGGCGTGAAGGCGCAGGTTCAGGGCGAGGAGCTGCGCGTCAGCTCCAAGAGCCGTGACGACCTGCAGGCCGTCATCACCCTGCTCAAGGGCAAGGACTTCGACTTCGCTCTGCAGTTCGTGAACTACCGGTAGGTCCGGTCGTCCTCGGGCTCCCGCCCGCACGGGTACGAGGAGGGGTGGGTACCACCGGTGCCCACCCCTCCTCGCCCGTCTACGGCCATCGCTTCGCCCGCTGCATCGTCGGCACGTCTGCCGACTGCCATCGGCCGCCCGCCGCCCGCCGCCCGCCGCGATCGTCTCGGCTGCCGGGTATCGGGTGTCGGGTGGCGGCCTGCCATCGGTGGGCGCGGTCAGTCGCGCGAGTTGCCGAACAGCAGACGGTAGGCGATCAGCAGGACGAGCGATCCGCCGATCGCCGCTGCCCAGGTCGCACCGTCGTAGAAGCCCTTGGTGATCGGGTGGTCCATCCAGCGGGCCGATATCCAGCCGCCGATGAACGCTCCCGCGATGCCGATCAGGGTCGTGCCGATGAGGCCCCCCGGGTCACGCCCCGGCAGCAGGAACTTCGCGATGGCTCCGGCCAACAGTCCCAGGATGATCCAGCTGATGATGGTCATGCCGTGAACCTGCCCTTTCACGCTGTGCCCGCACTGTCCCGGCCCTGTGATCTTGCTCCCGGCAGGCCGAGCCCGTGCGTCGTACGTCGGGCGTTCCGCGCGTGGCCTCCTCACCGCGCACGTTCACGCCGTGTCAATGGGGAGGACGTGCTGGCCGCACCCGCTGGTTGCAGTGATCAGTAGGGTGCGACACATGACAGCCTCCGCACCCGGACTGCGCCGCACCCTCGGCGTGAGTGACGCCGTCGTCATCGGGCTCGGCTCGATGGTGGGGGCAGGGATCTTCGCCGCCCTCGCGCCGGCCGCGCACGCGGCCGGCACCGGGCTGCTCATCGGGCTCGCCGTCGCCGCTGTGGTCGCGTACTGCAACGCCATGTCGTCGGCTCGCCTCGCCGCCCTGTATCCGGCCTCAGGCGGCACGTACGTCTACGGCCGGGAGCGGCTCGGGGAGTTCTGGGGATATCTCGCGGGCTGGTCGTTCGTGGTCGGGAAGACGGCCTCCTGTGCGGCGATGGCGCTCACGGTGGGCACGTACGTCTGGCCGGGGCAGGCGCACGCGGTGGCGGTCGGGGCCGTGGTGGCGCTGACCGCGGTGAACTACGGCGGTGTCCAGAAGTCCGCGTGGTTGACGCGGGTGATCGTGGCGCTGGTCCTGGGTGTCCTCGCTTCCGTGGTGGTCGTGTGTCTGGTCTCCGGTGAGGCCGATGCCGGGCGGCTGGACATCGGGGCCTCGGGCGGTGCGGACGGCGTGCTGCAGGCGGCCGGTCTGCTGTTCTTCGCCTTCGCCGGGTACGCCCGGATCGCCACCCTCGGCGAGGAGGTGCGGGATCCGGCGCGCACCATTCCGCGCGCGATCCCGCTGGCGCTGGGCATCGCGCTGGTGGTGTACGCGTGTGTGGCTGTGGCCGTCCTTTCGGTGCTCGGGCCGGGCGGTCTCGGGGACTCGACGGCGCCGCTGACCGACGCGGTTCGGGCGGCGGGAGCGCCCTGGCTCGTGCCGGTCGTACGGATCGGTGCGGCGGTGGCCGCGATGGGCTCACTGCTGGCGCTGATCCTGGGAGTGTCACGGACGACGCTGGCCATGGCCCGGGACCGGCATCTGCCGGGGGTGCTGGCCGCCGTGCATCCGCGGTTCCAGGTGCCGCACCGGGCGGAGCTGGCCGTGGGCGGGGTGGTCGCGGTTCTGGCCGCCACGGTGGACGTCCGGGGCGCGATCGGGTTCTCCTCCTTCGGTGTGCTGGCGTACTACGCCGTGGCCAACGCATCGGCCTGGACGCTGTCTTCGGCCCCGGCGGCGCGGGTGGTGCCGGTGGTGGGGCTGGCCGGGTGTGTGGTGCTGGCGTTCTCGCTGCCCGGGGTGTCGGTGGTCGTCGGCGCGGGGGTGCTGCTGGTGGGGGCGGTTGCGTACGCGGTGCGGCGGCGGGTGGCGGGCGGGACGGCGAGGAAGTAGGGCCGGGCCTACTGTTCACCGCCGATCACGCCCTCAACACCGTCCAAGTCCTCTGCGCCTGCAACGCCGTCCAACCCCATTGGGTCCACCACGCAGTTCGTCAAGGCCCCGGCCTGCGGGGACCTCTCGGCTCGGCTCTGTCAGTGGCTCTCGGCTCAGATCTGTCCGGGCCTCTCGGCTCAGGTATTTCGCCGCTTCTCACGGGCGCGGCGGGCTCGGGGCGCGACGGTCCGGCCCTCAAGTGGCAGTTGTAGGGCTCGGACATCACTCGGGTCGGCAACTGCTCGATCGCGGTCATGGGTTCATGATGCAGACCGCCGCTGACAGCCGGACGGGCCTGTGGACAACCACGGGCCTGTGGACATCGAGGGAGGAGAGGCTCCCTTGCGTCAGCGCACCGCGAACGGCTCGTTCGTCCGCACGATGTCACGGCCGAGCGGGAGCAACGAGACGGGGATGAGCTTGAAGTTGGCGATGCCCAGCGGGATGCCGATGATCGTCACGCAGAGGGCGATGCCGGTGGCGATGTGGCCGAGGGTGAGCCACCAGCCCGCGAGGACGAGCCAGAGTACGTTGCCCACGCAGGAGGGTGCGCCGGCGTCGTGGCGCTCGACCGTCGTGTACCCGAAGGGCCACAGGGCGTAGACGCCGATGCGGAAGGCCGCGATGCCGAACGGGATGCCGATGATGGTGATGCAGAGGAGCAGGCCCGCGAGCATGTAGGCGAGGAACAGCCAGAAGCCGCTCAGCACGAGCCATATGACGTTGAGTACGGTCCTCATTGGTTCCCACCTGCCATCTTCTCGAGCCGGGCGATGCGTTCCGCCATCGGCGGGTGTGTGGAGAACATCTTCGAGAGGCCCTGGCCGGGCCGGAACGGGTTCGCGATCATCATGTGGCTGGCTGTCTCGATGCGCGGCTCGGGCGGCAGCGGGAGCTGTTTCGTGCCGAGTTCGAGCTTGCGCAGGGCGCTGGCCAGGGCGAGCGGGTCGCCCGTGAGCTGGGCGCCGGAGGCGTCCGCCTGGTACTCCCGGGAGCGGCTGATGGCCAGTTGGATGAGCGCGGCGGCGAGCGGGCCCAGAATCATGATCAGCAACATGCCGAGCAGCCCGGGGCCGTCATCGTCGTCCGAGCGCCCGATGGGGATCAGCCAGGCGAAGTTGACCAGGAACATGATGACGGAGGCGAGGGCGCCCGCGACCGACGAGATGAGAATGTCGCGGTTGTAGACGTGGCTCAGTTCGTGTCCGATGACGCCGCGCAGCTCGCGTTCGTCCAGCAGGCGGAGGATGCCGTCGGTGCAGCACACGGCGGCGTTGCGTGGGTTGCGGCCCGTGGCGAAGGCGTTGGGGGCCTCCGTCGGGGAGATGTACAGGCGGGGCATGGGCTGGCGGGCTTGGGTGGAGAGCTCGCGCACCATGCGGTAGAGCGCCGGTGCCTCGAATTCGCTCACCGGGCGGGCACGCATCGCGCGCAGTGCCAGTTTGTCGCTGTTCCAGTACGCGTACGCGTTGGTGGCCAGCGCTACCAGGACGGCGATGACGAGCCCCATGCGGCCGAAGAAGCTGCCGATGACGATGATGAGTGCGGACAGTCCACCCAGGAGGATCGCTGTCCTGAGCCCGTTGTGCCGGCGGTGCACGGTGCGCCCTCCAAGTGGTGCGGCAGGGGGACCCTTGCTTGCTGAATCAGCGGTGCCACTGGTGCCGCGTCCTCACGTCCAGTGGACCTTCCCGTACTGGTCAACGCGAGGCGGGAGGCTCAAGTTCCCTGGTGCGTGCGGCGGCGGGTGTGGGCCGTCCGGGTGACGGCAACGGGCCGCGGCACGCACGCGTGGGAGCGAGTGCCCCACGCGCACGCGGTGTAAGCGGCCGGCTTTCCGGAAAGCCGGGTTCGTTCAGAAGAGCCCGGTGTCGGTGAAGCGCAGGACGAGCTGAGGTGCGCCGGACAGGGCGATGCCGAGGACGCCGGTCAGGGCGATCGCGGCGGTGACGGGGCCAGGGACGCGGTGCTTCTCGGGCTCGCCCTCGGGGGCGCGGAAGAGCAGGGCCGTCCACTGGAGGTAGTAGAACAAGGCGATGACGACGTTGACGGCCATGATCACGGCCAGCCAGCCGAGACCGGCGTCGACGGCCGCCGAGAAGACGGTGACCTTGGCGAAGAGGCCGATGATGCCCGGCGGCAGCCCGGCGAGGCAGAGCAGGAAGAACGCCAGGAGCAGCGCGGACAGGGGGCTGGAGGCGTACAGGCCGCGGTAGTCGGCGAGGCGGTTGAGGGACTTCGTCCGGCCGACCAGGGCGGCCACGGCGAAGGCGCCCAGATTCACGGCGCCGTACATCAGGGCGTAGGCGACGGTGGAGCCGATCGACTTCTCTGCGTCCCCGGAGTACGCGGCGGCGGCGATCGGTACCAGGAGGTAGCCGGCCTGGCCGACGGAGGACCAGGCGAGCAGGCGCACCGCGCTGTACGCGCGCGTGGCGTGCTGGCGGAGGGCTCCGACGTTGCCCACGGTCATGGTCAGCGCGGCGAGGGCTGCCAGGGCGGGACCCCAGACGTCGGCGTAGGAGGGGAGGGCTACGACCGTGATCAGGATCAGGCCGCTGAAGCCGACCGCCTTGCCGATGACCGACAGGTATGCCGCGATCGGCAGGGGCGCTCCCACATAGGTGTCGGGCACCCAGAAGTGGAAGGGCACGGCGGCCGTCTTGAAGGCGAAGCCGACGAGGGTGAGCACGACGCCGGTCTGGGCGAGCGTGTGGAACTGCCCGTCGACGCTCTGGATACGGTCGGCGACCTGGGTGAGGTAGAGGGTGCCCGTGGTGGCGTACACGAAGCTGATGCCCATGAGGCTGACCGCGGTCGCGGTGACCGAGGACAGGAAGAACTTCAGGGCCGCTTCGGAGGACTTCCGGTCGCCGTATCGCAGGCCGACCAGCGCGAAGGCAGGCAGGGAGGCGACCTCCAGGGCGACGATCAGGGTCGCGAGGTCGCGGGAGGCGGGCAGGAGGGCGGCGCCGGCCGCGGAGGACAGCAGCAGGAACCAGTACTCGCCCTCGGGCAGCTCCTTGCGGGCGTCCCTCAGGGCGGTGACCGACAGGAGGGCGGAGAGCAGGGCGCCGCCGAGGACCAGGAACTGGATGACCAGCGTGAAGCGGTCGGCCGTGTAGCTGCACACGGCGGCGTCGCCGGTCAGGCAGAAGGTGCTGCGGTCGCCGTCGAGCAGGGGCAGCAGCATCGCCGTCGCCGCGGCAAGGCCTGCCACCGACGTCCAGCCGAGCAGGGCCTTGCGGTGCTCGGCGAGGAAAAGGTCGGCGACCAGGACCACGAGTCCGACGACCGCCGCGATGGTGGGCGGTGCGATCGCGAGCCAGTCGACGGACTGGACCAGCGAGGCGGCCAGGGGCTGGGCCGGGGAGCTCATCGGGTGCCTCCTGCGAGGAGCTGCTGGACGGCCGGGTCGCTCAGGCCGAGGAGAGCCTTGGGCCACAGGCCCGCGACGACGGTGAGGACGACGAGCGGTGTCCACGCCGCGAACTCGTACGAGCGGACGTCGGTGAGCCGGGGTGCGTCGTGGGGCAGGGCGCCCATGCAGACGCGGCGGACCACGATCAGCAGGTATGCGGCCGTCAGCAGCGTGCCGAACGCGCCGATCGCCATGAAGGTGAGGAAGGCCGCGCGGTTGAGGCCCGCGGCGGGCTGGAACGCGCCGAACAGGGCCAGCATCTCGCCCCAGAAGCCGGCCAGGCCGGGCAGGCCGAGCGAGGCGACGGCGGCGAAGGCGAGCAGGCCGCCGAGGCGCGGTGCCTTGCCGTAGAGGGCGGCTCCGGTCTCCTCGGCGAGGGTGTCGAGGTCGGTGGTGCCGGTGCGGTCCTTCAAGGCGCCGACCAGGAAGAACAGCAGGCCGGTGATGAGGCCGTGGGCGATGTTGGCGAAGAGAGCGCCGTTCACGCCGGTGGGGGTCATCGTCGAGATGCCGAGCAGGACGAAGCCCATATGGCCGACGGAGGAGTAGGCGATGAGGCGCTTGAGGTCGCCCTTCGCGCCCTGTTTGGCGAGGGCCAGGCAGGCCAGGGATCCGTAGATGATGCCCACGACGGCGAGGGCGGCGAGGTAGGGCGCGAAGGTGCGGAAGCCGTCCGGTGCGATGGGGAGCAGGATCCGGACGAACCCGTACGTACCCATCTTCAGCAGGACGCCGGCCAGAAGGACCGAGCCGACGGTCGGCGCGGCAGTGTGGGCGTCGGGCAGCCAGCTGTGCAGCGGCCACATCGGCGTCTTCACCGCGAGCCCGATCCCGATCGCCAGAACGGCGATGACCTGCACGGATGTGGTCAGCGACCGGCCGTTGTCAGTGGCGAGTGCCATCATGTCGAACGTGCCCGCCTTGATCCCGATCAGGAGCAGGCCGAGCAGCATGATCACGGAGCCGAGCAGCGTGTAGAGGATGAACCGCATGGCGGCCTGGCTCCGGCCCTCGCCGCCCCAGCGGGCGATGAGGAAGTACATCGGGATGAGAACCATCTCGAAGGCCAGGAAGAACAGCAGCAGGTCGAGGACGGCGAAGGTCGCGAGAGTGCCGGACTCGAGGACGAGCAGCAGGGCGACGAAGGCCTTGGGAGTCGGCCCCGCAGGCATCTTGAAGTACGAGTAGAGCGCGCAGAGGAAGGTCAGCAGCGCAGTCAGGACGAGAAGGGGGAGGGAGATGCCGTCGATGCCGAGGTGGATGCGCACGTCGAGTGCCGGGATCCAGCTGATGTCGGTGCTGGCCTGCATCTTCGACGGCTGGTCGTGGTCGAAGCCGAGCGCGAGGACGATCGCCGCGATGAGGACCGCGCCGGTCACGGTGACCCCGTGCCGGAGCACGGCCTGCTCGGGTGACTTCCCCTTCAGCCCGGGCGGGGCGGGCAGGAGAGCCGCGGCGGCGCCGAGGAGCGGGCCGACGACGATGAATGCCAGAAGGAACTGCATCACGGACTCGCTGATATCGATCACGCCTGCTCACGCTCCCGTGGCGACGAGGACGACGGCGACCGCGAGGACGACGGTGCCGGCGAGCAGCGCGCTCACATAGGTCTGGACGTTGCCGGTCTGGGCGCGCCGTACGGCCGTGCCGAGCCAGCGGGGCAGCGCACCGGCACCGCGCACGTAGGTCTCGACGACCTCCCTGTCGAGGAACCGGACGAGGCTCGCTCCGGCCCGGACCGGGCGGACGAAGACGGTCGTGTACACGGCGTCCAGGTGGAAGCCCGCGGCCGCGTGCCGGTGCAGCGGGCCGAGCAGCAGCCGTCCGGGGTCGGCAGGGTCCGGCGCGTAGGCGATGTCGCCGTAGGCGGGCTCGTGGCTGGCGATGGCCTCGGCCTCGACCTGGGCCGCGTCGCCCTCGGGGTGGGCCGCGACCGCGCCGAGCGGGACGCGGGCGGTGAGCGCGGTGGTGTGCCGCCAGGCGGCGTAGGTGACGATGCCGCCGACCAGGGCCACGCCCGTGCCGAGCACGGAGGTGGTCAGGGTCGGGCTGAGGTCCCGGCCGTCGAACCAGTCCGGCAGCAGGCGGAACGCGAATGCGCCGAAGGCCAGGGACGGCGCGGCCAGCACCCACAGCACGACGGTCATCGTCAGCGGCTGCCTGCCGTGGTCGGGGGCTTCGGTGCCCCGGCCCCGGAAGGCCAGCAGCCACAGGCGCGTGGCGTATGCGGCGGTGAGCACGGCCGTGACCAGGCCCGCGACGAGGACGATCCAGCCGGCCGCGGCGGGGGCGTGCTCGGTGTGGCCGGTGACGACGTGCTCGGCGACGCCGAGCACGGCCTCCTTGGAGAAGAAGCCGCTGAAGGGCGGGATCGCGGCGAGCGCGAGCAGTGCCACGGTCATCGTCCAGTAGGCGTCGGGGACGCGGTCGCGCAGGTTCCGCATGCGGGACATGGCGGCGAGCGAGTTGGTGCCGGCGGCGTGGATGATCACGCCGGCGGCGAGGAACAGCAGCGCCTTGAAGGCGCCGTGGGACAGGAGGTGGAACACGGCGGCCCCGCGGTCGCCGACGGCGAGGGCGCCGGTCATGTAGCCGAGCTGGCCGATCGTCGAGTAGGCGAGGACGCGCTTGATGTCGTCCTGGGCGAGCGCGGCGAGCGCCGAGCCGGCCATCGTGACGGCGGCCATGACGGCGAGGACGACCATCGCGGCCTGGGAGGCCTCGAAGACCGGGAGGAGACGGGCGATGAAGTAGACACCGGCGGCGACCATCGTCGCGGCGTGGATCAGCGCGGAGACGGGGGTCGGGCCCGCCATCGCGTCGGGGAGCCAGGTGTGCAGCGGGAACTGCGCCGACTTGCCCGCCACGCCCGCGAGGAGGAGCAGGGCGATCAGCGTCGGATGGTCGAGGGAGCCGCTCGCGACGGTGCCGAGGATCCGGGTGATGCGGAACGATCCGGCGTCGGTGGCCAGGGCGAACAGACCGATGAGGAAGGGGACGTCGCCGAGCTTGGTGACCAGGAATGCCTTGAGGGAGGCGGCGCGGGCCTCCGAGGTCTCCCAGTAGTGACCGACGAGGAAGTAGGAGCAGATGCCCATGACTTCCCAGCCGACCAGAAGCACGATCAGGTCGCCGGAGTAGACGACGAGGAGCATCGCGGAGGTGAACAGCGAGACGAGGGCGGCGTAGGAGGGGTAGCGCGGGTCGTCGCGCAAGTAGCCCGTCGAGTAGATCTGCACGCAGGAGGCGACCAGGCCGACCAGGACGGCGACGAGGGCGGCGAAGCCGTCGATGTGCAGGGCCAGCTCGATCGGGACCGAGCCGGTGGGGGTGAGTTCCGTGGCCGAGTCGACGGCCGCGCCGCCGCCCTGGCGCATGGCGACGAGCGCGGCGAGTACGAGGGAGGTGAGCGTCGGCAGGACGGCGAGCGGGCGGACGAAGCCGGGTGCCGTGCGGCCCAGGAGCAGCCCGGCGACGGAGCCGAGGAACGGGAGGAGGGGGACGAGGACGGCGAGGGTGGTCGTGGTCACGCGGTGGCCTCAGCCTTCTGGGCCTCGTCGGACGGCTCGGCCGTGCGGGCGTCGTGGTCGGTGCCGTCGGGGTCGTGCCGTTCGGAGGTGTCGCGGAGCCTGTCGATGTCGGCGGTGCCGCGGTTGCGGTGCACGGCGAGGACGATCGCCAGGCCGATGCCGATCTCGGCGGCGGCGATGGCGATGGTGAACAGGGTCAGCGCCTGTCCGGAGTGCAGGGTTTCCTCAGCGGTCCTGCTGAGCCAGACGTCGAAGGCGACCAGGTTGAGGTTGACGGCGTTGAGCATCAGCTCGACCGACATCAGGACCAGGATCGCGTTGCGGCGGGCGAGGACGCCGTACAGGCCCGTGCAGAAGAGGAGCGCGGAGAGCACGGCGGGATAGGCGAGGTGCATCAGCGGCCACCTTCCTGCTCAGAACTCCCCGGACTTTCTGTGACCGACCGGGAACTCTTGGTGACAGCCGGGGCGTTCATTGAGGGAGAGCTCGACTCCGCCTTCGCCTTGCGGGACAGGACGATCGCGCCGACCAGGGCGGCGAGGAGGAGGACGGAGAGGGCCTCGAAGGGGAGGACCCAGTTCTGGAAGAGGCTCGCGCCGGTGGCCTCGGTGGAGCCGGCGGCGGGGCCGTCCAGGTCGATCCAGGTGGTGCGGAACGCGTCCACGACCACCCAGACCAGGGCGGCTGCGGCGGCGACGGCCACGGTGAGGGCGGCCCAGCGGTTGCCCGAGTCGGCGTCCGGGGAGCGGCCGATGGGAGCCCTGGTGAGCATCAGTCCGAACAGGAGGAGGACGACGACGGAACCGACGTAGATGAGGACCTGCACCCACGCGATGAACTCGGCGGTGAGCAGGAGGTACTCGACGGCGAGGCCGCCGAGGGTGACCACCAGCCACAGGGCGGCGTGCACCAGTTGCCGGGTGGTGACGGTGACGAGCGCGGCGCCGAAGGTGACCAGGCCGACGAGGAGGAAGGCGATCTCGACGCCCGTCGGGGAGAGGAAGCTGTGGGTTCCTGCGGCGGCCGAGGTGGTCGGGCCGGTCGCGAGGTGGGCGGCGGTTGCGGCGAGGGTCATTCCCGTCCCTCCTGCCCCGGGGTCGGCTGGTCCGGCCTCGGCTCATCAGGGCTCGACCCGCCCCGCCTCGGCTGATCCGGCCCGGACTCGTCCGGCTTCGGCCCGTCCCGCCTCGGCTCGACCGGCTGCGGCTTCGGCTCGTCCGGCTTGGGCTCGTCCGGCTTCGGCTGGTCGGTCTGCTGCTTGGAGTCGCCCTGGGGGCGGGTGGGCTGTTCGGCGGCGCGGGCCTGCTCGTCGGCGTGCGGTTCGGTGACCGGCGGGGCCTGCTGGGCGGCCAGCTTGTCGGCGGTCTTGCGGGCAGTGGCCAGTTCCTTCGGTTCCTCCGCGCCGGGGTCGAGGGCGGGCGGGGCCGGGACGGTCCACATCCACTCGCGGAGCTTGTCCCGCTCGTGCGTGAGCTCCCGGATGTCGGTCTCGGCGTACTCGAACTCGGGGGACCAGAACAGCGCGTCGAAAGGACAGACCTCGATGCAGATACCGCAGTACATGCACAGGGAGAAGTCGATGGCGAAGCGGTCGAGGACGTTGCGGCTCCGCTCGCGGCCGCCCGGGGTCGCCGCCGGGACGGTCTCCTTGTGGGAGTCGATGTAGATGCACCAGTCGGGACACTCACGGGCGCACAGCATGCAGACCGTGCAGTTCTCCTCGAACAGGCCGATCACACCGCGGGTGCGGGGCGGGAGATCGGGCTGGGCGTCCGGGTACTGCGCGGTGACGGACTTCTTCGTCATCGTGCGCAGGGTGACGGCCAGGCCTTTGGCGAGCCCAGAGCCGGGGATGGGGGCCATGGTTACTGGATCACCACCTTGACGACGCCGGTGAGGGCGATCTGGGCGAGGGAGAGGGGGACGAGGAGGGTCCAGGAGAGCTTCTGGAGCTGGTCCTCACGCAGACGGGGGTAGGTGACGCGCAGCCAGATCACGAGGAAGGCGAGGACCGCGGTCTTCAGCAGGGTCCAGACCCAGCCGAGGCCGTCGGCGCCCCAGGGGCCGTGCCAGCCGCCCAGGAAGAGGACGGTGGTCAGCCCGCACAGGACGACGATTCCGGCGTACTCGGCGAGGAGGAAGAGAGCGAAACGGAGGCCGGTGTACTCGGTGTAGGCACCGAAGATGATCTCCGAGTCGGCGACCGGCATGTCGAAGGGCGGGCGCTGGAGTTCGGCGAGGCCGGCCACGAAGAAGACGATCGCGCCGACGATCTGCCAGGGCAGCCACCACCACTCGAAGGCGTCGAGGATGCCGGGGAGGGAGACGGTCCCGGCCGCCATCGCCACGGAGGCCGCCGTCAGGAGCATCGGGAGTTCGTAGGCGAGGAGCTGGGCGGCGGTGCGCAGGCCCCCGAGCAGGGAGAACTTGTTCGCGGACGCCCAGCCGGCCATGAGCGAGCCGAGGACGCCGACGCCCATGACGGCCAGGACGAAGAAGACGCCCGCGTCGATGACCTGGCCGACGGCTCCCTCGCCGGGGCCGATGGGGATGGCGAGCAGGACGAGGAGGTAGGGCAGGAGGGCGACGGCGGGGGCCAGTTGGAAGATGCGGCGGTCGGCGCCCGCCGGGACGACGTCCTCCTTCTGCGCGAACTTCACGCCGTCGGCGATCAGCTGGGCCCAGCCGTGGAAGCCGCCGGCGTACATGGGACCGAGGCGGCCCTGCATGTGGGCCATCACCTTGTGCTCGGTCTGGCCGATGACCAGGGGGAAGGTGAGGAAGACGACGAAGACGATCAGGAGTCGCAGGGCGACGTCGAGCACGTCGTTCACTGCTGGCCTCCTGCGGGGTCCTCGGGGGTGTCCAGACTGTCGGAGGCCGCCGGCCTGTCGGGGGTGTCCGACGCCGACTCGGGGCTGTCGGAGGTGTCCGGGCTATCGGGAGCGCCCGAGGCCGTCTCCGGGTCGCCCGCCGACTCCCGGTTGTCCGAGGACTCCCGGTTGTCCGAGGACTTGGAGGTCTCTGACCCGCTCGACGGTTCTTCGCCCGGCAACTGCGCTGCTTCCGGGGACGGTTCGGGAGCCGGTTCGTCGAAGGCCGGACGGGCGTGGTGCCAGGGGGCGTCCGAGCTGTGGGGGGTGGTTGAAGCCCTGCCCGGCCGGCTGTCACCGCGGTCGGACCGGGTCCGCTGGCTCGCGCTGCCCTGCGATGCGCTGCGCGACCGGCGCGGTCCTGCCGACGGAGTCGATGCCTCGGCCGCCGAGGGCTCGGAGACCGGCGCCTCCTGCTCGGGGCCCGACGCCGCAGACTCGGAGCCCGGCGTCGAAGGTGCCTGGTCGCTGGGCTGCTGACTCGCCGGGCCCTCCGAAGCCGCACCTTGCGACACCGAACCCTGTGACACCGCACCCTGCGAAGCCGAACCCTGCGGCACCGCGCCCTCCGAAGCCGCACCTTGCGACACCGAACCCTGTGACGCCGAACCCTGTGACGCCGAGCGGTTGCGCCGCGGTCCCGTCGGGGACGCAGCGGTCGGCTCGCCGGGCGGGGACTGGCTCGCCGACCCCTCCGCCGCGGAACGCGAACGCCGAGCCGCAGCCGGCGCCTCCGCACCACCAGCGGACTGACTCGCGGAGCCCTCCGCCGCCGTACGCGAACGCCGAGCCGCGGCCCGAGCCTCCGCACCAGCGCCTGGAGCCTCCCCTCCGACAGCCGAGGCCCCCGAACCGGCAGTCGACGTCTCCGTACCAGCGGCCGCAGCAGCCGACGTCCCCGAACCACCAGCCGAGGCAGCCGACCCACCAGCCGAGGCACCCGCCCCCGCACCGGACTGGCTCGCGGAGCCTGCCGATGCCGAGCGGGTTCGTCGTGCCGGGCGTTCTCCCGTGGGGCGTGCCGCGCCGCGGGCCGGGCGGGCGGGGGCCGGGGGGAGCTGGCCCTTGAGGGGGCCCCATTCGTTGGGGTCGGGGACGCCGGGCGGGAGCATCTGCCGGCGCTTGGGGCCGCCGTGTTCCGACTCGCCCGGTTCCTTCGCACCGGGCCAGGCCTTGGCGACGCGGGCGGCCAGGACGAAGTCCTTGCGCAGGGGGTGCCCTTCGAAGTTCTCCGGCAGGAGCAGGTGGTCCAGCGCCGGGTGGCCTTCGAAGGTGATGCCGAACATTTCGTACGTCTCGCGTTCGTGCCAGGCGGCACCCGCGTAGACACCGACGGCGGAGGGCAGGGCGGGGGCCTCGTGCGGGACCGTCGTACGGAGGAGGAGACGTCGCAGCGGGGACAGGGCGGCGACGTGGGCCGAGACGCGGAAGCCCGTGCCCGGTTCGTCGACCGCGCTCAGCCAGTCGAAGTAGGTGCAGCCGAGCCGGTCGCGGGCGGTCTCCAGGGCGGTGATCCAGGCGGCCGGGGGTACGTCGACGGTCAGGACCTCGTAGGACTCCTCGGCCGTGGCGTCGGGACCGAAGAGCTCCTCGGCGTCGGAGGGCAGCCAGCCGACGGCGGTCATCGTCCCTCCCCCGGCGTCGGGTCCGAGCCCGGGAGGGGGCCCGGGCCGGGGCCCGCAGCGGGGGCAGGCGGCTGCACCAGTCCGCTCTGCAGTGCCGCCGCCGACGGCCGGCCGGCGCCGGTGCCGTACCGCTCCCCCAGCGACTCGCGGGCGATCTTCTCCTGGAGCTTGAGGATGCCCTGGAGCAGTGCCTCGGGGCGAGGCGGGCATCCGGGCACGTAGACGTCCACCGGAATGATCTGGTCGACGCCCTTGGTGACGGAGTACGAGTCCCAGTAGGGGCCGCCGCAGTTGCTGCACGCGCCGAAGGAGATGACGTACTTCGGCTCGGGCATCTGCTCGTAGAGGCGCTTCACGGCCGGGGCCATCTTGTCCGTGACGGTGCCGGAGACCACCATCAGGTCGGCCTGGCGGGGGCCCGGGGCGAACGGGATGACGCCGAGGCGGATGAAGTCGTGGCGGGCCATCGACGCGGCGATGAACTCGATCGCGCAGCAGGCGAGGCCGAAGTTGAAGACCCAGAGCGAGTAGCGGCGGCCCCAGTTGAGGACGACCTTCATCGGCTCGGGTGCGAGGCGGGCCAGGGCGCCCAGCCGCTTGGGCTCGGGCAGCAGGACGGGCTCGGGCGCCGAGGGGTTCACGTCCATGTCAGGACGCCCTTCTTGTATGCGTAGAGCAGGCCGACGGCCAGGAAGCCGAGGAAGATGAACATCTCGACCAGGGTCGTCGCGCCGTAGCCGGGGGCGGCGAAGACGGTCGCCCAGGGGAACAGGAAGATCGAGTCGACGGCGAAGATCACGTAGAGGAAGGCGTACACGTAGTAGCGGACCTGGGTGTGGGCCCAGCCCTCGCCGACGGGGTCGACGCCGCACTCGTACGTCAGGAGCTTCTCGGGGGTGGGGACCACGGGCCGCAGCAGGCGGCCGGCCCCGAACGCGACGGCGACGAACAGCACGCCGACGACGGCGAGCAGTCCGACGACCGAATAGGACTGGAAGTAGTCCGCCGCGACGACGGTCGTGGTGACGACGGTCGGTTCCGGCACGTCCGTCCCTCGCTCCCTCAGAATTCGGACCTGGATCATGCGACGTTGCTGCGGCTCACTCGCTGCCGCCGTTCGACGATCTGTACGCACGGGAGTCTAGGCCCTGATAAGGGCAGGGTAAGCAGCCCGTCACGGTCCGGCATGCGGGGGTGGGGTTTTCCTCAGTCGATCCTGGCGGTCCACCTCATGGCGCCGTCGCCCGCCGCCGGGCACGCTAACGCATATGACCCAACGCATCCCGTCCCCGGGCACGACGGCGGCCCGGGGGGCCGCCGGGCCGGACGACCGTCCGCCGCCCGCCCGGCTCGCCTATGACCGGCACACCTGGAAAGAGATCGCGCACCTGCTGGCCAACCTGCCGGTCGCGCTGCTCGGTTTCACCTATGTCGTGACGATGATGTCCATCGGTTTCGGGCTGACCGTCACGGTGGTCGGGTTCCCGCTGCTCGCGGCCGGACTCGTGGGTGCGCGGCAGTTGGGCAGGATGGAGCGGGCACGGGCCAGGGCGCTGCTCGGGGTGCGGATCGAGGAGCCGAGCCGGCTGCGGCTGCGCGGCGGGGGCGGCTTCTTCCAGCGGTTGTGGATGCAGCTGAAGGACCCGGTGGGCTGGCGCACGGTGCTGTACGAGTTCATCCGGCTGCCGTGGGGCGTGCTCACCTTCACCGTCACGCTGGCCTCGCTGTTCGTGCTGTGGCCGGTGCTGCCGTTCATCGCGCGGGGGCTGGCCAACGCCGACCGGGCCATGGTGCGGGCGCTGCTGTCGCCCTCCGACGAGCTGGAGCGGCGGATCGCCGAGCTGGAGTCGGACCGGGGGGTCGTGGTGGACACCGCCGCGGCCGACCTGCGGCGCATCGAGCGGGATCTGCACGACGGGGCGCAGGCGCGGCTGGTGAATCTGGCCATGGGTCTTGGTCTGGCCAAGGAGAAGGTGCTGGAGGATCCGGACGCGGCGGCAGCGATGGTCGAGGAGGCGCACGGCGAGGTGAAGCTGGCGCTCCAGGAGTTGCGGGATCTGGCGCGCGGCATCCATCCGGCGGTCCTGACCGACCGCGGTCTGGACGCGGCCCTGTCCTCGGTCGCCTCGCGCTGCACGGTCCCGGTGAAGGTGACGGTCGATCTGCCGGAGCGGCCGGCCGCGGCCATCGAGGGCATCGCCTACTTCACCGTCTCGGAGCTGCTGCAGAACGTCAGCAAGCACAGCGGGGCGAGGTCGGCCTCGGTGGACGTGTGGCGGACGAAGACCCGGCTGCTCATCCAGGTGTGGGACGACGGAGGCGGGGGCGCGAGCCTCGACGGCGGTACGGGGATGAAGGGCCTGGCGGAGCGGCTGGACGCCGTGGACGGGCTGTTCGTCCTGGAGTCGCCCGTGGGCGGCCCGACGACGGTCACGGCGGAACTGCCGTGGCGTGACCGGTCCGGGGCCGCGGGATAGAGGCCACGGGGGCAGGGGCCCGGGATGGGACAGGTCCCCGGGATAGAGGCGACCAGGCAGGTACCCCGGGACGGGACAGGTCCCCGGGATAGAGGCCACGAGACAGGGGCCCCGGGACGGGACAGGGGCCCCGGGACAGAGGCCGCGAGGCAGGACCCCCGGGGACAGGGGCCCGGGGTAGGGAAAACCCCCCGTCCAAGACGCCGACGGACTCCATGGTCCGCCGACCTGCGGCGCAGCAGGGTGGAGGTAGGAGAGCACAGCCGCGGGACGAGGAGAAGGACGGCGCCGATGGCCACGGAGTACGGACAGGGGTACGGGCTCGACAGCGGGCCCGGGTTTCCGGGGAGCACCGAACGGCGGCACCGGATGCCCGCCGCCCTGCGGGCGCCGGTCGAGCTGCGCAGCTGGCTGGAGCTCACCCACGTGCTGCTCAGTCTGCCGATCAGCATCCTGCTGTTCACGTACGCGGTCACGATGGTGTCGCTGGGGGCGGGACTGCTGGTCACGTTCCTCGGCATACCGGTGCTGGCGGCGGGGCTCGCCGGGTGCCGCGGTTTCGGGGCGCTGGAGCGGATGCGGGCGCGGGGGCTGCTGGGCCTGGAGGTGGCTGAGCCGGAGCCGCTGCGGAGGAACAAGCCGGGCGCGATGGCGTGGATGGGGGCCGTCCTCAGGAGCGGCGCCTCGTGGCGGGCCCTGCTGTACGCGGTGCTGCACCTGCCCTGGGCGGTGTTCTCGTTCGTCGTCGCGGTGAACGTGTGGGTGCTGGGCTGGGCGCTGCTGACGTACCCGCTGTGGTTCTGGGTGTTCCCGGTGTACGCCGGGCAGGAGGGGATCCAGCTGTACGGCGACGAGACGCACCGGATCTATCTCGACAACCCCTTCGAGATCACGGTGACCGCGCTGGTGGGTCTGCTGTTCACGATCGCGTCGCCGTGGATCGTGCGGGCGCTGACGATGGTGGACCGGCTGCTGGTGCACGGGCTGCTCGGGCCGTCGCGGCTGGCGTCGCGGGTGGTGGAGCTGGAGTCGGACCGGGGGGTCGTGGTGGACACGGCCGCGGCCGACCTGCGGCGCATCGAGCGGGATCTGCACGACGGGGCGCAGGCCCGGCTGGTGGCGCTGGCGATGGACCTGGGGCTGGCGAAGGAGAAGCTCCAGGAGGACCCGCGGGCGGCCGCGCGGATGGTGGACGAGGCGCACGGCGAGGTGAAGACGGCACTGCAGGAGCTGCGCGACCTGGCCCGGGGGATCCATCCGGCGGTGCTGACGGACCGGGGGCTGGACGCGGCGCTGTCGGCGGTGGCGTCGCGCTGCACGGTGCCGGTGCGGGTCGAGGTGGACCTGGCGGAGCGGCCGGCGCCGGCCATCGAGGGGATCGCGTACTTCACGGTGTCGGAGCTGCTGCAGAACGTCAGCAAGCACGCACGGGCGACCTGGGCGGGCGTCGAGGTGTGGCGGACGGAGAACCGGCTGATGCTGCAGGTCGTGGACAACGGCGTGGGCGGGGCCGACGTCTCCGAGGGGTCGGGGCTCGCGGGGCTGGCGGACCGGCTCGACGCGGTGGACGGGATCCTGGTGGTGGACTCGCCGGCGGGCGGGCCGACCCGGGTGACCGCGGAGTTGCCGTGGCGGGGGGCTCACGTGCGGTGACCGTCGCGAGGGCTCATGGCCCCACGAGCCGTGACAGGGCCAGGGTCAGGGGCCGTCGCCTCTGGCCCCCATCTCTCCCGCACCACCCGATCGGCCAGTCAAGAAGCCGCTCCCGGCCCCATTCACCCCCCGACCCTGAAATGCTGGACCCGTCGCACGGGTGGGCGCGAGCCGTTTCGGGCTGCGGACGGGCGGCATCGGGGCTGTGGGGGGCCGGAGATCGTGGAGGACAGGGTGCGGGTGGTCATCGCCGAGGATTCAGTGCTGCTCAGGGAGGGCCTGACCCGGCTGCTGACGGACCGCGGGCACGACGTCGTCGCCGGGGTGGGTGACGGTGAGGCGCTGATCAAGACCATCACGGAGCTGGACGCGCAGGGCGAGCTGCCGGACGTGGTCGTGGCGGACGTGCGGATGCCGCCGACGCACACCGACGAGGGGGTGCGGGCGGCGGTGCAGCTGCGCAAGGCGCACCCGGGGCTCGGGGTGCTGGTGCTGTCGCAGTACGTGGAGGAGCGCTACGCCACGGAGCTGCTCGCGGGCTCCAGCCGGGGTGTCGGCTATCTGCTGAAGGACCGGGTGGCCGAGGTGCGGGAGTTCGTTGACGCGGTGGTGCGGGTGGCGGAGGGCGGTACGGCGCTCGACCCGGAGGTGGTCGCGCAGCTGCTGGGCCGCAGCCGTAAGCAGGACGTGCTGGCGGGGCTCACCCCGCGGGAGCGTGAGGTGCTGGGGCTGATGGCCGAGGGGCGGACGAACTCGGCGATCGCGCGGCAGCTGGTGGTCAGCGACGGGGCGGTCGAGAAGCACGTCAGCAACATCTTCCTGAAGCTGGGGCTGTCCCCGAGCGATGGGGACCACCGCAGGGTGCTGGCCGTGCTCACGTACCTCAAGTCATGACGTTTCACCCGCCGACGTGGGAGACCCGGACATAACCGGACGCATGATCATCCCAAAGTCGTGTCCAAGATGCGAATGACACGAAGAAGGCGACCCCTGCGGTCGTAGGGTTGATCCTGGGAGGGCCTGCGGGAAGGCCTGTCCCGGACAGCGTCCTCGAGGGAGGTCCAGTTCAGTGACCAGCCAGGTCAGTAGCCCAGCGGAGCAGGCCGACGGAGCAGTCGTAGGAGAGCAGCGCAAAGCGGCGGGCGCGAAGGATGTCCGTCGCCTCGACCGGGTGATCATCAGGTTCGCGGGGGACTCGGGTGACGGCATGCAGCTCACCGGTGACCGTTTCACCTCGGAGACCGCGTCGTTCGGCAACGACCTGTCGACGCTGCCGAACTTCCCGGCCGAGATCAGGGCGCCCGCCGGGACCCTGCCGGGTGTGTCGTCCTTCCAGTTGCACTTCGCCGACCACGACATCCTCACGCCCGGTGACGCGCCGAACGTGCTGGTGGCGATGAACCCGGCGGCGCTGAAGGCGAACATCGGAGACCTGCCGCGCGGCGCCGAGGTGATCGTCAACACGGACGAGTTCACCAAGCGGGCGATGCAGAAGGTCGGCTACGAGACGTCCCCGCTGGAGGACGGGTCGCTGGACGGCTACCACCTGCACCCCGTGCCGCTGACCACGCTCACGGTCGAGGCGCTGAAGGAGTTCGACCTCAGCCGCAAGGAGGCCGAGCGCAGCAAGAACATGTTCGCGCTGGGCCTGCTGAGCTGGATGTACCACCGGCCCACGGAGGGCACCGAGAGGTTCCTGAAGTCGAAGTTCGCGAAGAAGCCCGACATCGCGGCGGCCAACATCGCGGCGTTCCGGGCCGGCTGGAACTTCGGCGAGACGACGGAGGACTTCGCCGTCTCCTACGAGGTCGCCCCGGCGGCCACGGCGTTCCCGCCGGGCGTCTACCGCAACATCTCCGGCAACCTCGCCCTGTCGTACGGGCTGGTCGCGGCGAGCCGGCAGGCGGATCTGCCGCTGTACCTGGGGTCGTACCCGATCACTCCGGCCTCGGACATCCTGCACGAGCTGAGCAAACACAAGAACTTCGGCGTGCGGACCTTCCAGGCGGAGGACGAGATCGCAGGCATCGGGGCCGCGCTGGGCGCGGCCTTCGGTGGTTCGCTGGCCGTGACCACGACGAGCGGTCCCGGTGTGGCGCTGAAGTCGGAGACGATCGGTCTCGCGGTCTCGCTGGAGCTGCCGCTGCTGGTCGTGGACATCCAGCGCGGCGGCCCGTCGACGGGTCTGCCGACCAAGACCGAGCAGGCGGACCTGCTCCAGGCGATGTACGGGCGCAACGGCGAGGCTCCGGTACCGGTGGTCGCGCCGCGCACCCCGGCGGACTGTTTCGACGCCGCGCTGGAGGCGGCGCGGATCGCGCTGACGTACCGCACGCCGGTGTTCCTGCTGTCCGACGGCTACCTGGCCAACGGCTCCGAGCCCTGGCGGATCCCGGACGTCGAGGAGCTGCCGGACCTGCGGGTGCAGTTCGCGCAGGGGCCGAACCACACGCTCGACGACGGCTCCGAGGTGTTCTGGCCGTACAAGCGGGACCCGCAGACGCTGGCCCGCCCGTGGGCGATCCCGGGCACGCCGGGTCTGGAGCACCGGATCGGCGGCATCGAGAAGCAGGACGGCACAGGCAACATCTCGTACGACCCGGCCAACCACGACTTCATGGTGCGCACCCGGCAGGCGAAGATCGACGGCATCGACGTCCCGGACGTCGAGGTGGACGATCCCCACGGGGCGAAGACGCTGGTCCTGGGGTGGGGCTCGACGTACGGGCCGATCACGGCCGCGGTGCGGCGGCTGCGCAGAGCCGGGGAGTCCGTCGCGCAGGCGCATCTGCGCCATCTCAACCCCTTCCCGCGGAATCTGGGCTCCGTGCTGGAGCGTTACGACAAGGTGGTGATCCCCGAGATGAACCTCGGGCAGCTCGCCATGCTCATCCGGGCGAAGTACCTGGTCGACGCCCACTCGTACACCCAGGTCAACGGCATGCCGTTCAAGGCGGAGCAGCTCGCCGCGGCTCTGAAGGAGGCCATCGATGGCTGAGACGTCCACGCACGGAACGGGCACCATCGAGGCGCTTTCCCTCGTCCCCAAGGCCGAGGGCAGGCAGTCGATGAAGGACTTCAAGTCCGATCAGGAAGTGCGCTGGTGCCCCGGCTGCGGCGACTACGCCATCCTCGCCGCGGTGCAGGGCTTCATGCCCGAACTGGGGCTGGCGAAGGAGAACATCGTCTTCGTCTCGGGCATCGGCTGCTCCTCCCGCTTCCCGTACTACATGAACACCTACGGGATGCACTCCATCCACGGCCGCGCCCCCGCCATCGCCACGGGGCTCGCCAGTTCCCGCCGGGATCTGTCGGTGTGGGTCGTCACCGGTGACGGCGACGCGCTGTCCATCGGCGGCAACCACCTGATCCACGCGCTGCGCCGCAACGTCAACCTCAAGATCCTGCTGTTCAACAACCGGATCTACGGTCTGACCAAGGGCCAGTATTCGCCGACCTCCGAGGTCGGGAAGATCACGAAGTCGACGCCGATGGGCTCGCTGGACGCGCCGTTCAACCCGGTGTCGCTGGCGCTCGGCGCGGAGGCGTCGTTCGTGGCGCGCACGGTCGACTCCGACCGCAAGCACCTCACCGAGGTGCTGCGCCAGGCCTCCGCCCACCAGGGCACGGCGCTGATCGAGATCTACCAGAACTGCAACATCTTCAACGACGGCGCCTTCGACGCCCTGAAGGACAAGCAGCAGGCCGAGGAGGCCGTGATCCGGCTGGAGCACGGCCGGCCGATCCGGTTCGGCGCCGACCAGGCCAAGGGCGTGGTCCGGGATGCGCTGACCGGTGATCTGAAGGTGGTCGCGGTGACGCCGGACAACGAGGACCAGGTGCTCGTCCACGACGCGCACTCCCCCTCCCCGACCACGGCGTTCGCGCTGTCGCGCCTCGCCGACCCGGACACGCTGCACCACACGCCGATCGGTGTCCTGCGCTCCGTGGAGCGGCCCGTCTACGACACGCAGATGGCCGACCAGCTGGACACCGCGATCGAGCAGCACGGCAAGGGCGACCTGGGCGCGCTGCTGGCGGGCGGCGACACCTGGACGGTCGTCGGCTGACCTGCCGGACACCCAACGAGGCCCGGGACGCTAGGAGGCGGCCCGGGTCTCGTCGTAGGTCCGCCGCGCCTTCTCCACGTCGTCCATGCGGTCGCGCGTCCACTGCGACAGGGCCCGCACCTGCTCGGCGGCCTCGCGGCCCAGGCCGGTGAGGGAGTAGTCGACGCGCGGCGGGATGACGGGCTTGGCGTCGCGGTGGACGAGTCCGTCCCGCTCCAGGGTCTGGAGGGTCTGCGTGAGCATCTTCTCGCTGACGCCCCGGCCGCCGTAGGCGCCGATCGCGCGGCGCAGCTCGCTGAACCGGTACGGGCGGTCCAGGAGCTCGATCAGGACGAGCACGCCCCAGCGGCTCGTCACGTGCTCCAGGACCAGCCTGTACGGGCAGAGGGCTTCGCTATCACTTACCGCCATGCCAGTACCTTACTTCAAAGTGGGTACTTTCCAAGAGTTAGCGCACCTCCTAGGGTTAGTGCCAACGCACCCCACAAGGAGAGTCCTCACCATGAGCATCGTCGTCACCGGAGCCACCGGACACCTCGGCCGCCACGTCGTGGAGCAGCTGCTGGAGAAGGTCCCCGCCGAGCAGATCACCGCCGTGGTGCGCAACGCGGAGAAGGCCGCCGACTTCGCGGACCGCGGTGTGAAGATCGCCCTCGCCGACTACAACAACCCCGCCTCGTACGACAACCTCTTCTCCGCGGGCGACAAGGTGCTGCTGATCTCCGGCAACGAGTTCGACAAGGGCCGCGTGCAGCAGCACAAGGTCGTCATCGACGCCGCCAAGGCCGCCGGTGTCGCCCTGCTCGCCTACACCAGCGCCCCCGGCACCCTGACCGCCGCACTGGCCGACGACCACCGCGGCACCGAGGAGATCCTCCTGGACTCCGGCGTGCCCTACGCGCTGCTGCGCAACGGCTGGTACCACGAGAACTACACCGAGAACCTCGCCCCCGTGCTGGAGCACAACGCGGTCGTCGCCGCCGCCGGCGAGGGCAAGGTCTCCTCCGCCTCGCGCGCCGACTACGCCGCTGCCGCCGTCGCCGTGCTGACCGGTGAGGGGCACGAGAACACGACGTACGAGCTGGGCGGCGACACTCCCTGGAGCTTCGCCGAGTACGCGGCCGAGCTGAGCCGGCAGACCGGCAAGGACATCGCCTACAACGCCGTCTCCCCCGAAGCGCTCGCCGGCATCCTGACCGGCGCGGGCCTGCCCGAGCCGTTCGCGCAGATCCTCGCGGGCGTCGACGCCTCCATCGAGAAGGGCGAACTGGTCGTCTCCACCGGTGACCTCTCCCGCCTGACCGGCCGCCCGACCACCCCGTTCGCCGAGGCCATCGCCGCAGCCCTCAAGGGCTGACCCCCGCTTCACCGCGCCACCCCCGGACTGTCATGACCGTATGCCGATACGGGCATGACAGCCGGGGGCGCCCGGCGTTACCGTCGTGAACGCGGACGCACGCCAGGCGCGAAGGAGGGGCACGTGACCGGCAAGCCGAGGGGTGAGCGGCACATAGGACTGCTGAACGGCTTCGCGGCCTACGGGATGTGGGGGCTGGTCCCCCTGTTCTGGCCCCTGCTGAAACCGGCCGGCGCGATGGAGATCCTGGCCCACCGGATGGTGTGGTCGCTGGTCTTCGTGGGCGCCGCGCTGCTCGTGCTGCGCCGCTGGGCCTGGGCCGGCGAGCTGCTGCGGCAGCCGCGCAAGCTGGCACTGATCACGGTCGCCGCGGCGGTCATCACCGTCAACTGGGGCCTGTACATCTGGTCCGTGAACTCCGGGCACGTGGTCGAGGCCTCACTCGGGTACTTCATCAACCCGCTGGTCACCATCGCGATGGGCGTGCTGCTCCTCAAGGAGCGGCTGCGGCCGGTGCAGTGGGCGGCGGTCGGGACCGGCGGCCTCGCCGTCGTCGTGCTGACCATCGGTTACGGGCAGCCGCCGTGGATCTCGCTCTGCCTGGCGTTCTCCTTCGCCACGTACGGGCTGGTGAAGAAGAAGGTGGGCCTCGGCGGCATCGAGTCGCTGGCCGCGGAGACGGCGATCCAGTTCCTGCCCGCCCTCGGCTTCCTGGTGTGGCTCTCCGCACGCGGCGACTCCACCTTCGCGGCCGAGGGCGCGGGGCACGCGGCGCTGCTCGCCTCGGCAGGCATCGTCACCGCGCTCCCCCTGGTCTGCTTCGGAGCCGCAGCCATCCGCGTGCCCCTGTCCACCATCGGCCTGCTGCAGTACCTCACGCCGGTCTTCCAGTTCCTGCTCGGCGTCCTCTACTTCCACGAGGAGATGCCGCCGGAGCGCTGGGCCGGATTCGCACTGGTGTGGCTGGCGTTGACGCTGCTCACCTGGGACGCCTTGCGCACCGCCCGCCGGGCCTCCCGCACGCTCACCAACGAGATCAGCGTGCCCAGCACGACCAGGGCGACCGGCACGGTCAGTGCCGCGCGGAACGCCGAGAGCGTGGCCTCCGGGCCGGACCCGGTGGACGCCAGGCCGTAGACCGCGGTCACCGCCGAGATGCCGATCGCGGAGCCGAACTGGATGGCGGTGGTCAGCAGCCCGCCGGCCAGCCCCTGCTCCGACTCGGCCACCCCGTCCGTCGCCGCGATCGTCAGTGGCCCGAAGGCCAGGGCGAACGCGAGACCGCTCAGGAGCAGGGTCGGGAACATCATGGCGTAGGACCAGTCCATGCCGACCGGCAGGAACAGCGCGTAGGAGGCCACGGCCAGGAGGAAGCCGCCGGCGATCACCCGGGCGTTGCCGAAGCGGGTGACCAGTCTGGGCGTGAGCGTCGGCGCGAGGACGGCGTCGATACCCGTGACGACCAGGGCCAGCGCCGTCTGCAGGGACGACCAGCCGCGCAGTTCCTGCAGGTAGAGCGTGACGACGAACTGGAAGCCGAAGAAGGCGCCGAGGAAGAGCAGCGCCCCCAGGTCGGCGCGCACGACCGGGCCCTTGCGCAGCAGGCCGAGCCGGACGAGCGGATCGGGGCAGCGGCGTTCGACCGCGACGAAGACGGCGGCCAGCAACACGGCCGCGAGGCCCGAGGTCAGAGTGACCGGCCACTGGTGCAGGCCGTGCTCCAGACGTACGACGGTGTAGGCGGCCAGCAGCATGGCGCCGGCGGCGGTGATCGCACCGGGCAGGTCGAAGGTACGCCCGCGCCTGGCGGGGGCGTCGCGCCGGGGGATCACGCGTACGGCGGCGACGAGCAGGGCGGCGGCCAGCAGCACGGGGGCGAAGAACACCCAGCGCCAGCCGATCTCGGTGAGCAGGCCCCCGATCACCAGCCCGAGGGAGAAGCCGGCCGCGCCCGTCCCGGCGAAGACCAGCACGGCCTTGTTGCGCTGCGGGCCCTCCTCGTAGGAGGTGGTGATCAGGGAGAGCGCGGCCGGG
Source organism: Streptomyces collinus (assembly GCF_031348265.1). Lineage (NCBI taxonomy): Bacteria > Bacillati > Actinomycetota > Actinomycetes > Kitasatosporales > Streptomycetaceae > Streptomyces > Streptomyces collinus. The sequence continues at coordinate 5,260,446 of NZ_CP133771.1, read as the reverse complement.
GTCATGAAGGCGGCGGCGACGCCCGTGACGAACCGGGCGACGATCAGCATCCAGCCGCCCGTCGCGAAGCCGCCGAGCCCCGAGAAGGCGAGGAAGACGGTCAGCCAGAGCAGGAACATCCGCCGCCGCCCGAGCAGGTCGGCGGCCCGGCCGCCCAGCAGCGTGAAACCCGCGTAGCCGAGTACGTAGGCGCTCATCACCCAGGCCGCGGTGCCGGTGGTCAGTCCGAGATCGGCACGGACGGCCGGTATCGCCACCGCCATCATCGCGACGTCGATGCCTTCGAGGAAGATCGTTCCGCACAGAACGAGCAGTAGCGCCCAGGCACGGGTGCCCATGAGTCAACACTCCTCCGGTATGGGACGGTTACGCAAGTGAGGGTCAGTTCCATCTTGTAACCACGCCCCACCCTGCGGCAGCATCGATGGACATGGAAGAAGGCACTTCGAAGTCACCGAGTAACTGCGCGAGCACCGTGGACCACGGCGACGCCGACCCCTTCCAGTGGGACACCCGCGAGGACTGTCAGGTCCGGCAGATCCTCGACCGGATCGCCGACAAGTGGTCGCTGCTGGTCATCGCGCTGCTGGAGAACCGGCGGCTGCGCTTCACGGAGCTGCGCCGGGAGATCGACGGGGTCAGCCAGCGGATGCTGACGGTGACCCTGCGCTCGCTGGAGCGGGACGGCCTGGTGAAGCGGACGGTGCACCCGGTCGTGCCGCCGCGCGTCGAGTACGAACTGACCTCGCTCGGCAGGACGCTGCACACCACGATCCAGTCCCTGGTGACCTGGACGGAGGAGCACCAGGAGGAGATCGCACAGGCCCGGACCGCGTACGACACCCGTGCGGCCGAGGCCGCGGAGACTACGGCTTCGTAGGGGCGTGGCGGGCGCGGTGCGCCCGGACCTTCTCGCGGTTCCCGCAGTGCTCCATCGCGCACCAGCGGCGGCGGCCCGGCCGGGAGGTGTCGACGAACAGCAGGTGGCAGTTGTGGGCGCCGCACTCGCGGATCCGGTCGGCGAAGGGCCCGGTGAACAGGTCGACCGCGTCGCGGGCGACGGTCGCGAGGAGCTGGGTGCCGGTGGCGCCGGGGGCCCAGGAGCGGGTGCCGTCGGGCCCGATGCGGGCGACCAGGGGCGGCGCGGCCGCGGCCGCGTTGACGACGTCCAGGTGGGGAGCCCGCAGTGGGCGGCCGTGGGCGCGGTCGGCCGCCAGGAGGAGCACGGCGTCGCGCAGGGTGCGCGCCCGCTCCAGTTCCCCGGGGGAGACGGTGAGGTCCAGCCCGTCCGGCAGCCGGCTCAGCCCGGCCCAGGTGACCAGGTCGGACGGTTCGTGCAGCACTTCCCAGCGGGCGAAGGCTCCGGGGCCGCCCGTCGTCGTCAGCTCCAGGCACAGGGCGCCGGGGTCGAAGCGGTAGGGCTTGCCCTCGCCCGAGACCAGCGTCAGGCCGGGTGTCCGGTCCGGCGTTTCCCCTGCGCGTTCACTCACCTAACCAGTATAAGTGGTTACATGACGCAGACACCCGCATCACCCGCTCCCGTGCACTGGAAACTCGTCATCGACGCCGGCGACCCGCACGCCCAGGCCGACTTCTGGGCCGCCGCCCTGCGCTACGAGGTCGAGGACAACAGCGCCCTCATCGGGAAGCTGCTCGGTTTCGGCGCCCTGCCGGAGGAGGCCACGGTCGACTTCCACGGCCGCCGCGCCTTCCGGGACCTGGTCGCCGTACGGCACCCCGAGGACCCCTTCGAGGAGGAGAGCGGGACCGGGCTGGGGCGCCGGCTGCTGTTCCAGCGGGTGCCGGAGGCGAAGACGGTCAAGAACCGGCTGCATCTCGATCTGCACCCGGGCAAGGGGCGGCGCGACGAGGAGGTCGCCCGGCTGGAGGGGCTCGGTGCGAGCGCGCTGCGGCGGGTGAAGGAGCAGGGCGGCGAGTGGGTCGTGATGGCGGACCCGGAGGGGAACGAGTTCTGCGTCCAGTGACGGGCGCCCCGGAGGCCTGCGCTCCGTAACTCCCTGGCCGGATCAGCACCTTGACGGAGAGTCAGTACCAGCTTCACCATCCAGGCACCCCATTCACTGTGGGCGGCCCGTGGACATCCCACGGGCTTCCCCACGGAATCCGGAGCCCCCACATGAAGCTCTCCGTTTCCGCGCGCGCCGTTGCCGCGGGCGGCATGGCGACCGCCATGCTCCTGACCGGCGGCGCCGTGGCCGACGCCGCGTCCTCCGCTCCCTCCAGAGCGGCCGCCGCGCCGGACATACCCGTGGCGAACGTCAAGGCCCACCTGTCCCAGCTGCAGTCCATAGCCACCGCCAACGGCGGCAACCGGGCGCACGGCCGGGCCGGCTACAAGGCCTCCCTCGACTACGTGAAGGCCAAGCTGGACGCGGCCGGATACACCACCACGATCCAGCAGTTCACCGCCTCCGGCCGCACCGGCTACAACCTGATAGCCGACTGGCCGGGCGGCGACGCGAACCAGGTCGTGATGGCCGGCTCGCACCTCGACAGCGTCTCCTCCGGGGCCGGCATCAACGACAACGGCTCCGGCTCGGCCGCCGTCCTGGAGGCCGCTCTCGCCGTGTCCCGGGCGCAGTACAAGCCCACCAAGCACCTGCGGTTCGCCTGGTGGGGCGCGGAGGAGCTCGGCCTGGTCGGCTCCCGCTACTACGTCAACCGGCTGGCCACCGGCGACCGTTCGCGGATCAGCGCCTATCTGAACTTCGACATGATCGGCTCCCCGAACCCCGGCTACTTCGTCTACGACGACGACCCGGCGATCGAGAAGACCTTCAAGGACTACTTCGGCGGCATCGGCGTCCCGACCGAGATCGAGACCGAGGGCGACGGCCGCTCCGACCACGCGCCCTTCAAGAGCGCCGGCGTGCCGGTGGGCGGTCTGTTCACCGGGGCGAGCCGGACGATGACGGCGGCGCAGGCGGCCAAGTGGGGCGGTACGGCCGGGCGGGCCTTCGACCGCTGCTACCACTCCTCCTGCGACACCACCGCCAACATCAACGACACAGCTCTGAACCGCAACAGCGACGCCCTCGCGCACGCGGTGTGGGAGCTGTCGGATTGACATGCTCCTCGCCCTGAAGGGCGAGGATTCTGGCCTTCTCTACCGGTTGCTGTGCCGCTACGGCACGGTTTCCGGTGGGGAATCCATGGCTTCCTGTTTCTTCGCGCTGTGCCAGAACGGGTTCTGGTCTTACCGGCGCTCCGCAGGCTGATACCGCCAGTCCGGCGGCCTGTTGGACGTTGAGTGCGGCATTGTGGTCCCGGTCGTGGACCGTGCCGCAGGCGGTACAGGTCCATTCCCGGACGGACAGGGGTTGGGGACCGTCCTTGACGCCGCAGGTGGAGCAGGTCTGGGAGGTCGGCTCGAACCGGCCGATCTTGATCAGGGTGCGCCCGTACCGTTGCGCCTTGTATTCCAGCATGTTCACGAACGCCGTCCAGCCCGCGTCGTGGACGGACTTGGCCAGCCGGGTGCGCGCCAGTCCCGCCACCGACAGGCTCTCCACTCCGATCCCTTGGTTCTCGGAGATCAGCCGGGTGGAAAGCTGGTGGTGGAACTCCTTGCGGGCGTCGGTGACCTGAGCGTGGGCACGGGCGGCCTTGAGGCGGGCCTTCTCGCGGTTCTTCGACCCCTTCCGCTTGCGGGACAGGTCCCTCTGGGCCTTCTTCAGCTTCCTCTCCGCCCGGCGCAGGAACCGGGGTGAGTCGATCTTCTCGCCGGTGGACAGCACGGCGAAGTGGCTCAGGCCGAGGTCGATGCCGATGCTCTGGTCGGTGTCGGGCATCCTGTTCGCGTCTGCGGCGGGGTCGGTGTCGATGACGAACGAGGCGAAGAATCTGCCCGCGCTGTCCTTGATCACGGTGACGGAACTGGGGGTGGCGGGCAGGGTACGGGACCACTTCACCTTCACCGCCCCGATCTTCGGCAGGTTCAGCCGGCCGCTGTCGGTGATGTTCCAGCGGGCGTTGGCGGTGAACCGGATCGACTGCCGGGTGTCTTTGCGGGACTTGAACCGGGGCGCACCCAGTTTCGGGCCCTTGCGGGTGCCCTTGAGGGAGGCGAAGAAGTTCTTGTAAGCCGCCTCGGCGTCGCGCAGCGACTGCTGCAGGACGACCGCGAACACCTCACCCAGCCAGGACCGCTCCACGGTCCGTTTCGCCTCGGTGATCAGACGCGTGGACAGCTCACCGGCCTTGGGGAAGGGCTTGCCCGCCTTGCGGGCGTCCTCCCGGGCGCGCACTACGTCATTGAACACGACGCGGGCGCACCCGAACGCCTTTGCCAGCGCGATCCGCTGACCGGCATCCGGATACACGCGGAAGGCGTACCGGAGCTGCACGACGATCACACTAGGCAGGTCGAACGAGTACCGTCACCGGGAACATTCGAGCGACCCCTCACCGTCACCGCACACAGTCCGGCTCCACCGGAACGACACCGCGACGCAGGCATGAGATTCGCTTCACCCCCGGGCTGAAGCCCGGAGCACTGCGAATGAATCCCGGTAGCCCCCGGCACAGCGTCTACTGGTTGCGGGCGGCGCGTTCGGTGAGGCGGCCCATGCGGGCGCGGGCCGACTCCAGTTGCTCGACCTCCTCGGCGGCCGGGCCGTCCTCGGCGGCGAGCTCCGTCCACAGGCCGATCAGGTCCCGTCCCAGCTCCAGCCCGAGCGCCGGGTCGCGCACCGCGCGCCAGGCGGTGGCCGCGCTCTCCACGTTGCCGTAGGCGGCCTCCGGGTCGCCGGCCCGGCGGCGGGCACCGGCCAGGTCGAGCGACAGCCGGAAGGCGCGGAGCGGGTCGCCCGCCAAGTAGGCGATGTATGCCGTGAGTTCGCACAGCCGGAGCACCTCGGGGTGCTCCGGCCCGAGCGTCGCGGACGCCTGCACGACGGTCTGCTCCGCCAGGGCGGACGCCGCTTCGATCCTGCCCTCCTTCACCGCCTCGTTGATGCGCCCGATCGGCTCCGCGAGCAACGCGGGGGCGGCGGGATCGCCCGGGGCGGTGAGGGGTTCGTCCCCGAGCACGGCCTCCGCGACGGCGTCGAAGCCGCGCGGGGGCGTGGGCTTGGGGTCGGGGTCGGCGGCGATCAGGGCGTCCTCGGGGACCGGCGCGGGCCGCGGAGCCGGCCGGGCCTCGGGAACCGGGAGCGGCCTGGCGTCCATGGGCGGGGGCGGGCCGAACTCGCCGGTGGGCGGGGCGACGGTGCCGGGCGGCGTCGCCGCGCCCGGGGCCGGCGGCGCGTCTTCCGGCGCGGACTCCGTCTGCTCCGGCACGGCGCGCAGCTCGAACGTCGGTACGGGTTCGTCGGCCGGCTGCGGCTCGGGCACGGCCCGCAGCGGAAAGGTCGGGGTCGCGCCGCGGCCGGACTCCGGCGCGGGACGCAGCACGTGCGTGGCACTGTCGCCGTGCGGGTGCCGCGGCTCGGGCGGGGCCGCGGCCTCGCCTCGGGCGTGCTGCGGCACGGGTGGCGTACGGGTGGCGTCGGCTCGGGCGGGCTGCGGCACCGGTGGCGTACGCGTGGTTTCGCCTCGCGCGTGCTGCGGCACCGGTGACGTACGCGTGGCCTCACCTCGCGCGTGCTGCGGCACCGGCGGGTCCGTGGCGACCGGCTCGGCCGTGAAGTGGCTGGAGCCGTCCGGGTCGACCTGGAGCGGGACGACGTAGCCGATGCGCTCGTCGCGGATCGTGGCGAGGACGGGGTGGCCGGTGGCGAGGGCGATGTGGTGGAGGCGGTTCAGGACGGCCCGCTGGACCTCCTCACCGGGAGCGGCGAAGACCGGGACGCCACCGACCAGGGCGCCGTCGGACACCCCGCCGGTGCCCCCTCCCACGTCCGTGCCGGGCCCGGGGACATGGACGTCGATCGGCGCCGCCGGGGTCGCCGCGTGTGCGGCCTGCTTCTGTTCCCGCTTCTTCTCGCGGCTGAGTCGCGACATCGTCCCCTCACTGGGCGTCGTACACCTACTGTCGAGTGTGTCCGCTCGCCCCCGTTTCTCACGTCACCACGGTGTCACAGGCTCGTCCCAAGGGACGCCCGCCCCGGCACGGTCGTCACCGAGGGCATGAAGACCGGGCGTACGAGGGAGGAGAGGGGCATGCACACAGGCATGCGACAGGGGCCGGAGATCTGGCTGCGCGGCCCGGTGACGACCCCGGAGCCGGGGCCGCCGGAGCCCGCGCACGCCCATGCCGCGGCGCGGCGTTTCTCCTGGGTCGGCCTGCACGGCGGCGCGGGCGTCTCCACGCTCGCCGCGGTCTACGGCGGCCATGACAGCGGCCGGTCCTGGCCCGGGCCCGGCGATCCCCCGTCGGTGCTGCTGGTCGCGCGGACGCATGCGGCCGGGCTGGACACGGCCGCCGGGGCGGTGGAGATCTTCCGGCGCGGCCAGGCTCCGCCGGGGCTCGACCTGGACGCGATCGTCCTCGTGGCGGACGCCCCGGGCCGGCTGCCGCGTCCGCTCGCCCAGCGGGTCAGATCGCTGGAGTCGGTCATCGACGTGTACCGCGTGCCGTGGGTGCCGTCCTGGCGGCTCGGTGAACCGGGGCGTCCGCCGCGCGGGACGGAGGCCCTGGCCCGGCTGACGGGAGCGGCACGCTGACCGCCCTGCCGCTGACGGCCGTCCCCCTGTCGGCCGGGGAGATCGCGGCGGGGGTACGGGCCCGGGAGCTGCGCGCGGCGGATGTCGCCGCGGCGGCCCTGGACCGGATCGAGCGGACCGATCCGCAGCTGTGCGCGTTCGCCGAGGTGTGGCACGACGAGGCGTTGCGGCGGGCGCGCGAGGTGGACGCGCGACTCGACCGGCGGGGCGCGGACGTCTTCCTGCCGCTGGCCGGCGTGCCGGTCGCCGTGAAGGGGCGGCACGGGCTGCGTGCGGCGGGTCCGCTGCTCGCGGCCGGTTGCGTGCCCGTGGGGGCGACCTCCGTGCCCGGGCCGGGGACGCCCTGGCAGACGTGGGGGCTCGGGGCTCAGGGCCGGACCGTCAATCCGTGGCGGGCCGACCGGACGCCGGGCGGCTCGTCGGCCGGGGCCGCGGCGGCCGTGGCGGCCGGGCTGGTGCCGCTGGCGACGGGCGGCGACGGGGCCGGGTCGGTGCGCATCCCGGCGGCGTGGTGCGGGGTGGTCGGCCTGAAGACGACGAGCGGCCGGCTGCCGTCGGGCGACCGAACGGGACTCGCGGTTCCCGGGGTGCTCGCCCGCTCGGCGTCGGACGCCGGGCTGTGGTGGACGGTGGTGTCCGGGGAGCGGGCACCTGCCGGGGCGGCCCTCCCCGTCCCGGCGGTCTGGTCCCCCGACCTGGGCTTCGCCGACCCCGACCCGGAGCCCGTCGCGCTCGCGAGGGCCGCGGTGGAGCGGCTCGTGGCGGCAGGGGTCCTACGGCTGGTGCGTCCGCGGGTGCCGTTGCGGCTGACGGATCCCGGCCCGGCCTGGCTTGCCCTGCGCACCCCCGGTTCCGACCTGGCCGGGGCCGGGCGGGTCCGGGCGGAGAACGACCGGCGGCTGGCCGGGCTGTTCGCCGATGCCGAGCTGCTGCTGACCCCGACGGCCCCCACCGCCCCGCACGGCCACGAGGGGCCCGGGGACCGCTACTCCACCTCTCTCACCTGGGGGTTCAACCTGAGCGGTCACCCCGCCCTGAGCCTGCCCGCGGGCTTCGACGGCGACGGCTGCCCGGCCGGTCTCCAGCTGGTGGCGCCGCCGGGGCGGGAGGCGCTGCTGCTGGCGGTGGCGCGGGAGGCGTGAGGGCACCCCTGGCGGATTTACTTGCGTACGCATATGATGCACACGCATGCAGTCGCCGTACGCCGAGTTTCCAGAGGGGCACCCATGACCCGCCGTTTCCTTTTCGTCCTGGGCAGCGCTCGCGCCGAGGGCAACTCCGAGCTGCTCGCCCGCCGAGCCGCCGAGCAACTGCCCCCGGACGTCGAGCAGGAGTGGATCGACCTCACCGAGCATCCGGTGCCGGACTTCGAGGACCTGCGGCACGACAGCGACCACGTCCGCCCGACCGAGGGCAACGTGGCCCGGCTGCTGAACGCCACACTCGCCGCGACGGACATCGTGATCGTCTCGCCCCTGTACTGGTACTCGGTCTCCGCGCAGACCAAGCGCTACCTCGACTACTGGTCGGGCTGGCTGCGCACGCCCGGCCTCGACTTCAAGGCGACCCTGGCCGGCCGCACCCTGTGGGGCGTCACCGCCCTCGCGCACACCCAGGAGGTGGTCGCCGACCCGCTCGTCGGGACGCTCCACAACTCCGCGGCGTACATGGGGATGCGCTTCGGCGGGGTGCTGCTCGGCAACGGCAGCAAGCCCGGTGACGTACTGACCGACGACGCGGCGCTGACCCGCGCCAAGACCTTCTTCGAGCAGGAAGCGCCCTTGGCCAGGTTCCTCTACGAGGACTGAGCGCTACGCGGTGATGTCCTTCGTCGTGAACCGCGCCCACGCCGCCGACCCGAACACGGCCGCGTACAGGGCCTGGAGGCCGAGGTTCTTCGCCAGTTCGTCCCAGTAGACCGGCTCGCGCATGAGGTCGGCGAAGGACAGCCAGTAGTGGGAGAAGAAGTACGGCTGCAGGGCGTTCAGTTGCGGGATCTGGTCGAGGATCTGGACCGTGATCAGCAGGCCGACCGTCGTCGCCATCGCCGCGATGCCGCTGCCCGTGAGGGTCGAGACGAACAGGCCGAGCGCGGCGACGCCGATCAGTGACGCGGCGACTGCCAGGGCGATCAGCAGGGCTCTGCCCAGGCCCTCGGCGAAGCTGATCTGCGTGCCGGAGATGGTCGTCAGGTCACCGAGCGGGAAGAGCAGCGCCCCGGCCGTCAGCGCCGAGACGGCGACCACGAGCGTGGCGGCCAGGCAGAAGATGACCACCGTCGCGTACTTGGTGAGCAGCAGGCGGCTGCGGCCGGCCGGGGCGACCAGCAGATAGCGCAGCGTGCCGGAGTTGGCCTCGCCGGCGATCGCGTCACCCGCGACGACACCGACCGCCATCGGCAGGAAGAACGGGAGCGTCGCGGCCAGGGCGGTGAAGACGAGGAAGAGGCCGTTGTTGGTGATCTGCGAGATGAAGGCCGGTCCTCCGCCGCCCCCGCCGCCGGGCGACGAGCCGTCGCCCGTCTCGATCTTGACGGCGATGCCGACGAGGATCGGCACGCCCGCCAGCACGGCCAGCAGCGCGAGCGTGCGCCACCGCCGGAACGTGGTGACGAGCTCGTTGCGCAGCAGCCCGAAGGTCCACAACGGACTGACGGGCCGTACCGGCTGTACGGCTTCCGCGACTTCAGCCCGCGACATCGAAGCCCTCCCCCGTCAGCGCCACGAACGCGTCCTCCAGCGAGGCCCGTTCGACCGTGAAGCCGCGCACCCGGACCCCGGCCGTCACCAGCGCGGCGTTCACCTCGGCGAGGTCGCGGTCCGGTGGTTCGCCGGTCACCCGGTCGTCGGTGACGACGACGTCGGCGACGCCCTGCTCCTTCAGGATCCGGGCCGCCTCCGCCGGGTCCGGCGTGGTCACGACCAGCCGGCCGCGCGCCCCGGCGGACAGCTCGGCGACCGGTCCCTGCGTGATCAGCCGGCCCTGGGCCATCACGGCCGCGTGCGTGCAGACCTGCTCGATCTCGTCGAGGAGGTGGGAGGAGAGGAAGACCGTCGTGCCGTCCGAGGCCAGCTCCCTCACCAGGGCGCGGATCTCGCGCATGCCCTGCGGGTCGAGGCCGTTGGTGGGCTCGTCCAGGACGAGCAGCCGGCGCGGCTGGAGCAGCGCGGCCGCGAGACCCAGGCGCTGTTTCATGCCCAGGGAGTACGCCTTGGCCTTCTTGCCCGCGGCGGCCGTCAGGCCCACCCGGTCCAGGGCCGAGGCGACCCGGATGCGCCGGGTGCGCGGGTCGGCGGCCGGGTCGGCGCTGTCGTAGCGGAGCAGGTTGTCGCGGCCGGAGAGGAAGCCGTAGAGGGCCGGGCCCTCGATGAGGGCGCCGACGTGCGGGAGCACGGCGCGGGTGGCCCGGGGCATGGGCTGCCCGAGCACCCGGGCCGTGCCGGAGGTGGGCTCGATGAGGCCCATCAGCATGCGGATGGTGGTGGTCTTGCCGGAGCCGTTGGGGCCGAGGAAGCCGAAGACGCTGCCCGCCGGGACGGTCAGGTCGAGACCGTCGACGGCGAGCTGTCCGCCGCGGTAGCGCTTGGTGAGCGCGCGGGTGGCGATGACCGGTTCCCCGGTCTCGGCCCGCGCCTCACGCTGCTCCGGTTCCCCGGCGGACACCTCGCCCATCGGCTTCCTCGTTCTCTCGACGTCCCGTGCGGCTGCGGGACCTACTTCCCGGCGTCGGCCGCCTTCACGAGCGCGTCCTTGGTGACCAGGCCCGCGTAGACCTTGCCGTCGTCGGTGACGAGGGCGTTGACCAGGCGGGTCGAGAACACCGTGCCCGAGCCGAACGTGCCGTGGACCTTGTCGCCGAGGGAGTCCATGAAGCCGCCGAGTTCGCCGCCGGCCTTGCCCGAGGGCACGCCCTCGCCGCCGGTGTCGAAGGTGGCTATGGCGGTCCAGCCCTCGCCGATGGTCTTCATCCCGTCGAGGCCGTCGGCGCCCTTGCCGGAGTCCTTCCCGGCCTTGGGCGCCGCACCCAGGTCGAAGGGCTTGCCGGGGGCCTTGCGCGGGGTTTCGCCCGAGGCCTCGTCGCGTGCCTTGCCCGCGTCCTTCTCCTCGGTGACCTTCGCGCCCTTGGGCGGGGTGAAGTCGAAGGTGGAGGCGGCCGGCTTGGCGAAGCTCACCTTCGTGAAGCCCGCGTCGACGACGGCCGGGCCGCCGCCCGCCGGGGTCAGCGTGAACTTCAGCGGCATGCCGGTCTGCGCGTCCACGGCGACGGTGATCGCGCCGACCGTCGAACCGGACTGCTTCGGCTCGACGACCAGCTTGTAGGCGTCCCGGCCGGCGACCTGGGCGGTGCCGTCCACGGTCACGGACGTGGTGTCGTCGACCGCCTTCAGGGCCTCCTCGGCGAAGTCCTTCGGCATGGCCGGCGGCTGCTGGTCCTTGCCGTGCTCCGGGCTCTTCGAGGAGGTGCCGTGGTAGACCTCGTTGGACTTGCTGTCGTAGCCCCAGACGTCCTTGCCGTTGTGGATGACGCTGTATTCGGCGGCGTTCTCCAGCAGCGACAGCTTCTGCTTGTCCGGGCCGTCGGCGGCGACGCGCAGGGTGTGCGTGCCGGAGGCCAGTTCGGTGAGTTTGGCCGTCGGGTCGGCGGAGGAGCCGCCCTCGCCCTGGCCGGCGGCGCCGGACAGCAGGCCCGACTCCAGGCCGCCGAGGTTCGGCAGGCCGAGGTCCGTGCTGATCCTCACCGTGCCGGACAGCTGCTGGACGTCCGACTTGGCGATCTTCTCGATGAGTTGCTGTGCGGTGATCTTCGGGAGGTCGGGGTCCCCGGAGTCGGCGAGCGCGGGGACCAGCCCGATCGTCGCGGCGGCCACCCCCACCACGGTGACCGGGACGATGTACCGCGCGGCCTTGCGCCGCCCGGAGCGCTGCTCGTCGACCTCTCCGGCGGTCGTGCTGTCGTCGGATGCGTACGGTGCCATGTGTGCCCTACCTCCGTGGTCGGCGGCGGCTGTCCGTGTCGTCCACGCACTCGTCCCTGAGCCGCCATTCTCACCCGAACAGGTGAGGAGTGGTGTCTTTCCCTGGTGTCCATCTGACCAAATCGGCCAGGGAGATACGTCAGACCCCGGGCTCAACTCCGTGTACTGCTGGGGTATGACACGGAAGGGCGGCTTCTCCCCCGACCCGTAGGGGTCGTGCGGGGAGGGAGGGCTAGGGCCTGTCGTTTGGATCAGGCCGCAGGAAATCGACGGTGCTGATCAGCGCCCGTGAGCGGGGCCTGGTGCGTGCAGCTGCAAGGCGGAGGAGGGCGTCGACGCGATGGGGGCCCCTCCCGCGCGAGCGCAGCCGAGCGTGGGGGAGTCGGCAACCGACGACAACGCGGCAGATGTGCGTGCCAGGCCCCGCGTCTGCGGCCTGATCCAAACGACAGGCCCCTAGCCGGCCCGGTGCACCACCGCGTCGCACAGTTCCAGGAGCGCCGCCTTCGCGGTGCACTCCGGGAGGGGCGCGAGCGCCGAACGGGCGTCCTGGGTGTAGCGGACGGTGTCCTGCCGGGCCTGCTCCAGCGCCGGGTGGGCCCGCAGCAGGCGCAGGGCCTCGGCGTGCCGGGCGTCGTCGGTGAGGTCGGAGTCGAGCAGCTCGCACAGGGCGATGTCCTCGGCGAGTCCGAGCCGGGCCGCCCGCTCGCGCAGCCGCAGCACCGGCAGCGTGGGGATGCCCTCGCGCAGGTCGGTGCCGGGGGTCTTGCCGGACTCGTGGGAGTCGGAGGCGATGTCCAGGACGTCGTCCGCGAGCTGGAAGGCGACGCCGAGCCGCTCGCCGTACTGGGTCAGGACGTCCACGACCGTGTCGTCGGCGCCGGACATCATCGCGCCGAACCGGCACGACACGGCGACCAGCGAGCCGGTCTTGCCGCCCAGCACGTCGAGGTAGTGCTCGACGGGGTCCCGGCCGTCCTGCGGTCCGGCCGTCTCCAGGATCTGGCCGGTCACCAGACGCTCGAACGCCTCGGCCTGCACCCGCACGGCCTCCGGGCCGAGGTCGGCCAGGATGTGCGAGGCGCGGGCGAAGAGGAAGTCGCCGGTGAGGACCGCGACGGAGTTGCCCCAGCGCGTGTTCGCGCTCTCGACACCGCGGCGCACGGCGGCCTCGTCCATCACGTCGTCGTGGTACAGCGTGGCGAGGTGGGTCAGCTCCACGACGACGGCCGACGGCACGATCCCGGGTGCGTACCGGTCGCCGAACTGGGCGGAGAGCATCACCAGCAGCGGGCGGAACCGCTTGCCCCCGGCCCGCACCAGGTGCTGGGCGGCCTCCGTGATGAAGGGCACCTCACTCTTGGTGGCCTCGAGCAAGCCTTCCTCGACAGCCGCCAGTCCGGCCTGGACGTCGGCTTCCAGAGCCTGGTCCCGCACGCTCAGCCCGAACGGCCCGACGTCGGTCACGAGGGGTCTCCTGTCTGCTGTGTCTGCCGGTGATTACGCGGATTGTCGATAGGTCGCTGCCCTCACTCCGGCCAGCGTATCCGGTCACGTTTCGATCACCGCCAGCACCCAGGGTTACAGGCCGGGTGGTATCCGATCACGACCGTTATGTTTTCGATCAACCTATAAGAACAGATATAAATCGACTTACCCAGGGGTAGTGAACTATGCACGATTTGCCGTGATGAGTAGGTGAATTCCCCTTGGTGGAAATTGCCCTGCGAACTCGTGATCAGTGAGTTGAATCACTTGTCCCCCTTTTCCGCCCCGCCTCGGCATCGGCCCGTACCACCTTCCCCCGAACGCCAGTTGAACCTTGGCTCCCGCAAAGGATCAAGCGCCCCAAACACCCCCGACCAAGGTCAACCGCGCGATATGTGACTGAGGTGCTTGTTCCCGACATGTGCTCTCGCATACGTTCCCGGCCTGTCCGGCGGACGCCCAATCCTGCCGCCGCCCGGACTCCCCACAGGAACCGACTCACTCACGCAGGGCAGGAGCGGGGGACCCAGGTAAGTCGCCGGTCCGCACAGCGGCACGGCTCGGGGTGAAGCCGCGCACGGCACACAGCGCCGTACGCGGCCGGGCACCTCCCGGCCCGAACCCGACAGCTCACCTCGCAGGCGCCGGAGAGGAATATCGCCATGGCCGGACGAGGCAAGCACCGTCGCCCCAGAACCAACCCGCTGACCCGAGGCTTCATCGCCGCCGGTACCGGCGGAGCAGCACTCACCCTTCCGCTCCTCGGCGCCACGCACGCGAGCGCCGCCGAGCCCCAGAGCGCACCGGCCGCCGCACAGTCCGTGCCGCAGGCGGTTCAGCCCGCCAAGTCCCTCACGTACACCGTGGTCAAGGGCGACTCGCTCGCCCGCATCGCGGACAAATACGACGTCTCGGGCGGCTGGAAGCAGCTCTACAAGGACAACCGCGCCGCCGTCGGCAGCGACCCGAAGCTGATCCACCCGGGTCTGAAGCTGACGGTGAAGACCACCAAGACGGACGCCGCGAAGAAGACGGCGACCAAGTCGTCCGCCCCCGCCAAGCCGGCCGCGAAGCCCGCCGGCGGTGTCGCCCAGGCCACCCAGGCGTCCGCCAAGACCTACGCGGACAACCTCGACGGGTGGATCCGGGAGGCGCTGGACATCATGGCGCAGAAGGGGATCCCCGGGTCCTACGACGGCATCTACCGCAACGTCATGCGCGAGTCGTCCGGCAACCCCCTGGCGATCAACAACTGGGACTCCAACGCCGCCAAGGGCACCCCGTCCAAGGGCCTGCTCCAGACCATCGACCCGACCTTCCAGGCCTACCACGTCGACGGCACCTCGTGGGACCCGTACGACCCGGTCGCCAACATCACCGCGGCCTGCAACTACGCGGCCGACCGCTACGGCTCGATCGACAACGTCAACGGCCCGTACTGAGCAGCCCCGCCCAGCAGTCGTTCGAGGACGACGGCGATGCCGTCGTCCTCGTTCGACAGGGTGACCTCGTCGGCCACGGACTTGAGTTCGGGGTGGGCGTTGGCCATCGCCACCCCGTGAGCGGCCCAGTCGAACATCGGGATGTCATTGGGCATGTCACCGAAGGCGATGGTGTCCGCCGGGCGCAGCCCCAGATGCTCGGCGGCGAGCGCGAGGCCCGTGGCCTTGGTGATACCGCACGGCTGGAGTTCCACCGTGCCGGGCCCCGACATCGTCACCGTCGCCAGTGAGCCGACCACCGAGCGGGCCGTCGTCGCCAACTCGTCGTCGGAGAGATGGGGGTGGCGCAGCAGCACCTTGCTGATGGGCTCGCCCCACAGTTCGTCGCGCCGGTCGACCCGTACGGCGGGCAGGGTCGGGTGCGGCATCAGATAGCCCGGCTCGATCAGCGTGAGCCCGTCGACCCCGTCCTGGTCGACCGCCGCGTACACCTGCCCCACCTCGGCCTCGATCTTGCCCAGGGCGGTCTCGGCCAGTTCCCGGTCCAGGGTGATGGACCACAGCAGCCGGTCCGCGCCGGCGTCGTACACCTGCGCGCCCTGCCCGCACACCGCGAGCCCCGTGGCGCCGAGGTCGTCCAGGAGCGGCCGCACTCTGGGCGCCGGCCTGCCCGTCACCACGAGGTGCTGGGCACCGGCGTCCGCCACCCGCGCGAGCGCGGCGAGGGACCGGTCGGAGAGGGTGTCGTCGCCGCGCAGCAGCGTCCCGTCCAGATCGGTGGCGATGAGTGAATATGCGATGGTTGCGGCCATGATCAGAGAATACGGACAGCGCGCCCCTTCGTTTCATCGTACGACCGATGCCGATTGCCCGGTTGAAGGCCTCTGCACCGGTTGGCAACAACATGGTCCGCTACCTACCCGTGAGGCCGCATCGAGCGGTACCTTCCAAGTGTCCAGGGGGGACTTGATCGGGGGGTCGGGTTGAGCAGTGGGCGCATACGCGTGGCCGGGCCCGGGGAACTCGGCGAAGGGGAGAGGGAGCGCTGGCGTGCGCTGCGCGCGGCCTCCGAGGCACCGCGCAACCCCTTCATGGAACCGGAGTTCACCGAAGCCGTCGGCCAGGTCAGGCCGGGTGCCCGGGTGGCCGTGGTGTACGAGGGGCCGGAACCGGCCGGGTTCCTGCCCTACGAGCGTGGCCCGTTGGGGCAGGGCCGGGCGATCGGGCTCGGTGTCTCGGACGCGCAGGGCGCGATCCTGCGGCCGGGCCTGGAGCTGGAGACCGGCAGGCTGCTGAGGGCCTGCTCGGTGTCGAGCTTCGCCTTCGACAATCTGGAGGCCGAGCAGCGGCTGTTCGTCCGGTACGCCGCGGAGGAGCACGCCACCTACGTCGTCGACGTGGAGAAGGGCTACGAGACGTACGAGTCGGTACTGCGTTCGCAGTCGCCGAAGTTCCTGAAGACCACCCTGGCCAAGGAGCGCAGGCTCGGCCGGCAGGGCGGCGAGCTGCGGTTCGTCTTCGACGAGCGCGAACCGGCCGCGCTGCGCACGCTCATGGAGTGGAAGTCCGCGCAGTACCGCAGGACGGGCCGCCGGGACCGATTCGCCCAGGAGTGGATCACCCGGCTCGTCGGGCAGCTGGCCCGGACCCGGGCGCCGGAGTGCAGCGGCACGCTGTCGGTGCTGTACGCCGGTGAGCGGCCCGTCGCCGCGCACTTCGGACTGCGTTCGTCCTCGGTGCTGGCCTGCTGGTTCCCGGCCTACGACCCGGAGTTCGCGAAGTTCTCGCCCGGTCTCGTGCTGCACCTGCGCATGGCCGAGGCGGCGGCCGCCGACGGCATCGGCTTGCTCGACCTGGGGCGGGGGGCGGCCGAGTACAAGGACGCGCTGAAGACGGGCGAACTGCCCGTGTACGAGGGGGCGGTGACCCGGCCGGGGGCCGGCGCGGCACTGCACTGGCTGAGCCGCGAGCCCTCGCGCCGCGCGCACAGCTTCGTCCGCAGCAGGCCGCGGCTCGCGTCGCTGGCCGCGCGGACGCTGAAGGGCGCGGCTCGGCTGCGCCGTACCTGACACACAAGGGGGGTGGGCGCATGGCCCGTTCGGCGCGTGCGCAGGAGGAGATCCGGCGGTTCCTGGACATCGGGGCGGTGCAGGTCGCCGAGCTGGACCTCGACGGTGACGAGGCGGTGCTCAGACCCGGCCCGGGGAGCCCGCCCGTGACGCACGGCGAGGTGTTCGTGCTGGTCAGGCGGGGCGGCCGACCCGTGGGCACGCTGCTCGGGCAGGTGCCCGAGGGGGCGGATCCCAGGGCCGTGCTGGTGGAGCGGGCGCGGGCGGAGTGCGGGCCGGCCGTCTTCGGCGAACCCGGGGAGCCGCCGTTCACGAGTGTCGTCGTCGCCACCCGGGAGCGCGCCGGGCAGCTGGCCCGGGCGCTGGACTCGCTGCTGGCGCAGGACCATCCGCGGTTCGAGATCGTCGTCGTCGACAACGCTCCCGTCACGGACGAGACGCGGGAGCTGATCGAGCGGAAGTACGCCGAGCGCGTGCGGTACGTCTGCGAGCCTGTTCCGGGGCTCGCAGGCGCGCACAACGCCGGGCTGGACGCCGTGCGCGGCGAGGTGGTCGCCTTCACCGACGACGACGTGGTCGCCGACCCGCGCTGGCTGACCGAGCTGAGCGCGCCCTTCGCCGCCGATGCCGGGCTCGGCTGCTGCACCGGGCTGATCCTGCCCGCGCGGCTGACGACCCCGGCCCAAGTGCTGCTGGAGAGCCACGGCGGCTTCGCGAAGGGCTTCACTCCAAGGACGTACGACCCGGCGCGTCCGCCGGGCGACGAGCCGCTGTTCCCATTCACGGCCGGGCGGTTCGGCTCGGGCGCGAACATGGCGTTCCGGACGGCGGTGCTGCGCTCCGTCGGCGGTTTCGACCCGGCCACCGGCGCCGGGACG
Source organism: Streptomyces collinus (assembly GCF_031348265.1). NCBI lineage: Bacteria > Bacillati > Actinomycetota > Actinomycetes > Kitasatosporales > Streptomycetaceae > Streptomyces > Streptomyces collinus. The sequence continues at coordinate 5,242,966 of NZ_CP133771.1, read as the reverse complement.
GCCGCCCGGGGCGGCGACGACCTCTACGGGTTCGTGCGCGTCCTCGCCCAGGGCCACCGGCTGCGCTACACGCCGTACGCCCTGGTCTGGCACCACCACCGGGAGACCTGGCGGGACCTGGAGACCCAGGCGTACGGCTACGGCGCCGGGCTCACGGCGTACCTCACCGCGGTGCTCGTGAACCGGCCCGCGCTGTTGCCGGCGTTCCTCGCGAGACTCCCCCGCGGCCTCGCCCACGCCCGCACGCTGACGGCGGTACGCGAGACGGACGCGGCGGACGGCACCGGCACCGGCACGCCGGGCGACCACGATGTGCGCACCCATCCCTGGCCGCGGCGGCTGTCGCGGTTGCAGCGCAGGGGGATGGTCTACGGGCCTGTCGGCTATCTGCGGGCGCGGTACGCGCTGCGCGCGGCGGTCCGGGAGAAGACGGCTCAGCGGGCGCAGGCCGCTTCAGGGGCGCAGGCCGCTCACGGGGCGCAGACCTCTCAGGGGGCGCAGACCTCTCAGGGGGCGCAGACCTCTCAGGGGGCGAGATGACGACGTCGGCACGTACCCGTGGTGAGGGACCGATATCGCCCTCGGGCACCCCGGCCATCCCCGTCTTCCTCTACCACGCCGTGATGGACGACCCGCCCGAGTGGATCGCCGAGTTCACGGTCACGCCACGGCAGTTCGCGGCACATCTCGACGTCATCGTCGGCAGCGGGCGCACCCCCGTCACGATCAGCGCGATCGCCGATCATCTGGCCGGGCGGGCGCCGCTGCCGCCCCGGCCCGTCCTGCTCACCTTCGACGACGGGTTCGCCGATCTGCCCGGCCCCACCGCCGAGGTCCTGGCCCGACGCGGGCTGCCCGCCACCGCCTACCTCACCACCGGCGCCATCGCCCCGGGCGGCCGCAGCCTGCTGCCGCCCGCCCCCATGATGACCCTGGCCCGGGCGGCGGAGCTGGAACGTTCCGGCATGGAGATCGGCAGCCACACCGTCACGCACGCGCAGCTCGACACCCTGTCCGCCAAGGACCTGGCGTACGAACTGCGCACCTCCAAGGCCGTACTGGAGGACGCCCTCGGGCACGAGATCCGGCACCTCGCCTATCCGCACGGCTACAACAGCCCCCGGGTGCGGGCGATGTCGGCCCGGACCGGCTACGAGACGGCGACCGCCGTGCGGCACGCACTCAGCTCCGACCGCGACGAGCGGTACCGCATCGCCCGGCTCATCGTCCGGCGCACCCACACCGTCGCCGACGTCGAGGGCTGGCTGGCGGGGGCGGGCGCACGGGTCGCGCCGTACCGCGACGGGCCGAAGACGATCGCCTGGCGCTGGTACCGGCGGGCCCGTGCGATGGTGCACGGGCCCCAGTTCGCGGGCTGACCCGAGCGGACAGGGCCTAGCGCAGCGGCTGGTTGAGGTACGGGTCGGAGACCGCCTTGCGCAGGCTGTCCCAGGCCGCGTCGTTGGCCAGCGCCAGGTTGCAGTGCGGCCCGGGGTCGCGGTAGTTCCACTGAAGGGCGGCCTTGACGCCCTCCAAGCCCTTCAGGACCCCGGGCACCTGCGCGTACCACTCGGCCTGCCGCTGCGGGCGGTTCGCGTCCGCGGCGGTGCCGAACTCGGAGAGCATCAGCGGCTTGTCGTCGGAGATGTTCGCGCGGATCCAGTCGTGCGTGGCGTTCTGCGTCTGCGCGAAGGTCAGCCAGCCCGCTTCGTGACAGCGGTAGTAGTTGTACTGGTTGTAGCCGATCCAGTCGACGTAGTCGTCGCCCGGGTACATCTTCTTGATCTCGTCGGCGTGGTCGAGGTACCCGGTGGTGATCCACGTCCACACGACGTTGTCGACGCCCAGTGCGCGGAAGCGGTCGTGGATGTGCCGGTAGGCCTTGACGTAGTCGGCCGGGGTGCCGTTGTCCGGGGTGCGGGTGTCCATCTCCAGGTCGAAGGAGAGGAACACCTTCTTGCCGTAGTCCTTGATGCGCCGGGCCTGGACGTCGATGACCTTGTCGTCCAGCTCGCCGGCGGCGATCTGCTTCCAGGTCGGCTGCTGCCGCTTCGTGCCGCCCCACCACTTGCTCTCCCAGGACAGCAGCAGCAGGTGGTCCTCGCCGACGCGCCGCTCCTCCGGGGTGAGCAGCCGGCCCTCGCGCCGGGTGCCCGAGGCCAGGGACATGTCGTGGTACGTGTACACGATGTCGAGCTCGCGGCCCACGCGCTTCTCGTAAGCGCGCACCTTCTCCGGCAGGTCGTCCCGCTCGTGCGGCACGAACGCCCCGAACCAGGCGCCGCAGGGCGGTTCCAGGAGGGCCGTGGGGCGGCAGTCCGCCTTGGATCCGGCGGCTCCCGGGCCCGATGCGTCCCGCAGGGCGAATGCGGCGACCAGGACGGCGCTGACGACCGTGGCCGACGTGATCAGCAGGCGGCGCCGGCCCGATGCCGACGGGCCGGCGGACTGCTCCTCGTGTGGATCTTTTCGGTGCTGTCCTCCGGTCGTGCCCGGCGCGGGTCGAAAGGGACGGTGGGGGCGGTTGAACCTCACTGAGCGGAACCCTTCGGTGTCCTCGGCGTCGTCCTCGGCGGCGGAGAGGCGCGCAGCGGCGGACAGAACGCGGCGAGTGTGGTCAGCAGCGTCAGCGTCAGCAGCACCCGCTGCGCGCTGAAGGTGTGCGTGGCGATCAGCACGGTGGCGACGACCATCACGGCGCCGATGCTCAGGAACAGCGTCAGCATCAGCCGCTCCAGCAGGTCGGAGTGGCGGGCGAAGTCCGGATCCCGGCGCTCCACGGGCCCCTCGGCGGGTCGCGCCCCCAGGGCGGGGGCGCAGACTCTGACCACGGCCGCGCCCGGGCCCGCCGCCAGGAAGAGCACGACCGCGGCGCCGCGCAGCGGTGATCCGCCGGGCAGGGCGAGCGCGGCCAGCGCCAGCCAGCCGCCGAACGGGGGCAGCATCCGGACCACGAGTTCCTGCGGTGTCATCGCTCCGCTCCCTCTGACTGCTTCAGCACGTAGAGCCATCCGGCGCTGTTCTCCGCCACCAGCCGGAAGCGCGGCGAGGCGTCGACGGACTTCCGGATGCGGTCCAGCTGCGCCTTGTCGAGCTGCCCGTTCATCTCGGAGTTGGCCAGCTGCCCCTGGGTGAGCAGGAAGTAGGCCCGGCCCGGCCGATCCACCCCGGCCATGTCCCGCGCGAGGGTGGCGGCAGGGCTCCTGACGATCCGGTCGACGTGACTGCGGGCGTCGTCGAGGAACCAGTAGTGGTCGACGCTCCAGTAGTCGGCGTACGCGTCCGGGTAGTTGCGGTTGGCGGCCACGACCAGCGAGCCGTCCGGTGCCTGGTCGAAGAGCTGCCGTACGAGGGCCACCTCCTGCGGCGGGAAGTAGTTGATCCGGTCCTTGCCCGAGTAGGCGGGGACGAACGCCAGGGTTCCGCCGAGCAGCGCGGCCAGCGGCACCCAGGTGCCGATGCCCCACCGGCGGGGCCCGGCGGTGCCGGTGGCCTGCCGGTTGCCGGTCTCCTGCGCGGCGGCGTCGGCGGCCAGGGTGCGGACCTTGGGCAGCAGTGCGGCGGCGGCGAAGAAGGCGGCGCCGGGCAGCATGAACAGCAGCACCCGGAAGATCATCTCGCTGCCGTAGCTGCTCGCCGCGAACATCGGCAGCGGGGCCGCCGCGACGAGCAGCAGGGGCCACGCGCGGTGGCGCAGCACCCGCTGGCGCAGCACGCCGACGGCCGCGAGCAGCAGCACGGAGCCGGACAGCAGCCGGGCCGCCCAGGAGGTCGCGATCGCTCCGGTGCCGGTCGGGGTGGCGCCGTAGCCCGTCTCGACGTTGGCGCCGACGTCGCCGATGGAGCGGATCATGTCCGGCATCGCCGCGGACAGGAAGGGCAGCGCGGCCGTGAGGCACCAGGCCAGGAAGATCACCACGGTCGTGACCAGCGGGACCCAGTCGCGGTAGCGGCGGCTCAGGCACAGGGCGAGCAGGCAGACGGCCAGCATGCCCGGGGTGAGCTGATGGGAGATGACGATCGCCACGATCATGACGGTGATCACCACCGTCCACACCGCCTGGCGCGGCCGGCCGCGCCGCACGGCGGACCGGCCGAAGCGGCGCAGGACGACGGCCAGGACGCCCACGTGCAGCGCGTACGCCACGGACTGCGGGGAGAAGTAGTCCTGCCCGACCCAGTTGGCGACGTAGAAGAGCCAGACCGCGGTCCAGATCAGCCGCCGGTCCTCGGTGAAGGTGCGGTAGATCAGCAGCAGCGGGAGCAGCAGCATCAGACTGGAGGCCAAGGGCCACCAGGCCATGAACATCGCCGTCGAATCCACGCCCAGCAGCCGTTGCAGGGCGGCCTGGGCGGCGAAGAAGCCCGGCCACTGGTCGTACACCGCCATGTCGCCGACCTGATCGGCCGTCTGCAGACCGCCGGCCGTCAGCAGATGGTCGATGACCGCCTCGTGCTTCCACGCCCAGGCGTACAGCGGCGTCGGGTAGAGCACGGCCTGCGTGGCCCGCTCCATCACCAGCAGGCCCAGCACGTACGCCGCCGACCAGGCGCCCGGCCGGCGCGCGTCGCGGACCGTGAACCAGAAGCCGGTGGTGAGCACCCCGAGCCCCGCCCAGAAGGCCGGGTGCAGCGCGCTGACCAGCCCGTAGTCGTCGAGCCGCGAGACGTCGGTGTGCCGCACGGCGTATGCCCAGAGCGCGAGGGCGACGAGCAGCGGCACACCCGGCCAGGCCAGTGCGCGGCGTCCGGACCAGGCCGGGGGCAGGTCGGACAGATCCGTCACGGGCTCATGGGCGGGGCTCGACGACTCCGAGGAGGAGGGGCTGGAGGACTGGCTGGCCGTCTCGGGGCCGCTGCCGGGGGTGTTGGCGCCGTCCCGTGCGGGTGTGGGTTCTGGCGTGGATCTCTCCCTCGGTGTGACTGGCGGACGCACGGTGGTTCCCCCCTGGCGGTTGCTCTCTTCGGCTCTGTTCGGCTCTGCTGGCTCTGCTGGTCTGTTCGGCTCTGCTGGCGCGCTATTCGGCTCTGCTTGCGCTATTCGGCTCTGTTCGGCCTCTGTCGGCCCGGAGCCCGGATCGGTCTCGGCTTCGGGTCCGGTCAGTCGCGGGGCGGGCCGCTCGGTGGTTCGTCGGCCGTTCGGTCGGCTAAGGGGCCTGTCGAGGCTGTGGTGCGGGTCCGCGCCCAGGCCGTCACGGCGCGGTGGAGCAGCAGGAGCAGCGTGAGGGCGACGAGCAGGGGCGGGGCGACCGGTGCGAGCGCGTCACGCCACACCCAGCCGCCGACCGCGACGAGATACAGAACCCCCCAGCGCCCCGGCCACGGCAGCCGTCCGCCCGCGCTCGCGAGCAGCAGCCCCAGTGGTACGAGACACAGCAACTGGCAGACCGGCGGCGCCCAGCGCAGCAGCGGTTCGGGCCCGGAGAGCCCCACCGCGTCCGCCAGGAAGCCGGCCGTCTTCTCATACAACGCCCCGTCCACCGGCCGCGGTTCCCGCCCGAGGGCGGCCGGTGCGGCGTACAGGGCGATGAGGGCGGCGCCCAGCGCCGTGCCGGGCAGCCACGGGTCGCGCCGGGTGCTCAGCGTGACGGCGGCGACGAACACCACGAGCAGCAGGCCGCCCGCGGTGAGCGACGGCAGGGGCAGGCCCTCCAGCAGCTGACGGCCTGTCAGGGCCGTTTCGGATGCCCGGTCGAGCCACGGCAGGTCACGCAGCGAGGCCCAGAAGAACACGACGGCGACACCGAGCAGGCTCCACAGGGCGCCTCTCAGCCGCCGCTCCCGCGGCTCCTGGTCCGGCTCCCCGGGGTCGTGGGGCGGTGGCTGCCCGGTCGGCCCCTCCGGCCGCACGATCAGCGCCAGCGTGTCCGCCTGGAGCGCCTCGCGCTCGTAGCCGGGGCGCCCTATGAAGAGCGTGACCGTGTCCTGGTCTCCCTCCTTGGGCTGGTAGGCGGCCCGGCGGGCCCAGGTCGTGCCGTACCCGGCGGTGGCGTTGAGTTTCGCCCAGTGGGTGCCGTAGGAGGGGGCCGCGGGCGGGCGGGCGGCGGGCACGCTGTCGTCCTGGCGCAGGGCCGCGCGCAGCCCGGCCATGGAGACGACGGCGATCAGCGTCATGCTCAGCAGCACCGCCCAGCCCGCACCCGCGATCCCGGACGGCGTGAACAGCACGGCCGCGCTGCCCAGCACCAGGGCGCACATGGCCCCTTGGAGCGCGGCGAGCACACCCGTGCGCCCCTGGACGCGCAGCACGCCGATGTAGAGCTCCACCACCACCCGCGGCAGGGCGCCCAGGGCCAGCAGCCGCAGCACGGTCGAGCCGTGCTCGGCGTAGTCGGGGCTGAAGGGCGTGAGGATGTACGGGGCGAAGACGACCAGCACGGCCACGACCGGGACCAGCAGCAGCGTCATGCGCCGCAGGGCGCCCCGGACGCCGTCGGCGAGCTGGCGGGGGTCGTGCGAGGCGTGCGCGGTGAGCGACGAGGCCATGTTGATGGCCATGAACTCCATCGTGCCGCCGACGGTGTACGCCACGTAGAAGTAGCCGTTCTCAGCGGCGCTGAAGCGGACCGCGACCATCACCGGCAGCAGGTTGATCATCGCCAGGCTGAACAGGGCGCCCAGCGAGTCCCCGGCCAGGAAGCGGCCCATGTCCTTGATCTTCGGGGGTTCCTTGTCGCGGTCGGCCGCCGCCTGCCGCGGGATGAGCCGGCGGAAGATCAGCCAGCCCAGCGGCAGCGTGGAGAAGGCGATCGCCACCGCCCAGGAGACGAAGATGCCGAGCACGGGCAGCATGCTGGCGAAGACGGCCAGGAGGATTAGCTTCCCGACCGAGAACACCGCGTTCCCGGCGGGCACCCATTCCGCCTTGCGCAGTCCGGTGAGCACCCCGTCCTGGAGGGTGAGCAGCGCCCAGGCCACACAGGCCGCGACGAACACCGCTCCCGCCATGGGTGTGCCCAGGGGCGCGTAGGACGCTCCCCACGCATCGAGCGTCAGCAGGAAGACGGCGGCCGCGAGCGCCACGACCAGCGAACTGGCGATGTACGTGCCCGACACCAGGCGCCCGGTCCGGCGTCCCGCGCGGGGGACGAAGCGGACTACGGCACCGATCATCGTCGTCGCCGTGATGCTGGCGAGCAGCCGCATCGCGGCGATCGCGGCGGAGCCCTGGCCGACGGCCTCCTCCGTGTAGTAACGGGCGGCCACCAGCCAGAATCCGAGGCCCAGCACGGCGGAGACGCCGGTGCTGAGCATGAGGAAGTAGGCGTTCTTGAAGAGCGAGTCGTGGGTGTGGTCGCCGTCGGCAGGCTTCGGCCCGCCGCCGTCGCTGCGCGCGGCGGCGGGCTCGTGCACCTGGATCTCAGTCACGGGACTGTCCCAGCCCTCCCGGTGTCGGCCTGTTCCCGGGCAGCTCTCCTTCTCCCGGCGCCCGCACCGGCCGCGCCCCGGACCGCTCCAGCACCTCGGCGACCGCCCGCGCCCGCAGCGGGTCCACGGGCAGCGCGTGCCGGGCGAACCAGCGGGCCGCCTCGGGGGCCGGCGAGGGGTCGGTGAACTCCGCACCGGCGTAGTCGTCGAGGGGCGGGTCGTAGAGGTAGCCGACGACGATGCCCCGTCGCGCCAGAGCCGCCACCGCCGCGTCCCGGTCGGCCACGAACAGCGGCACACGGAACAACGGCTGGGTGCCGTAGGCGTCACGCGGCTTGGCCCAGGGCGTGGAGAGCAGCAGCTCCGTGCCCGCCCGGCAGGCGTCCAGGACGTCGTCCAGCCGGTCGAGCCCCCGCCCGATGCGCCGCAGCCGCAGCCGGCCAGCCTCCAGGCGGTAGTCGTGCATGTCGACGCGCACCCACGGGTGGTGGGCGTCGAGCCCGGGCGTCCGACGGGCGGCGAGGGCGAGTTCGTCCGGGCGCAGCGGCATCCGGATCTCCTCGCGATCCGCCAGCCCCAGCAGCCGGATCGCGGACCAGGCGGCGCGCCGCAGCCGCAGCCCGCGCACGGCGGCCTCCGCGTACGGCCGGATCAGGTAGGCGAGTTCGGCGCTCGTCCGGCGCGGCGCGAGCAGTCCCGCGCAGGTCTTCTCCACCGCCTCACGCAGCCCCGGATCTGCGAGCGAGAGCATGCCTCCGGCCTTGGCCCCGACGTGCTTGGACAGGCTGAACACGGAGGCCTCGCCCCACGCCCCGACCGGTCTGTCCCCCACCCGGCTGCCGATCGCGTGCGCCCCGTCCTCGAAGAGCGGGATCCCCAGCGCGTCGCACTTCTGCCGCAGACGCGGCGCCGGGTCCGGGTTCCCGTACAGGTTCGTGGTGAGGACGGCCGACACCGAGCCCCACACCTCGTCCGGCACGGCATCGATGTCGATGGACGCGTCGAGCGGGTTCAACGGCGCCTGCACCGGGCGCAGTCCGGCCGCGAGCACGACGAAGAAGATCACGTCGTCGTTGACCGGCGACATCAGCACCCGTCCGCCGGGCGGGCACCAGTGGCGCAGCGCCACGTACAGCCCGAAACGGCACGACGGTACGTACACACATTCCCGGCCGAGCCGGACGCGCATGGCCTCTTCCAGCCGTTTCGGCTGTGCGCCATGCCGCACCGAACCCGGACCGGCCTCCCCTATGGCCATCCGCCCCCCAGATGTGCCGTGGGAAAGCCCCCTCCCCGAGGCCTTCCGGCACCCGCCCAGAGTCGCCCCGTTCGCACCGCTCCGTCAAGATTGCGTCGCGTCCTGTGGATAACTTCCGGCACGTACGAATGGGGCGTCCCGTCCGGCCCGCCGGAGTCGCCCCGACCGGCCCCAACCGGGCCCACCTGCCCCGTTCGCCCGTCTCCGCCTCCTCGGACTCTGCCCAGGACCGGCGTGTCACCCGTAACGTGTGGCACGACCACGAACACGTGGCGACGACATGGCACACCCGAAAGCGAGGCAGCACCCGATGCCCCCCTTCGATGTCCCCGAGGGCGACCCCTTCGGCCCGCACAACCTGCCGTACGGCGTGTTCTCCCTCCCCGGCTCGTCCCACCGGACCGTGGGCGTCCGGCTCGGCGACCACGTGCTGGACGCGGGCGCGGCGGCCCACGCGCTCGGCTCGCCGTACGCCTCCCTGCTCGCCCGGCCGACCCTCAACCCGCTGCTGGCCGCCGGGCGCACCACCTGGTCGGACGTGCGCCGGGCGCTGACCGCCTGGGTGACCGTGCCGTCCCACCGCGAGACCGTCGCACCGCTGTTCCACCCCCTGGCGTCGGTGGACCTGCACCTTCCGTTCGAGGTCGCGGACTACGTCGACTTCTACGCCTCCGAGAACCACGCCCGGAACGTCGGGCAGATCTTCCGCCCCGACGCCGAGGACTCCCTCACCCCCAACTGGAAGCACCTGCCGATCGGCTACCACGGCCGCTCCGGCACGGTCGTCGTCTCCGGCACGGAGATCGCACGCCCGTCCGGCCAGCGCAAGGCGCCCACGGACGCCGCGCCCGTCTTCGGCCCGTCCGTCCGCCTGGACATCGAGGCCGAGGTCGGCTTCGTCGTCGGCGTGCCCTCCCGGATGGGCGCGCCGGTGGCCCTCGGCGACTTCCGCGAGCACGTGTTCGGGCTGTGCCTCCTCAACGACTGGTCCGCACGCGACATCCAGGCCTGGGAGTACGTCCCCCTCGGCCCGTTCCTCGGCAAGTCCTTCGCCACGTCGGTGTCGGCCTGGATCACCCCGCTGGACGCCCTGGAGGAGGCGCTCGTGGCGCCTCCGGCCCGGACGCACGGGCTGCTGCCCTACCTGGACGACAGCGACGAGGAACCCGGCGGCTACGACCTGCGGATCAGCGTCGCCGTCAACGGCCACGTCGTCTCCGAACCGCCCTTCTCCACCATGTACTGGACGGCCGCCCAGCAGCTGGCCCACATGACCGTCAACGGCGCCTCCCTGCGCACCGGCGACCTCTACGGCTCCGGCACGGTCAGCGGCCCGGCGGACGGGGAGCGCGGCTCCCTGCTGGAGCTGACCTGGAACGGCCGCGAGCCGCTCGAACTCCCCGACGGCAAGCGCACGTTCCTGGAGGACGGCGACGAGGTGACCCTCTCGGCCTGGGCCCCGGGACCGAACGGCGTACGGGTCGGGCTGAGCGAGGTGACGGGGCGGGTGGTCCAGGGCTGACACGGACCGGCCGGGGAGCCGGCTCCCCGGGCGTCCGACGGCCGCCCCTCCCGTCTCCTCCGTTGCCGTTCAGCTCCTGACGCACACCGCCCGGCCCGTCATACTGGGCGCGGGGCGGTGTGCCCGCACGTACGCCACGCTCGGCGTGGACACCGGTGCGCTCGGCGACCGCCCTCCCCCGCACGACCCGTAGCCGCCCCTCTTCCGACGAGGAACCGGAGCCCGTGGCCATGACCGTCTGCCTGCTCCTGCTGAGCGTCGTCGCCGTGACGGCCGCCGTCCCCGTTCCCCGTGCGCTGACGCGGGCCGCCTGGCCCGAGCGGGAACCGGTGGTCGCGCTGTGGGTCTGGCAGTGCCTGGTGGCCACGGTTCTGCTGTGCTGCGTGACGGCACTCTCCCTGGGCGCCGCGGCCGTCTTCGGTACCGTCCGCGCCCAGCTCTTCGCCCCGGCACCCCCCGCGGTGACCGCGGCGTACGACCTGTCCACCGCCCCGCCCTGGGCCGCCGCCCTCACCCTGCTGCTGGCCTGCGGTGCCGCCTGGACGACGGCGATGCTCGCACGGGAGCTCGTCGAGGCCCGCCGGCGCCGCGCCCAGGCCCGCGCCCACCTGCGCGAGCGCGCCCCCGACCTGCCGGCCGGCCTGCCCGCGGCCCGGGGACCGCTGCTGGTCCTGGAGGACGAGTACCCCGACGCCTGGTGGATGCCGGGCAGCCCGCCCCAGCTGATCGTCACCACGGGCGCCCTGCACCGCCTCACCGGCCACCAGATCGACGCCGTCCTCACCCACGAGCGGGGCCACGCCCGGGCCCGCCACGACTGGCTGCTGCACCTGTCCACGGCCCTGGCCACCGGCTTCCCGCGCATCCCGCTGTTCGCCCACTTCTGCGACCAGACCCACCGCCTGGTCGAACTGGCCGCCGACGACATGGCCTCCCGCCGCTGCGGCCACCTGACCACGGCCCTGGCCCTGATCGAGCTCAACCAGCACCGCGGCGTCCTGTCCTGCGCCTCCAGCCACCGCCTGCTGGGCGAACGGGTCGACCGGCTCCTGGAGCCGCCGCCCCGGCTCGGCCGCCGGCACCGGGCCCTGACCACCACGACGGCGGCACTCGTACCGCTGCTGCCCCTGCTGATCGCGTTCGCTCCGGGACTGACGGCGCTTTCGTAGCCGGGCGGGCCCGGCGGCGGCCGGTGGCTGTCGCAGGTGTGGCGGCCCGGCAGTCGGCGGCTCCCGCGGGCGTACCGGCCCGGCAACCGGCGACTCTCGCGGGCCTCCCGGCCCAGCAGCCGGTGACTCTCACAGGCGTACCGGCCCGGCAGCCGGTGGCGGGTCTCCTCGCGGGGCGGCCGAAGCGCCAGCTCATCCATCGGATCGGTCACACTCCGGGTGGCGCAACATTCCCGCAACACCACTTTTCCTATCGGATAGGTATGGTCCGAGCCATGCCCAGTGACCGCATCCGAGACCACGCCGGACAGGGAGCCGCGACCACCGTCGCCGCCCACCGCGCGCGGCGACGGCTGCGCGCCGACCGGGCCCGGCAACTGGCCGACCTGCTCCGCCGATTGCTGCTCACCGGCGCCTTCCCCGACGGTGTCCTCCCCCACGAGTCGACCCTCGCCGCCGAGTACGGCGCCAGCCGCAACACGGTCCGCGAGGCTCTCGACCTGCTGCGGGCCGAGGGCCTCGTGGAGCGCCAGCCCGGCGTCGGCACCGTGGTCGTGGCCCACAAGTACCCCCACGGCCTCGACCGCCTGATGGGCCTCGCGGAAACCCTCCGCGAACACGGGCAGGTCACCAACGAGGTCCGCACCATGGGCCCCTCCCCGGCACCCGCACCCGTCGCCGACCGCCTCCGGCTCGCGCCCGGCACCGACGTCCTCTACATCGAACGCCTGCGCAGGCTCGGCGGTCTGCCCCTGTCCCTCGACCTCACCTACATCCCCCTCGACATCGGCACCGAACTGCTCGGCGCCGACCTGGAGAACACCGACGTCTTCCGCCTCCTGGAAGCCGTCACCGGCCAGCGCCTCGGCCATGCCGAGATCACCCTGGAAGCGGTCAGCGCGGACACCCACTCGGCCGCCGTGCTCGAGGCCCCGCGCGGCGCCGCCGTTCTCATGCTGGAACGCCTCACCCACCTCGCGGACGGCCGCCCGGTCGACCTGGAGTTCATCCGTTTCCGCGGCGACCGCATCACCATGAGCGGCCTGCTGCACCGGACCCGGTAACCAACCCGCTCGCGCACATCCCTGGAGACAGCCATGCCCTTGGCGCCCCAGCGGGCCGACGTGCCCGTGACCATCGACGAGTCGAAGTGCATCGACGGCTGCACGCTCTGCGTGGACATGTGCCCGCTGGACTCCCTCGCCATCGACGAGCGCAACGGCAAGGCCTACATGCATGTCGACGAGTGCTGGTACTGCGGCCCGTGCGCTGCCCGCTGCCCCACCGGAGCCGTCACGGTCAACATGCCCTATCTGCTCCGGTGAGAGGCCGAAACCGCCATGTCCCGAACCACCATGCAACGCACAGCAGTCGCGATCTCCGCCGTCGTCCTCCTGCTCCCGCTCAGCGCATGCGGCGGTGACGCCGAGGCCGGCAGCGGCTCCACGGTCACCGTCACCGTCGGCTACCAGTCCAGGACGATCAACACCGTCACGGCGGGCACCCTGCTCCGCTCCCTCGGCTCCTTCGAGAAGCAGCTCAACTCCCTGCACGACGGCGTCCGCTACAAGGTGGACTGGCAGGACTACGCCACCGGAGCCCCCATCACCGCCCAGATGACCGCCGGGAAGATCGACATCGGCTCGATGGGCGACTTCCCCCTCCTCATCAACGCGGCCCGCGGCAAGCAGCTGAACAGCCCCACCCGCCTGGTCTCGGTCACCGGCTACAACCTCCGCGGCGGCCTCAACACCATCGTCACCGCGCCCGGCTCCAAGCTGACCTCCCTGAAGGACCTGAAGGGCAAGAAGGTCTCCACGAGCGTCGGCTCGGCCGCCGACGGCACTCTCGTACGGGCTCTCCAGCGCGCCGGCATCGACCCGAACGGCGGCATCGAGAAGCTCAACCAGCAGCCCTCCGTCGGCGCCTCCGCCCTCACGGCGGGCAGCACGGACGCGCTCTCCCAGTTCGTCGCCTGGCCCGGCCTGCTCGCCTTCCAGGGCAAGGCGAAGGCGATCTACGACGGCGCCCGGCTGAACCTGCCCACCTTCCACGGCGTCACCGCCCGCGAGGACTTCGCCGAGGAGCGCCCGGCCGTACTGGAGGCGTTCCTGAAGGCCCAGGCGGAGGCGACCGACTACCTGAACGACCACCCGGTGGACGCCGCCGAGAAGGTCGCGAAGGCGACGGGCCTGCCCGCCGAGGTCGTCTACCTCTACAACGGCGCTCACGGCATCGCCACCTTCGACCCGGCCATCAAGCCCCAGCTCGTCTCCGCGCTGAAGCAGGACGTGTCGGTCCTCAAGTCGGCGAAGCTCACCGGCGACGTGGACGTCGACTCCTTCGTCGACGACCGGTACGTGAAGAAGGCCCTCGGACCGGCGGCGTACGCCAGGCACCTCGCCACGAAGCCCGCACCGGCCGCGAGCGAGGCCTGGCCCAAGGGCGCTTCGAAGACGATCACGTTCAACTCCCCCTCCAAGCTGCTGCGTTACGTCGCCGGGCACCGCGACGACCTGCGCGCCGCCTACGTCCCCGACACCACCACCGGCACCCTCTGGTTCGCCGACGAGGCCGTGTGGGTGGCCGACGGCGACCAGCTGCTGCCCTTCGTCGCCCCCGACACCGCGCAGGCGTACATCGCCGGGCACGGCGGAGCGCGGGTCGTCCCGTACGTTGACGCCCTGGAGCGGGCGTCGTGAAGCGGTACGCGCTTCGCGTGGTGTCGCTTGCCGCCGCGCTGGGGCTGTGGCAGGCGCTGACCAGCCTGAACATCGACCTGTGGCTGCGCTTCTCGCAGTTCCCGACGGTCACCGACGTGGCCCGGACCTTCGCCGCCCGGGTGTCCGGGCCGGACTACTGGACGGACCTCACCGACAGCCTCACCCGGATCCTCACCGGTTTCCTGCTGGCCGCCGTCCTCGGTGTGGCCACGGGCGTGCTCGTGGCGCGCTCGCGTCTCGCCGAGGACCTGCTCGGTCCGGTGCTGGAGGTGATCCGGCCGATCCCGGCCATCGCCCTGGTCCCCGTCGCGATCCTGCTGTTCCCCTCCAACGAGCAGGGCATCGTCTTCATCACCTGCACCGCCGCCTTCTTCCCCGTCCTGGTCTCCACCCGGCACGCGGTGCGCGCCCTGACCCCGGTGTGGGAGGAGGCCGTGCGCACCATGGGCGGCGGCCGGTGGCGGATCCTCGGCTCGGTCGTGCTGCCGGGCGCGCTGCCCGGTGTGTTCGGCGGCCTGTCCGTCGGCATCGGCGTCTCGTGGATCTGTGTGATCTCCGCCGAGATGATCTCCGGCCAGTACGGCGTGGGGTACCGCACCTGGCAGGACTACACGGTCGTCGACTACCCCGGCGTGTTCGTCGGCATGGTCACCATCGGCGTCCTCGGCTGGCTCACCTCCACGGCCGTGGAACTCCTGGGCCGCCGCCTCACCCGTTGGCTGCCCCGCACCGCGTACGTGCCCGGGGCCCGGCCGCCCCGGCACGACCGGTCCGTGACACCGGCACCGGCCGCCCCCGCCGAGGTCCCCGGAGGGGCCCGATCCGAGGAGGCACGCGATGAGCACCTCGTCTGAGACCGTCTCGAACACCCCGTCCGGGGCTGCCCCGGATGCCTCGTCCGGCACCGGCCCGAAAGCCTCGTCCGAGGCCGGCGCCCCCGCCGCCCCCGTGCGCGGCACCCGGCTCACCCTCGCCGGTGCCTCCCTCGGCCGCCCCGGCACGACCGCCCTGGACCAGGTCGACCTGGACATCGCCCCCGGCGAGATCCTCACCGTCGTTGGCCCCTCCGGCTGCGGCAAGTCGACCCTGCTGCGCACCCTGGCCGGCCTGCTGTCGCCGCTCGCCGGTGAGATCGCCCAGGACGGGCACCCGCTGACCGGCCCCTCTGCCGACCGCGCCCTGGTCTTCCAGGAGGACGCCCTGCTCCCCTGGCGCACCCTGCGCGCCAACGTCGAACTCCCCCTCGCCATCCGCGGCATGCCCGGCGCCGAGCGCCGGAGGCAGGCCCAGACCTGGCTGGAGCGGGTCGGACTCGGCTCGCAGGCGCGGCAGTTGCCGCACAGGGTCTCCGGCGGGCAGCGCCAGCGCGTCCAGCTGGCCCGCGCCCTGGCCGGACGCCCGCGGGCCGTCCTGATGGACGAGCCGTTCGGTGCCCTCGACGCGCAGACCCGCGCGGGGATGCAGGACCTGCTGGTGGAGGTGCTCCAGGGCACGGGCGCCACCGTCGTCTTCGTCACCCACGACGTGGACGAGGCGCTGTTCCTCGGCGACCGCGTGGCCCTGCTCGGCGCGGGCGGCCTCGTCGCCGTCCGGGACATCCCCCGCCCGCGCGAGCGCGGCGCATACGAAGCCCCGGCGCGCGTGGCCCTGCGGCGCGACGTCCTCACCTCGCTCGGTACGTGAAAGGCACCCCGGTGACCACCTCCGTGAACCCCCCTGCGGACACCCCCCTGGCCGTCCCGCCTCTCGCCGACGCCGAGGAACTGACCTGCGACGTCCTCGTCATCGGCGGCGGCACCGCCGGCACCATGGCCGCCCTGACCGCCGCCGAGCACGGCGCGGACGTGCTCCTCCTGGAGAAGGCGCACGTCCGTCACTCCGGCGCGCTCGCCATGGGCATGGACGGCGTCAACAACGCGGTCATCCCGGGCCGGGCCGAACCCGACGACTACGTCGCCGAGATCACCCGCGCCAACGACGGCATCGTCGACCAGTCCACCGTCCGCCAGACCGCCACCCGCGGCTTCGGCATGGTGCAGCGGCTGGAGTCCTACGGCGTGAAGTTCGAGAAGGACGAGCACGGCGACTACGCGGTCCGCCAGGTACACCGCTCCGGCTCGTACGTCCTTCCGATGCCGGAGGGCAAGGACGTCAAGAAGGTCCTCTACCGGCAACTGCGGCGGCGCGAGATGCGGGAGAGGATCCGCATCGAGAACCGCGTGATGCCGGTGCGGGTCCTCACGGCGGACGGGCGGGCTGTCGGAGCGGCGGGCTTCAACACCCGCACCGGGCAGTTCGTCCAGGTCCGCGCGGGCGCGGTGATCCTCGCGACCGGAGCCTGCGGCCGTCTCGGCCTGCCCGCCTCCGGCTACCTCTACGGCACCTACGAGAACCCCACCAACGCGGGCGACGGCTACGCCATGGCCTACCACGCGGGCGCCGAACTCACCGGCATCGAGTGCTTCCAGATCAACCCGCTGATCAAGGACTACAACGGCCCGGCCTGCGCCTACGTCGCCAACCCCTTCGGCGGCTACCAGGTCAACCGGCACGGCGAACGCTTCGTCGACTCCGACTACTGGTCGGGCCAGATGATGGCCGAATTCGCGGCGGAGGTCGCCTCCGACCGGGGCCCCGTCTACCTGAAGCTGAGCCATCTCCCCGAGGAGTCGGTATCGGCCCTGGAGACGATCCTGCACTCCACCGAGCGCCCCACCCGCGGCACCTTCCACTCCGGTCGCGGCCACGACTACCGCACCCACGACATCGAGATGCACATCTCCGAGATCGGCCTGTGCGGCGGCCACTCCGCCTCCGGCGTCCGCGTGGACGACCACGCCCGCACGACCGTGCCCCGGCTCTACGCGGCCGGCGACCTGGCCTGCGTGCCGCACAACTACATGATCGGCGCGTTCGTCTTCGGCGACCTCGCGGGCGCGGACGCCTCCCAGTACTCGGCGTACGAAGGGGAGTTGCCGGGTGACCAGCTGCGCGCGGCGCACGAGCTGATCTACCGCCCGCTGCGCAACCCCGACGGCCCGCCGCAGCCCCAGGTCGAGTACAAGCTGCGCCGCTTCGTGAACGACTACGTGGCCCCGCCCAAGTCCGGCGCCCGGCTGTCGCTGGCCCTGGAGTCCTTCGAGCGGATGCACACCGACATCGCCGGGATGGGCGCCCGCACCGCGCACGAGCTGATGCGCTGCGCCGAGGTCACCTTCATCCGCGACTGCGCGGAGATGGCCGCGCGCTCCTCCCTGGCCCGGACGGAGTCCCGCTGGGGTCTCTACCACGACCGCGTCGACCACCCCCGGCGCGACGACGCCTCCTGGTTCCACCATCTCGATCTGCACAAGTCCCCCTCTGGTGCGATGGAGTTCACGGCCCGGCCCGTGGCTCCCTATCTCGTTCCGGTCGACGGCTTCGACCCCGTCGGCGGTCCGTCCCGTGCTCTCGGCGAGGTCCACGCCGAGGACGTGGCGACGGCGGGCTCGCGGGACGTGGCGCCGGTCGCGGCCCCGGCAGGGGCGGCAGAGCCGGAGCGGGCCGGACCGAACCCGACGACCACGTCGCCTGTACCGCAGGTCGCGACCACCGCGCTTACCGGCGAGCAGTCCTCCGCCCGTCTCCTCGAACTCGTCGCCCTCGCCGAGGAGGAGCCCGAACTCGAAGCCCTTCAGCCGTACTTGACCGACCCCGAGGCCACCGTCCGCCGCGAGGCCGTCGGCGTGCTCACCGAGACGCTGCCGCCGGGAACGGGCACCGCCCTGGCCACCGCCTTGCGCGACGCCCACGCCGAGGTGCGTGCCGCCGCTGCCGCGTCACTCCGTGAGCTCGTCGAGACGCTCCCGGCCGAACCGGATCTGCGGGACGGCCTCGCCGCCGCCCTGGCCGAGCCGGACCCGGTGGTCCGCGCCGCGGCCCTGGACGTCCTGCGCGCCCTGCGCCTGGGCGACACCGGCCTGTTCGCGGGCTCCCTGGCCGACTCCGACATCGCCGTCCGCATCGAGGCCGTCCGCGCCCTGGTGTCCGTCGACGCCGCCGGCGAACTGGCCCGGGCGGCGGTCGGCGACCCGTCCCGCGAGGTCCGCGTGGCGATCGCCAAGGGCCTTGCCACAGTGAGTGCCGAGCGGCCGGCCCGTGACATCCCGGCCGCCGCCGATCCCGCTGCCGACGCCATCGAGGCGGCCCTCACCGGCCTCCTCGACGACCCCGACGCCCTGGTGCGGGCAGCGGCCTACGGAGCGCTGGGCACGACCGGCTGCCCGGGGCCTCTCACCGCACGCGCGGTGGCGGCCCTGGCCGAAGCGGCCTGGCAGGTCCGGGCCGGAGCCGCCACGGCCCTGTCCGTCGCCGACCCCGACGTGGCCGTGCCGGCCCTCGCCAAGGCTCTGGCGGACTCCAACGCGGACGTCCGCAAGGCCGCCGTCCTGGCACTGACCCGGCACCGCGCCACCGAGGAGGCCCGGGCGGCCCTCGCCACGGCGACGACGGACTCCGACGCGGATGTCAGGGCGTATGCGGGACGGGCGTTGTGACCGGTCCGGCGGCTCGCCGATCCCTGTGATGGGCCCCTGGGCCAGGCCCTATATCCAGTCGTCGGGCTCCGGCTCCTCGTCCATCTCCGGCCAGTGGTCCGGCTCGCCCGCGTCCTGACCGGCCGGGTGGGCCGCCTCCTGGCCGGGCGCTGTCCGGGCCGGGGGCGGGTCGCCCGCGGGAGCGGAGCCCGCCGGCCCACCCAGCGAGCCGAGCACCTCCAGCACACCCTCGCCGTACGTCGCCAGCTTCTTCTCACCGACCCCGCTGATCCCGCCGAGCTCCCCCACCGACGTCGGCCACACCGAGGCGATCTCCCGCAGCGTGGCGTCGTGGAAGATCACATACGCCGGGACGCCCTGCTCGCGGGCCTGCTCGGCGCGCCAGGCGCGCAGTGCCTCGAAGGCCGGCAGCAGTTCCTCGGGCAGTTCGGCGGCGACAGCCTTGGCCTTGCGCTCGCCCCGCCCGGAGCCGGAGGACGAGGACCCCGACCGAGAGGTCACCGGCTTCTTCGGCTCCTTGCGCAGCGGCACGTCCCGCTCCCGCCGCAGCACCGCCCCGCTCGCCTCGGTCAGCACCAGCGTGCCGTACTCGCCCTCCACCGCGAGCAGCCCCTGGGCGAGCAACTGGCGAATGACACCCCGCCATTCGCCCTCGGTGAGCTCCTCGCCGATGCCGAACACGGACAGCTGGTCGTGGTCGAACTGGATGACCTTGCCGGTGCGCTTCCCCAGCAGGATGTCGACGATCTGCACCGCGCCGAACTTCTGCCCGCGCTCGCGCTGCAGCCGGACCACCGTGGACAGGGCCTTCTGCGCCGCGACGGTGCCGTCCCAGGTCTCCGGCGGGGTCAGGCACGTGTCGCAGTTGCCGCAGCCGGACGGGTCCGGGTCCTGGCCGAAGTAGGCGAGGAGCTGGCCCCGGCGGCACTGGGCCGTCTCGCACAGCGCCAGCATCGAGTCCAGGTGGGCCTGGGCCCGGCGCCGGAAGGCCTCGTCGCCCTCGCCGGACTGGATCAGCTTGCGCTGCTGTATGACGTCGTTCAGCCCGTAGGCCATCCAGGCCGTCGAGGGCAGCCCGTCACGGCCGGCCCGGCCCGTCTCCTGGTAGTAGCCCTCGACCGACTTGGGCAGGTCGAGGTGGGCGACGAAGCGGACGTCCGGCTTGTCGATGCCCATGCCGAAGGCGATGGTCGCCACCACGACCAGTCCGTCCTCCCGCAGGAAGCGGGACTGGTGGGCCGCGCGCGTGCCCGCGTCCAGGCCCGCGTGGTACGGCACCGCCTCGACGCCGTTGCGGCTGAGGAACTCGGCGGTCTTCTCCACCGAGTTGCGCGACAGGCAGTAGACGATGCCCGCGTCGCCCGCGTGCTCCTCGCGCAGGAAGCTCAGCAGCTGCTTCTTCGGGTCGGCCTTGGGCACGATCCGGTACTGGATGTTGGGCCGGTCGAAGCTCGCCACGAAGTGGCGGGCCGTCGGCATGTTCAGCCGCTCGGTGATCTCCTGGTGCGTCGCGTGCGTGGCCGTCGCCGTCAGCGCGATGCGCGGCACGTCCGGCCACCGCTCGCCGAGCATGGACAGCGCCAGGTAGTCGGGCCGGAAGTCGTGGCCCCACTGGGAGACGCAGTGCGCCTCGTCGATCGCGAAGAGGGAGATCTTGCCGCGGGAGAGCAGATCGAGCGTGCTCCCCACCCGCAGCCGCTCCGGGGCGAGGTACAGCAGGTCCAGCTCGCCGGCGAGGAACTCGGCCTCCACCATCCGCCGCTCGTCGAAGTCCTGCGTGGAGTTCATGAACCCGGCGCGCACGCCCAGCGCCCGCAGTGCGTCCACCTGGTCCTGCATCAGGGCGATCAGCGGGGAGACGACCACGCCGGTGCCCGGCCGCACCAGGGACGGGATCTGATAGCACAGCGACTTGCCGCCGCCGGTCGGCATGAGCACGACGGCGTCGCCGCCCGCCACCACATGCTCGATGACCGCTTCCTGCTCGCCGCGGAAGGCGTCGTAGCCGAAGACCCGGTGCAGCGCGGCCAGCGCCTCGCTCGCGTCGGCGCCGAGGGGCCCGGCGGGGCCGCGGCCCGCGCCGGTCCCGGCTCCGGTGCCGGTCATCCCGGTCCCGGTAGCCCCCGTCCCGGTCACCGCGTCCAGTTCCGTCATCACACCCGTCCCGCCCGTCGCGCCCATCGTTGCGTCCCCCGTGCGTCGCGCCTCGACCACTGCGTCCACCATAGGCGCCCGCACCGACAGCCCCGGAGTTATCCACAGGCCCGCCCGGTACAGCTGCGTCAAGGACACGATCGTCGTTCACACGTTCGCGGGAGACTTGCCCGTTTCCGGCGGATAGTCTGAACGCACCGGCGAGACTCCGTCCCATGGGAGCACTGATGAGCGTCGCACCGAAGGCGTCCACGCCCAGCTGGCCGACCCCGCCGGAAGGCGGCTGGACCGCCGACGACCTGGACCGCCTCCCGAATCTCCCTCCGCACACGGAGCTGATCGACGGGAGCCTCGTCTTCGTGAGTCCGCAGACTCTTTTTCACTCACGCGCTGTCGACTTCTTCAATTGGCAGCTGCAGTCGCTGGCCCCCTCGGAATTCGAGGTCATTCGCGAGTTCACCATCGACATCGACCGTCAGAACCGGCCTGAGCCGGATGTGATCGTGGTGCGCGGCGACGTGGTGGAGGACCCGCAGCAGACCCGTTATCCAGCGGATTCCGTCCTGCTCGCCATCGAGGTCGTCTCAGCAGACTCCGTGTCCCGGGACCGCGAGACCAAGCCGCTGAAGTACGCCCGGGCCGGTATCCCGCACTACTGGCGTGTAGAGAACGAGAAGGGCCAGGCCGCAGTGCACGCCTTCGAGCTGGAGCCCACCACCGGCGCGTACACCAGCACCGGGATCTTCCGTGAGCGGATGAAGGTCAGCGGCCCGTTCCCCGTGGACCTGGATCTCACCGGCATCAAAGCGCGCCGCACGAGCGACGGCGAGTAAGCACCACGAAGCACAGGACAGCGGCCCGGCACCCCCTGAGGGGAGCCGGGCCGCTTTCTCACAGCGAGCGGAGCGTCAGCGCACGAACACCCCCGCCTGCCCCGCCAGATCCAGGAAGTACTGCGGTGCCACACCGAGTACCAGCGTGACCGCCACGCCCACCCCGATCGCCGTCGTCGTCAGCGGCGACGGCACGGCCACCGTCGGGCCCTCCGGCCGCGGCTCGCTGAAGAACATCAGCACGATGACGCGGATGTAGAAGAACGCCGCGATCGCCGACGAGATCACACCGACCACGACGAGCGGGGCAGCCCCGCCCTCCGCCGCCGCCTTGAACACGGCGAACTTCCCGGCGAAGCCGGACGTCAGCGGAATGCCCGCGAAGGCCAGCAGGAACACCGCGAACACCGCCGCCACCAGCGGGGACCTGCGCCCGAGCCCCGCCCACTTCGACAGGTGCGTCGCCTCGCCCCCGGCGTCGCGGACGAGCGTGACCACCGCGAAGGCGCCGATCGTCACGAACGAGTACGCCGCGAGGTAGAACAGCACCGACGAGACACCGTCGGGCGTGGTCGCGATGACACCCGCGAGGATGAACCCGGCGTGCGCGATCGACGAGTACGCCAGCAGCCGCTTGATGTCGGTCTGCGTGATCGCGACGATCGCACCGCCCAGCATGGTGACGATGGCCACGGCCCACATGACCGGCCGCCAGTCCCAGCGCAGGCCCGGCAGGACCACGTACAGCAGTCGCAGCAGCGCGCCGAACGCCGCCACCTTCGTCGCCGCCGCCATGAAGCCGGTCACGGGCGTCGGCGCACCCTGGTACACGTCCGGCGTCCACATGTGGAACGGCACCGCGCCCACCTTGAACAGCAGGCCCATGACCAGCAGCGCGGCGCCGATCAGCAGCAGCGCGTCATTGCCCATGGTGTCGGCGAGCGCCGGGTTGACGTCCTGCACGGTGCCGTCGACGACCTGCGCGATCGTCGCGTACGACATCGAGCCCGCGTAGCCGTAGAGCAGGGCGATGCCGAACAGGGTGAACGCGGAGGCGAAGGCGCCGAGCAGGAAGTACTTGACCGCCGCCTCCTGTGACATGAGCCGCTTGCGGCGGGCCAGCGCGCACAGCAGGTACAGCGGCAGGGAGAGGACCTCCAGCGCCACGAACAGCGTCAGCAGGTCGTTGGCCGCCGGGAAGATCAGCATGCCGGCGACGGCGAACATCAGCAGCGGGAACACCTCGGTGGTGGTGAACCCGGCCTTGACCGCGGCCTTCTCGCTCTCACTGCCCGGCACGGACGCGGCCTGGGCGGCGAAGGAGTCGACGCGGTTGCCGTGCACCACCGGGTCGAGGCGCCGCTCGGCGAAGGTGAACAGGCCCACCAGGGCCGCCAGCAGGATCGTGCCCTGGAGGAACAGGGCCGGTCCGTCGACGGCGATCGCGCCCATCGCCGCGATGCGCGCCTTGGTCGTGCCGTACCCGTCGGCCGCGAGTGCCACGACCGCGGCGAAGGCGGCCGCGAGGGCGACGACGGACACGAACATCTGGGCGTAGTAGCGCGATTTCCGCGGGACGAACGCCTCGATGAGGATGCCGATGATCGCCGCGCCGACGACGATCAGGGTCGGCGACAGCTGGCCGTACTCGAACTTGGGTGCGTCGATCTTGGTGATCGGATCGGCCGCTGTTGTCCACAGGCTGTGGACGGCTGTTGCGCTCACTTGGCCGCCTCCACCTCGGGCTGGGGGTCCTTCTTCTGTACGTCGGACATGGTCTGTTTGACCGCCGGGTCGATGATCTGTGTGACGGGCTTCGGGTAGACGCCCAGGAAGATCAGCAGGACGACCAGCGGGGCGACGACCACGAGCTCACGGACCCGGAGGTCCGGCATCGCGGAGACCTCCGGTTTAACCGGGCCCGTCATCGTCCGCTGGTACAGGACGAGGGTGTAGAGCGCGGCGAGGACGATGCCGAAGGTGGCGATGATGCCGATCACCGGGTAGCGCGTGAACGTGCCGACCAGGACCAGGAACTCACTGACGAACGGCGCAAGCCCCGGCAGCGACAGCGTCGCGAGGCTGCCGATCAGGAAGGTGCCGGCGAGCACCGGGGCGACCTTCTGCACTCCGCCGTAGTCGGCGATGAGCCGCGAGCCGCGCCGGGAGATCAGGAAGCCCGCCACCAGCATCAGCGCGGCCGTCGAGATGCCGTGGTTGATCATGTAGAGCGTCGCGCCGGACTGGCCCTGGCTGGTCATCGCGAAGATGCCCATGATGATGAAGCCGAAGTGGGAGATCGACGCGTACGCCACCAGCCGCTTGATGTCCCGCTGGCCGACCGCGAGCAGCGCCCCGTAGATGATGCTGATCAGGGCGAGGACGAGGATCGCGGGCGTGGCCCACTTGCTGGCCTCCGGGAACAGCTGGAGGCAGAAGCGGAGCATCGCGAAGGTGCCGACCTTGTCGACGACCGCCGTGATGAGCACCGCGACCGGGGCGGTGGACTCCTGCATGGCGTTGGGCAGCCAGGTGTGCAGCGGCCACAGCGGCGCCTTCACCGCGAAGGCGAAGAAGAACCCGAGGAACAGCCAGCGTTCGGTGTTGGTCGCCATGTCGAGCGTGCCGTTGGCGCGGGCCTCGGCGATCTCCGTCAGCGAGAAGTTCCCGGCGACCACGTACAGGCCGATCACCGCGGCCAGCATGATCAGACCGCCGACCAGGTTGTAGAGGAGGAACTTGACGGCCGCGTACGAGCGTTGGGTCGCCGCCGCCTTCTCGCCGTGCTCGTGGGCACGGTCCCCGAAGCCGCCGATGAGGAAGTACATCGGGATCAGCATGGCTTCGAAGAAGATGTAGAAGAGGAAGACGTCGGTGGCCTCGAAGGAGAGGATCACCATCGCCTCGACGGCCAGGATCAGGGCGAAGAAGCCCTGCGTGGGCCGCCACCGGCTGCTGCCGGTCTCCAGGGGGTCGGCGTCGTGCCAGCCCGCGAGGATGATGAACGGGATCAGCAGCGCGGTCAGCGCGACCAGCGCCACCCCGATGCCGTCCACACCCAGTTCGTAGCGGACGCCGAAGTCCGCGATCCAGGCGTGGGACTCGGTGAGCTGGTAGCGGTCGCCGCCCGGGTCGAAGCGCACCAGGACGACGATCGCCAGGACGAGCGTGGCGAGCGAGAAGAGCAGCGCCAGCCACTTGGCCGCGGTGCGCTTCGCGGCCGGGACGGCGGCGGTGGCGATCGCCCCGACGGCCGGGAGCGCCGCTGTCACTGTCAGCAGAGGAAAGGACATCGGTATCAGACCGCCCTCATCAGCAGGGTCGCGGCGACGATGACCGCCGCACCCCCGAACATCGAGACCGCGTAGGAGCGGGCGAAGCCGTTCTGCAGCTTGCGCATCCGCCCGGAGAGGCCGCCGACCGAGGCCGCCGTGCCGTTGACGACGCCGTCGACCAGGGTGTGGTCGACATAGACCAGGGAGCGCGTGAGGTGCTCGCCGCCGCGGACCAGGACGACGTGGTTGAAGTCGTCCTGGAGCAGGTCGCGGCGGGCGGCCCGGGTGAGCAGCGAGCCGCGTGGGGCGACGGCCGGGACCGGGCGGCGGCCGTACTGGGCCCAGGCGATGGCCACGCCGATGATCATGCACGCGACGGTCGCGCCGGTGACCACGCCCGCGCTGATCGGCGGGTTGCCGTGGCTGTGCCCGGTGACGGGCTCCAGCCAGTGCATGAACCGGTCGCCGATGCTGAAGAACGCGCCTCCGGCCACCGATCCGACGGCCAGCACGATCATCGGGATCGTCATGATCTTGGGCGACTCGTGCGGGTGCGGCGGTGTGTACTCGCCGCGCGTCTCGGCGGCGGGCTCCACGTCCGGCCGGGCCGGGGACGGCGTCGGGGCGTTGCGCCAGCGCTCCTCACCGAAGAACGTCATCAGCATCACGCGCGTCATGTAGAACGCCGTGATGGCCGCGCCGAGCAGGGCGCAGGCGCCGAGGATCCAGCCCTCGGTGCCGCCCTTGGCGAACGCCGCCTCGATGATCTTGTCCTTGGAGAAGAAGCCGGACAGGCCCGGGAAGCCGATGATGGCCAGGTAGCCGAGGCCGAAGGTGACGAAGGTGACCGGCATGTACTTCCGGAGCCCGCCGTAGCGGCGCATGTCGACCTCGTCGTTCATGCCGTGCATGACCGATCCGGCGCCGAGGAACAGCCCGGCCTTGAAGAAGCCGTGCGTCACCAGGTGCATGATCGCGAAGACGTAGCCGATGGGGCCGAGGCCGGCGGCGAGGATCATGTAGCCGATCTGCGACATGGTCGAGCCGGCCAGGGCCTTCTTGATGTCGTCCTTCGCGCAACCGACGATCGCACCGAACAGCAGCGTGACCGCGCCGACGATGGTGACCACCAGCTGCGCGTCCGGGGCGCCGTTGAAGACGGCCGCGGAGCGGACGATCAGGTAGACGCCCGCCGTCACCATCGTCGCGGCGTGGATGAGGGCCGAGACCGGGGTCGGGCCCTCCATCGCGTCCCCGAGCCAGGACTGCAGCGGCACCTGGGCGGACTTGCCGCAGGCGGCGAGGAGCAGCATCAGCGCGATCGCGGTCAGCTTGTCCTCACCGGCGGCACCGGCGAGCCCGGCCTCACCGTGGTCGCCGAGCACCGGCCCGAAGGCGAAGGTGCCGAACCACAGGAACATGAGCATGATCGCGATGGACAGGCCCATGTCGCCGACGCGGTTGACCAGGAAGGCCTTCTTCGCGGCCGTGGCGGCGCTGGGCTTGTGCTGCCAGAAGCCGATCAGCAGGTAGGAGGCGAGACCGACGCCCTCCCAGCCGACGTACAGCAGCAGGTAGTTGTCGGCGAGGACGAGGATCAGCATCGCCGCGAGGAACAGGTTCAGATAGCCGAAGAAGCGGCGGCGCCGCTCGTCGTGCTCCATGTACCCGATCGAGTACAGGTGGATCAGCGATCCGACGCCCGTGATCAGCAGCACGAACGTCATGGACAGCTGGTCGAGCTGGAAGGCGACGTCCGCCTGGAAGCCCTCGACCGGGATCCAGCTGAACAGGTGCTGGCTCAGGACGCGGCTCTCGGCGTCCCGGCCCAGCATGTCGGTGAACAGCACCAGGCCGAGCACGAAGGAGACGGCCGCGAGCAGGGTGCCGAGCCAGTGGCCGACGGCGTCCAGCCGCCGCCCGCCGCACAGCAGGACCGCCGCTCCGAGCAGGGGCGCCGCCACCAGCAGCGCAATGAGGTTCTCCACGATTCTTCCGACCCCTTACAGCTTCATCAGGCTGGCGTCGTCGACCGAGGCCGAGTGGCGGGCACGGAACAGGGACACGATGATCGCGAGTCCGACCACGACCTCGGCGGCGGCGACGACCATCGTGAAGAAGGCGATGATCTGGCCGTCGAGGTTGCCGTGCATCCGGGAGAAGGCGACGAACGCGAGGTTGCAGGCGTTGAGCATCAGCTCGATGCACATGAACACGATGATCGCGTTGCGCCTGATCAGCACGCCGGTGGCGCCGATCGTGAACAACAGGGCCGCGAGGTACAGGTAGTTGACCGGGTTCACTTCGACGCCTCCTCGGACCGCTGGAACTTCGCCGGCCCGACCGCCCTGCGCTCCAGACGCTCCTCGGACCGCTGCTCCAGGGCCTTGAGGTCGTTGAGCGCCTCCTGCGACACGTCGCGGATCTGGCCGCGCTCGCGCAGGGTCTTGCTGACGGTGAGGTCGGACGGGGTGCCGTCGGGCAGCAGGCCCGCGATGTCGACCGCGTTGTGCCGGGCGTAGACA
Source organism: Streptomyces collinus (assembly GCF_031348265.1). NCBI lineage: Bacteria > Bacillati > Actinomycetota > Actinomycetes > Kitasatosporales > Streptomycetaceae > Streptomyces > Streptomyces collinus. The sequence goes on along the minus strand of NZ_CP133771.1, from coordinate 5,215,604 downwards.
CCGGGCGCCGGCAGCGGCGGCAACTGCTTGCCCTCGCGCACGCGCTCCTCGGCGAGCTCCCGCTGCGTCTTGGCCCGCTCGGTGCGCTCGCGGTGGGTGAGCACCATGGCGCCGACGGCGGCCGTGATGAGCAGGGCGCCGGTGATCTCGAACGCGAAGACGTACTTGGTGAAGAGGAGGGCGGCGAGGCCCTCCACGTTGCCCCCGGCGTTCGCCTGGCCGATGCCGTTGAACTCCGTCAGGGACGCGTTGCCGATCCCGGCGACCAGCAGGACGCCGAAGCCGAGCCCGCACAGCGCGGCCAGCCAGCGCTGGCCCTTGATGGTCTCCTTCAGGGAGTCCGCCGCGGTGACGCCGACGAGCATCACCACGAACAGGAACAGCATCATGATCGCGCCGGTGTAGACGATGATCTGGACGACGCCCAGGAAGTAGGCGCCGTTGGCGAGGTAGAACACCGCCAGGATGATCATGGTCCCGGCGAGGCAGAGCGCGCTGTGCACGGCCCGCTTCATGAGGATGGTGCACAGGGCGCCGATGACCGCGACGGTGCCGAGGATCCAGAACTGGACCGCCTCCGCGGTGGAGGTGGAGTAGGCGGCGAGCTGGGTGGTCATCGGCCGGTCACCTTCCCCGACGCCGGTTCCGTCCCGCCGAAGGTCGAGTCGGCCTCCTGCACGACCTCGCCCTTGGAGTGGGCGACCTGCTGCTCGGTGCCGGGCGCCGCTTCCGTCACCAGGCCCCGGTAGTAGTCCTGTTCGTCCGTGCCGGGGTAGATGGCGTGGGGCGAGTCGACCATGCCCTCCTCCAGACCGGCGAGCAGCTGCTCCTTGGTGTAGATGAGGTTGGCCCGGCTGGAGTCGGCCAGCTCGAACTCGTTGGTCATCGTGAGCGCTCGCGTGGGGCAGGCCTCGATGCACAGGCCGCACAGGATGCAGCGGGCGTAGTTGATCTGGTAGACGCGGCCGTACCGCTCGCCCGGCGAGTAGCGCTCCTCGTCGGTGTTGTCCGCGCCCTCCACGTAGATCGCGTCGGCGGGGCAGGCCCAGGCGCACAGTTCACAGCCGACGCACTTCTCCAGGCCGTCCGGATGGCGGTTGAGCTGGTGCCGTCCATGGAAGCGCGGAGCCGTGGTCTTCTGCTGCTCCGGGTACTGCTCGGTCAGCCGCTTCTTGAACATGGCCTTGAAGGTCACGCCGAAGCCGGCCACGGGGTTCTGGAAACCGGGCTTGGTGTCCTTGGGTTCCTCAGCCTTCGAACGCTCGAGTTCCTCAGCCATCGGACGCCTCCTTTCCATCCGTAGTTCCGCCCAGAGATCCGTCACTCTGAGTATCGGTCCCACCACTGACAATCAGCTCCCGCTCACGGCGCGAGCGGCGGCGCGGGACCGGCGGTAGTTCCTGTCCGGGCAGCGGCGGTACGGGGAATCCGCCCGCCATCGGGTCGAAGGCGGCCGGGGTCTCGGCCGGCTCTTCGGCCTTCTTGGCCTTCTCGCGGAACATGTCGGCGACGAAGGAGAGCAGCAGCAGGGCGAGGACGCCGCCGCCCACGTACAGGGCGATGTCGGCGAAGTCGTAGCCCTCGTTCCGGAAGGCCCGCACGCTCGCGACGAGCATCAGCCACACCAGCGAGACCGGGATGAGGACCTTCCAGCCGAGCTTCATCAGCTGGTCGTAGCGGACGCGCGGGAGGGTGCCGCGGATCCAGATGAACATGAACAGCAGCAGCTGGACCTTGACCGTGAACCACAGCAGCGGCCACCAGCCGTGGTTGGCGCCCTCCCAGAAGGTGCTGACGGGCCAGGGGGCCCGCCAGCCGCCGAGGAACAGCGTGGTGGCGACGGCCGAGACGGTCACCATGTTGACGTACTCGGCGAGCATGAACATCGCGAACTTGATCGACGAGTACTCGGTGTTGAAGCCGCCGACCAGGTCGCCCTCGGACTCCGGCATGTCGAAGGGGGCGCGGTTGGTCTCGCCGACCATCGTGACGATGTAGATGATGAAGGAGACCGGCAGCAGCACGATGTACCAGCGGTCGGCCTGCTGTTCGACGATCGTCGAGGTCGACATCGACCCCGAGTAGAGGAAGACGGAGGCGAAGGCGGCGCCCATCGCGATCTCGTAGGAGATCATCTGCGCGCAGGAGCGCAGACCGCCCAGCAGCGGGTAGGTCGAGCCGGAGCTCCAGCCCGCCAGGACGATGCCGTAGATGCCGACCGAGGCGACCGCGAGGATGTAGAGCATCGCGATCGGCAGGTCGGTGAGCTGCATCGTGGTGCGCTGGCCGAAGATCGAGATCTCGTTGCCGGCCGGGCCGAAGGGGATCACCGCGATCGCCATGAAGGCCGGGATCGCCGCGATCACCGGCGCGAGGACGTACACCACCTTGTCCGCGCGCTTGACGATCACGTCCTCCTTCAGCATCAGCTTGATGCCGTCGGCGAGCGACTGGAGCATGCCCCAGGGACCGTGCCGGTTGGGGCCGATGCGCAGCTGCATCCAGGCCACGACCTTGCGCTCCATGACGATGGAGACCAGCACGGTCACCATCAGGAAGGCGAAGCAGAAGACCGCCTTGATGACGACCAGCCACCAGGGGTCGGTGCCGAACATCGAGAGGTCTTCAGCGGCGAGGAACGGGCTCATGCCGCCGCCTCCTTGGGGGCTCATGCCTCCACCTCCTTGGTGGCCTCGGCGGCGAGCGTCGCCGGTCCGATGCGGACGAGGGAGCCGGGCCGCGCCCCGGTGTCGGAGGCGACGCCGCCGCCGGTGGAGTTGAGCGGCAGCCACACCACCCGGTCGGGCATGTCACTGATGTGGAGCGGAAGTTCCACGACCCCCTGGGGGCCGGTCACCGCGAGCAGGTCGCCGTCCTTGACGCCCGCCTCGGCGGCCGTCGGGGCCGACACGCGCGCGCGTGCGGCGTGCCGGGTCCCGGCGAGCGCCTCGTCGCCCTGCTGGAGGACGCCCTGGTCGAGCAGCAGCCGGTGCCCCGCGAGGACGGCTTCCCCGGCGGCCGGGCGCGGCAGGGCGGCCGCGGTCTCCAGGGGTTCACCGGCCCGCGGGCCGTCCCAGGCGCCGAGCCGGTCGATCTCGCCGCGCACGGTGCGCAGATCCGGCAGTCCGAGGTGGACGTCCATGGCGTCGGCCAGCATCTGCAGCACGCGCGCGTCGGTGGGCGCGGAGCGGCGGGTCATCTGGTCCGGCTTGAGCGCGGCCTCGAAGAAGCGGATGCGGCCTTCCCAGTTGAGGAAGGTGCCGGCCTTCTCGGCGACCGCGGCCACGGGCAGGACGACATCGGCCTTGCGGCTGATCTCGCTCGGCCGCAGCTCCAGCGAGACCAGGAAGCCCACCTCGTCCAGCGCCGCACGCGCGCGTGCCGGGTCGGGCAGATCGGCGATCTCCACGCCCGCCACCAGCAGGGCCTGGAGCTCTCCGGTCGCCGCGGCCTCCACGATCTGGCCGGTGTCACGGCCGTAGCGGTGCGGGAGACCGGCGACGCCCCAGACGGCGGCGACCTCGTCACGCGCGCGCGGGTCGGTGGCCGGACGCCCGCCCGGCAGCAGCGACGGCAGCGCGCCCGCCTCGATCGCACCGCGTTCCCCGGCCCGGCGCGGGATCCACACCAGCCGGGCACCGGTCGCGGAGGCCGTGCGTGCTGCGGCGGTGAGCCCGCCGGCCACGGCGGCCAGCCGCTCGCCGACGACGATCACCGCGCCCTCGGCGCGCAGCGCCTCGGCGGCGAGCGCACCGTCGTCCTCCAGGCCGGCGCCGCTCGCGAGCGCGTCCAGCCACTCGGTCTCGGTGCCGGGGGCGGCCGGCAGCAGCGTGCCGCCGGCCTTCTCCAGACCGCGGGTGGCGTGCGTGGCGAGGGAGAAGGTCTTCTGCCCGTGCTGACGCCAGGCCTTGCGCAGCCGCAGGAAGACGCCGGGCGCCTCCTCCTCCGCCTCGAAGCCGACCAGCAGGACGGCCGGTGCCTTCTCCAGCGCGGTGTACGTGACGCCCGTGCCGTCGAGGTCCCGGCCGCGCCCGGCGATCTGGGCGGCGAGGAAGTCGGCCTCCTCGCTGCTGTGCACCCGCGCGCGGAAGTCGATGTCGTTGGTGTCGAGGGCCACGCGCGCGAACTTGCTGTACGCGTAGGCGTCCTCGACGGTGAGGCGGCCGCCGGTCAGGACACCGGTGCGGCCCCGGGAGGCCAGCAGCCCCTGGGCCGCGATCTGCAGCGCCTCCGGCCAGGAGGCCGGTTCCAGCTCGCCCTCGGCGTTGCGCACCAGCGGCGTGTCGAGCCGGTCGCGCTGCTGCGCGTACCGGAACCCGAACCGCCCCTTGTCGCAGATCCACTCCTCGTTGACCTCGGGGTCGTTCGCCGCGAGCCGCCGCATGACCTTGCCGCGCCGGTGGTCGGTGCGCGTGGCGCAGCCGCCGGAGCAGTGCTCGCACACCGACGGGGAGGAGACCAGGTCGAAGGGGCGGGAGCGGAATCGGTACGCCGCCGAGGTCAGCGCGCCGACCGGGCAGATCTGGATGGTGTTGCCGGAGAAGTACGACTCGAAGGGGTCGCCCTCGCCGGTGCCGACCTGCTGGAGCGCGCCGCGCTCGATCAGCTCGATCATCGGGTCGCCCGCGACCTGGTTGGAGAACCGGGTGCAGCGGGCGCACAGCACGCACCGCTCGCGGTCGAGCAGCACCTGCGTGGAGATCGGGACGGGCTTCTCGTAGGTCCGCTTGCGGCCGTCGAAACGGGAGTCGGCGTCGCCGTGCGACATGGCCTGGTTCTGCAGCGGGCACTCGCCGCCCTTGTCGCAGACCGGGCAGTCCAGCGGGTGGTTGATGAGCAGGAGCTCCATCACACCCTTCTGGGCCTTCTCCGCGACCGGGGAGGTGAGGTGGGTCTTCACCACCATCCCGTCGGTGCAGGTGATGGTGCAGGACGCCATCGGCTTGCGCTGGCCCTCGACCTCGACGATGCACTGGCGGCAGGCGCCGGCCGGGTCGAGCAGGGGGTGGTCGCAGAACCGGGGGATCTCGATGCCGAGCTGCTCGGCGGCCCGGATGACCAGGGTGCCCTTGGGCACGCTGATCTCCGCGCCGTCGATCGTCAGCGACACGAGGTCCTCCGGCGGGACCGCCGCCTCTCCCCCGCCTGAGGGAGAGCTGGTGGTCACGGTCATGCGGTCACCTCCGTGCGGTCGGCCCAGGCCGTCGACTTGGCCGGGTCGAAGGGACAGCCCCGGCCCGAGATGTGCTGCTCGTACTCCTCGCGGAAGTACTTGAGCGAGGAGAAGATCGGCGAGGCGGCGCCGTCGCCGAGGGCGCAGAAGGACTTGCCGTTGATGTTGTCGGCGATGTCGTTCAGCTTGTCGAGGTCGGACATCTGTCCCTTGCCGGCCTCGATGTCGCGCAGCAACTGCACGAGCCAGTAGGTCCCTTCGCGGCAGGGCGTGCACTTGCCGCAGGACTCGTGGGCGTAGAACTCCGTCCAGCGGGTGACGGCACGGACCACGCAGGTCGTCTCGTCGAAGCACTGGAGGGCTTTGGTGCCGAGCATGGAACCCGCGGCGCCCACTCCTTCGTAGTCAAGGGGGACGTCGAGGTGCTCGTCGGTGAACATCGGGGTCGAGGAGCCGCCCGGCGTCCAGAACTTGAGGCGGTGCCCGGGGCGCATGCCGCCGCTCATGTCGAGGAGCTGGCGGAGCGTGATCCCGAGCGGCGCCTCGTACTGGCCGGGGCCGGCGACATGGCCGGAGAGGGAGTAGAGCGTGAAGCCGGGCGACTTCTCGCTCCCCATCGACCGGAACCATTCCTTGCCCCGCTGCAGGATCGCGGGAACCGACGCGATCGATTCGACGTTGTTCACCACAGTCGGGCACGCATAGAGGCCCGCGACGGCAGGGAAGGGGGGACGAAGCCGCGGCTGGCCCCGGCGGCCTTCGAGCGAGTCGAGCAGTGCGGTCTCCTCACCGCAGATGTACGCGCCCGCGCCCGCGTGCACGGTGATGTCGAGGTCGAGTCCGCTGTCCAGGATGTTCTCGCCGAGGAAGCCGGCCTCGTACGCCTCGCGTACGGCGGAGTGCAACCGCCGCAGCACGGGGACCACTTCACCACGCAGATAGATGAAGGCGTGCGACGACCTGATGGCGTAACACGCGATGATCATGCCCTCGATGAGGCTGTGCGGGTTCGCGAAGAGGAGCGGGATGTCCTTGCACGTCCCGGGCTCCGACTCGTCGGCGTTGACAACAAGATAGTGCGGCTTTCCGTCCCCCTGGGGAATGAACTGCCACTTCATCCCGGTGGGGAATCCCGCGCCGCCGCGTCCGCGCAGACCGGAGTCCTTGACGTACGCGATCAGGTCGTCCGGCGACATGGCGAGCGCCTTGCGCAGCCCTTCGTACCCCTCGTGCCGCCGGTACACGTCCAGCGTCCAGGACTTGTCCTCGTCCCAGAAGGCCGACAGCACCGGTGCGAGCAGCTTCTCGGGGCTCGTGTCTTTCAGCTCGGGTGCCAAGGTCATCACTCCCCCTCCTCGGCGGTGGGCCCGGCCGGGTGGGCCGGGTCGGAGGCCGATGTGTCCTGCGGCGCGTCGTGCGAGCTCAGGTGCTCCGTCGGTGACGGGTCGTGGGGTGCCTCGGTCCGGACGGCCTCACCGCGTGGATGCACCACGCGCGCGGGAGCGCTCTCCCCCTTGGCGAGCTTCAGGCCGATCAGGGAGGCGGGTCCCGCGCTCCCCCCGGACTCCACGGCCCCCTCCCGCTCGTCGGGGAAGCCGGCCAGGACCCGGGCGGTCTCCTTGAAGGTGCACATGCGCGCGCCGCGGGTGGGCGTGACCGGCCGTCCCGCGCGCAGGTCGTCGACGAGGCTCTTGGCGCTGGCCGGGGTCTGGTTGTCGAAGAACTCCCAGTTGACCATCACGACCGGCGCGAAGTCGCAGGCCGCGTTGCACTCGATGTGCTCCAGGGTGACCTTGCCGTCGCCGGTGGTCTCGCCGTTGCCGACGCCGAGGTGCTCCTGGAGCTCCTCGAAGATCGCGTCCCCGCCCATGACGGCGCACAGGGTGTTGGTGCACACCCCCACCTGGTAGTCACCGCTCGGGCGGCGGCGGTACATGGTGTAGAAGGTGGCGACGGCGGTGACCTCGGCCGTGGTCAGGCCGAGCACGTCCGCGCAGAACTGCATGCCGGTGCGGGTGACGTGCCCCTCCTCCGCCTGCACGAGGTGCAGCAGCGGCAGCAGGGCGGACCGGGAGTCGGGGTAGCGGGCGATGACCTCGCGCGCGTCCGTCTCCAGACGGGCCCGGACGTCGTCCGGGTAGGCGGGTGCGGGCAGTTGGGGCATGCCCAGGCTGACGCCCCGCTCGGAAGACGATGTGGTCACCGGTCGACGCCTCCCATCACGGGGTCGATGGACGCGACGGCGACGATGACGTCGGCGACCTGGCCGCCCTCGCACATCGCCGCCATGGCCTGAAGGTTGGTGAAGGACGGGTCCCGGAAGTGGACCCGGTAGGGGCGGGTGCCGCCGTCGGAGACGACGTGCACCCCGAGTTCGCCCTTGGGCGACTCGACCGCCGCGTACGCCTGTCCCGGCGGGACGCGGAAGCCCTCGGTGACCAGCTTGAAGTGGTGGATCAGGGCCTCCATGGAGGTGCCCATGATCTTCTTGATGTGGTCGAGGGAGTTGCCGAGCCCGTCGGGGCCCAGGGCGAGCTGGGCCGGCCAGGCGATCTTCTTGTCGGCGACCATGACCGGGCCGGGCTGGAGCCGGTCCAGGCACTGCTCGACGATCCTCAGGGACTGGCGCATCTCCTCCAGCCGGATGAGGAAGCGGCCGTAGGAGTCGCAGGTGTCGGCGGTCGGGATCTCGAAGTCGTAGGTCTCGTAGCCGCAGTAGGGCTGTGCCTTGCGCAGGTCGTGCGGCAGGCCGGTGGAGCGCAGGATCGGGCCCGTCGCGCCGAGGGCCATGCAGCCGGCCAGGTCGAGGTAGCCGACGTCCTGCATGCGCGCCTTGAAGATGGGGTTCCCGGTGGCGAGCTTGTCGTACTCCGGGAGGTTCTTCTTCATCTTCTTCACGAACTCGCGGATCTGGTCCACCGCGCCGGGCGGTAGGTCCTGGGCGAGTCCGCCGGGGCGGATGTACGCGTGGTTCATCCGCAGGCCGGTGATCAGCTCGTAGATATCGAGAATGAGTTCACGATCACGGAATCCGTAGATCATGATCGTGGTCGCGCCCAGCTCCATGCCGCCGGTGGCGATGCACACCAGGTGCGAGGAGAGGCGGTTCAGCTCCATCAGGAGCACGCGGATGATCGAGGCGCGGTCCGGGATCTGGTCCTCGATGCCGAGGAGCTTCTCGACGCCGAGGCAGTACGCCGTCTCGTTGAAGAACGGCGTGAGGTAGTCCATGCGCGTCACGAACGTGGTGCCCTGCGTCCACGTCCGGTATTCGAGGTTCTTCTCGATGCCGGTGTGCAGATAACCGATTCCGCAGCGGGCTTCGGTGACGGTCTCGCCCTCGATCTCCAGGATCAGGCGGAGCACGCCGTGGGTGGACGGGTGCTGCGGGCCCATGTTGACGACGATGCGCTCGTCGTCGGCGCGGGCCGCCGACTCGACGACCTCGTCCCAGTCGCCGCCCGTGACCGTGTACACGGTGCCTTCGGTGGTCTCCCGGGGAGACGCGTGCGATGTGCTCATGAGTACGACCTCCGCTGGTCCGGAGCCGGGATCTGGGCGCCCTTGTACTCGACGGGGATGCCGCCGAGGGGGTAGTCCTTGCGCTGCGGGAAGCCCTGCCAGTCGTCCGGCATCATGATCCGCGTCAGGGCCGGGTGGCCGTCGAAGACGATTCCGAAGAAGTCGTACGTCTCGCGCTCGTGCCAGTCGTTCGTCGGATAGACCGCGACCAGCGACGGGATGTGCGGGTCGCTGTCGGGGGCGCTGACCTCCAGGCGGATCACCCGGTTGTGGGTGATCGAGCGCAGGTGGTAGACGGCGTGCAGCTCGCGGCCCTTGTCGTTCGGGTAGTGCACGCCGCTGACGCCGGTGCACAGTTCGAAGCGCAGGGCCGGGTCGTCGCGCAGGGTGCGGGCGACGAGGACGAGGTGCTCGCGCTCGATGTGGAAGGCCAGCTCGTCGCGGTCGACGACCGTCTTCTCGATGGCGTTGTCCGGGAGCAGGCCCTGCTCCTCCAGCGCGCCTTCGAGTTCGTCGGCGACCTCGTCGAACCAGCCGCCGTAGGGACGGGCCGCCGGTCCCGGGAGCCGGACCGAGCGGACCAGGCCGCCGTAGCCGGAGGTGTCGCCGCCGTTGTTCGCACCGAACATGCCGCGCTGGACGCGGATCTCCTCGCCGCCCTGGCCGCGCTGGCCGGGGAGGTTCTCCGCGGAGAGGTCCTTCTCGGGATTGACACCGTTGCCGTTCGCGTCGCTCATCGCAGCAGCCCCTTCATCTCGATCGTGGGCAGGGCCTTGAGCGCCGCCTCCTCCGCCTCCCGGGCCGCCTCCTCGGCGTTCACGCCGAGCTTGGAGGTCTGGATCTTCTGGTGGAGCTTGAGGATCGCGTCCATCAGCATCTCCGGCCGGGGCGGGCAGCCGGGGAGATAGATGTCGACCGGCACGATGTGGTCGACGCCCTGGACGATGGCGTAGTTGTTGAACATGCCGCCCGAGGAGGCGCAGACCCCCATGGAGATCACCCACTTGGGGTTCGGCATCTGGTCGTAGACCTGCCGGAGCACCGGCGCCATCTTCTGGCTCACCCGGCCGGCGACGATCATCAGGTCCGCCTGGCGCGGTGAGCCGCGGAAGACCTCCATGCCGAAGCGCGCCAGGTCGTAGCGGCCGGCTCCGGTGGTCATCATCTCGATGGCACAACAGGCGAGGCCGAACGTGGCGGGGAAGACCGACGCCTTGCGCACCCAGCCCGCGGCCTGCTCGACGGTGGTCAGCAGGAAGCCGCTCGGCAGCTTTTCTTCGAGTCCCATGACGTGTGGCCCCTCAGTCCCATTCCAGGCCGCCGCGCCGCCATACGTACGCGTACGCGACGAAGACGGTGAGCACGAAGAGCAGCATCTCCACGAGCCCGAAGATCCCCAGGGCGTCGAAGGTGACGGCCCAGGGGTAGAGGAAGACGATCTCGATATCGAAAATGATGAAGAGCATCGCCGTCAGGTAGTACTTGATCGGGAAGCGCCCGCCGCCGGCCGGCGTGGGGGTCGGCTCGATGCCGCACTCGTAGGCCTCGAGCTTGGCCCGGTTGTACCGCTTGGGCCCGATCAACGTGGCCATGACCACGGAGAAGATCGCAAAGCCTGCCCCGAGGGCTCCCAGTACGAGGATGGGCGCATAAGCGTTCACCGCTCCTCGCTCCTCTCAGTCGGCACTGACTGCTGGCGGATTGCATCGGGCTCACATCCGCCCCACCGGTCCCTCGAACCCCGCCCGCCCCGGCGAAGATCGGGAACATGTGAAGCAGGTCACAAGCCCAACCGCGTGCATCTTATGCCCGACGCTCTGTGATCTGCGACACGGGGTATTACTCAACCTTTGTGATCTCCACCACCTGACGATCGATCATGAAGTCGGATGAGCGGTGATCTTCACACGCGAAGCGTCCGTGTGATCACGAGAGGTGACATTTTGGCTCGTCAGTGCAGGCCGGAGGGGTCGTCTCAATATCAAGAGGGTTCTCTTGCATGCAAATTGGCGATGGACTTGATCTCTTGATAGAGGCCCGTTCACACATCAGAGGGCATGGGGGGCGAGGTGTGGACGCGTGCACGCGTTCACGATCTTCGCGAGCCCGTGACCCGGCCGTGATCTACGCACCGGGACGCGACCTCCGGACCAACCGTTCCGTGATCCCCGTCACATGGGTGAGAGATCCATGAGAACGGGGCTTGGCCAATCAACCCAACCGATGGTAGGCGCGGGGCAATTCGGGCGTATTGATCAAACGCCGTGATCACAGCCCGGTCACGGTGCGCCCGCAATGTCCGTTACGGCGTCAATAAAGGGTCTCGTTCGGGGGTTTTGAGGGCCCGATTGAGTAACTGTGGCGCAGCACACGTTTCTTGAAGATATGAAGGAGCCCCTGGTACCGGTTATTCCCATGTCCCACACCGCTCACATACGCAGCCACCGGAAACCCCGCCGCAGCGCGACCTCATCGATCGCCCTGCGCGCCGGCGTTGCCGGTGGCGTTCTCAGCATGGCAGCGGCTGGTGCGTCGGCCTCGGCGAGCGCCGCCGAGCCGGTGACGCAGACCATCGAACTGCCCACCCTGACGGCCGACCTGTCCGCTCAGGTCGCCCAGTCCGCGGCCGCCACCCAGCAGGCCGCCGCGAACTACGAACTGCGCGCCGAGCGTGACGCCGCCGCCGCCAAGGCCGCGACGGAGGCCAAGAAGGACCTCGCCGAGGCGAAGAAGAAGGCGGAGGCCAAGAAGAAGGCCGCCGAGGCCGCCCGCAAGGCCGCCGCCGAGCGCGCCAACCGCAGCACCGAGCGGGCCACCCTGTCCGCCTCCGCCTCCGCGTCCGCCTCCACGTCGGTGTCGGCGCCCTCCAGCGGCAGCGTCGCGACGGTCATCGCGTTCCTCAAGGCCCAGGTGGGCGACGCCTACGTCATGGGCGCCACCGGTCCCAACGCCTGGGACTGCTCCTCCCTCGTGCAGGCCGCGTACAAGCAGGTCGGTGTGGATCTGCCGCGCGTCTCGCAGGACCAGTCGATGGCCGGCACGGACGTCCCGCTGTCCAGCGTCCAGGTCGGCGACATCCTGTACTGGGGCGGCAAGGGCTCCGCGTACCACGTGGGTGTCTACATCGGGAACGGCCAGTACCTGGACGCGGCGAACCCGTCCAAGGGCGTCGTCATCCAGGACCTGTCGGGCTACCCGGCGTCGGGCGCGGTGCGCGTCCTCTGACGTCACGCGCCGTCTGACTCATCCGCTCACACGGGCTCGAGGGCCGCTGCCACCACGAGGCAACGGCCCTCCCGGCCTGTCCGGGGCCGCTCAGGTCCCGATCCCCTCGGCCCTGCCCCGAGGCGCTCCAGGGATCCCTCAGAGCCCTTCCAGGGCCCACCCGGCACTGCGGCCCGCCCCTGCGCGTCCGCCACTCCCCTACCCTGCGCCCGAATTTTCCCGGATTGGCGCGGTGTTGACGCCGACGGCCCCGGGTGGCCGGACTGCTCCTGGGAGCGGCCCGGGTGTTCTGCAGTGCCGCCGAGTGCGGGTGTTCGTGTACGACTGCCCGGCCGACGACGGGGTGCGGCACGTCGGGCACATCGTCAACCCGGTGCTGGATCCGCTCGACGCCTCGCGCAGGAGGCTCCTCGACGAGGCGGAGGGCTGCCTCTCCGTGCCGGGCGCCACCATGGACGTGCCGCGTCCGGACCGGGCCGTGGTGCGCGGCGTCGACCGGGACGGCGAGCCGCTCGTGATCGAGGGCACCGGCTACTTCGCCCGCTGCCTCGCCCACGAGGCCGATCACTGCGACGGACGGCTCTACCTGGGCCGGCTCTCCGCACGCGAGCGGAAGGCCGCGCTGCGGCAGACGGCGGACCGGCGGGAGCCGGTGTACGCCCGCCGGTCCGCCGACATCGCGGCGCTGAACGCCTGATCGGACCGCCGGCAGCCTGCCGGGGCGCCAGTTCGTTCAGGCCTTCGGGGCCACCCTGCTCAGTCCGTTGATGATGCGGTCCATCGCGTCGCCGCCCGTCGGGTCGGTGAGGTTCGCGAGGAGCTTCAGGGTGAACTTCATCAGCATCGGGTGCGTGAGACCGCGCTGGGCGGCGATCTGCATGACCTTCGGGTTGCCGATGAGCTTCACGAAGGCGCGGCCGAGCGTGTAGTAGCCGCCGTAGGTGTCCTTCAGGACGCGCGGGTAGCGCTGGAGGGCCAGTTCGCGGCTCGCGGGGTTCGGCCGGGCGTGGGCCTGGACGATGACGTCGGCGGCGATCTGGCCGGACTCCATGGCGTAGGCGATGCCCTCGCCGTTGAAGGGGTTCACCAGGCCGCCGGCGTCACCGACGAGCAGCAGGCCCTTGGTGTAGTGCGGCTGGCGGTTGAAGGCCATGGGCAGGGCGGCGCCGCGGATCGGGCCGGTCATGTTGTCGGGGGTGTAGCCCCAGTCCTCCGGCATGGACGCGCACCAGGCCTTCAGCACCTCGCGCCAGTCCAGCTCCTTGAAGGAGTCGGAGGTGTTGAGGACGCCGAGGCCGACGTTCGACGTGCCGTCGCCCATGCCGAAGATCCAGCCGTAGCCGGGCAGCAGGCGGTCCTCGGCGCCGCGGCGGTCCCACAGCTCCAGCCAGGACTCCAGGTAGTCGTCCTCGTGGCGCGGGCTGGTGAAGTACGTGCGCACGGCCACGCCCATCGGGCGGTCCTCGCGGCGGTGCAGCCCCATCGCCAGGGACAGCCGCGTGGAGTTGCCGTCGGCGGCCACGACGAGCGGCGCGCGGAAGGTGACCTCGCGCTTCTCCTCACCGAGCTTGGCGTGCACCCCGGTGATGCGGCCCGTGCGCTCGTCCAGGATCGGCGCGCCCACGTTGCACCGCTCGAAGAGCCGGGCACCGGCTTTCTGGGCGTTCCGGGCGAGCTGCTCGTCGAAGTCGTCGCGCTTGCGGACGAGGCCGTAGTCGGGGAAGGAGGCGAGATCCGGCCAGTCGAGCTGGAGCCGCACCCCGCCGCCGATGATGCGCAGGCCCTTGTTGCGCAGCCAGCCGGCCTCTTCCGAGATGTCGATGCCCATCGCCACCAGCTGCTTGACGGCACGCGGGGTGAGGCCGTCGCCGCAGACCTTCTCGCGGGGGAACTCGGTCTTCTCCAGCAGGAGGACGTCGAGTCCGGCCTTGGCGAGGTGGTAGGCGGTGGTGGAGCCGGCCGGCCCCGCGCCCACGACGATCACATCGGCGGTGTTCTCGGAGAGGGGCTCGGTCACGACGGTCACGGCGGGATCTCCCCAAGTTCGTCAATCTTGCGTGCCGACCGGCACTGGACATGGGCAGTCTATGCAGCAGCATTCATCACCCGGCTGAAGGGCTGCTCCGTGAATCGAGTTCTCCCCGCTGTGCGGCTTCGCGTCCCCACCCACGAGGACGCGTTCGCCTGGCACCGGATCTTCGACGACCCGGACGTCATGGAGTACCAGGGCGGCAGGTCCGCCGAACTCTCGGTCTACGAGGAGCTCACCGCCCGCCAGCGCCGGCACGACGCCGAACTGGGCTTCTGCCTGTGGACCGTGCTCGACGGGTCGGGGCAGGTCATCGGCTTCACCGGGGCCCAGCCGTGGGAGCGGGCCTGGGGCCCGGCCGGGGAGATCGAGATCGGCTGGCGGCTGGGCCGGGAGCACTGGGGCAAGGGCTACGTCACCGCGGCCGCGCGGCAGACGCTGGAGCGGATGCGGGCCAGTGGCGTCCCGGGTGTCGTCGCGATGGTCGACGCCCGCAACAGCCGGTCCATCGCGGTGACCCAGCGCCTGGGGATGCGCCTCGCGGAGACGTTCACGACTCCGGCCTCGCAGCGGGCGGGGCACTGCTACCGGCTCGACCTCCGGAACGCTGACGCAGCGTAGTCGACTGTCACAGAAAGACATCTGTCGCTTCCGGTCGGTGCGGGGCGGGAGTTACCCTTCCTGTACCGCTGGGGGTGACATCTGTGCACATATCCCACAAGACACCCGAAGTGCGCGTACCGCGTCTGGTCGGCCTGATGGCCGTGGACGCTCGCGAGACGGCCCGGGCGCAGGGCCTCCTCCTCAGCGCGCCGGACCGGCCCGAGCTCGCTCTCGCCGTCGTCGACTACGTCGTACGCCAGTATCCGCAGCCCGGTGCCGAGGTGCCGCGGGACTCGATGGTCTACGTGTGGTTCGAGTTCGGCCCCGGTGAGGGCGGCGGGGGCGTGCACGAACCGCGGATCCCGCGTCCGCCCCGGGGCGGGCTCCAGCGCGAGCTGGACGAGCCGGGCGACCCGTACATGGTCCTCAGCTCGCCCTAGGGCCGAGAGGTCCCGGCCCGAGGCCGAAGGACCCCGGCCTCACCCGGCCTTGAAGCCCCGGTGCAGGGCGACGATGCCGCCGCTCAGGTTGCGCCAGGCCACCCGCGACCAGCCGGCCTTGCCCAGCCGCTCGGCCAGGGCGGGCTGGTCGGGCCAGGCGCGGATGGACTCGGCGAGGTAGATGTAGGCGTCGGGGCTGGAGGACACGGCGCGGGCGACCGGCGGCAGGGCGCGCATCAGGTACTCGGTGTAGACGGTGCGCAGCGGCGCCCACGTCGGGTGCGAGAACTCGCAGATCACGATCCGCCCGCCGGGCCGGGTCACCCGGAGCATCTCGCGCAGGCCCGCGTCGGTGTCCTGCACGTTGCGCAGCCCGAAGGAGATGGTGACGGCGTCGAAGGTGTCGTCCTTGAAGGGGAGCCGCGTCGCGTCGCCGGCGGTGTAGGGCAGCCAGGGCTGCCGCTGCTTGCCGACCTGGAGCATCCCCTGGGAGAAGTCGCACGGGACGACGTAGGCGCCGGTGCGGGCGAAGGGCAGCGAGGAGGTGCCCGTGCCCGCCGCCAGGTCGAGGATCTTCTGGGCCGGGCGCGCGTCGACGGCCTTGGCTACCTCCTTGCGCCATCGCCGGTCCTGGCCGAGGGACAGCACGTCGTTGGTCAGGTCGTACCGTTCCGCCACGTCGTCGAACATCGAGGCGACTTCGTGCGGCTGCTTGTCCAGGGATGCGCGGGTCACGGGCCCATTCTTGCAGCACCCCCTCCGGGCAGGAGCCGCGGCCGCTTGCGTGCCGCCACGTCCTCCACCCAGCCGCACAGCAGCACGAACACCGCGATCAGCACCCAGCCCACGCCGAACAGGAACCACTGGCTGTCCAGGGGCAGGTACGCCTCGAAGGCGGGCACGTCCCAGAAGCGGTCGATCAGCGGGACGGCGAGGATCAGCGCGATCTCGTGCCAGAGGTAGATCGTCACCGCCCGCGCGTTGAAGACGGTCACGAGCCGGTCCAGCCGCCGCAGCCGGACCAGGTGCGCGAAGTCGGTCCCGAAGCGGGGCCTGGGTGGGGGTGGTCGTGGTCATGGCGCGTCCCCGGTCAGTTGGCGCCGGCGGAGGCGGACGCGGAAGCCGGCGACGAGGTGCTCACGGCTTCCCCGGCCGGGGCCGACGGGACGCCGCTGGGCGGGACTCCCGGACCGCCGGGACCGCCCGGAACCCCCTCCGGCCGGCCGCCGCCGGGCCCCGCACCCGCGAACGGCAGCAACTGCGACGGCGTCAGGGACGTCCCCCAGCCCATGAAGGCCGCGCCGAGGACGGCCGCGTACCCGAGGCAGACGGCCCCCAGGAGGAGGCCGATCCGGCGCAGCAGCCGGGCCCGGCGTCCGGAGTTGTCAACGAACACGGGACCGTCGGCGGACCCGTTGCCGCGTTTGCGGCGGCGACCGCGAGGGGCGCGGTTTCGATGGCAGGCTCGGAATGCATTCCCCGGACAGTAGGGCGCCTTTATGTGCCCTAAACTCGGGTTTTCTTGTGAGAGACCCATGAGGAACGACGGAAGCTGTCCCTCCTCTGAGAATTCCCGGGAATGCCCGCGGAACTCACCGCACGCAACCGGCCTCGTGAGACGTTTGCTGCCGGGAAACGTACTTCCTGTCCTACCCCTGACCTCACGAGAACGGGAGCGCACGTCATGAGGAGTTACCGGAAACCGGCGGCGGCCGGGCTGGGTTGTCTGTTCGCCCTCGCCACCGCCGCATGCTCCGGGCAGGGCGACGCGGCACCTGCGGCCTCAGAGGCCCCCACGCCCGCCGCGTCCGCCACGTCTCCCACAGCGACGGCCGCGGCCGGCACCTCGTACGCCCCGTACCTCAGCGCCACCGAGGCCGCCGGCACCGACTCGGCCGGCTCCCCCACGACGTACAACCTGGCGTTCGTCATAGCCGACGGCGACGACTGCATCCCGCGCTGGAACGGCACCCACGCCATCGGCGACGCGAAGGTCGCCTCGCGCATCGCGAAGCTCACGGCGGACGGCGGCCGGGTCCGGGTCTCCTTCGGCGGCGCCTCCGGCAAGGAACTCGCGGCGAACTGCGGCAGCGCCGCGGAACTGGCGGCGGCCTACGGCAAGGCCCTGGACGCGGCCGGCACCACCCTCGCCGACTTCGACATCGAGGGGGACGAACTCTCCGACTCCGCCTCCGTCGCCCTGCGTTCGAAGGCGATCGCGCAGTTGCAGAAGGAACGGGCCGGTCTGGAGGTCTCGTTCACCCTGCCGGTGATGCCCTCGGGTCTCGACAAGGACGGCCTGGCGCTCCTCGCCTCCGCCAACGACAACGGCGTACAGGTCTCCACCGTCAACCTCATGACGATGAACTACGGCTCCTCGTACGACGGTGACATGGGCGGCTACGCCCGCACGGCGGCGCAGGCCGCGCACACCCAGCTGAAGAAGGTCTTCGGCACCTCGGACGCGGCCGCCTGGCAGGGCATGGCGCTCACCTCGATGATCGGCGTCAACGACGTCGAGAACGAGACCTTCACGCTCGGCGACGCCGCCGAGGTCCGGGCGTTCGCCGAGGAGAAGGGCATCGCCTGGGTGTCGATGTGGTCGACGGCCCGGGAC
The DNA here is from genome assembly GCF_031348265.1 of Streptomyces collinus. NCBI lineage: Bacteria > Bacillati > Actinomycetota > Actinomycetes > Kitasatosporales > Streptomycetaceae > Streptomyces > Streptomyces collinus. The sequence goes on along the minus strand of NZ_CP133771.1, from coordinate 5,197,995 downwards.
CGGCAGTGCGCGAAAGGCTCCGACTCGGCCAAGGCGGCGACGGATTGCAGCGGGGTGACGCAGGGGTCGGGGGCGTTCGGGAAGGCCCTCGCGGGCTGACGCGGGGGGTGTTCGGGAAGGCCTTCGCGGGCTGACGCGGGGGGGGGTGTGTTCGGGAAGGGACTCGCGGCTGACGCGAGGGTGTTCGGCACGGGGATCGCGGGTGACCCGAGCGCCCGGGGTCAGCGGGCCCGGTACACCAGCCGGCCGGCCAGCACGGTCGCCACACAGGTCCCTGCGCCGCGCTCGCGCAGGGCCGCCTCGTCGGGCACGTCGAACACGGCCAGGTCGGCCCGGCCGCCTATGGTCAGCGGGCCGTGGACCGTGCCCGGGAGGTCGTACCCCTCCGCGAACGGGTCGAGGTCGGGCCGCTCGCCGAGCAGCGTGCCGGGAGCCCCCGTGGTCCCCACGACGGTCAGTCCGGAGCGGGCGACGGCCGTGGCCACCAGGGGATCGCGGAAACGGGCGCCGGGTGAGGCGACCGCCGTCGTGCCGTACCTCAGCATCCGCTGCACTCCGCGCCGCACGCTGCCCGACCAGCGGGTCTCGCTGAGCTCGCCCAGGGCGGTCAGCCGCTCGCCCCACAGGGGCTGTTCGCCCAGCTCGTCGGCTTCGCGCGGGTCGGGGTGGTAGCAGTGGCGCAGCAGCCACAGCGGGTGCCACTGGCGCAGCCCCGGGGTGAGCACGCCGGGCCAGCGCCGCACCCGCGCGCCGGGCGCGTCCTCGGCGACCTCGTCGTAGGGCCCCACGGCCGTGATCCGGTCGCCGTCGACCACGACGGCGCCGTCCACGACGGGTGCGTCCATACCGGGTGCCGCGCCCGCCGGGAGGACCAGCGGGGCGGCGTGGATCGTCAGCACGGTCGGGTCAGTTGGGCGCCAGCAGCTTCAGCTCGGGGTGAGCCGTGCCGCCCTCGATGGCCGTCGAGGAGATGTGCGAGACGACGCGGTCGTCGACCGGGTCGTTCGCCGGGTCGTCGTGGACGACGAGGTGCTCGTAGGTGGTCGCGCGCTGGGCGGGCACCCGGCCCGCCTTCCGGATCAGATCGATGATCTCCATCCGGTTGGACCGGTGCTTGGCACCGGCCGACGACACCACGTTCTCCTCCAGCATGATCGAGCCGAGGTCGTCGGCGCCGTAGTGCAGGGAGAGCTGCCCGACCTCCTTGCCCGTGGTCAGCCAGGAGCCCTGGATGTGGGCGATGTTGTCCATGAACAGCCGCGCGATGGCGATCATCCGCAGGTACTCGAAGAGCGTCGCCTGCGTGCGGCCCTTCAGGTGGTTGTTCTCGGGCTGGTAGGTGTACGGGATGAAGGCGCGGAAGCCGCCCGTACGGTCCTGGACCTCGCGGATCATCCGCAGGTGCTCGATGCGCTCGGCGTTGGTCTCGCCGGTGCCCATCAGCATGGTGGAGGTGGATTCCACGCCCAGGTTGTGCGCGATCTCCATGATCTCCAGCCAGCGCTCGCCGGACTCCTTGAGCGGGGCGATGGCCTTGCGGGGCCGCTCGGGCAGCAGCTCGGCACCGGCACCGGCGAAGGAGTCGAGACCGGCGGCGTGAATGCGCTGGATGGCCTCCTCCACGCTCACCTCGGAGATCCGGGCCATGTGCTCGACCTCGGACGCCCCCAGGCTGTGGATGACCAGCTGCGGGAATTCCTTCTTGATCGCGGCGAAGTGCTTCTCGTAGTACTCGACGCCGTAGTCCGGGTGGTGCCCGCCCTGGAACATGATCTGCGTGCCGCCCAGCTCGACGGTCTCCGCGCAGCGGCGCAGGATGTCGTCCAGGTCGCGCGTCCAGCCCTTGTCCTTGGCCTTCGGCGGGGCGTAGAACGCGCAGAACTTGCACGCCGTGACGCACACGTTCGTGTAGTTGATGTTGCGCTCGATGATGTACGTCGCGATGTGCTCGGTGCCGGCGTACCGGCGGCGGCGTACGGCGTCGGCGGCGGCGCCCAGGGCGTGCAGCGGGGCGTCCCGGTACAGCACGAGTGCCTCGTCCGGGGTGATCCGCCCACCGGCGGCTGCGCGGTCGAGGATGGGCTGAAGGTCGGCCTTCTCGGTCACCGGGCGTCCCTTTCGTAAGGGTTGTGGACGGACCAGCCCAGCGTACGCCAGCGGTTCGCCGGGCCGGACGTCAGGCCGTGCGGGCGGGATGGGCGCGGGGGTCCGGCGGGGTGGTCGGGGCCGAGAGGCGCTGCGGCTTGTGACGTCGGGCGAACCACAGCACGATCGCGGCGTAGAGCAGGTCGGTGACGATGGCGGTGAGGGCCAGCGCCCAGGGCGCGTCGGCCGCGGTCTCGTCCGACGACAGCCCGTCGACGACCGCGGCGGAGGCTCCGAAGGCCAGCAGGTTGTTCAGGACGTGCAGGGCGATGGCCGCTTCCAGTCCGCCGGTGCGGATCGTGAGCAGTCCCGCCACCAGGCCGTTCACCAGCAGACCGAGGAAGCCCCAGCGGGTGCCCCAGCCGTGGGCCGCGGCGAACAGCACGGCCTGCGGGATCACGGCGAACCACGGGGAGCGCACGAACGCCCCGACCGCCTGGAGCAGCCAGCCGCGGAAGACGTACTCCTCGGCCGCGGCCTGCAGCGGGACGAGGAGGGCCAGCACGGCCAGGGCCGTGAGGAAGGAGCGCCAGCCCACCCAGGTGCCGGAATCACCCGAGTCGTCCGGCAGGAGGAAGGACGTCACCGTGAGCAGGAGGATGGGCAGCAGGCCGGCCAGCAGACACCGCCCGAGCCAGCCGATCCGCAGCCGCCCGGTGACCGACGTGACGGTGCCGACGCGCCGTCTCGCCGGCCACAGCGTGGCCAGCAGCACCAGGGGCAGGGCTATGGCGATGGACACGAGGTCCATCGCGGTGTTCCCGAGCGGCCCTAAGTCGGCACCGTCGTCGGGCAGTTCGGGGGCACCGAGCGCCGTCCCGAGCCCGTAGGAGAGGGCCAGCAGCACGAGCAGGATCACGAAGTAGGCGAAGGCAAGCAGCACCGTCCCGGCCAACGGCCGCCACCAGCGGTGACGGCCCGTGGTGCGGTCCAGGCGGTGGTACGGCTGAGGGATGGGGTCCGGGAACGGGCCGACGGGGGGCGCGGTCGGGTAGGCGGGGTGCGCGGACGGGTGGACGGGGTGCGCGGACGGGTGGGCGGGGTAAGGCGATGCGTTTGTCATGATCAGCATCATGGCAGCGCCGGTTGCGCGGATCACAGGCGTTCGGCGGGCTCTCGGCCCGTGTCGGCGTGCCGGACGACCGGGTACGCGCCGGACCCCGCTGTCAGGCCGTGTACGCGCCCACCAGGAGCCCCAGCAACGCCCCCGTGATCAGGAACGGGCCGAACGGGATGGCTGACTTGCGGTCGGCCCGGCGGGTGATGACGAGGGCCGCGCCGTACAGGGCGCCCAGGAGGAAGCCGACGAAGGTGCCGAGCATGACCGTCGGCCAGCCGTACCAGCCGAGGGCGGCGCCCGCGCCGAGGGCGAGTTTGACGTCGCCGAAGCCCATGCCCGCGGGGTTGATGAGGAACAGGACGAAGTAGCCGCCGCCCAGGGCGAGGGAGCCGAGCACGGCGGTGGTCCAGTGGCCCGCGTGTTCGGGGACGAGGGCGGTGAGGCCCAGCAGGACCAGGGCGGCACCGGCGAAGGGCAGGGTGAGCGGGTCGGGCAGGCGCCGTACGCGGAAGTCGACGACCGTCAGCAGGACGCCGGCCGGGGCGAGCAGCAGCCAGACCCCGAGCTCGGGGCGGGTGCCGGTCGCGGCGGCGAGGACGGCGCAGACCAGGGCGGTGGCGATCACCAGGGGCGTCGTACGCGGCCCGTACCCGGGCTCCGCGCACTCTCGGCACGCCGCGCGCCCCAGCCAGCCCCCGAGGGCGTGCCCGCCGGGGCACTCCCCCCGCCAGGCCTCCCCCGAGGGTGCCGAGAACCGGTAGGCCGCCCGCGGCAGCAGCGCTCCGGCCGCCGCACCCCACACCGCGGCGGCGAGGACCAGCGCCCAGGTGCTCATCCCACCGCGGCGATCGCGTCGCGCCACGTCGGCAGCAGCTCGTCGAGCAGTGCCTCGGTGCGCGGCGGCAGCCCACGGGCCCCGCTGCGGCCGATGAGGTCGGTGGCGAGGGCGGTCAGCCGGTCCGTGTCGCCGGTGGCGTGGGTGGCGCGCAGCAGCTCGTGCCACAGCCGCTCGTCGGCCGGAGCGGTGCGCAGGGCCGCCTGCAGCGCCTCGATGGCCTTCTCCGCGCGGTCCTTCTCCATGTGGAACTCGCACAGCGCGAGCCCCGTGTCCGCGACGAGCAGCGGCAGCTGGGCATCCACGATCTCGTGGGTCAGCCACCGGTAACGCCCCTCGGGCCGGTCGGCGAGCAGCGGCCCGCGCACCAGCACCAGCGCGTCCGTGAGCAGCCGCCCGCGCACGGCCCGGCTGTCGACGCCCCTGCCCTGGGTGGCCTCGTGGTACAGGGACCGCAGCACGTCCAGGTCGGAGACGACCGACTTGGCGAGCGTGAGCCGGCCGGAGCCGTCGGTGGCCAGGCGCGGCGTGCCGTCGGGGTCCGTGCCGAGCCAGTCGTGCAGCCGGTCGAGCAGCGCGCTGCGCACGTCGTCGGTGACGCCGCGCGGCCACAGCGCGGAGGACAGCACCCGCGGGTGCACGCCCTCGCGGTGCAGGAGCAGCAGGGCGAGGGCCTCGTGCAGCAGTGCGCTGCGCTCCCCGTCCGGGTTGTCCAGGCCGATGATCTCGTACGGTCCGACCAGTCGGGCGTACACGGCCGGCCGGCCCTGCTCGCTGATGTCGACGAGGAACGGCGGGGTGGAGGCGGGCCCGTCGGTCTCGCGCTCCGGGTCGGCCTCGACGAACAGCTCGACCACGGCCCGCTGCTGGGCCGCCGGCAGCAGCTGCGCGTCGAGTTCGAGCCCGAGGAGCGGTGCGAGCAGCTTGCCCTGGGCGGTGATCTCCATCTCCCAGGCGGCGCCGGGCAGATCGCCGGTCTCGCTGCCGACGAGGTAGCCGATGCCGAGACGGCCGGCGTCGGCGGCGAGTTCGGCGAGCTTGACGGCGTCCTCCGCGGACGGCTGGGCGGCGAGCAGGACGAGGTGCGGGGCCCAACGGGTGTGCTGGGCGGGCCCGGTGCGCCCGGTGAGGACGGAATCGTGCCCGGCGGCACCGAGCGCCCCCCGCCGCTGCCGCGTCTCGGCCTCCATGGTCTCGACGAGCGCCTCGACGTCCTCCAGGTGCCGGATGCGGTTCGGGGCGAGCGGGGTGAGGTCCTCGCCGAAGCCGACGAGCGTGATGGTCATGCGGTCGGACCAGCCGTTGGTCGCCAACTCGGCGGCGACGGAGGCGAACACGGCGGCCCGGTCGGCCTCCCGGCCGCTCAGCGAGACGATGCCGGGCACGGCCTCCAGGTTGAGCAGCAGCCGCGAGTCGTCCATGGTGCCGAGGCTGACCAGGCCCGGGTAGGGCGCGGCCGTGTCGACGTCCTCGTAGCGCTCGGCGTCGGTGCGGGAGAGCATCCAGAACGTCTGGTCCTGGCCCTGCTGCCAGGGGGCCGGGGGCTTCCCGGCGGGCTGGGCGAGCTGGAGGTGCAGGTCGCCGTTGCTGAGCCAGGCCGCGTACACGACCGGCAGCGCGCGCGACTCCTCGGCGAGGGATGCGGCGAGCCCGCGCAGGCTCCGGTCGAGCAGCCGTACGCCCTCGGGGTCGGCGCCGACGAGCAGCGCGTCCTGGACGTCCTGCGCGTCACCGGTCGGCGTGGGCGGCTCCATGCCGCGCCGCCCGCCGACGGACCCGAACGCCGACTGCCACAGCGCCTGCCGGCGCCGCCGTCCCAGGGCGCCGAGGAGACCGGCGGCGAGGAGGGGTGCGGTGAGGAGGGCTTCGGGGAGGCCGAAGGAGCTGTCGGACTCGGCGCCGACGGCCGTGGCCTGCTGGTGCCCGGTGTCGTGGGCGGGCCGCCGCTGTTCGGGGACGGACACCTGGGTGGCGCCGCCACCGTGGGCGTGGCCGCTGCCGCCCTGAGCACCTGCGCCCTGCGCGTGGTCACCGGTCAGGGCGTAGTCGCTGATCTGCTGCTGCACGTCGGGCGACACGTTGGGTGCCTCGTCGGGCATCTCGACGAGGTCGCCGCCGCGGGCGTCGCCCGGCATCTCCATGATCCAGCCGGGCCGGATGAGGCTGGCCTCGGAGAGCTTGGACCCGTCCGGCTGCACGCGGTCCTTGTTGAGCTCGAAGATCTCCTTGTAGCGACGCCCGTCACCGAGGTGCCGTTGGGCTATCTCCCACAGGGAGTCGTGGTGGCGTCCCTCGGGCGGCTGGATCCGGTAGAACTTCGTGTCGCCCTGCTGGGCGGTGCTGCCGCCGGCGTCGGCGTGGGCGGCGGCGTGCGAGGCCTGCTCGGCGAGCGCGGCCGCGGCGCCGGAGGCCTGCTCCTGCTGCTGGGCGAAGAGGCCCGGGGTGGCCTGGGCGGCCGCGACGGTCGGCTTCTGGTTGGCGTCGTAGCTGTTCCCGAGCTGCGACAGCCCGGGCGTGAAGCTGGCGGCGGTGGCGCCGACGAGCAGCAGCGCGGCGACGAGCTGCCGCGCGAGCAACTGGCTCGGCCCGGCGCCGGGCACCCGCCCCGGCACGCCGACACCCGACAGCGCGGCCTTCATCTCCACGAGCACGCACGCCGTGAACTGCGCCCACGCCAGCCACACGATCACGGTGAGGATGTTCAGGAAGGTCTGAACGGTGATCTCTTGCTGCAGCCAGTCGAAACTGGGCACCCCGTCCGGCAGCGGCCACCCGATCTGCGTGGCCAGCGCGCCCGGCACACCGACGAGCAGCACGGCCAGGGCGAGGAAGGCGAAGAACGCCTTCACGAAGTCCCCGAACGACCGACGCCGGATCCGCACGGGCTGCGGTGTCCGGTTCCGCGGCGCGGCCGCGGCCCCCGTCGTCGTTCCCGTCGTGCTTCCCGACGTACTTCCCGTCGAGCTTGACGAGCTTGAGGTGCGGCGTCGCGGCATGGCGGGTGTCCTGGGGTCGTGTGTGGAGTGGCGTGAGGCCGAGCTGTGGGGGGAGGGGTGTGCTGAGCCTACAGAGATCTTATGAACTATTACCGAGGGCGTCGAAGGGCGGATCGGAGGAAGCGCAGGGGAGTCCGATTTGCCCCTGACGTCACGGGAGTTCACTCCGCGGCCGGGTAGCCGGGAACGTCATCTTCGCATGTGCCACGCAAGCCTTTCACGATCCCCACGCAATCAACCACGGGCTTTCAGAGCGGCGTTACCCACCCCTGATAGCTTCGTTCCCTGTCGCGTACACCGAAACTACGGGGGAGACCAACAGTGGCCCGCCGCGCACTGACCACGACTGCCGCCGCGTTCGCCACGGCGGCAGCGTTGCTTCTGACCGCCTGTGGCGGAGGCGACGATTCGCCGTCGGACGACATCAAGGGAGCGGGCAACAGCTCGGGCAGCCCGTCGGCCTCGCCGTCGTCCTCGGCGCCCGGCGTCAAACGCCCGGTGATCAAGATCCCCAGCAGCTTCCAGCTGACGTTCGAGAATTGGACGAGCAGCGATCCGGTCGAGCAGGCGGTGCTGAACGACGGCAAGGAGGAGCTTCGGGCCGGGTACGCGGCGGTCATCGCGAACGACCCCGACAGTGAAGCCGTCGCCTTCTACGACACCGAAGGCGTCCGCGGACAGACCAAGCAGTGGATCAAGTCCTACACGGACAAGGGTTACACCGTCATCGGCAAGCTGCCCGCCTTCAACCCCAAGGTCATCCTGGCCAAAAACGGCAAGGGGGCGGCGCTGACTTACTGCACGGACGAGACCGAGGCGAAGACCAGGCATCGCAAGACCGGCAAGGTCGAGGGCAACCCGGCGGGCACGAATCCCTACGTTCTCTACTCGCTCTCCCTGGCGAAGAACGAGCAGGGCGTGTGGCAGAACTCGTCGGTGCGCGGTGAGCGAGGGAAGTGCTCCCGGTGAAGGCACCGCACCGAGCGATACCCCTGATCATCACGTCCCTGGTCGTGACACTACTGAGTTCGTCGTCGGCGGGCGCCTTCGGAGGCCCCGGCAGCGATGTGCGAGGTGGCGCCAACGACAGCGGTGAACTCTCCGCATCCGCCTCACACTCCCGCATCAAGGTCACCCAGACGAGCGGCCCCACGGGCGGCAAGCAGGGCACCGTCGCGTCGACGGACGTGAACTGGAAGCCACCACCGTGCTGGTACGAACCGGTCTTCACCCCTGAGCAGCTGAAGAACTTCTCGGAGAACGACGGCAGCGGCGACGCCGGTCTGCGCGACGGCTGGTACGGATCGGAGCTCTGGACCGACCACTTCAGGGACGAGAAGGACGCCACCACCATCTTCACGAAGCCGGCGACCGTGAAGGGGTACAAGAACTACAACCTCGGCAAGAAGGGGTACTTCTGGCGCGGGGTCGCGCCCAAGGTGACCGAACTCGACGACACATCGCTGTGCAGCCGGCTGATGTTCTGGCAGGACGCGGGCGAGATCCCCGACGTACCGAAGGCCCCGACCCCCGAGACCCTCGCCGAGTACGCCTACGACAAGGTGAAGGTTCCCGAGACCGAGGTGGAGCTGAAGCCGGCGGCCAGGTCGACGGTCAACCTTCCGACCTGGGTCTGGCTGGACAGGGGCACGTTCAAGGACGTCAAGGTCCGCGCGGAACTCCCGGGGACCGGCCTGTGGGCGGAGACCACCGCCAAGCCGGTCGCCCTCCACCTGGACCCGGGCACCGAGGACGCCGAGGTCTTCCCCTCCTCCGGCGACTGCGCGATCAACGACGACGGCTCCATCGGCACCCCGTACACCAAGGGCAACGCCGACAAGACGCCGCCGTGCGGCATCCGCTACCTCCGCGCGACCGACGGCGCTCCCTACCAGCTGTCCGCCAGCGTCACCTGGAAGATCACCTGGGAGGGCTCCGACGGCTCCGCGGGCGACCTGCCCGACGGCACCTTCGAGACCACCCAGGACATGAACGTCCAGGAGATCCAGTCGATCAACCGCTGAGCGGATTCAGCGGCGCGTGACGGTGAAGGAAGGGCATGATCGAGGAACCCCGGCGCTACCGGGTCGAGTTCGCGAGTGGCACCGCCGCCTCCGTGGCGGAGCGGCGCTCCTTCCGTGACCTCGAACGCAACGACATCGAGCCGGACCTGCCCGGCTGGCCGGCTCAACCGCCCTTCCGGGTCCGGGGTTTCTTCGGCAAGCTCGGCGTGTACGTGCGGTGCGCCACCATCAGGCTCCTGCTGCTGCCCCTCATCATCATCGCCGACGCCCTCGGCAGCCCGGTGTCGCCGGAGAAGCGCGGCGAGCTGGAGGAGCGCGAGAACGAGATCGACGACTTCCCCGTCATGTGGGCGGGCGAGGGCGAGACGGCCCGTACGCTGCCCTGGCAGCTCGACCCCTCCCGGCGGTCCTGGCGCACGATGACCGAGATCGAAGTGGCGGAGCCGGACGGGCTGGTGCGCATCTGGTCGTACGAGGACACGATGCAAGGCAGCCGGCATCTCTCCTGGGGTGGCGGCGGGAAGGTCCCGGGGTCCGAGGCTCTCCTCTGGACGCTGCCGCGGAGCGAGATCGTCGGCGCGGAGATCAAGCGGTTCAGCTTGGACGAGTCGGACTTCAGGGTCTCCTTCCGGGACGGTTCATGGGTACGGCTGACGAGTTCACCCAACGGTGCCCAGAGGGTCGTCGCTCTGCTCGGTCAAGGGATGCCTGTAAGCGATCCCGCACCCGCCCGCCCGTGAACCACCCCGTTCGCCACCGCCACGCCTCACTCCTCGCCTTCCCCATGCGATCCACCACTGCCGCAGCGTTCGCCACGACGGCGAGGAAGCGCTCCAGGTGAGGGCGCCATACCGGCGACACCCTGAGCGCCGCCGACCACTTCAGGGACGTGAAGGACGCTGACGCGCCGCACTCTCGTGCCCGGCGCGCTCAGGCGCTCGTCGTCAGGGCTTCGAGTGCCTGGTCGTAGGCACGGAACGCCGCTTTGCCCTGTTCGGGGGTGCCCGCGTCGGGGCGGAGGAGAGCCGGGAGGTGGGCGACCCGCCACATCCTGAAGACCAGGGCCGGGGCAGTGCGCCCCGTCTCGTCCGCGAGGCCGGACGCGAGCGTGAGGGCATCGACGATCCTGGCCGCCCCCTGCCGGACGTCCCCGCCGGACACGACCGCGGCGGTGATGAGGGCCTGCAGCAAGTACGTCATCTGCAAGTCGGCCGCCATATGACACATGCGCCGTACGACGTCCCGCTGTTCGAGGTCCTCCAGCCGCGGCGGAATCCCTTCGACCGCACCCGACCACAGCAGCAGGGCAGGGGCGGTCACCTCGTGCTCACGCAGGTAGCCGAGTTCGTCCGCGATGGCCATGGTGGCCGGGGAGAAGCCGCCGATGCCGCGAACGAGGTCGAGCAGCCGGCCGACCTCGTCGCGGCGGCGGCTCACCAGTTCGCCGACGGAGGCGGCACCGACGCTCCACGTCCCGGTCGCCGACACCGCACCGATCTCCACGATGCCTCCGAGTGGCCCGAAGACCTCACGAGCCAGCACGCTTTCCGGTACGGGAGTGATCTGACCTGCCACTACGTCATGCCTCGCATCCGCTCAGAACTGTCCCATCATGTGCTGGATGACCGCCTCACGCTGGGGCAGCGCGGGGGGGGGGGGGGACCCGCGTTGAGGATGTCCACTCCCTCCAGCGTGTCGACGAAGCACTCGGGCTGCCTTCCGCCGGGCCGCTGTGTTCCCGCAGCACGGAGTCCGCGAAGGATCGCGGCACTTCGGTCCGCACCACCACACCGTCCGGGCCGGCGTACTGCGTGGCCACCCTGTTGAGATCGTCCTCCGAAACGTCCGACTGGGCCTTCGACCGGGCCGACTTGGCATGCTGAACGTCCCGGGTCCCGGCGCGGACCTTGGCCTCATCAGGCTTCCCGGCGCCTTTGCTGCCGGTCGGGTCGTCCTTGTACTTGTCCGCCTCCTTGCCCGTCCGCTTCACCCACGAGTCGGCCGAGGTGAGGCGGGACTGCGCCGAGGAGAGGCTGTCGCGCGCCTCGCGGCCCTTGCGAAGAGCCTTGTCCGCCAGCGACTGCGCCCGCTCCAGCTTCGGCCAGAAGTCCGCCAGCGCGTCCCCGCACATCTCGTAGGACTTCTTCAGCTTCTTGAGGTTCTTCGGCACATTCGCGAAGTGCGAGTATGTCCGATGCCGTCGTGCGCGAGTTCAAGAAGCTGGACGACGAACTCGCCAAGAAGGTGAACGACGCCATGAAGACCGAGGACAAGCGGGGCGGTAAGGGCGGCGAGGGCGGTAAGGGGGATGGCGGGGGAAGGTAGAACCACCGCCGAGAGAGACGCGAAGGGCCCCGGATCCGGAGATCCGGGGCCCTTTCCTGCGCATTCGTCAGGAAGCGACGGCCGCGTTGAGGTGCAGGTCCGCCGCGATGCCCTGCGGCGAGACGGCGAGGCCCAGGCCGCCGCCGACGCCGGCGGTGAGGCCGGCGGCCGTGGTCTCGACGTAGAGACCGGCTGCGGCGCCGGCACCCGCGGCAGCACCGCCCGCCTGGCCGCCGGCGATGGTGTCCAGCTCGGCGTCGGACATCTGGGCGGTCTGGATCTGCGGGGTGAAGGCCATGGAGGGCGGTTCCCTTCGTTCAAAATTCGAAGTGCTCGAGCGCGACTGATCAAAGCACGTCGGAAGAAGGGGCGGCCAGCCAGTGCCCAGTCCGCGGATAGGGATGTGAGTGCATTTCTTGCCGCGAATTCATGAGTGTGACCATTCGGTCACCCAGGACCTCGCGGTCTTCACACTTTCTGCCGGTACGCGGTACGGAAATGCGTTCCGCAGGGCGGGAAATGAGCCGGTCTCGGCTTCTGCCCCACTCCGCCACGACCTCACGGTGACCGGTGTGCAGATTCGCCGAATGTTCCGGATCGGCTCAGCCGACCTCGTTCTGCGCCACCGCCTGCCCGTGGACCACGACGTCGCCGCCGTAGAACATCCCCGTGAAGACCGGGGAGTACGTGAGCTGTACCTCGACCTCGACCTGCTCGGCGTTCGCCGCCACGCAGTGGGTCGCGCCGATGTCCGCGCCCGTCATGTCCATCTCGCGGGCGAAGGCCTTCACGCGGGCGTTGCAGTTCTCGAAGTTGATCGGCGCGGGGCCGCCCTCGTTCTCGTAGAGGGCGTCACGGTCGATGTCCTGTGCGGCGTAACGGGCGGCCTGTTCGGCGATGTCGGCGGCACGCTCCCGCTTGGAGATGGACAGGCCGCCGTCGATGACGAACGCGGAGAGGGAGAGGAAGACGAGGGTGAAGATGATGACCGCGCCGGCGCCGGAGCCGCGGTCGTCCAGACGCGCGGCCCGGGCCGTCCACCAGGACGGCCACGAGGACCGAATGTGTCGCACACGGTGTCTCACGCCGACCTCCGGAACGGGTCGAGCGGGGAGCTGAAGCTCGACGACAGGGTCGTCGGGACGTCGAGGCCGAGCATGGCGAGGCCCCGCACCTGGCAGCTCACCTCGACGGTGAAGATGGTGTCCGGCTCGAAGCCCTGGCTGGTCTGCGTGACGGACACCGGGCCCGAGCAGACGTCCGCGAGGTTCGCCTCCGCGGCCTTCCTCGCCTCGGCCATGGCCGTCGCGTGGTCCTTCTGGATCGAGCCCGCGCGGGCCGCGTCCCGGGCCGCGCCGTCGAGCGCCCCGCGGCCGTCCACCAGCTGTCCGAAGGCCACCAGCACCAGGATGAACAGGATCATCACCGGCGCGAGGATCACGACCTCGACGGTGGACAGGCCACTGTCGTCCGCGGACCGGCGGCGCTGGGCGTGAGAAGGGACGGACATTCAGTTCCCCTCGTCCGTGACGAACCGCTCCACCGGCCCCGCCGACCGCGCGTGCACCGTCAGGTCCAGTCCGGGAAACACCGTCGGGACCCTCGCCGCGATCTCCACGCCCACCGTGTTCTGCTCCGGCTGCACCATCGTCACGTCCGGGGACAGGACCAGTTGGGGGCCGAGCTGGCGAATGTAGCTGTCCACCACGTCCCGCGCCTCGCCCCGCCACGCACCCGGCTGTTCGTCCGCCGTGGCGCGGGCCTTGCGGGCTCCGGCCTGGGCCGCCGCCTGGGCGACGTGGTCCGCGAAGAAGTACAGGGCGAACTGCACCGTCGCGAAGATCATGAAGAACAGGACCGGGGTGAGCAGCACGAACTCGATCGCGGTCATGCCTGAGTCGCCGCGGGCGGCCGCACGTTCCCGTGCGGCCCGCACCCAGCGGCGTGCCCGTCTGCCCACATCTGCCGGCATCCCGTGAACCCCGTTGCTCCTGATGCTTCTGACGCTCCCGAGGGCGATCAGCAGGTCTTGCCCGCGTCCGCACCCTTGATGCAGTCGCCGACCTTGTTGGCGCCCTCGCTCAGCGCGGCGTTGATGATGGCGGCCACGACACCGACGATCGCCACGACGACCGCGGAGATGATGACCCACTCGACCGCGGAGGCACCGCGGTCCAGCTCGCCGGAGCGGGCCCGCTCGGTGCGGGCCTGGAGGAAGGTGACCAGGAAGTCCACGGCGGGAATGCCGGTGTGGAAGTTGCGTCCGTTCATGACGTCTTGTCCTTTCGAAATCGGTTCACGGAGTTCTGGAGTTGTGAAGGTCGCTCACCTGCGACGCGCACGCACGGCTCACTGCACGGCTCACTGCACCTGGAACACCCGCATCGCCGCCGGAAAGATCAGGAACACCAGGAACCCGGCGCACAGCAGCAGCTGCGCGACGAGCATCGACTGGGACTTCTCGCCCGCGCTGCCCTCGATCTCGGCGAGTTCGCGGTGCCGCATGGTCTCGGCGCGGGAGGCGAGGGACTCGCGGACCTTGGCACCGTCGTCCGCGACCAGGGCCAGGGAGGCGGAGAGGTCCTTGAGCTCCTCCACGCCGATCTCCTCGCCGAGCGCGCCGAGCGCCTGCCACTGGCTGACTCCGGTGATGCGGGCGTCGGACAGGGCGTTGCGGATGCGCTGGTTGGCCCAGCCGTCGGACACCTCGGCAGCCGCCATCAGGGCCTCGGGCAGACCGCGTCCGCCGGCGAGGCTCATCGACACCAGGTCGAGGTAGGCGCCGATCACACGCCGCAGGTCGCGCCGCTTGTCGGCCGCGTCCCGCCGAACTTCCAGGTCGGGGAGGAAGAAGAAGACGACCGCGAAGAGCAGGGCCAGCCAGACCGGGATGATCGGGCTCCGGCCGAAGCCCAGCGTGTAGACGATGGCGAACAGGAACGGGCCGAAGAACAGGCCGGCCACGCCCAGCAGCACCTTCGTCGCCAGGAACTTCTCCCAGCTGCGGTCCAGCACCGCGAGGTCGGCGCGCAGCGAGCGCTGTTCCCAGCCCTGCTGGAGGTAGAACTCCGAGACGCGCAGACCCACTTCGGCCCGCACTGCGCCCAGGCGGCCCTTCTCCTGCTCGACGCGGGCCGACTCGTAGGCCGAGCCGCGGGCGCGCATCGCGTCGATCCGCGCGACCTGGGAGATCGCGCTGCGCTTGCTGGGCATGAGGGCGCGCACGAGGGCGTAGATGCCCAGGCCCATGACGGCGCCGACGACGAGCGGCATCGTGAGATCCATCAGCGTGCCCCCTCTTCCTGCGGCAGCCGCTGCTGGGACTGCGCCCCCGACGGCGTCCTCGGTCGGACGAACTGGACGGAGGCCTCGTCGCGGACCAGGAAGCGCTCGGGCGTCTCGATGGTGGACAGCTTGCGCAGCCACCAGAAGCCGAGCGCGAACAGGCCGCAGACGCAGGCCAGGACGAGCTGGCCGACTGCCGTTCCGTACGGCTCCACGAAGTCGCGGTTGAAGATCGACAGGCCGAGGACGAAGGCGATGGAGACCGCGACGACGATCTGCACCGACCTGCGGGTCGAGGCGCGCTGGGCCATGACCCGCTGGCGCATGTCGACCTCCTCGCGGGCCGACTTGGCCAGGGCGCCGAGTACTTGGCGCAGACCCGGGCCGCGCAGCCGCGCGTTGAGGATGAGGGCCGCGACGATGATGTCGGCGGAGGCGTCGTCGATCTCGTCGGCGAGCTGCTGGAGCGCCTCGGGCAGCGGGGTACGGGCGCGCAGCCGGTCGACGAGGGCGTCGAGGTGGGGCCGCAGGACGGGGGCCGCGGCGCGGGCGGAGGCCGGGATGGCCTGCTCCAGGCCCACGGCGCCGGCGATGGTGTCGCGCAGGGACTCCGTCCAGGAGGCGAGGGCCTCCACGCGGCGCATGGCGGCCCGTTCCTCACCGGCGCCGCCGAACAGGCGGTCCCAGAAGAAGACGAGGACACCGGCCGCGATGCCCGCGACGGCCCAGCGGGTGAGGACCAGGACGACCAGGCCGACGATGGCGGCGAGCGAACCGCGCTGCCCGGCGAAGCGGATCAGTTCGCTCGCCCGCTCGGCGGCCTTCTGCTTCTCGTGGTCGGGCTTGGCGGGCAGCCCGCGGACGGCGATGAGGAGGAGGGCGAGGCCGCCGCCGACGGCGACGCCGCTCCCTATCGAGTACAGGACGGTGGTGGAGAACAGGCCGCCCATGGAGCCGAGCGAGCCGATTGCCGCGAGGTTCGTGGTCATCCCCGGCTCACCCCCAGGTCCCGGACGGCTGGTAGCCGTGTGCCATCAGTTCCTCCAGGCAGGCTATGGGCGCGTGCGGCACGATCCGGCCGTCGGGGGCCTCCGCGAACACCTCGCTGGACAGCACCCGTCCGTCGACGCCGTTGACCTCGCGGACGGAGGTGACCATGCGCTGGAGGCGGCCGCCGTTGCCGAAGTTGTTGCGCCGCTGGATGAAGACGACGAAGTTGACCGCGCCCGCGATCAGCATCTGGCTGGCCTCGATGGGCAGCCGCTCGGTCGCCTGCAGCGCGTAGGTGGAAATACGGTTGAAGACCTCGTGCGAGCTGTTGGCGTGGATCGTGGACAGCGAGCCGTCGTTGCCCTGCGACATCGCGTTGAGCATGGTGACGATCTCGTCGCCGAGGACCTCACCGACGATGACGCGGGAGGGGTTCATACGCAGCGAGCGCCGCACCAGCTCCGCCATCGAAATGGTGCCCTGGCCCTCGGAGTTGGGCAGGCGCTCCTCGAATGCGACGACGTTGGGGTGCAGGTCGGGGAAGGTGTCGAGGCCGAGTTCCAGGGCCCGTTCGACGGTGATGAGGCGCTCGTGCGGCGGGATCTCGTTGGCGAGGGCGCGCAGGAGCGTGGTCTTGCCGGCGTTGGTGGCGCCGGCGATCATGATGTTCTTGCGGGCGCGGACCGCGCAGGCCATGAAGTGGGCGACCTCCGGCGACAGGGTGCCGTTGCCGACGAGGTCGGAGATGAACACCTTGCCCATGCGCGCCCGGCGGATGGACAGGGCGGGGCGCCGGGTGACGTCCATGACGGCCGACAGTCGCGAACCGTCGGGCAGCCGCAGGTCGAGCTGCGGGTTGGCCGAGTCGAAGGGCCGGGAGGACAGACCCGAGTACGCGCCGAGCACCTGGATGAGCTCGATGAGCTCCTCGTCGGTCTCGGCGACGGGGTCGCCCTGCACCTCACGGCCGTCGGCGTACCCGATGAACACCTGGTCGCAGCCGTTGATGTCGATGTTCTCGACGTCCGGGTTGTCCAGCAGCGGCTGGAGCCGGCCGACGCCGAACAGCGCGGCGTGCACGGCGGCCGCGTACTGCTCCTCGGTCTCGGCGTCCAGCGGCGTACGGCCCGCGTTGATCTCGGCGCGGGCGTACTCCTCCAGGATCTGGGCTATGACGGCCCGGGCGTACTGCCGTTCGTCCTCCGTGGACATCGGAGTGACGCCCGCGGCCTGGTCCTGCCGGCGCTGCTCGGCGATGCGGTCGCCGGCGTCCTGGCGGAACCGCTTGACCAACTGGTGGTCGACAGCGGTCATGCGCCGGCCCCCGCGTGGCCCTGCATCTGGCCCGGGGCGTGCGGGGCGTGGTGGGCCTGCGGTGCCTGGTTGGCCTGGGCGGAGGCGGCCCAGGCGGCGCCGTACTGCTGGTAGAGGTCGGCGGCGACCTTGCGGGCTGAGCGGATCAGCAGCGACTTGTCGAGGCGGCCGCGCTTGCGGCCGGCCAGCTGATCGGCGCCGGCCGGGTCGTCGGCGATGGTGCCGACCACGCGGGCGCCGGTCTGGGCGTGCACGAGCATGTCGTTGACCTGCGAGGCCAGCTTGCCGGCGGTGCCGGTGTCGGCGATCAGGACGACGCCGATCATCGGGGTGCCGAGGCTCGCGGCGCCACGCGATCCGCCGTGCAGCTTGCCGGCGAGGGCGGCGGCCCGGTCACGGACGCGGGCGAGAGCCTCCGGCTCGGTGCGCGAGATGAGCAGCACGAGCGCGGCGTGCGGGAACAGCTCGACGGCCGGGGTGTCCCCGCTGATGCGTCCGCAGTCGGCGATGACGTCGGCGGCTGCGTGCGGGGAGTCGGCGAGGGAGTTGAAGGCGTGCCCGAGGGTCGGCCACAACCCCGCGAGTCCGGCGGCCTGTTCGGCGATGCCGAGTCCGACGAGTACCTCAAGACCGCCGCTCAGCGGCTGAACGTGGTCCCAGAGCTGGTCGGGCACGAGGCCGCGGCGCGCGGTGGCGGCGATGGAGAGCATGCCGGTGTTGGGGTTGAGCGGGCCGCCGTGCGCGGCGGCACTGCGGTAGACGAGGTCACCGCCCGCCGGGTCCGCCTCGGCGAGCAGGACACGCCGCGGCCAGACCGCCGCGAGGGCGACGGCCGCGGTGGTGACGCCGGGGGAACCCTTGTCGGCGGCGAGAGCGATGAGCGCCATGGGTCGGGTGCCGCCTTCTAGTTGCCGGAGTTACCGGGGACCTGGACGAGAGCGACCTCGCCGTTGGAGGCGGCCTGGGCCAGATCGGCGGCCTTGTCGCTGTCGACGGTCAGGGTGACCGCCAGGTTGGTGCTGCTGACGAGTTCGTCTCCGCTGTCCTTCGCGCCCGGGACGTAGGTGACACGGGCGTTGTCGACGATGACGGAGCTGCTGGACGCCGACGACGAGGAGTTGCTGTTGCTGTTGGTCGAGCCGGAGGCGGAGCTGACGCGGTAGGCCGCGACGGTGTCGCCCTGCTTGATGCCGGTCGGGTACTGGCCGGCCTTGAGGGACAGGCCCACGGTTGCCTTGCCGGCGGCGACACCCGCCTCGTCGCCGAACATCTCGCCGACCGCGACGACTCCGGCGGGGATGGCGTTGACGGCCTTGAGCTTCTCCAGCTGCTTCAGCTGGCTCCACTCGACGTAGTGGATGCTGTCGTCCTTGGCGACCATGACGGAGGTCGTGTTCGACGTGTTGACCGAGCCGCCCGCGGGGATGGCCTGCGTGACCTTGACGACCTCGATCCGGTCACCGGCCTGGAGCACGAGCATGGTCGCCCCCAGCGCACCCACCAGGATCAGCAGCACCGCGAGCGCGGCCAGTGCCGGTTTGCGCTCGCGAGGCGGGGTGGGAAGCCGGTCGCCGACCGACGGCTGAGCCGGAACGGCAGAACGACCTGCGCCCGCCCCCGTACGCTCTTGGATCTTCACGCAACCGCTCCCCGTACACCCAAGAAGATGTCTGTCATGTGCCTTCAAATTCGGACACTTCACCCGCGTCGACCCGCACGGAGAAGTGCGGGACGGGCCGGACGTACCCGCCCGACCTGGGCGAATAGCCAGCACTGGGGGTGAGTGTCAAGCCATCGCACCGTATCAGCCGCACATAAGCCCCTCAAGGCGCGTCCGGCCCCAGGGGCCGCAGGGTACGGCCTGTTATCCATCTGCAACGTCCCACCCGCCCAACCCGGCCGGGACCAGCCCCACATGACGCCGGCACCTGTGCGCGAGCGAATCGCCACGGACCCCAACGGCCCCTGCAGAGCGGCCGGTTCGTCACTTGTCGGCCATCAGGCCTGCACGATTCGCTCACGAAGCGGGGGTGGGCATCGCGCGGATGCCCTGGCGGGAGTGACGTCGACGCCCGCAGGTGTCACTCCTGCAGGGCATCGAGGTCCAGGCGTCCTGGCCGGAGATCCGCCGGAAGACGCGCCCGGGCAGAGACCGCAGGCGTCCGCTGAGGCGCCTCCCGAGCCGCCATGCCATGATCTTCGCCCCATCAGCGACCTAGGAGCCCCCATTGAAGCGCGCCGCCCTGGCCGTCGTCTCCGTCCTGGCCCTGACCTCCGCACTGACCGCCTGCTCGGGCGGCGAGGACAAGCCCTCCGCTGCGCCGACGACGCCGAAGGCCAAGCAGATCACTCCGGCCCAGCGGCTGGCGAAGGCCATCGTGACGGAGGACGACCTGCCCGGATACAACGTGTCCGAGCTGGAAGCCGAGTACGCCTTCGCCAAGTCCTCCGATGAGCTCACGGTCGACAGGCCCGGCTGCGCCCCGCTGGCCCTTGCGATGAATCAACTCCCGCTCGGTGAGCCGCGAGCCGACCTGACGCGCAGCGCAGGGGCGGGCTACGGCAAGGAGAGCACCTACATCACTCTCGCCTCGTACGAGCCGGCGGCCGAGGCCGAGTCGTTGCTGGCCGGGCTTGCGAAGGCCGTACCGGAGTGCCGCGACGGGTTCACCGCGAAGGCGGGCAAGAACACCACCGACTACGAGTCGGTCACCGCCGAGAAGGGCACGACGAGCGGTTCCGTCGCCTTCCGCTCCACGATGACGTTCCGGGGTGTCTCCCACACCCTGCGCACCGAAGCCGTCCGCGACGGCGACGTGCTCGCCGTCTACTTCTCGGTGAACGGCTTCGCCATCGCCGACAGCACACGGCCCAGCGACGCCAAGATGCCCGCGAACGTGGTGAAGGCGCAGAACTCCAAGCTCGCGAAGTGATCGGCCCGTCGATCAGCCGGGCGACCGGTCCTCGCGCAGGGCGTCGAACAGGGCGCGGGCCCGCCGCTCGTCCCACTTCACCGCGCTGCCCTTGGGGGTGCGCAGGTCAGGGTCGGCCACGGGCACGTTGAGCCGCCGGCCTCCGCCGCCCGTGGCCTTCCGCAGGGCCTCGAACAGCCCCATGAGATCCGGCAGTTCGGTGCCCTCGTCGACGATGAGCGTGTCGAGTCCCGCGTCCAGCGTCGGGAACGATTTCGACGGGTCGGCGAGGGTGGACGGGGTGGCGGCCTTCCGGGCGAGGGCGGCGAGGAATCTCTGCTGGTTGCGGGTGCGGCCCAGATCGCCCCGGGCCTCCTGCTTGCGCTGCCGTACGAAGGCCAGCGCCTCGGCGCCGTCGAGGGTCTGGCAGCCCGCGGGCAGGTTCGCTCCGGAGTCCTTGTCCCGCACGGGCCGGCCCAGGCACAGGTCGACGCCGCCGACGGCGTCCACCACACCCACGAACCCGGCGAAGCCGATCTCCGCGTAGTGGTCGACGCGCACCCCGGTGTTGCGTTCCACGGTCCGCACCAGCAGGTCGGGGCCGCCCAGCGAGAACGCCGCGTTCAGCTTGTCCGGCGCGGCCCGGTAGCTGCGGCCGGTGCCGGGGTCGACGTACGACGGGAGGGTCACCCAGGAGTCGCGCGGCAGGCTCACCATGGTCGTGCCGTTCGCGCCGGTGTGCAGCAGGATCACCGAGTCGGTGCGGCGGCCCTCGGCGGAGCCGGTGTTGAGGTCCTTCCGGTCCTGCTCCGACAGTCCCTCGCGGCTGTCGGAGCCGACGACCAGGTAGGTGGTGCCCTCGCCGGCCGGCACCCGGGCGCCCAGCGCGCCGAGGTCGACCTCCTGGTTGAGCCGGGTGTCGGCCCAGACGTACGTACCGGCGCCGCCGAGCACCAGCACGGACGCCAGGACGGCGGCCGTACGCAGGTACCTCCGTCCCCTGCCCGCCCGGCGCCGCGGGTTCCTGCTGCCGCGCCCGCCGCGCGGGCCCGGGCCGCTGTCGTAACGGCCGGGGGCGGCGGGCGAGGGCATGCCGGGCAGCGGGGCGGTGCGGGTGGAGGGCGGAGGTGCTCTACGGGGCGGGGGCAGGGGTGCTTCTCGGGTCGGCGGCGCTAGGAAGGGCGCGGCCGGTTCAGGCTGCGGGCTCCACTCCGGCGGGGGTTGTCCCGGACGGTCGGTCCAGTCGCTCATCGACGCCTCGAAGGTGCTGTGGGGGGCTCTCGGGTCAGCGCATCGGCACACTCCTATACGGAACGGGCCCGCCGATCTGTTCAGCGGCCGTCCCGGACCGCTTCATCCGCTGCCACCGCAGCCGGCTGCCGACCAGCAGCGCCACCAGCGACTGGATGACGACGAGATACATCAACTGCCGGTAGACGACGATCTGGAACGGCATCGACCACAGCGCCCGCACCGGCTCGCCGTCGAGTCTCAGCGCGTAGCCGGAGCAGACGATCTGCACGCCCAGGAACGCGAACCAGACCGCGGCGGACTCCCACGGGTCGCGGAACAGCACGCCGTACAGGGCGTAGACGTCGATGACGGGCGCGAGCAGCGGCAACGCGACCTGGAACAGCGCGAGATACGTCAGCCCGCGCCGCCCGAACCGCCCGGCCGGGCCCCTGCCGAGGAGGGCCCCCCGGTGCTTCCACATCGCCTGCAGCGTGCCGTAGCACCACCGGTACCGCTGCCGCCACAACTGCCGCAGGCTGGTGGGCACTTCGGTCCAGGCCACGGCGGACTCCTCGTACAGCACGCGCCAGCCGGACCGCCACAGGGCCATCGTCAGGTCGGTGTCCTCGGCGAGGGTGTCCTCACTGACCCCGCCCACCCCGATCACGGCGTCCCGCCGGAACGCGCCGATGGCACCGGGCACGGTCGGCATGCACTCCAGCACCTCGAACATGCGCCGGTCGAGGTTGAAACCGAAGACGTACTCCAGGTGCTGCCAACGGGCTAGCAGACTCCGCCGGTTGCCGACCTTGGTGTTGCCGCTGACGGCACCCACGGCCGGGTGCGCGAGCGGCTGCACGATCCGCTCGACGGCGTCGGGCTCGAAGACGGTGTCCGCGTCGACCATCACGACGATGTCGTAACGGGCGTGCGCGAGCCCTCGGTTGAGCGCGGCCGCCTTGCCGGCATTGACCTGCCGTACGACCTCCACCCGCGCATCGCCCATGTTCTCGGCGATGTCGGCGGTCCGGTCGGTGGACCCGTCGTCGATGACGATGACCTGGAGCTGCCGGTGGGTGGAGTCGAGCAGCGACCGCAGGGTCGACCCGATCCCGGCCTCCTCGTTGTACGCCGGCACCAGCACGGTCACCGGCCCCGATGTCTCCCGCATCCAGGGCGCTCCGGTCCGGAACCGCTCCAGCCGCCGGACATGGGCCCGGGCGAAGAGGGCGAGCAGCAGCAGCCGCAGCACGCCGAGGCCGCCGGCGACGCCGAGGATCCAGATCATGGCGGTGGAGAAGACCTGCCCGAGGCCGGTGATCCCGATCAGCCCCCGCCCGAGCCACCGCTCGACGAGGGACGGGGAGGCGTAGGGCACGAGCCCGAGCCCGTCGGAGACGGTGGTGAACCGTTCCACGGCCCGGTTCCTCAGCAGCCTGCGCGCCTCCTGGTACGCGCTCTCCGTCTGGCTGAGCTGGCGGACGATGCCCTGCGCGGGCCTGCGCGACCCCTTGTCGGCGGCGACGAGCACGTATCCGTACCCGGCGGCCCGCCGCGCTGCCTGCCACTCGCGTCCGCACAGGGTGTCGGGCGAGGTGGTCCGAGGCATCCGCAGCAGCTGGGTGCGCTCTCCGGTGGCCCCGGCGAGGGCGCTCTGGGTCAGCTCCAGCTCGGCCCGGAAACGGGGCACGGAGGATTCTCCCAGCACGGCCCCGGTGTAGGTGTTGGACCCGATCTCATGCCCCTCGGCCCGGATCCGCCGCACCAACTCCGGG
The DNA here is from genome assembly GCF_031348265.1 of Streptomyces collinus. Lineage (NCBI taxonomy): Bacteria > Bacillati > Actinomycetota > Actinomycetes > Kitasatosporales > Streptomycetaceae > Streptomyces > Streptomyces collinus. Next base: position 5,175,101 of record NZ_CP133771.1, on the reverse strand, counting down.
TGCCGGGCGGCCTGGGCCCCGTGCACGAAGAAGGTCGCCCGCGCGTTGTTCCTGCGCAGCAGGTCGAGGAGCCGGGGTGTCCAGACGGGGTCGGGGCCCCCGTCGAAGGTGAGCGCGACGGTCCGGGCGGGCATCGCTCCGGTCCGGATCCCGTCCCGGTTGATCCCGATCACGGGCCCGCCGCGGGCGACGGCATCGGGCACGGGCGCGGTACAGGGCGACCGCGTCTTCGCGGCATCGACCTCGTGCTGGGTCCAGCCCTGGAAGATCAGCAGGGCGAAGACGAGGGGGAGGGTGAGGGCGAGGAGGAGCCAGTGGGCCCGGGGGTCGCGGGACTGTTTGTGACGCGCTCGGGCCCGGCCCTTGGACGCGGCGGGGCTCAGGGGGCGTCACCGCCTCCGGGCTCCGGCCATCGTCCGACTCCCGCGCCCTCCGCGGGGCGTCTTCTCCACGCGTTGCCGTAGAACGGGCTGGATGCCACGGGCGTCGTACTCGCGGTGATGCTGCGGGAGTTACGCATGGGGCGCGAGTGTAGTTTCGGAGGTCTGGGTGTGGGGCCGGAACTGCGAGCTTGCACATCAGAAGAAGCGGATGACCCCGGGGAGGGGCTCCGGTCGAGGAGGCAGAGAAAGAGCGACGCGAACCCCGTCGGACGGCTCAGGACGCGGTCCACCAAGTGCGCTTGGCCACGCAGAGGGACGCGCGGGGGTGCCCAGTCCGCGAAGGGCGCCGGGCCTCAATTTCTGAGGGGTCGGCCCTCAATCCGGAAGTCTGGACGGGAGATCGCACTCCGCTTCCTTGTAGGCATTACGACCGAAGGCCGTGGCCAGATCGACAAGCTTCTGTCGATTTTCACTGTCCGACCCAGGCAGTTCTTCCGTTGCATGGGCGAACACGGTCAGGTTGTGCGGCTGCTTGGTCTTCGCCTCGCTGGAATAGCAGGGGACATAAATCGCCGCCAGATCCGACGTCGAAACACCTTTGACCCCTGCGTCGAAATAGGTGACCTTCCCGGAGGTGGGCGGCAGATTGTGGTCGGCCCACTGACGCCAAGGCATGGCAACACCCATCTCAGCGTGCAAGTTGAGAAGACGCTGGTTATTGTCACCCATCACGGAGCAGGTGTTGATGTAGGACTCGTCCGGGTCAGGTGTCGACGTCGTGACAAAGTCGTAATCGGCAGCTCGCGGCAGCAGGGAACCGAAAATTCTGGCAGCAGCTTTTCGGTCAGGCAAGCTTCGACACACATCATCGGCCTTGATATCTCCCCGCTCCTCGGAGAAAACCCCGAGGAGATAGGCCAATAGGGTAGAGAGAACGGCAGCCAGGGCAATGCCGCCGTACAAGAGGGTTCGCCGGATAGATCTACGGCCACTCGCTTCCGTCAAGGTCGTTCCCCTAATCGCTGTCAACTGAATGGTTCACGAGGCCGCTTCACTGTCGGATACCAGGCCGCCAGCATCACGGAACCCTTGGCCCGCCTTGTCGCCGGCCTTCGATTCGGCCTCTTCGGAGCCGGTGGCGGCCTTGGCCGACTCCTGTGTGGTCAGGATCGCCGAGCTTTCGACGTCATCCATCTCCTTCACGTTCTTGTAGACCTCCTTCCGCAGTCCCTCGCCGTCATCACCGAAGCCGTCCAGGAGGCCATTGAAGACCTGACCCGCTGCCGTTCCGGCCAGCCCGCCGACTACAACGCCACCGGGGCCGGTGAACGGGGCCATCGCGATGGCTGTCGCGCTGCCCACAAGGGAGCCACCCCATGTGCTCGCCTGCCCCTTCCAGGCCTCGTCCCGCGCGGACGCATCGGTGTCGTCTTTGTTCGCTTGAAAATGCTGCCCCTGAGCGATGACGCCCTGGAAGAGGCCAGTTTGGTAGGCGAGTTTATCGATGGTGTCCGGGGTGCTCAGCGGATAGGCATCGGGATGCTTCGCTTGCGCTTCCATCAGTGCAGCCGCGTAGACATGTTGGGAAACGTTGAGCCTGTCATAGCCTTCTTGATTTCGGGACACGGCGTGAATGAACCGCACAGCATCGTATTTGTCGATCTGGGCGGCAGATCCCGAGGTCGGAAAGAGTTTATCTCCGTTGGCCTGGTCATAGTTCAATGCTCGGTGAAGATCGGGCATATATTCAGCCGAGATGTTGGCGAAGCTGTCCGACATGTACCCGTGTTCCCGAAGTCGGTCCTGGTCCTCGGACACCGACTTCACAAGCGCACTGAACAGACCCGCCTGCTCCTTCGAGTGCTTCACATCCTCGGCCGTAGCGGCTTCACCGGGCCGATGCCCGGTGGTTGCCGCTTCCAGCGCGTGCCCCATCGAATTCCGACCGGTCACGCTCTCCTTGCCTTCCATGCTGTCGTCCGGCCACTTGCGCTCTTCGAAGAGGTACTTGAAGTTGGTCTCGGCCTTACCGTCGTCGCCCTTCTGCTTGGCGGTAAAGAACTTGGTCGCCGCTCCAGGGCTGTTGGCAAGTGCTTTCATGTAACCGGTGAGAGGATCGTTACCCTCATCGTTGCCTAGGTGGTTGACCGTGCTCGTGGTACCCCAGCCGGATCCGTAGAGTCCATCGGCACCCTCCATGACCCGCTTGTCTTCCTTCACGAGCGCGGTTCCATAGTCCTCGAGGAACTTGTCGTCATAGTCGCCGTAGCGCATGAGGTTGCTCATCACGATGAAACCCTCAGGACCGCCGGAGCCCCCGTGCGGGGACGGACCCGGATCAGAGATCGGATCGTCACCGATCTCGACCATGTCCTTCTTCCACTTCCTCATCTCCGGCGAGTCGGAGTTGGTGGCTGCGGCCACGGTGAGACTCAGGTTCTTCTGCATCTCGTCGAGCTCATCGGCCCGCTCGAAGTCCGACGTTTCGCCGTACCCGGAAGGCCTGTCGAGGTTGCTCATCTTTTCCCAGAGCTGCAGCGTCTTCCTCGCTCCGAGAGCTCCGACGACCTTTTCGGCAAAGGGATATTCGTCGTAGTTCTCGGCGAAGAGGGCGTCCAACTCGTCGAACTCCTCAGGACTGAGGTCCACGGGGTCCTTCTTCGCCAGCTCCGCAGCACGTTTGGCAGCCTTGGTCGCCGCTGTATTGGCAGCCCTGCTCACCTGCGCCTCGTTGATCTGGACCATGCCCGCGAAACCGGGGTACGGGTCATTGTCCATGTTGAGGGCCAAGTGGTAACGCCGTTTGAGCATGGGGAGTTCACCTTGGGCCCAGGACGCCACCTTCAAGATGTCGGCAAGTTCCTGGACGCCCACGCCCCAGTAGGCGAGCTGTGCCTTGTAGTAAGAGGCCCGGTCCCGCAGGGTCCCCTGGTCACGTCGTACGGAGTCGATCGTGCCCTTGAGCTTCTCCGGGTCGATCCCTGAGAAGACGCCGCTGCTCCCCCCGTCGTCCGGGCGCATACCGTTCCCCGTTTCGCTCTCATCGGATCCAGTGCTGTCCTCGAACCGCTTCAGTACATGTGTCTGCTGCGGTTCATCGAGTTGGCTTCCTCTTGGGTGACCTTCTCCGGCATGCGGTCGATTTCGCGCTGAATGTCCTCAAGCACCTTGTCAATGCGCGTTCGTACCGTCTTGCGGTGGCCGGCCACGTCGTCGTGCCACTTGTCGGCGTTCTTGCCGACCCATGACCTCACCGAGTCCCGGCCGCCCTTTCCGATGTCCGCAGCCGCCTTCTTCAAGGAGCTCACGAGGTCGCCCCGCTCCTTCTCAAGCTCTCGTTTGAGCTTCTGCAGCCGCACGCGGTCCGGGTTGTCCACCTTTGGGTTGTCGCCGTCGGCTCCCATGCTTCCCCCTCATCCGAGCGCACCCTACACAGCGGACGTTTCGTTTCGGCTTCGCCGGCGCGGATGAGCAAACGCGCTCAGGACACCCGCATACGGTACGGCGCGCCCTCTTCGCTCCGCGCCCGGACCACCACTGAGAGGCAGCACGCAGCTTCGCACCTCGCCGGTCGGGCGACTCTCGTCATAGGGCTGCGTGTGGTTCGTGGCGGTTCTGAGGAGACCCACACCAGGCAATCGAAAGCTCTCACCATGGGCGCCGATGCCTGGACACGGCGGCATCCAGCGCCGCCACCCGCCAGGGCGCTCTCCGGACACGACTCACCCCCTACGAAAGCCCCATATACCCGAGATTGCCGCTGCTCTTGGGCAAGTTCACGCTGGTGAAACCGGAAACCTCACCGGTACCGTCAGGGCACCAACTGAACTTCTGTCTCTCACGGGGAGTCACTGTGAAGCGCCGCTCATTGCCCGTTGCTGCCGCATTGACAGCGACGGCAGCACTGCTGTTGACGGCCTGCGGTAGCGGGGACGACAAGTCCGGCGACAGCGACAAGATCGCCGGTGCGGGCCAGGGGGCGGAGACGCCGAAGGAGTCGGCATCCGCCTCGGGAGCACCGGCAGGGGACAAGCCGGACGGTGTCGACTTGTCCCTGCCCAGCGACATGGACCTGGTTTTCGACTGGGACAAGCCGAAGGACAAGAACGAGGCGGCTGCGATGCAGGACGCCGCGAACTACCTCCGCGCTATCTATCGGGGCGTCGACAAGCGAACGACCAAGGATGCGGCGGTGACGGCTTACTCCACTGGTGATGGGCTGCACTACGCGCAGGTACAGATCAACGAGTGGATCAAGGGCGGATGGACCGCCACCGGAACACTGCGTCACTACGATGCCACCACGCGTTCCGCCCCCAATGGCAAGTCCGTTGAGGTCGCCTTCTGTGCGGACGCAGGCAAGTTTTACGGCAAGGAAATCAAGACCAAGAAGGTCCTCACCACCAAGCCCAGCATTGAGGACTTCGATTACTTCAAGATCGTCATGGTCAAGTTCCCCACGGGGACGGACCTGTGGCAGGCGTCCAAGGTCTTCGTCGAGACGAAGGCGGAGAAATGTCAGTGATCGGGTCACGACGCATACTCCTCGGAACCGCAGCGCTGACTCTAGCCCTGAGCGCCCTTGTCCTCACGGAATCCGCATACGCGGCGAAGCCGGTGGGTTCCGGCAAGGGGGCCAACACTGAGCAGGAAGGCGGAGGTGGCAAGTCAGGCATCTACGCCGCCGCCCGCATCCAGTACTCCGGATCCGTGGCCAAGGACGGCGGCACGGGCAACCTGACGTCCACGGACGTCAACTGGACGCCTCCGCCCTGCTGGTACGCGCCGTACCTCGGCGCCAAGGACTTCAAGAAGGAAATGTCGAAGCACATCGACAGCCAGCTGAAGGCACCCGGTATGGGCGGGACGGCGGGGTCGGCCATCGGCGAGACGCAGCGCCACTACGAGGACGGGTACGGCTGGTCCGGGAGTCCCGGCTACAAGGACTACAACGTCGAGAACGACGGCAAGGGCATGTTCTGGGCCGGCGTCGAGAACCCCGACGAGCCGGACTATCTCAAGCGGACCTCGTGCACCGATCTCCCCTTCTGGGTGGAGAACGGCGATGCTCCGCCGCCCCAGTACGAGGAGGCCATCTCACCGGAGATACTCGCCGCTCTCGCCTACCAGCACATGCAGCTGCCCGACACCAAGGTCACCCTCGCCCCCGAGGCCAACACCAAGGTGAACCTGCCGACCTGGGCCTGGCTCGACAAAGCCGTCTTCGACGAGGTCCAGGCGACGGCGGCCCTCAACGTCCCCGGCTTCAACATCCAGGCCACCACCACCGCCAGGCCGGTGTCCCTCAAACTGGAGCCGGGCACCGAGGACGCCGTGACCTATCCGGCCTCGGGCGAGTGCGTCATCAACACCGACAAGTCCATCGGCGAGCCTTACGCCAAGGGCAAGGCCGACGAGACACCGCCGTGCGGGATCAAGTACCTCCGCTCCTCCGGCGACGGCACGTACAAGCTCCAGGCGACCATCACGTGGGAGATCGACTGGACCGGCACCGGCGGTGCGGGCGGAGACCTCCCGAACGGCACGTTCGGCAACGAACAGGCGGTCACGGTCCAGGAGATCCAGGCCGTCAACCGGTAACCCGAACGGTCACCCCGGCGGGACCAGACCGGTCGCACGGCGGACGCACTCTCCGTCGTGCGACAGGTATGCCCCCGGACAGGATGCGCTCACCCTGGGTGCGGCGAGGACGCGAACTCGTCTGTCCTTGGGAGCAGATCGGTGATCATCTGCCAGACTTCCTTGGCATCGACCCGGACCAGCTTGAGCCGAGCGGTGTCATCCACTTGGCCGGGCAGAACCGGCTCAGCGGGCAGCTCACGATGCCAATAGCCGAGAGGTCTGCAATCCCACGCCGCGAAACCGCGCACCTGCATGGCAGGCGTTCCCTCATCGCGCCCCTGCCATGCAGCGGTCATCCGCCAACTGCAACGCATTCCGGCGGTCAACTTGGCGAGGGTGCTGAGCTGTGATTTCCGGGTAAGCCCGGCACTCTTCAGCGCCTCGCCTATCCGGTCGATGCCCTCCTCGGCCGTCAGCCCCCGAAGGCTGTCCAGGGTGGCAAGCCCCGCGTCGAGCACGGCCATCGTCGCGTCGACCTCGGGCGTGGCAACCTCTTCGGTCTCCTCCCCCTGAACGTTGACCATCCGCGTCAGCGCCCAGACGAGCATGTTCGGGTGCTTACCAGCGGAGTCAGCGCGAAGTCGAGGTTTCCGTACTGGTCGGTGAGGCCGGCCTCGCACAGTTCGCGTTCGGCTTCTTCGAACTCCGAGGGCACCTCCTCCCCCTCCAGTCGGTGACCCAGGACGGCCAGGTGGCTCTCGGCAAGCCGGAACCGACCCCGTGTGGCTGACGTACGAGGGCATTGCGTAGTCGCTTTCGTCAGCGGAAACGTGTGGCGGTGATGACCCGATGAGTCCGTCGGGTCACTGAAAGATGTCCAGCCAGTGCAGCGACCTGGCGAAGAAGGCACGGACGGCCCCGCCCCTCGTGAGGTTGCGGGTGTTGACACCACACATCACGGTGGCCAGGGCGAGGTCGGTGCCGTCAGCCGGGCCCAGAACGGTGAGAGTGGCCTTCTTTCGTGCACTGCTGCCATGGCGACGGATCCGGACCTCCACACCGTTGCGCGTCAGGGTCCGGTCGCCGTGCCGTGCACTGCTCGCGCGGTACCGGTACTCCCGCCCGGTGACCTGCATCCGCAGCGCTCGGCCTGCTCTGGTCTGTGCCCAGCGGTTGCGCTTGAGCCGGACTCCGGTTCCACCGACGCTGAGCTCCGCTATGAAGAGCGATGGCTTTCGTCCGTAGGCCCAGCCCATGAAGGAGGTGACGGGCACAGTGTCGCCCTTGACCTCGGTGACATTCCGGTCCCCCCGCCGACTCGCCGGGTAGACCACCTCGATCCTGCCGAACTCCCCGGCTGTGCCCCGGTACCCGAACTTCCAGGCCTGCCGATGGCCTGACCGGTCCTCCCACCGGTCGAGCGTGTACGTGTGTTGCTGCATGGTTCCTTCCCCTCGCGCCGCTCGTCGCGGATGTGCCACGGCCGGTGTCAGTCGAACGGATTGAGGGCGCTGGCCAGCCACTTGAAGCAGTTGCAAAATGGCCTCGTCGGCACCCTTTCCCTCTGCCTCCTGAACCCTGGCCGACCGGAGCAGCACAATCAAATTCGCTGTTGTGCGCCGGCAATCGCGGCCCCTGAGACTAGTCACCCGGCGACCATCGACAAGCCATAGGACATGTCGGATGTCGCCGAAATCAAGGAGGTGCGCTGACGTGGCCAACAGGCGCACGGATTGTGGCGGCCATGTGATGGTCCGGGGAGATTTCCCACCCCTTCGCATGGTCGAACACGCCCCCCGTATGCTTCCCCAGCGATGCCGTGGACCCGTACGCGAGACGGCATGCACCAGCGGTAAACGGGGGAGGAAACAACCGTGGGGCCCACAACGGGCGATGACGCAGCCGAGTTGAAGAGGCGGGCCGAACGGCTCCGGGAAGCCGCGCGGGAGGCCAGGACGCTGGCCCGCAGGCTGGGACCGTACCTCGACGACGCGGTGAAGAAGGCCACCCCGCGCGCCGCCGCCTTCCGAACCGGCGGCGATGAGGGCGCCATCTGGCAGGGGCCCTTCGCCGATGAATGCACGGCCAAGCTGCGGCAACGGCAACGCACGCTGAACAGCATGGGCACCGCACTGCTGGCGGACGCCACCCGCTGGGAGAGCCAGGCCGACGAACTGCTGCGCCAGGCTGGGGAGAAGGACAAGGCCCAGGCCGGAACGGGTGGCGGCTGATGGGCTTCAGAGGCTTCGACGCCGCCAAGCTGACGACTCTCGCCGGCCACCTGGACACCCTCGCTCAGAACTCCGGAAAGCTCCATTCACAGCTGGCCGCCGTGCTCACCACCGCCCAGCAGAACCTGCCGTCGGGGCAGAACGCCTCCCGCAACCCCGACCTCCAGGATCTCGTCGGCGATGTGATCCCGATGCCGTCGTTCTTCCGTCGCCCGCGTCTTCCCGGCTCCCTAGGCGGCGAACTCGACGACATGCAGTCGTCGATGAAGCGCCGCATCAGGCAGATCGAAGGACTGCGGGAGCTGGAGAAGCGGGGATACCCCGTCAGCGACAGCAGCCTCTTCCTCGACGAGAAGGCGCCCGACGCGAAGAAGATCGACGATGCCCTGCGCCATCTTCACGAGCTGAAGGGCAAGGACTTCGGTACCAACGGCAACCGCGACGACCTGGAGCAGCTCTCCGGCGAGCTCGACGGACTGACCGCCGCCGAACTGGACTCCTTCGTGACGAAGGCCTCGCCCGAGGACCTGGCCTTCTACAACCAGCTGCTCACCTGCACCGACGACTCCGGCTGGAACCCGTTCGACGACAACGGCCTGCCCGAGGGCAGGCGACGGGACACGCTGAGCCTGATGCTGTCCAAGGTGAGTCCGGAGAACGTAGCCAAGTTCACGGCGGCCTTCCCGGGCGTGCAGCCCACATTCACGAACACCGACGCGTACGAGGCGGGCGGCAACAGCCAGAACGGCCAGACCAACAACGGCATTCACTGGGCACCGCCTTCGGACCCCTTGTTCCAAGACGGAGTGTCCGCCGATGACGTCAACCAGCGCCAGTTCGGCGACTGCTGGTACGTCGCATCGCTGGCAGGCCTGGCGCAGAAGGACCCCGCCTTCGTGCAGGAGGGCATCAAGCAGAACCCGAACGGCACGGTGAGCGTCCGCGTCTGGGACAAGGAGGGCAACTACCACTGGGTGACGATGACGGCCGACCTGCCGTCCGACCAGAACGGCAACCCCATCGGTACGTACGGCAACGGGGAGAGCTGGCCGGCGTACTACGAGAAGGCATTCGCGATCGTCTACTCCGACGACGGTGACGACGAGCGTGGGTACGGCGGCATCGAAGGGGACGACCCCAAGAAGTCAGCTCCGTACCTGACCGGCAAGGAAGGCGAGGACCTCACCACCGGCGGCTTCCTTGGCATCGGCGAACACGAGGACAAGTGCCTGGAGTCGCTGAAGGAGTCCTACGACTCCGGGAAGGTCGTCACCGTGTCCACCCCGGCCGACGAGGAACTGGACAAGAACCACCCGGCCGAATGGGGCAACACTTACCACAGCAACCACGCGTACTACGTCCGGGGATTCACCGACGATGGCAAGGTCATCCTCGGAAACCCCTGGGGCGTCTCCGGCTATCCGCCGATTACCGTGTCGCAAGAGCAGTTCAACAAGTACTTCGGCGGAGCGGAGGCCTTCGATGCCCCATGACGCTCGGGAGGTGAGCAGTGTGTCCGAAGGCCAGAAGGTGAAGTATCCCTTCGCATTCGACGGTCGCTGGGCACTTCGTCACCAGATTCCGTACTCCGTCGAACACGATGGCCGGACCTATCAGGTCCTGGCGTCCGTCTTCGCCGAGCCGTCCGTGCACGGCCGTATCCGGATCGGCTGCGAAGGCCGACCCGTCGGGGAGTTCGACGGGTTGACCCCGGGTGACGTTCTGGACATCACCGGGGACAGATGGCGGGTGGTGGGTGTCGATTACCGAACCCGCATCGTGCTGGAGCACGTGATCGACGGTTGCAAGGAGGACACCGGTGTTCAGCCCGGCAAGTAGGTACGGCATCGCGGGTGCCACCCTGGCCTTGTGGGCGTTGACCGCCTGCGGAACGTCGTCCGGCGGCGGTGACAACCCGACGACCGCACCCACGACCACGCAGGCGGCGGCGAAGGACAAGGGCCCGCAATGCATCGGTGAAGCCCCGGCGGACGGCGTGCACGTCCTGCGCGGAGGCGGCTTCCGGCTGCCAGGCGGTGGAGGCGTGCAGTACGCGGCCGCGACCGCCGACGGAACGTCGCGTACTGCGACACTGCGCGACGGGGCCGGTTACGGGGCGGGACAGCAGCAGTGGACCGTGAAGCCGGGATCCCGATTGACCGTCTCGGGCCATGCCTACACCGTGCGGCAGGTCTGTTCCTACCGTGTCGTCCTGGAACCGAAGGACGCCAAGGACAAGGCCGCTCTCGCCGCCGCTCCCGAGTCCATGGAGTTCGCGGGCGGCACCGCCGACAATGCCCTGTGCTTCACCACCAACCGCGCCGTCCTGGCCGCCGCGTCGAAGAGCTTCCCGGCCAAGGGGCAGCCCCTGTCCCTCCTCGACAACGGCAGCGTGAAGCAACTGCCCACCGGCCCCTCCCTCACTGTTTCGTACGTCGACACCGCGGCGGGCACGGCCGGCCTCGGCGCGAACTGCGCCGGTGTTCCGGTGGCCATTTACAAAGACGTGAGCGTCGGCGACACGGTCGAATTCTCGGGAGTGCTGTTCGAGGTGTCGGGGCTTACGGAGCAAGCGGTACGCCTCACCCGGACGAGCGAGTAGCTCGCAGAAGGCCCGGACCAGACCGGCCGCCGACGGCAGGTGTCGGATCTATGGGAGGTGTGGCTGGGAATACACAAGGACGGGCACCTGCGGTGCGAACGCGTCCACCGCGGCCTGGAGCCGTTCTGGGTCCAAACGCCACAGGTTGATGGGACGGCTTGCCAGAAAGAGCTCGTAATCCACGTGGGGGGCCAGGTTCTCGGCCCTCTCCCGACTGACGCCCCTGTTCATGCCGGGCAAAACAGGCGCTCCGGGCTTGCGTTGCACTCCGATGTAGTTGATCCCGTTCCCAGCCGTGCGCTGATGCCACACCACGATGGACGTGATGTCGCTCCATGGGACATGGGCGAGTTGGGCATCGTAACGCGCAGGAGCACCCCCCAGGAGCACCCCTTCGCCGTCGACGCGGAGCGCAACCAGCTTCTTCCACTTCGAGCCGCTGAGCAGTTGGAAAGGCGTTCGAACGAAGTAGGCCTCGTAAACGGGTGAGTTCGCATCAGTCATCAGGAACCTCATGAAGGCCGTGTCGTGCAGGAAAGCTTCGATCCTTCAACCTACTGCGCGGCACCGGTCTTCTTCTTGTGCTCCTCGTCCTGCACGCGTTGCAAGATCTTGTTGTACTGTCCCCGTGCGGCGTCCAGGGCGTCGTGAATCGCCTTCCTCCGGCCGCGCCATTCCGAACGGAACTTGTCCGCAGCAGGGCCTTGCCACGCCTCGGTGCCGGACGCCGCGTCCACCGCGTCCAGCGTCTTGTCGATCTCATTCGCGAATCTCTTCAGATTGTTGAGATCTTTCCTGCACTCTTCGACGCGATCGCTCACTTCGCCCACCCAGTGGCCGACTTCTCAGGTGCGGTCGGCTGCCTGATCAACTTGTTGATGAACTTCTCCAGGGTACGCTCGCTGACCGCCTGTGCCGTGATGCCGGTGGGCGCCTGCGGTGAGTCCACGTTGACCACCCACACCTCGCGGTCTGTCGCGTACGCCGTCAGAAGCGGTCCGGGTTCATCGGCGAGCACGATCAACTGGCTCACCACAAGTGCTCTATCGATCACAGAGGCCAGCTTCTTGTCCACCGTGTCGTCTGTCAGAGCCGACGGGTCTAGCTGTAGGACCTTTCCATCCCGGTCAGCCGTGCCGAAGGGGTCCACAAGCGCCTGGACGATCCGGGCGGCATCGCGCGCCTTGCTGGCGAGGGTGAAGATGTGCAAACCGCCACCGGTGACCTGCTCGATCAACAAGAGGTCAGAGGAATGCACGAAGACAAATGCGGTCACGCTGCCGCTTGACGTCTGCTGCTCGACGGCGAGTGCCCGTGCAGCGGTGCGCCGCAGAGTCAGCGCCATGCTGACCTCCGGCGTAACCCTCATGTCCACATCCGCGGTGCCTTGCGCATCAGTTCCCTCGGACCGCGGGACGGCGTCGAGTTCCGGGATGTTCGCGACCTCCACTGCACCCCGGGAAACCAGCGAGCGAAGCGCCGTTGCCAGTACCCATTCGCGCTGCTCTTCGGAAAGCGTCGACAAGTGTGGTGTCGGCGACACGACTTCCTGCAGTGCGCTGGGGTCCAGCACGGCAAGTTCCTCGTCGGTCAGCTTGATGAGCGGCTGGGTCCCCCCTTCTGCCAGCGCCTTGCCGACAAGTTCGCGGAACTTGTCCAGCTCGAGGTCGAGTTCGAGGTTTGCCATACCGAGTCCCTTATATCTTTGAGGTTCTGCAGTCGGTTCACGAGTCGGCAGAGGCCTTCACGATGCGCACCCCGGAGAAATCGAGCGGTGGCGCTTCACTGCCGCCCAGGAAGAATCCGATGGGCAGGATCGTGAGGCCGTACGTAATGCCGCCGATCCAGCGGCCGAGAAGTTGCCAGAGCCGTGGCCGCCCGCCGTCCGCCATCCTGACCACACGCGTACCTACAAGCAATTTGCCTACGCTGCAACGGAACAGCAGACCCAGCAATACTTGATTGATCAACGAGAGGCCCATGCCGGCGACGAGAACTCGCAGCCACAGATTCCCGCTGGTGAGTGGGGGTGCCTCCGACGCCGGGAGACTCAACACATACACCAACCCGGACATGGCCGCGCAGATAACTGCGAGAGTTCCGTCGATGGCTGCCGCTCCATAGCGTCGGCCCGTGGACGCAGGCGCTGGTGCCGTGGCAGCATCTGGGTTCGGGCGCCGTGGCACACCGAACAAGTCCTTCGATTCCACCGGAGGCATCTCCTACCAGAACTGATACTTCTTGATGGTGCTGGGGACTAGATTCGTGACAGCACTCTTGGCGCCGTTGACGATCTCCTCGCCTTTGTCCGCCACGTCTCCCGCCCACTTGGTCGTCGCATTCCAAGCCCTTTTGGTGGTATCAGCGATCGCCTTTCTGTTGTCATAGGCCCAAGTGCCGAGGAAGTAGGCGCCGGCCACACCGAGGGCCACCCAGCCGACAACAGGGACCGCAGCCGCGACTGTCGCGCTGGCGCCAAGGGCCGTCGCCGCAGCCGATCCGCCCATGACCGCCCCGGCGCCGGCTGCCTCCACAAACCCCATGCCACGGTCAAACCCGCCCAAAACGCCGTCGTGGTCAGGAGCGACCATTTCCTTGACGCCATGAACGACCGCCAGCGGCAAGCCGACACGGTCGAGGATGCTGAGTCCGGGCGCCTGATTCAGCAGCTTGGCCGGCAGAGGAATCTTCAGTTTGGTGGTGAGGAACGTGCGAAGACCCTGCTGCCACTTCCACGGCTGCTGGTAAAGCCCTTCGATCTTCTGGAGCTTCAGAAGCTCGCGCATGTACTCGATATTCTTCAGCTTCAGCCGGTCACCGGTGATGCCGAAGTATTTGTTCAGCTCAAGGACCGCCTTGGCCCCGGCTACGTTCTGCCCTTGGGACCAGCGCTTGTACAGCTGGAGGGAAGCCTCGATGCCCGAGGCGACCTTAGTCAGCCGTAGCGGCATCGTTACGTTCTTCTTTATTTCCTTGAACTCTTCTACATACTCACCGATTTCGCCCTTGCGCTCCTGGTAGTCCTGCCAGGTCTTGAGCACTCCGGTGAGCCCCATGAACATGAGCTCGGCGCTCGGGTCTGCATCCAGAATTCCGAGTCGACGACGCACGTCTTTTGCCTGATCACGGGACCAGGTTGCATCCTGCCGAAAGCGGCCGAGGTTTCCCTGGTCGCCTTCCCATTTGGCGAGAATTCCGGAAACCAGGGGCCCTTGAATGGAGAGTGCGCCATCGGCGACGTCCAGCGCTGCAGCCAGCTTGCGCGCATTATCCTTGGACATTCCCCTGAACGTCACGCAGAAAACCCCTTTGACAGTGCTCGTCATTGCCGCCACGCGGAGCGTCGCCCTCCTGCTGCGACGCGGCCCGCTGAAGCGCGCCGGAAGGCTTTATGCCGTCCAAGCGTCTGTCAAACGCCTTTCCCGGGCGCGTGGTTGCGTCGAAACAAGGTAGCAAAGGCGCCCTGGCAAGCTACCGGCGGATCCCCGCCAGGAGAGAGCGCGATCAGCGCTCGTGACGCCATTCACGTACGCGCAACCCAACTCCCGCGTACACATACATGGCTGACTCATGTACAAATTTTCACACTCTTCGAACATCGTCCGTCACGCGCCTCGGGCAGCGGAGGGTGATCGGACTCGCAGCCATTGCGCCGGCTGTGTGACAACGCCGGACAACGGCGCATCTCGTCCTTGTTTGAACCGATCAGGCCTATATTCCCGCGGTACTGCCCTCCTTGCGCATTGCGCGTAAGTCTGGCCTCTCCCTGCCAAGGAGCTGCCGGTGCACCGGCAGCCCGCCCGGAGACACCGCGGCTCGGGCTCACCATCAGGGTCAACACCACTCGTTCACACACAACTCCCGTCCCTGAAGGCGATGGACGGCGGCTACCTCTGGTGCGGTAGCGTCCCTTGGTGCAAACGGATAGTCCGTTTACGTGTGTGACACGGGGAGGATCGCCATGGATCGCGGTGCAGATCTCACTCAGCTTCGGGAGCTGTCCAAGCTCTTCGGCAAGAAGGCCACCGACCTCCAGGGCCTCATCAAGGCACTGGAGTCCGCCACGAGCCACAGCTCGGGCTACTGGAAGGGCCCCAAGGCCGACCGCTTCCGGAACGACTGGCACGACATCAAGCCGACGTTCGACAAGTGGGTCGACACGCTGAACGACGCCAGCAAGTCGGCCAACACCAGCGCCGACAACATCGAGCGCGCGACCTGAGCTGACGCCTGCCGCGCCGACGTCGTAGCTGCCGGGGCATTCCTTCGAGGCCGTCGCACCTCGAGCGGGATGCCCCCGGCGGCAGTTGAACAGGAGGTGCGGACAGTCACTGTGCGCGACGTCAGCACGTCAAGGAACGACGTCGAGCGACACAGGAGCTGCCGCCTCAGCCCCGCACGGACAGCTCACGCGCGGCGACTCAGACGTCCTTGTTGTACATACGCGCTTCGCTTTGTGACACCTTCTCGGGTTCACTCCGAATGGCGGCATCAATGATAGGCAGCAGTTTGTCGACCTGCTCGACCAACTTTTTGTTCCGCCCGTCCAGTTCTCTATGCCAGGCTCGCGCGTTCTTCCCTACCCAGACCTTGTCACCGCCGATCTGTTCGGTCGGGCCCTTGAGTGCCTTCTTGATGCTCTCCACCTCTTTGGCCAGGTCGCTCCGCAGCCGCTCAAGGTCCGCCTTCCGCGGATTGGGCACCTTGGCATCTGAATCCGCCACAACCCCACCCCTCATTCATTGCAGTTCCGGCTGACGAATGCTCACCGTACCAGCGACCTCTGAGCGTTCCGGTGGAGCCCCCAGCGGAAGCGGAAAGCCGCTGGCGTCAACTCGATGCCAACATAAGCCGTCTGGAGATCACATTGCTTGCCGGTCCATCACCTCATAATCTGTCGCAATGACCTCAAGCGAAACGGCCCAGGCCGCTCCCGAAGCTCTCGTGCTTCCCACCATGACCGAGGTGCCTCAAGGACCTGACGGCTCCCCGCTCAGCGACAGCACCGTCGACGTCATCCTCGTGCCCATGGCCGGTGATGACGGCGAGGAGCGGCTCGTGGCATTGGCTTTCACGTCCATCCCCCTGCTGGTCGAGGCCATGGGAGAAGGGCAGCCTTGGGTCATCATCCCCACCGAGGAAGTAGGGGAGGCACTCAGCGGGTCGGGCGCAGCCGCGGTGCTGATCGACCCTCAACTGGCCGACAGCGCGGAAGGTGAATCGACCAGTGGTTGATCCAAACTTCTCCGGAATCAACCCGGACAACCTCTTGAGGACGATCAAGGACCTTGAGTCCGGCGGTAAGAAACTGCACGGGGCAAAGTCCTCATATGTGAGCAGATTTCAGAAATTTGGGCTAGAGACGAGCAACCTGTCAGAAATCGGTAAGATCGCCGGCTGGGTCGATGACGAGTTGCCCATGCTTCGCCGCCGTCAGGCACTCGCAGCAGCAATGGAGCTTGACCAAAAGGGCATTCAGAAGCCTGGCGCCATGGTCCAGCTTCGCGAACCCATAGCGACGATCGGCGAGGCTCGAAGCGCGGGAAAGAAGCTTGCAGAGGATGCAAACGAGGCGGCTGGGCTCGACCGGGGTAAAGCTGGCCCTGAATTCCACCGAATCGCAGAGGAACTTGCGAAGCACAAGGGCGACCCTGACTTCGCTTCGGCGTTCTACGCCAAGATGGACCCCGACCTCGTCAAGAACCTGCCAGTCGCCGTCGCGGCGGCCAACGCCCCGTCAGCCAAGGACGATGTAAAGATCTTTGGGTCCGCGTTCACGACGGCGGTCAATGCTGAAACACCTGCTCCTGGTTTCAACAAGAAGGCCGCGCTCTTCCACGGTCAGTTCACGAAGGACGAGCCCACGGCTGTGTTCAACCGGGCGCTCATGCAGGGGGACAATCCGGATCTTTGGGACCTTGCCTGGAAGCACACACAGATCGCCGCGAAGAAGCTGCTCGACCCGGCAGACACGTGGTCCGACAGTGCTGGTCTACTCGCCAGCGTGATCGGCGTTCAGTCGAAGTATGCAGCCCATTTCTGGGAGAATGCACAGAAATTCTCCGGTGAAGCGGCCCAGTTGAAGCAACAGCGCCTCGACGCTATGACCAAAGCGCAAAAACGAGAGTTCAAAAACGCCACTAGTCGCGCAGCCAAAGCCTCCGGAAAGTCGGCGCGGGAAGCGGAACGCATACTCGCAAAGTACGGGATGGGCTCGTTCTCCCGGCTTATGGAAGCCTCCGTTGCCGACGGCGGAAGCTGGCTGATCAACAAGGTTCCCGGCCTCAAGCCGCCCAGCACTACGTCGCTGTGGGGTCGAGCCCTCCGGACCGGCGGAAAGGTGCCTCTGGTAGGAAGCCTCCTCACCATTGGCGCCATCGGCTGGGATATCAGCAACGGTGAGGAGAAGGACGTCGCCGTGGCCGCCAACGTTGGTGGAATGGCGGCCGGTATGGGTGCAACATGGGGTGCGACGGCACTTGTTGCGGCCGCCGGGGGTCCGGTCGGCTGGGGAATCGCAGCAGGTGTCGTAGTGGGATTCGGTATCGGCTATGGCGTCTCCTACGCCATCAAGACAGAGACCGGTAGGAAGGCAGTCAACGCCGTTACTGGCGCCGCCAAGAGCGCAGGAAAGGCGATCGGTGACGCCGCGTCAAGCGTCAAGAATACGGTGGGCGGATGGTTCTCATAGGATTGCAGGAGAATGACTAAGAAAAGGAAGAAGCGCCCTGCGGAGCAGTATCGGCTTCCGCCTCACGTCCATAAGGCACGTCAGGACGTCGCCAGGGCCAAGGCGTGGAGGCCGCGGCCCCCTCTCCCGCAAGTCCGCCTGATCCTAGTCGGGTTTGGGCTATTTCTGCTGTGCGTAGGGATGGCTCTATTCTTCGTACTGCCGTCGCATTCCCTGGTTCAGGACCTGCGTTCCCGCGGGGTGAGCGCCGCTGCCACGGTCGTCGGTGTCGATTCGAAGCCGAAGTACGTGAAGGTTCGTCTGGTGAGCAGCCCCAAGGCAGGCACCGAGGTCAAGCTCTGGGACTACGCCGGGATGCTTCCCGAAACGCAAACCGGCGCTTCCATGATCGTCACCTACGATCCCGAGGACCCATCCCGTATCCTCGCTCAGAGCTGGGTGGAGGACCCGCCAGCAAACCTGCCTGCCTACGGCACTTCGGCTCTGGCCGTCATATGTCTCGGCCTCACCACGGCAGTGATCTGGCGTCGTCTCTGGATTCTTCGCACGTTCGGCCCGGAGGAACCCCCAGCCTCGTCGACGGGTGGCAAGAAGCCGAGTGCCAAGAGCACTGGCGACACAAAGCCTTAGTTCTCAGTGGCAGGCAAGCAGCGCCGAGGGGCTCCCGCTCAGTGAGCGGGAGCCCCTCGCGATTTACGCGTTCATCACAGCCTGCACCGGCACAAACGCCCCGCCGGCCACGAACAATCCGCTGCCCGCTGCCCCGCCCCCGCTGTTCGCAGGCAGCCGGATGCCGAACAGCTCTCCGTCCGATGAGCTCTGCGGCGTCAGCAGCAGGCCATTGCGGGACTTGCGGGCCTCGACCGCGAAGCCCCGGTACTGGCCGGACAGTGAGTCCGTCGTGCCGGCGGCGAGCAGGCCCACACCGCCGTCGGCTCCCTTGCGGATGACCCCTTCCAGCGGTTCGTCCAGCGGTGCGTCGTAGAGGAGTTCGGCGTCGTCGACCACGACAACGTACGGTCGTCCGTCGAGCTGGTCCTGGATCTCCTCCAGGTCGTCGCCCGAGCTGTCCGCGTTGAGCATGCCCAGCACGCCCTCTCGCCCCTCGAGGTCCCGCAGTGGAGACCGGCGAGGTGTGACAACCACCAGAGGCGTACCTGCTCGCAGAAGCGACTCGGCAGCGCACAGCAGTGCCGTGGAACGGCCGGACTTCGGCGGGCCCGCGATGACGAAGCCGGGGCCGTTCTCCTCCAGGTCGATCCCGATGGGGTGGAGCTCGTCGCCGCCCACGGCGAGCAGCGCCCACAGAGGCGACGGCGGGACGAAGTCCGGGTCCAGAGCCATTGCCTCCGACGCCGTGATGCGCGACGGAAGGGCATCGACTCGCAGAGGACGGCGGCCCGCCGGGACGCGGCCGTAGCGGGTTCGCGCCTCTTCCGCGATCTCGCGGAGGGCACGGACCTGGGCCTGACCGGCAGGATCCTGCGCCAGTAGGCCGATCTGCGTCTCGTCCACACCGGTGTCGGTGATCCGCAGGGCGCGTCCGGGTGGCATGTTCTTCGGGACCTCGCGGGCCTGGAGACCTGCTGTGGAGTAGTCGTTCGGGTCGGCGAAGCGCATGACGAGTCGGTCGGCGAAGGCCGAGGAGACGTGACCGCTGAGGCCGCTGCGGTCGGCCGTCATGACGACCTTCAGACCCGCTGCCGAACCCTCACGGAAGAGTCTCTGGGCCGCTTCCAGCAGCTGACCGTAGTTGTAGTTCTCGAATGTCGAGGCGAATCCCTCCCAGCTGTCCAGCAGCAGCACCATCCAGGGCAGGCGCTCTTCAGGAGCGGCACTCGCGCGCTGTTCCGCCGCACTCGACGCGCCCTCCATTGCGAGCAGTTGCTGTCGACGGGCGACCTCCACCTGCAAGCGCTGGATCAGGCGACGGGCTCGGTCCGGCTCGTCGCGGGTCACGACAGCGCCCACGTGAGGCAGACGCACCAGCGGCAGAAGGGCGTTGGAGCCGCAGTCGATGCCATAGACGTGCACATCGAGCGGTGAGGTGTTCCGGGCCAGGGAGCCGGCCAGGGTACGAAGAGCCGTCGAGCGACCGGAGCGGGCGCCGCCGAGCAGCAGTGTGTGCTCGCCGTGCACGAGGTCCAGGGACACCGGCACGCGGCTCTGCTTCGCCGGCAGGTCGACCAGGCCGTACGGGATCGGAGGCACGTCGCCGTCCGGGGCGGCCGGTGCACCGCCGTAGGCAGACAGTTCGTCGAGTGTGACGGACTCCGCCAGCGGCGGCAGCCATGGGCTGCGCTGCTCGCCGAAGCCCATCCGCTCGGCGCCTTCGCGTACGGCGTCGACGAGGACGGCCAGGTCCGTGACCATCGTGCCGTCGTCCTCGGCCTCCTCCCGCTTGGGCAACGGGCGGGCATAGGCGTTCCACGGCAACGGGATCAGCGTGGCCTTCGGGCCCGTCTGGCCCGTGGCGGGGCGACGGCCACCGATACGGGCCGACTGCACGCCGACCAGGGACTGGGCGCCGGAACGCACGTACATGCGCCCTGGAGTCGACTTGGCGATCGCGCCCGAGTCCGGTGCGTCGATGACGTCCATCGACTCGGAGGCGTCGGTGACGCGCAGGGCGATGCGGAGGTTGGTGTTGGCACGGATGTCGGCGCTCACCACACCCGCGGGACGCTGCGTCGCGAGGATCAGGTGCACGCCGAGCGAGCGGCCCCGGCGCGCGATGTCGACCAAGCCCGCGATGAAGTCGGGCAGTTCGGCGACCAAGGACGCGAACTCGTCGATGACGAGCACGAGCCGGGGCATCGGCTCCAGTTCGGGGCGGAGCTTGCGGGTGTCGTTGTAGTCCTCGATGTCCTTGGCCGCCGCATCGAAGAGGATGCGCTCCCGGCGATGCAGCTCGGCCGCGAGTGAGGCGAGGGCCCGCTCGGTCAGATGGGCGTCGAGGTCGCTGACCATGCCGACGGTATGGGGCAGGCGGGCGCAGTCCATGAACGCGCTGCCGCCCTTGTAGTCGATGAGGACGTAGTTCAGGGCGTCGGGACGGTTGGCGACCGCCAGCGAGGCGATGATCGTCTGGAGCAGCTCGGACTTACCGGCACCCGTCGTACCGGCGACCAGCGCGTGCGGCCCGTCACGGCGGATGTCCAGGACGAACGCGCCGTCGGCGGCGAGTCCGATGGGTGCGGCCGTGGTCGATCCACCTGCCCGCCAGATGCGTTCCACTTCGGTACCCGCCGGGTTGGGCATGTTCAGCAGGTTCAGCAGCCGGGCCGAGGTGGGCAGGGCGGAATCGGCGTCGTCGCGACTGACGTCGCGGACCGGGGCGAGGGAGCGGGCCAGGAGTTCGCACCATTCGTACGGAACCTGGTCGGCCAGCACATCGCCGACGGCCTCCAGGCCGTAGCCGCGCACCCGGACATGGTGGGCCGCGTCCGGTGACCAGGCCACGACGGCTTTGCACTCCTCGGGAAGCAGCCGCTCGTCCTCGTCGATACAGAGGGCGAAGATGCCGTACTGCGGTCCCTCGGTGAGGAGTTGGGGAACGCCCGGGACGCGGCGCAGCAGCCGTGCTCCGTCGAGGATCAGGAGCACGTTGGCGTCCGGATAGAGCTGGCCCGTCATGTTGTGCTGCTCGCGGGCCGCCTTGCGTCGAGCCAGTTCGTTGAGCAGTTCGTTGACCCGGCGGCTGATGCCCTCCGAGTCGAAACCGACCAGGGCGACGCAGTCCTGTCCCTCGTCGGGGTTGGTGTGCGGAAGCCAGTGCGCCCAGTGCCACTCGGCGCCGGCGGCCGGTGTCGCGGCCAGGGAGACCAGTGACAGGTCCCGAGGGCTGTGCAGCACGGCGGCCTGCACGCTCAGCCAGCGCGCGGTGGCAAGGGCACGGGCGCGGTCTCCCGCGATGCCGACCACGCCGAGCCGGGCGAAGGGCAGGGTGACGGGGACGTCGGGCAGGACCGGGGGTTCCGGGGGCTCCTCGTCGTGCGCTGAACCGCCACGCGCGAAGACGAGTTCCACGTCGGAGGGCAGGGCTCCTAGGCCGATACGCAGCTGCATCGCGTCCGGGTCGGTGAGCCGGCGCTCCCAGAGACGGCGGCGCGGTCCGGTCGCGAAGAGCAGGATCTCCGCCGGGTCGGGGTTGTCCTCGCGGCGGGCGCGCTGTTCTTCCTTGCCGAGGGTGACGAGTTCGGACTCGTGGGCCGCGAGATCCTTCTTGTACTGCTTGAGGGACGTCTTGTGCTTCTTCTTGCCCTCGCGGTTCTCACTGATCCACTGGCCCAGCATCATGAGCGGGCTCATCAGGCAGAACAGCAGCATGTAGATCTGCTTGGTGATGAAGTACATCGACAGCCCGAACAGCATGGGCATGAAGGCCATGATGAACTGGAAACGCGCCCGTTCCCCCTTGGAGGGAGGCACCGGCACGGCCAGCCGCCGCCGAGGCCGCAGCGGCGACAGCCGAGGGGGGCGGTTGTAGGCGAGGCCGCCTTCGCTCATCAGGGACAGATGCGCATCCGGCTCGGCCACCTGGTCGAGGACCAGCAGCGAGTCACCCACGCGTACGACGCCGCCCAGGGGCCAAGGAGTCCCGGCCGTCACCGCGTCATCGTTCAGCCGGGCACCGGTGCCGGTCTCCGGGGTGAGGGTGACGTTGCCCTGGAGGTCGATGGTCAGCCGGAGGGCGACCGCCGGCAGTGAGGCGTCCGGCAAGGGGAGCGAACAGGTCGGCGCCGATCCGGCGGTTGCCGCGCCGACGCCCAGCCGGACCACCCGCCCCGCGCCGGGACCGCCCGCCACGCGCAGTTCGTACTGTCCGACCGGCTCGCCCTTGCGCAGCAGCGGGCCTATCGAGGGGTCGACGGAGACGCGCATGCCGTCCCGCAGGGCGCCGGCCGCCGGTGCCGCGGGGTCGCACAGCTCACCGTCCGCCCACAGCACCGGCGCCCCGGAGACCGCCGTTCCGTAGCCGGGCAGCGAGGCCAGGGAGGTCCCGGGCATGGCCACGACGTTCTCCGACCCGACACCCCGCGGGTTGATGCCTTGTCCGACGGCCTGCGCCAACACCTCCGCGACATCGCCAGCCGTGGCGGTGTCGTCGGCGGTGACGACGACGTCCTCCGGCTCACCGCCTTCGCGTACGACCGTGACCAGCATCCGCATGATGGTCGTCCTCCCCGTCGGCCCCTGTGGCCACGTTCGTTAACTTCAGCTAACGGAGACTATGGCAGTCCCCTGCATGGCGCCCCAGCGCCCCGGCGTCACACCGCCGGCATCGCGTAGATCTCCGGTCCGTTCGTCACCAACAGTCGGTTTCCTGCCGTCGCGATCTGCCACGGGGCGCCGGAGTCCTTGTCATCGGTCCATGTCCAGCGCACGTCCCCGGTCTTGGCCTCAAGGGCGATGACGCCGCCTGACAGAGGCCCGGCAGCGCAGTACAGCGTCGTGCCGGCCCTCACGAACGTCCCCGCCCCGCCGCGGTTCTGGTCCTCGCAGAGCCAGATCCGCCGCTGCGTCCTGACGTCGACGGCCCAGATGCCGCGGTCGTAGTCGCTGACGTAGAGCACACCGTCGATGACGGCCGGGTTGTTGAAGCCGCGGCGGCCCTCGGGGGAGAGCGTCCAGCGGGTACGGCCGGTCTCCGCGTCGACCGCTGTCAGCTTCTCGCCGGGCAGGAAGACGAGGCCGTTCGCGACCGTGGGCTGCCAGGCCCAGTCGTCGCCGATCTTCTGCGTCCACAACTGGTCGCCGGTTGCGGTGTCGCGCACGGTGAGGTTGTGGTTGGAGTCCGCGTAGACGAGGTACTTGCCGGAGACGGTGCCCTGGACGTCGTAGTCCCGCGTGCCCCAGTCGCGGTGCTGCAACCACACCTTCTTCCCGGTGCTGTGGCTGATCGCGGCGATGGCGGTGCGGTAGTCGGTGGCGCTCTGGGCCTGTGCGTAGTCGGTTGCCGTGACGTACACGTTCTTGTCGTCGATGGCGATGGTGCTCTCGATGCCGAGTTTCTTGCCGAGTCGGCTGCGCCACACCTCCTTGCCGGTCTTCACGTCCCGGGCGACGAGGACTCCCTCGACGCCGCTGTCGGCGAGGAACACCTTGCCGTCGTGGAACAGGAGCGGGGAACCGGGGGCGCAGACATCGGGCTTCGACCAGCGGGCTTCACCGGTCTTCACGTCATACGCCACCAGAGGGTCGCCGCTGATCAAGAGCAGGCCGTCATGAATGAGGAGGGGTACATCGGTGGTGGTGCTGTCTTCCGCCGCTGTCTCGTGCCACAGGGGTTGGGGGGCGACTCCCGCCGGCGGGGTGGTGAAGTTCTCCCCGGCGGGACGGGCGGAACCGGCGCCGTTCTTACCGGTCGCCCCGTCCGCGGTGTCGCCGTTCCTGCTGAGCCACCAGGCGGAGCCGCCGCCCGCCAGCGTCACGGTGGCGGCACCGCCGAGCGCGAGACCGAGAACACGGCGGCGGGAAGGGGAGGTGGTGGCGACAGTGGAGGCCGGCCCCGGGGCACCGGGGTGTCCTTGAGGGCCGTGGCCCGGCGGGGGCGTTCCGTACCCGGGAGCGGGAAGGCCGCCCGGCGGTGTGGCGTAGCCGGGGGCCGGCGATCCCTGGGCGGCGGCCGCGGGGGCACCGCCGTATCCCGGGGCCTGCGGATACCCGTAGCCCGGGGTGGGGATGCCCGGTGACTGCGGTGCCCCCTCCGTCATCGTCGGCGCGGGCCCGAAGGACGCGGCGCCCGTGGGCTGAGGCCGCTGCGGCGCCTCCAGGTCCAGGATGCCGGCCGCATGCGTGGCGATCGTCGAGGCCACCGCCGACGGCAGCCAGTCACTGAGGACGCCTTCGACCCCCTGCGGGGCGAGCGCCGCCACGATTTCGGCCGGAACCGGCCGATGCGCCGGGTCCTTGGCGAGGCAGGCGCGGACGAGGCCCAGCAGTTGCTGCGGTACGCCCTCGACGTCGGGATCACCGTGCACGACCTGATAGAGCAACGAGGCGTGCGAGGCGGCGCCTTGGCCGAACGTGCCCCGACCGGTTGCGGCGAACGCGAGGACGGCGCCCAGCGAGAAGACATCACTCGCCGTGCCGATGTTCTCGCCCAGCGCCTGCTCCGGTGACATGTAGCCGGGAGACCCGACCACGACGCCCGTCTGCGTCATACGGCTTCCGTCCACCGCCCGCGCGATGCCGAAGTCGATGACGCGCGGACCGTCTGCCGCCAGCAGGACGTTCGACGGCTTCATGTCACGGTGGATCAGTCCGGCGGCGTGCACCTCCTGGAGGGCTGCGGCGAGGCCGGCGGCCAGCGCCCGGACGGTGTGCTCCGGCAGGGCACCGTGCGCGGTGACCACGTCCGTGAGGTCCGGGCCGAGCACGTACGACGTCGCCAGCCACGGCAGCGGCGCGTCGGGGTCGGCGTCCACGACCGGGGCGGTGAAGCGGCCGGAGACCGCCTTGGCCGTCTCGACTTCGTGCCGGAAGCGGTCGCGGAAATCGCCGTCCGCGGCCAGGTCCGGACGTACGACCTTCACCGCGACGGTACGGCCACCGGGTGAACGGGCGAGGTAGACCCGCCCCATGCCGCCGGCACCGAGTCTTCGCAGAAGTCGGTACGTGCCCAACTCCGCAGGATCGTCCGGCTGCAGTGTCTCCATGGTGGGCCTTCCCCGGCATGGCCCGATGGGGCATGCGTCATGCGTCTGTGATGGTGTTCGCTTTGGCAGACACAGTAGTGAGCACCCCAACCAGGGTGAGAATTAGGGGCCATGAGCGGAAGTTCGGCGAGGCCGAAGCGGAGAAAGGCGGCTGGATCTGCCTTGCGGTACGAGCACAGGGCAGAGCGTCCGCCGTCCCTTCGCCGCGTGAAGACCACGTTCGGGGAGCGCCTGTTCGGTTGCCTGGTGCTGCCCGGCTTCGTCGTCCTGATCATGCCGCTGGTCCTGTTGGACATGTACTGGGGCCACGAGCTGTGGGGTGACTTCGCTCCGGCGTGGCCCGGCGGTGCGTACGCCTTCACCGGCGTGGTCGGCGCCCTGGTGCCGGTGGTCTTCTTCGCCTGGGTGGCGCCACTGACCCGGATGGACTGGAAGAAGAACAGGGCGCGTTCGCTGGCCTGGGTGGCAGCCTCCCTGCCCGGGCTGGGCGCTTGCTACCTGGTCGCCGGGGTGATCGCCACGACCGTGCGGCCCAAACGGCGCCGCAACTGGGACTCCGGCTGTTACAGCGAGGGCGGCCCCTGCTGGGTGCACGTGCACTACCCATGGCTGTGGGTCGTCGGCCTCGTCTCCACCCTCGTGGCGGCCGCGCTGCTGATCACCCTGCTCGTCAGGCTCAGCCGCAGGGCGGCCCCTACCCCACCCTCGACATCCGCGCCTCCGGCCGACCCGACTCCTGGCTCTCCGACCGGTACCGGAGGTCGTCGCCCACCGGCTTGAGGTGGACGGTCGTCTTCGCCGGGTTGCAGCCGCTGTGATTGGTCTTCGCGCCGACCGACGTGGCGACGAGTTCCGTCTTCGTCACCTGCTTCAGGGTGAGTACGTCGACGCAGACGCCGCCGATCGGGTCCGTCTGGCGGAGCTTGCCCAGTTCCTGGCCGACGGCGGTCCGTTCGACCGTGAGGCGGAACGTGCCGAGGGGCAGTCTGCCGTCGAGGGCGATGCCCTGGCCCTCCCAGGTGCCGAGGTACGTGGCGGGTACCGCGCCGGCGGAGGGGGCGGAGCTCGCGCTGGCCGCCGGGGGCGAGTCGGAACCGCTGGAGGAGTCCGCGTCGTCCTGGCCTCCGCCCCGGTCCGGCAGCAGGTCGAACACGAACACCGACCCGATCGTCACGGCCGCCATCGCCCCGGCGACCGCCAGCGCCACGGAGCAGCTCAGCCTCCGCACCCGTCCGCCGCTCTCGCCCTCCGGCGTGGACGTGGCAGCGACGGAGACGGTGACCCTGCCGGGGCGCGGCCCGGAGGCCGGGGCGGTGTCCTGCGGGTGGTCGCCGTCCCGGGGTTCGGGCACGGCGGCGACGTGGGGTGTGGGGGCCATCGTCGGGGGTGGCATCGCCGGGAGTGGCATCGCCGGGGGCGGGGTCGCCCCGGAAGAGGCGGCCTCGGAAGAGGTCACCGCAGACGGCATCGACCCGGGCGGCAGTACCCCGGGCGATGGCATCACCGGCGGCGGACCGAACACCCCGAGACCGTCGCTCCCGTCACTCCCGGGCGCTTCCGGCCCGCCCACCGAGGGGCTGCTGAAACCAACCGGCCCGGAAGGCCCCCCGGCCCCTGCCCCGGCCCCGCCCGCCGCCCCGGCTCCCGTCACCTCCAGGTTCAGCAGGTGCACGGCACTCCGGCTCACCTGCTCCACCAGCGCCCCCGGCAGCCACCCGCCCGCCACCAGCCGGGCCGCGCCCTCGGGGGCCAGTCGGCGGGCCAGCTCAGCCGGGGCGGGCCGCGCCGCCGGGTCCTTCGTCAGGCACTCCGCCGTCAGGCCCCTCAGCTCCCCGTCCAGCAGGCCGAGTTCCGGCTCCTCGTGGACGACCTTGTAGAGCAGGGCGGCGGAGGAGTCCCCGGGAAAGGGAGGCCGGCCGGTCGCCGCGTACGCGAGGACCGCGCCCAGCGAGAAGACGTCGGCGGCGCCCGTGACGGCCTTGCCGAGGATCTGCTCGGGCGACATGTAGCCGGGCGAGCCGATGGACACGCCGGTGGAGGTGAGGGACGCCGTGCCGTCCGTGGCCCGGGCGATGCCGAAGTCGATGAGGAGCGGGCCGTCGAGGGTCAGCAGGACGTTCGACGGCTTCACGTCCCGGTGCACCAGCCCCAGCTCGTGCACCGCCGCCAACGCCTCGGCGAGCCCCGCCCCCAGCGCCCGTACGGTGTGGGCCGGCAAGGGACCGCCGTCGGCGACCGCGGCCGACAGGGACGGGCCGGCGGCGTACGCCGTCGCCACCCATGGCACCCGCGCCCCCGGGTCCGCGTCCAGGACGGGCGCCGTCCAGGCGCCGCCCACCCGGCGCGCGGCCTCGACCTCGCGCCGGAAACGCGCCCGGAACTCCTCGTCCAGGGCGAAATGCGGATGCACGATCTTCACGGCGACCGTGCGGCCACCGGCGCTGCGGCCCAGATAGACCCGGCCCATGCCGCCGGAGCCCAGCCGGCCGAGCAGCCGGTAGGGCCCCACGACGGTGGGTTCGTCGACGTCGAGCGGCCGCATGGGCGTCACCCCTCCCCCGTGGGCAGGCGGGGACGGCTCCGGTCCCGGTACGCCTGCACTCCCCCAGCAGAGTAGTGCGGGAGCACCGCCCGGCTCACGGCTGGAGCAGGTCCACCTTCACGTCCGCCGGGAAGCCCGTCGTCGGGCCGACCCGCCGGGCGAACTCGGCGACCGCCGCCAGCTGCGGGCCGCCGAAGCGGAAGTCGAGGGTCGTGAAGTAGCGGGCGAGGGTCTCCTCGTCGAAGGCCTCCCAGCGGGCGGCCTGCTCGGCGACCTTGCCGACCTCCTCCAGGGAGAGGTTGCGGGAGTCGAGGAAGGCCTCGTGCACCCGGCGCGTGATGACCGGCTCGCGCTCCAGGTAGTCGCGGCGGGCCGCCCAGACCGCGAAGACGAACGGCAGGCCCGTCCACTCCTTCCACAGCGCGCCCAGGTCGTGCACGGCCAGGCCGAAGCGCGGCCCGTCGAGCATGTTGGCGCGCAGCGCGGCGTCGCCGATGAGGACGGCGGCGTCGGCCTCCTGCATCATCAGGCTCAGGTCGGGCGGGCAGGTGTAGTAGTCCGGCTGGACGCCGAAGCGCTCGGCGAGGAGCAGCTGAGCGAGGCGGACGGAGGTGCGGGAGGTCGACCCGAGGGCGACGCGGGCGCCGTCCAGCCGGTCCAGGGGGACCTGGGAGACGATCACGCAGGACATGACCGGGCCGTCGCAGCCGACGGCGATGTCGGGGAAGGCGACCAGGTCGTCGGCGTGCCGGAGGAACTCGACGAGGGTGATCGGACCGATGTCGAGTTCGCCCTGCACCAGCTTCTCGCTGAGCTTCTCCGGGGTGTCCTTGGAGAGCTCGAAGTCGAGGAGCGTGCCTGTTCTCGCGAGCCCCCAGTACAGGGGCAGGCAGTTCAGGAACTGGATGTGGCCGACGCGCGGCCGGGTGCGAGGATTGTCCACATCGTGAGGCTAGCCCTCACGGCGTACGGACCGGCGCGCGACCCCGCCACCGGGGTGTGGCCCGCCGTTGGCGCCCCTTCCGCCAGTCGGCCGTGGGTTGTTCAAACATTCGGGTGACGTGATCTTGACCCCTATTGCATTCCGGGGCCTGCGTGCTAGGCTCGTCGCAAGTTGCAGTTTGGTTTCCCTTGCAGTACAGAGCCTGCGGAGCATGTGACCGCGGGCTCTCGTCATTCACAGACATATGCACTTGTGCGGAATTCTTCTTCACACTTGCTGGTTCTGGAGCAGGGCAACCCTTTTGAAGCCCAAGGAGGGCTTATGGCTACCGGAACCGTGAAGTGGTTCAACGCCGAAAAGGGCTTTGGTTTCATCGCCCAGGAGGGCGGCGGCCCCGACGTCTTCGTCCACTACTCCGCGATCAACGCGAGCGGCTTCCGCTCGCTCGAGGAGAACCAGCAGGTGTCTTTCGACGTCACGCAGGGCCCGAAGGGCCCGCAGGCTGAGAACGTCACGCCGGTCTGATTTGTAGTACCCAAGGAGCCCCGCGCCGTAAGGCGACGGGGCTCCTGCCCTTTCCGGGCCCGGTCGGCTGGTGAATTCCCGGCGAATTCCGGCCGTGGGACGATGGGCGGATGGGGAAAGATCAGGAGAACAGCGAGGAGGCCGGCGGCTCGCCCACCGACAAGGCCTTGACCACAAGCCTGTCGGTCGGCCTGTCGGTCGGCCTGTCCCTCGGCACGGCCTTAGGGATCGTGCTCGGCATGACCGTCTTCGACAACCTCGCCCTGGGCCTGGCTCTGGGCCTCGGTTTCGGGACGGCGATCGGTGCGGGTGCGGGTATCGGCGCCTGGCGGGGCCGCCCCTGACGGCGGCGCCAGGTCCCTCACGCCCTAGGGTCTACGGCCATGACCGACACCGCAGACTTCGTGACCGAGACCCGCGTGTTCTACGACACCGTGGCCGAGGAGTACGCCGCTGCCTTCAGCGATCTGCGTCCGGGGACGCCCCTGGACCGGGGCGTGCTCCACGGTTTCGCGGGGCTCGTGGGCGAGGGGGGCGAGGTCGCCGACCTGGGGTGCGGGCCCGGGCGGGTGACGGCGTACCTGGCGTCCCAGGGGCTGTCGGTGTTCGGCCTGGACCTGTCGGAGTCGATGCTCGCGATCGCCCGCCGCGAGAACCCGGGCCTGCGGTTCGTACGGGGTTCCATGCTGGAGCTCGACCTGCCGGACTCCTCGCTCGACGGCCTCGTGTCCTGGTACTCGATCATCCACACCCCCGAGGAGCACCTGCCCGCCCTCTTCGCCGGTTTCCACCGCGTGCTGCGCCCCGGCGGGCATCTGCTCCTCGGCTTCCAGTACGGGGACGAGCCCCGCCGCTACGAGGAGGCCTTCGGACACGATGTGTCCCTGACCTTCCGCCGGGGCCGTCCGGAGCGCATCGCCGCCCTGCTGAGCGGCGCCGGCTTCACCGTCCGCGCCACGACCGTACGAGAGCCCGACGAGGCGCGGGGCGAGCCGGTCGCCCAGGCGAGCCTCGTGGCCCGCAAGCCCGGGGACTGAACCGCCCGGGGCATCGCCGCAGCCCCACACGCGACGCCCCGGGTGGCTCCGTGACCGGCCGCGGATGCCCCCAGGCGCACCACGACCGGCTCACGCTCGGACGACCCCCTCTGAACACGCCCCCGGCCCTGCTCCGACCCGCTACAGCACCCCCGCGATGTCCCGCGCCGCGATGTACCCGAACGTCATCGCCGGGCCGATCGTCGAGCCCGCGCCCGCGTAGCTGTGGCCCATCACCGCCGCACTGGCGTTTCCCGCCGCGTAGAGGCCGGGGATGACCGAGCCGTCCTCGCGCAGTACCCGGGCCCGGGCGTCCGTGCGGAGGCCGCCCTTCGTGCCGAGGTCGCCGGGGACGATGCGGAAGGCGTGGTACGGGGGGAGCCAGAGCGGTGCCAGGCAGGAGTTGGGGAGGACGGACGGGTCGGTGTAGTAGTGGTCGTAGGCGCTGTCGCCGCGGTGGAAGTCGGGGTCCTCGCCCTGTCGCGCCTGGGCGTTGAAGCGGTTCACGCTGGTGCGCAGGGCCGCCGCGGGGACGCCGATGGAGGCCGCCAGCGCGTCCAGCGTCCACTCCTTGTGCGCAGCCCCGGAGTCGTACCAGGAGTCGGGGAAGGGCAGCGCCGGCAGGACGTCCTTGAAGAGGTACCGGTTGCGGTAGTTCTGGTCGGTGATCAGCCAGCACGGGATGGCCGGGTCGGTGTCGTGG
Organism: Streptomyces collinus; assembly: GCF_031348265.1. Taxonomy (NCBI): domain Bacteria; kingdom Bacillati; phylum Actinomycetota; class Actinomycetes; order Kitasatosporales; family Streptomycetaceae; genus Streptomyces; species Streptomyces collinus. Next base: position 5,144,200 of record NZ_CP133771.1, on the reverse strand, counting down.
ACGTCGTACATGGTGTGCACGACGTCGCTGTAGGGCGCGGCCTCGTTGACGAAGCGGCGGCCCGAGCCGTTGACCAGCAGCCCGCCGGGCAGGGTGCGTTCGGCGAGGCAGAAGTAGGGCCGGCCGGGGACGGGGATGGCCGGGCCCCACCACGCGTCCTCCATCAGGTCGAGCGCCGCGCCCAGTCGCTCCCCCGCCCGGATGCCGTCGCCGGTGTTCTCCTTCGCCCCGACGGTCCACTCCGTGCCGATGGGCTGCCGCTGGAAGCGTTCCCGCATCGCGGCGTTGTGTTCGAAGCCGCCGGAGCCGACGATCACGCCCCGGCGGGCGCGGACCAGGCCGGGAGCGCCGTCGCGGGTGACGACGGCTCCCGTGACCGTGCCGTTCTCGACGTGCAGGTCCGTCAGGGGTGTGTTCAGCCAGACGGGGACCCCGGCCGAGCGCAGGCCCGCGCGCAGGCCCGCCGCCAGCGCCTGGCCCATCGTCAGGGGCTTCTGGCCGAGCGTCGCCGCCTTGGCGCCGCGGGCGAGGCACAGGGCGGCGACGGCCGCGCCCCGGGCGTTCACGGCGGCCAGGGCGACCCACTTGTAGTCGGCGCTGAAGACGACCATGCCGGCGGGTACGTCCATGTACGGCGGGTTCAGGTGCGCCAGCTCGGGCCCCAGGACATTGCCGTCGAGCTGGTCCGGCTCGATGGAGCGGCCGTTCGGCAGACCGCCGGGCAGCTCGGGGTAGTAGTCGCTGTAGCCCTCCATCCAGCGGAACCGGAGCGGGCTGTGCGCCATGACGAAGGAGATCGTCGCCGGGCCGTGGGCGAGGAAGGCACGCTGCCGGTCGGCGGGGATCTCCGGGCCGACGACGGCGGCGAGGTAGGCGGCGGCCTTCGCGGGGGTGTCCGGGACGCCGGCCGCGAGGATCACGGAGTTGTTGGGGATCCAGATCCCGGCGCCGGATCGGGCGGCCGAACCGCCGAAGGTGGGTGCCTTCTCCACGACCACACAGCTCAGGCCCTGGCGGGCGGCGGTCAGCGCGGCGGTCATGCCCGCGGCGCCGGAGCCGATGACGACGACGTCGTAGGTGCCGAGCGGCGGTAAGTCGGCTGCCCGGGCGCTCTGTTGAACGCCCGCGGCGACCGCGAGACCAGCACCGGCGGCCCCGGCGGCCCCGGCCAGCAGGCGTCTTCGGGACGGGCCTTCGGCAGTTCCTGCGGTGTCCGTGCGAGTGGTCATGGCCGCTCCAGCCCGACGAGAACGCGTAAGGGGTGGGAATGTCGCGCGGGGGCCTCGCGAAGTCAAGACCCGTGCGGCCCCCACCACGCGACCCGAGCCCGACGACACCCCACGCGTCCGGCCCGAGCCCGAAGCCCACGCGGCCCGCCCGAGCCCGAAGCCCACCCCGCGACCCGAGCCCGAAGCCCCACGCAGCCCGCCCGAACCCGCCGACACCCCACGCAGCCCGCCGAGCCCGAAGCCCACGCAGCCCGCCCGAGCCCGAAGCCCACCCCGCGACCCGAGCCCGAAGCCCCACGCAGCCCGCCCGAACCCGCCGACACCCCACGCAGCCCGCCCGGCATCGCCGCGTCGACAAGCGAAGGGGGCGCGCGCCACGGCCCGCCCCGGCGCACCCGCCGTCAGTCGAGGCCGATGGCCGCGCAGTCCGCCCTGTACTTGGAGGTGCAGATGTCCTTGACGGTGTACACGCCGTCCGTGATCACCGTCTCCTTGATGTTGTCCTTGGTGAGGGCGACCACCGGCACCAGCATCGCCGGGATGTTCTTCTGCGTGGGGCTGTCGACCGTCTCCCGGGTCAGCGCGGCGAACTCGATCGAGCGGCCCTGCACCTTGGCCACCGCGATCTTCGCGGCGTTGGTCGCCTCCAGCAGGAAGGACTTGTACACCGTCATGTACTGCTCGCCGGACACGACCCGCTGCACCGCGTCGAGGTTGGCGTCCTGCCCGGTCACCGGCGGCATCTTCGCGGCTCCGGCCTCCTGCATCGCCTCGATGACGGCGCCGGCCATGCCGTCGTTGGCCGAGTAAACAGCGGCGATGTTGCTCAGCCCGACCGACCGGATCGCCTCCTTCATGTGCTCCTTGGCGATCGCGGGCTTCCACTCCTTGGTGTCGTACTCCTTGACGATGTTCACCTGGCCTCGGAGCTCGCTCAGCGCGCCGTCCTTGAACCGTGCCGTGTTCGGGTCGCCGGGGTCGCCGTTCATCATGACGACCTTGCTCTTCCCGGCCTTGTCGCCGAGTTCCCCGACGATGGCGCGGCCCTGCACCTGTCCGACGAGTTCATTGTCGTGGGAGACGTAGGCGTCGATCGGGCCCTCGGCGAGCCGGTCGTAGGCGATCACCGGGATGCCGGCGTCCTTGGCCTTCTGCACGTCCGTGGCGATGGCCTTGGAGTTCAGTGCGTCGACGAGGATGACGTCGACCTTGTCGGCGATCATCTTCTGGAACTGCTCGCTCTGTCTGGTGACGCTGGCCTCGGCGTTGGCGTAGCGGACCTTGCCCTTGTCCTCCGTGAGGGACGCGACCTCCTCCTTGATCAGCGGGTAGTCGAACTTCTCGAAGCGTGCCGTGTCCCGGTCGGGCAGCAGCAGGCCCACCGTGATGTCGTTGCCCTTCTTCGCGGCGGTGTCGTCACTCCCGCCGTCGCCGCAGGCTGCGAGGGACAGGGCCGATACGGAGACCGCCAGGGCCATGGAGACGTGCCGCACGGCGGCCTGACGGGTGTTGCGCGCTATCACTGGTGGTGCCTTCCGATGGGGGGAGCATCGTGACGAGGTGGTCGAAAGCCAACGGGCAGACGCCGTGCGTCGTCAATAAGCACGTGTGAAGAGATCGCAAAGGTGCCTCACCGCGTGTACAGGCCCTCCACTTCCGTCGCGAACGCGCGCAGCACGGCCTCCCGGCGGAGCTTCATCGACGGGGTCAGGTGGCCCGCCTCCTCGGTGAAGTCCTCGGGGAGGATGACGAAGCGGCGGATGGACTCCGGGCGGGAGACCATCTTGTTGGCCTCGTCGACAGCACGCTGGAGGACGGCGCGCAGTTCCTCGTCGTCGACCAGGAGCGTGGCGGGGACGGGGTGTTTGCCGTTCATCTGGCGCCAGTGCGTGATGCCGTCCGGGTCGAGGGTGATCAGCGCCGAGACGAAGGGGCGGCCGTCGCCCAGGACGAGGCACTGGGAGATCAGCGGGTGTGAGCGCAGCCAGTTCTCCAGCGGGGCCGGGGCGACGGACTTGCCGCCGGCGGTGATGAGCATCTCCTTCTTGCGGCCGGTGATCGTCAGGTAGCCCTCGTCGTCCAGTTCGCCGAGGTCGCCGGTGGCGAGCCAGCCGTCGGGGGCGGCGGGGACGACGCCGCCGGCCTGCGGGTCCCAGTAGCCGCGCAGCACGTGGTCGCCGCCGACGAGGATCTCGCCGTCGGCGGCGATACGGACGCGGGTGCCGGGCAGCGGCCAGCCGACGGTGCCGAGGCGGGGTTTCAGGGGCGGGGTGACGGTGCTCGCGCCGGTGGTCTCGGTCAGGCCGTAGCCCTCGAAGATCTCGATGCCGGCACCGGCGTAGAAGGCTGCCAGGCGGCTGCCGAGCGGGGACCCGCCGCAGATGGCGTAGCGGACCCTGCCGCCCATGGCGTTGCGGATGCGGCGGTAGACCAGGGGGTCGTAGAAGGCCCGGGCGGTCTTGAGGGCGCGGGAGGGGCCGGGGCCGGTGCCCGTCTGCTGGGCCTCCAGGGCCTCTCCGTAGCGCTGCGCCACCGCCGCCGCGCGGTCGAACGAGGAGACCCGGCCGCCCGCCTCGGCCTTGGCTCGGGCCGAGTTGAAGACCTTCTCCAGCATGTACGGGATGGCGAGCAGGCAGGTCGGCCGGAAGCTGGCCAGGTCCGGGAGCAGCCGGTCGGCCTTGATGCTGGGGGCGTGGCCCAGCCGGACGCGGGCCCGGATGCAGGCGATCGCCACCATGCGGCCGAAGACGTGGGACATCGGCAGGAACAGCAGGACCGAGGCCTCTTCGCTGGTCTTCGCCCGGAAGACGGGGTAGAGCAGCTCGATGGCGTTGTCCACCTCGGCGAAGAAGTTGCCGTGGGTGAGGGCGCAGCCCTTGGGGCGGCCGGTGGTGCCCGAGGTGTAGACGAGGGTGGCGAGGGTGTCGGGGCCGAGCATGCCGCGCCGCACCTCGACTTCCTGGTCGGGCAGGTGCGCGCCGGTTTCCGCGAGCCGGTCGACGTGGCCCTTCTCGACGACCCACAGGTGCTTGAGGTCGGGCAGGCGTTCGCGCTCGGGGCCGAGGGCGGCGGCCTGCGCGGCGTTCTCGGTGACCAGGGCGACCGCGCCGGAGTCCTGGAGGATCCAGCGGGCCTGGAAGACGGAGGAGGTGGGGTAGACGGGGACGGTGACGAGTCCGGCCGCCCAGGCGGCGAAGTCCAGGACCGTCCACTCGTAGATCGTGCGGGCCATCACGGCGACCCGGTCGCCGGGCATCAGGCCCTCGGCGACCAGGCCCTTGGCCACGGCCCTGACCTGGTCGGCGAACTGGGTCGCCGTGACGTCGTTCCAGCGGCCGTCGGCGTCCTTGCGGCTGAGCACCACGGCATCGGGATGCGCGTTCGCGTTGTCGAAGGGCAGGTCGGCGAGCGACCCGTGCGCCCACGGCGGGGCCAGCGGCGGTACGGAGGCTTCCCGTACCGCCCCGTCCATCCGCCGCACCTCGGGCTGGACCAGGACCGGCCCTCCGTACGCGTCGCCGTAGGCGGAGGAGGGATACGCAGTGGACACGGGCGGCTCCTGGGGCGTGCAGCGAAGGACTGCTTGCTGCATGACGTACGTGCCTCGCACGCCGAGGCGCTCAACCGGCTCAATCCCCCCTGAGAGGTCCGTAAGGGGTTACTGACGGTAGGAACGGGATCGTACGGCGCTCACGTGGCGGGTTTGTGCGAATTCGGGAATGGTCCGGAGCCGGGCGTGTGCAATCTCGGGGGTTACGTGAGGGTCCTTCAGGTTCCGCACGGCCGTTGCTCTCAGGCGCGTTCCAGGATCGCCGTCACCCCCTGTCCGCCCGCCGCGCAGACGGAGATCAGGCCGCGGGCGGGGGCGTCCCGTTCGGCGAGGAGCTTGGCCAGGGTGGCGACGATCCGGGCCCCGGTGGCGGCGAAGGGGTGGCCGGTCGCGAGGGAGGAGCCGGCGACGTTCAGCCGGGCGCGGTCGACTGCGCCGAGGCCCCGCTTCTCCCAGGCGGCGAGCGTCGCCAGCACCTGGGAGGCGAACGCCTCGTGGATCTCGACGAGGTCGAAGTCGTCCAGGCCGAGGCCGGCCCGTTCCAGCATGCGCGGGACGGCGTACGCGGGCGCCATGAGCAGTCCGTCCTCGCCGCCGGCCACGTCGCCGCCCACGAAGTCGACGGCGGCCGTCTCGTACGCGGTGAGGTACGCCAGCGGCTCCAGGCCCCGCTCGCGGGCCCACTCCTCGCTCGCCAGCAGGACGGTGGCGGCACCGTCCGTCAACGGGGTGGAGTTCCCGGCCGTCATGGTCGGGTCGGGGTGGGCGAGCCCGAACACCGGCTTCAGGGAGGCGAGTTTCTCCACGGTCGAGCCGGGGCGCAGGTTCTGGTCGCGGGCCAGGCCGCGGAAGGGGACCACCAGGTCCTGGAAGAAGCCGCGTTCGTACGCCGCCGCCAGCCGCTGGTGACTGGTGGCGGCGAGCTGGTCCTGCGCGTCGCGGGGGATGCCCCGGGCGCGGGCGGTGACGGCTGCGTGTTCGCCCATGGACAGGCCGGTGCGCGGCTCGGCGTTGCGCGGGATGTCGGGGACGAGGTGGCCCGGGCGCACCTTCGCGAGGGCCTTGAGGCGGGCGCCCGGCGACTTCGCCCGGCGGACCTCCAGGAGGATGCGGCGCAGGGAGTCGTTGACGCCGAGGGGTGCGTCGCTGGCGGTGTCGGCGCCGCCCGCGACGGCCGAGTCGATCTGGCCGAGGGCGATCTTGTTGGCGGCGGCGATGACGGCCTGGAGGCCGGTGCCGCAGGCCTGCTGGATGTCGTAGGCGGGGGTGCTCGGGTGGAGTCCCGAGCCGAGGAGGGTCTCGCGGGCGAGGTTGAAGTCGCGGGCGTGCTTGAGCACGGCCCCGGCGACGAACTCGCCGACCGCGCCCGGCCCCTGGAGCCCGTACCGCTCGACCAGGCCGTCGAGGGCGGCGGTGAGCATCTGCTGGTTGGAAGCGGTGGCGTAGGGGCCGTCGGAGCGGGCGAAGGGGATGCGTGCTCCGCCGACGACCGCGACGCGCCGCACCGACGGCGACAGCTGCTGGGAACTCATCTCGACCAGCTCATTTCGACCAGCCCATCTCGACCTGCTCCTCGTCCGTGACGTAGCCTTACCTCCGGTAACCTTACTCCAGAGTAAGCACGAGTGGGGCTTCAGCGAGCCTCTTCGGCGAACCGTCGTCGGGAACTGGGAGTCGTCATGGCCGACCGCTATCTGCGCTTCACCGGTACCGCGCCCGGCCGCTTCCTCACCCGCCGGCTGGGGCTGCCGCAGCCCGCGGCGCTGACCCGCTGGTCCCCGGAGCGGCCCGCCCTGGACGGCGGCCTGCTGCACCTCACCGCGGGCCGGTCCGCCCTCGGCCCGGCGCCGGTCCTGGCCCGTACGGGGATCGGCCCGGCCGGCTCCGGCCGTGCGGCGGCCGTCGTCCTGGACGCGACCGGGGTGCGGGACGTGGAGGCCCTGGCCGAGGTGCATGCCGCCCTGCATCCCGTCGTACGGTCGGTCGCTCCGAGCGGGCGCGTGGTGGTGCTCGGCGCGCCCCTCGACCCGGCCGACCACCACCAGGCCGCGGCCCAGCAGGCCCTGGAGGGGTTCACCCGCTCCCTCGGCAAGGAGATCGGCCGGGGCAGGACGGTGAACCTGGTCCGGCTCACGGACGCGGGCGCCGCGGAGTCCACGCTGCGCTTCCTGCTGTCGCCGAAGTCGGCGTACGTCAGCGGGCAGGTGATCGAGGTGGGAGCCCCGCAGGAGACGGCTCCGCCCGACGCGGACCGCCCCCTGACCGGCCGCACCGCCCTCGTCACCGGCGCCGCCCGGGGCATCGGCGAGGCGGTCGCCGAGACCCTCGCGCGGGACGGTGCCCGGGTCGTCGTCCTCGACGTGCCGCAGGCCGGACAGGACGCCCGGCGGGTCGCCGAGCGGCTCGGGGGCACCGCGCTGCTGCTCGACATGACGTCCGCCGACGCGGGCGCGCGGATCGCCGAGGCCCTGCCCGACGGCCTGGACCTGCTGATCCACAACGCGGGCATCACCCGCGACCGGCGCCTGGTGAACATGCCGTCCGAACGCTGGATCTCCGTCCTCGAAGTGAACCTGGCGAGCGTGCTGCGCACCACGGACGCCCTGCTCAAGGACGGGACGCTGAAGCGCGGCGGCCGGATCGTCGCCACCGCCTCGATCGCGGGGCTCGCCGGCAACGCCGGTCAGACCAACTACGGGGCGAGCAAGGCGGGCGTCGTCGGCCTGGTCCGCTCCCTGGCGCCGCGCGCGCTCGAAGAGCACGGCGTGACGGTCAACGCGGTCGCGCCGGGCTTCATCGAGACGAAGATGACGGCCGCCGTCCCGCTGTTCATCCGCGAGGCGGGCCGCCGGATGAACTCCCTCGCGCAGGGCGGTCTCCCGGTCGATGTCGCCGAGACCACCGCCTGGCTGGCCCACCCGGCCTCGGGCGCGGTCAACGGCCAGGTCGTCCGTGTCTGCGGCCAGAGCCTGCTGGGGGCGTGATGGCCGGCCCCGACGCCCTCGTCCTCACCGGGCCCCCCGCCCTCGCCCCGCTCCTGGCCCGCGGCGCTCTGCTCTCCCCCTTCAAACGCCCCCGTTCCGACGCGGAGTTCCCCCGCACCCGGCTCGTCCTGCCGGACCTGCGCGTGGACCTCGCGCGGCTCGCGGCCTACGAGCGGGTCTGCGGGTTCCCCGTCGGGGAGGACGCGCTGCCGGTGACGTATCCGCATGTGCTCGGGTTCCCCCTGGCCATGCGGCTGATGAGCGGCCGGGACTTCCCGCTGCCGCTGCTCGGCCTCGTCCACACATCGATCACCGTGACCCGGCACGAGCGGATGCCGCCCGGCGGCAGCCACGAACTCTCCGTCCACGTCGAGGGTCTGGTCCCGCACCGGCGCGGCACGGAGGCCACGGTCGTCACCGAGGTGCGTCGCGGCGGTGCCGTCGTCTGGGAGTCGAGGAGCACGTACCTGGCCCGGCACCGCACGGACCGGCCGACCGCGGTGCCCCGGGAGCCGGAGGCGCGCAAACCGCTGCCCCCGGTCGACGAGTGGCGGCTCGCCGGGGATGTCGGGCGCCGCTACGGCGCCGCCTCCGGGGACCGCAACCCGATCCATCTGCACCCGCTCACGGCCCGCCTGTTCGGATTCCCCAGGGCCATCGCGCACGGCATGTGGACCGTGGCCCGCTGCCTCGCCGCGCACGGCGTCCCCCAGCACTGCCATCTGCGCGCGGAGTTCCGGGCACCGGTCCTGCTGCCCGGGACGGTGACGTACGCGGCGCGGGACGGCCGGTTCGAACTGCGCGGCCCCGAGGACCGGATCCACGTGACGGGGGACGTCTATCCGACGTGAGGGCCCGGCGGCTCCTCCCGGGGCGCCCAGGGCCGCCCCGCCATGAGGTCGCCGAGTCCCGCCCAGGCGAAGTTCATCAGGGTGGCCGCGGCCTGCCGGGCGGTGACGCCGGGGGTGGCGTTGGCCCAGGCCGCGAGCGACTCGGCGGCGCCGACGAGGGCCTCGGCCAGCCCGGCGACCTCGCGCTCCGGCAGGTCGGGATCGCGGTGGGCCTCACGGGCCCCGGCGAGGATCAGCTGGGTCACGAACGCGACGATCTCCTCGCGCATCGCGGTGACCTCGGCGGCGAACGGCTCGCCGTGGGTACGGGCCTGGAGGTGCAGGACCGACCACGCGTCCGGGTTCTCGCCGGTGTGCGCGAAGAAGGCGCCGAGGCCCTCCCAGAGTTGCCGGTCGGCCGGCAGGTCGCGGCGGACCCCGGCCCGCACCGCCTCGACGAGGGCCCCCGCCTCCCGGCGGATGCAGGCGGTGAAGAGGTCTTCCTTGGAGTTGAGGTACAGGTACACCAACGGCTTCGACACACCGGCCAGTTCGGCGATCTCGTCCATCGACGCGGCCATGTAGCCCCGTTGGCCGAAGATCCGCACGGCGGCGTCCAGCATCTGCTGTTCACGGACCGCACGCGGCATCCGCTTGGTCTTCACGGCACCCATACCGCTTAGCGTACGGGCCCCCTGGAGGGCCCTCGCCCGGTGAACCGGGGAAGGGCCGCCCAGGGGGCCCGTTCAGGTCTCGATGCCGGACGGCCGTCAGGCGGTCGCGGGGACCGGCTCGGCCTTGTCGCGTGGCTCGTCGACCGGCTCGTCCAGGGAGGAACCGTCGGCCGTGGCGTACGCGTCGCGGTCGAGCAGGTTCTCGCGGGCGGAGACCAGCACCGGGATCAGCGCCTGTCCGGCGACGTTGGTCGCGGTGCGGATCATGTCCAGGATCGGGTCGATCGCGAGGAGCAGGCCCACACCCTCCATCGGCAGGCCGAGGGTGGAGAGGGTCAGGGTCAGCATGACCGTCGCGCCGGTGAGGCCGGCCGTGGCGGCGGAGCCGACCACCGAGACGAACGCGATCAGCAGGTAGTCGCCGACGCCCAGCTGGATGTCGAAGATCTGGGCGACGAAGATCGCGGCGATGGCCGGATAGATCGCGGCGCAGCCGTCCATCTTGGTCGTGGCGCCGAACGGCACGGCGAAGGAGGCGTACTCCTTCGGCACGCCGAGCCGCTCGGTGACCTTCTGCGTCAGCGGCATGGTGCCGACGGAGGAGCGAGAGACGAACGCGAGCTGGATCGCGGGCCAGGCGCCCTTGAAGAACTGGACCGGGTTGACCTTGGCGACGGTCGCGAGCAGCGTCGGGTAGACGCCGAACATCACGATGAGGCAGCCGACGTAGATGTCGGCGGTGAACGTCGCGTACTTGCCGATCAGGTCCCAGCCGTAGGTGGCGATGGCGTGGCCGATGAGGCCGATCGTGCCGAGCGGGGCGAGCCGGATGACCCACCACAGCGCCTTCTGGAGCAGGCTGAGGACGGACTCGCTCAGGGTGAGGATCGGCTGGGCCTTCTCACCGAGCTGGAGCGCGGCGATACCGGCGACGGCGGCCATGAAGACGATCTGGAGCACGTTCAGGTCGGTGAACGGCGTGATGACGTCGGTCGGGACGATGCCGGTCAGGAAGTCGATCCAGGAACCGGTGCTCTCGGGCTTCGCGCCGTCCTTGGGCGTGAGGCCGGTACCGGCGCCCGGGTTGGTGACCAGGCCGATGATCAGGCCGATGCTCACCGCGATCAGCGACGTGATCATGAACCAGAGGAGGGTGCGCGAGGCCAGACGGGCCGCGTTGTTGACCTTCCGCAGGTTGGTGATCGAGACCAGGATCGCGAAGAAGACGAGCGGGGCGACGGCCAGCTTCAGCAGGCCGATGAAGGTGTCGCCGACCTTCTCCAGGGTCGTGACCAGCCAGGAGAGGTCCAGGTCGCGGGCGATCCAGCCGAGGAACACACCCAGGACGAGACCGGCGAGTATCTGGGCCCAGAAGGGCACCTTGAAGAACTTCAGACGTGAGGACACGGACTGACTCCGTTGGGGGACGCGAGGGGGGAACTGACGTGGGGAACGACGGGGGTTGCGTTACGTCAGGGACGACAGAAAGCGGACGCGCACCGACAGAGATCCACGTGCAGTCGCGCCACGAGCGGAGCGCTCAGAGGCGAATGAGGCACGACTGCTGACTTCATACCAAGACCTTAACACCTGAGCTTTGAGGACCCCAAAGCCTGGCTTTGACAGGTGACGACGCACACACACCCATACAACGCAAAGCGCCCCGTTTCCGAGCATGTACGGAAACGGGGCGCCGGAACGCGTGTGAGGGACCTTACGAGGCCTGCCCCTGGGCCCGCGCGGTGTCGTCGGCCACGTCCTCCTGGCTGCGGTTCGCGGCCAGGTTGGCCTTCATCCGGTCGACCCGCTGCGCGACCTGGACCGACGCCCGGTCCCGCTCCTTGCGCAGCACGACCAGACTGATCGGCGCGGAGATGAGCAGGGCGAGGGCCACGATCCACAGCCCGTTGCTGTTGCCGAGCCCGCGCGGGGCGATGCCGGAGTAGACAGCGCCCCAGACGACCACGAGGCAGCCCACGAAGATTCCGAGGCGCATCAGCGTGTAGCGGAGCATCTCAATCCACTCTTCCGGTTCGAACGGTCGGAACACACCCAAAGGGGCACCGTCCAGTGAAGCACGCCGAGCGGCCGATCTTGCAGGGGGGTCAGACGAGGGGCAGCAGCATGATGACGTCCTCGCGGTCGTCTCCCGGCGCCACCCGGATCGCCCCGGGGACCCGCCCGACCTCCTTGTAGCCGCAGGCCTCGTAGAACCGCTCAAGGCCGAGACCGCCCCGGCAGGTCAGCCGGATCGCCTCGATCCCGTCCATCGCCCGGGCCGTGTCCGCGGCGGTGCGCAGCAGGTCCCGCCCCCAGCCCTTGCCCTGGTGCCTCGGGTGCACCATCACCGTGTACAGCCACAGCCAGTGCGTCATCAGGTGGTGCGTGTTGAAGGTCAGGAAGGCGGTCGCCGCGACCCGCCCCTCCTCGTCGTGCCCGGCGAGCAGCTTGACCCGGCCGTCCGCCATCGCCGCGAAGTGCTGCACCAGCGCGGGGCGGATCTCCTCCCGCGTCACCGGCGGCACGTACCCGACGGCCCCTCCGGCGTTGGAGACATCGGTCCACAGATCGAGCAGGCCGTCACGCAGCGCGGGGGTGACGGCGGGTTCGAGCGTGAGGGTAAGGGGCATGTCGGAATTGTAGCTATTACGACAGGGCGTCGGCCGCCACCTTCAGGTCCGACACCAGCCCCCGGTACGCCGCCTCCCGGTCGTCCGACCGCAGCACCGAGGAGGGGTGCACGGTCGGCACCAGCCGCTCCGGCCGCCCGTGGATCTCCTCCTCCAGCACCGTCCCGCGCACCTGCGTGACCCGGAACGAGGACCCGAGCAGCGCCTTCCCGGCGGTGGCCCCCAGCACGACGATCAGCTCCGGCTCCACGACCGCGAGCTCCGCGGCCAGCCAGGGCCCGCACGCGGTCATCTCCCGCAGGTTCGGAGCCTTGTGGATCCGCCGCTTGCGGGGCTCGGCCTGCGTGAACTTGAAGTGCTTCACGGCGTTGGTGACGTAGGCCTCGGAGGGATCGATGCCGGCCTCCCCCAGGGCCCGGTCCAGCAGCTTCCCGGCAGGCCCGACGAACGGCTTCCCCTGCCGGTCCTCCTGATCCCCGGGCTGTTCCCCGACGAGCATGACCCGGGCGTCCTGGTCCCCGGCCCCGAACACGGTCTGGGTGGCGTCCCGGTGCAGGGGACAACCCCGACAGTCGGCGGCGGCCCGCCGCAGGGCGACAAGCCCGCCGCGACCGGGAAGGAACGGTTCGGCGGTGTAGGCGTCCTCAGGCGCCTCGGTCCTGACCATGCCCTCCGGGTACCCCCGTCAGGGGCGCGGAGAACTGCGCGAACAACCCCCACACAGCGAAAGCCGCAATCACACCCGCATAGGCTGCGGCGCCTCGCGAAGCAAGGGGTCAGGCCCCTCATACTCCCGAATGATCTCGTACCGCGTGTTCCGCTCCACCGGCCGGAACCCGGCATCCCGAATGAGATCGAGCAGATCCTCACGCGTCAGCTTGTTCGGCGTCCCGTAGTTGTCCGCGTCATGAGTGATCTTGTACTCGACGACCGACCCGTCCATGTCGTCCGCCCCGTGCTGAAGCGCGAGTTGAGCCGTCTGCACCCCGTGCATCACCCAGAACACCTTCACGTGCGGCACGTTGTCGAACAGCAGCCGCGACACGGCGAAGGTCTTCAGCGCCTCGGCCCCCGTCGCCATCTGCGTCCGTGCCTGGAGGCGATTGCGCACCTTGCCGTCCTGCATGTCGACGAAGTCGTGCTGGTACCGCAGCGGAATGAAGACCTGGAAGCCGCCCGTCTCGTCCTGCAGCTCACGCAGCCGCAGCACGTGGTCCACCCGGTGACGCGGCTCCTCGATGTGCCCGTACAGCATCGTGCACGGGGTCTTCAGACCCTTCTCGTGCGCGAGCCGGTGGATCCGGGACCAGTCCTCCCAGTGGGTCCGGTGGTCCACGATGTGCTGCCGGACCTCCCAGTCGAAGATCTCGGCGCCACCGCCGGTGAGGGACTCAAGGCCGGCGTCGATCAGCTCGTCGAGGATCTCCGACGCGCTCATCCCCGAGATGGTCTCGAAGTGGTGGATCTCCGTGGCCGTGAACGCCTTCAGCGAGACGTCCGGCAGCGCCGCCTTCAGCTCGCGCAGCGACCGCGGGTAGTACCGCCACGGCAGGTTCGGGTGCAGCCCGTTGACGATGTGCAGCTCGGTGAGGTTCTCCGACTCCATCGCCTTGGCGAGCTTGACGGCCTCCTCGATGCGCATCGTGTAGGCGTCCTTCTCCCCCGGCTTGCGCTGGAAGGAGCAGTACGCGCAGGAGGCCGTGCACACGTTCGTCATGTTGAGGTGACGGTTGACGTTGAAGTGCACGACGTCGCCGTTCTTGCGGGTGCGCACCTCGTGCGCCAGGCCGCCGAGCCAGGCCAGGTCGTCCGACTCGTACAGCGCGATGCCGTCCTCACGGGTCAGACGGACGCCCGCCCTGACCTTCTCCTCCAGCTCGCGCTTGAGCCCGAGATCCATGCCCACACCTTTCTACGAAGACGTCCCAACCGTACGGCTACCGCTCTACTCCTCTTCGGGCAGCTCCCCGACCCGGTTCTCCCACTTCGTGGAGAGCACGATCGTCGTCCGCGTGCGGGAGACGCCCTCGATCCCGCTGAGCCGCCGGATCATCTTCTCCAGGCCGTCGACGTCCGCCGCCCGCACCTTGAGCATGTACGAGTCGTCGCCCGCGATGAACCAGCAGTCCTCGATCTCCGAGAGGTCCTTCAGCCGCTGCGCCACGTCCTCGTGGTCGGTGGCGTCGGAGAGTGAGATGCCGATCAGGGCGGTGACTCCGAGGCCGAGCGAGGCGGCGTCGACGGTGGCCCGGTAGCCGGTGATGACCCCGGCCGCCTCCAGCCGGTTGATGCGGTCGGTGACACTGGGTCCCGACAGTCCGACGAGGCGTCCCAGCTCCGCGTAGGAGGCCCGGCCGTTCTCCCTCAGGGCCTGGATGAGCTGCCTGTCCACCGCGTCCATTGCGATCGAAGCCTTCCGCTGAAGTTGTCGTTGAGTCCGATGAGGTTCGGGTGCTGCTCAGCCGTCGCGGTGCGCACCGCCGCCGAGTTCACCCTGCCAACGGCGGTAGAGCCGGTGCGGCACGCCCGCCGCGTCGAGTACGCGTCCGGCGACGAAGTCCACCAGGTCCTGGATGTGCGTCGCGCCCGCGTAGAAGGCGGGTGAGGCGGGCACGACCGTCGCGCCCGCGTCGTCGAGGGTGACCAGGTGCCGCAGGGTCTGGCCGTTCAGCGGGGTCTCGCGCACGGCCACGATCAGCTTGCGTCCCTCCTTGAGGGTCACGCTCGCCGCCCGCTGGAGCAGGTCCTTCGACAGGCCGAGCGCGACCCCCGCCACGCTCGCCGTCGAGGCGGGCACGATGAGCATGCCCTTGGTGGGGTACGACCCCGAGGAGGGGCCGGCGGCCAGGTCACCGGCGCTCCAGTGCCGTACGGCGCCGATGTCGACGGAGAAGGTGTCCGGCTTGCCGTCGGCGCCCCGGGACAGCCATTCCCGCAGGTCGGCCTGCCAGTGGGCGTCCCGGAAGGAGATCCCGGTCTCGTCCAGCAGGGTCAGCCGGGACGCCCGGGACACCACGAGATCGACGCTCTCGCCGGCATCCAGAAGAGCCCGCAGCACGGCAGCGGCATACGGGGTGCCGGAAGCCCCGGACACCCCTACGATCCAAGGCGTACGCGGCATCTCGCCTGGCTTGACTGGGTTCACAACACCGAGCCTATCCGGCGCCACGGCGTGGGAACCGGCCAAGGGGTGCGGGCCGTTGCACGGAGGGGACGAGCGAGCACTGGGGGTCGCCATGTCGGGTCCGCAAGCCGGGTGGTCGAACGGCGACCGTGCGCTGGCCGCGGGCAAGCTCATGCTCGCCTGGGTCGCGCTGCTGTGGCTGCTGGAAGTGGTCGACGTCGCCACGGGCCACGCGCTGGACGGCTTCGGCGTCACCCCGCGCGACCCGTCCGAACTGGTCGATGTCGTCCCCTCGTCCTTCATCCACTTCGGTTTCGCCCATCTGGCGGCGAACACCGTGCCGCTGCTGGTCCTCGGCTTCCTCGCGGCGCTCGCCGGCCTGCGCCGGTTCCTGCTCGTCTGCGCGCTGATCATCGTCGTCGACGGCCTGGGCGTCTGGCTCATAGCCCCGGACCGCACCAACACCGCGGGCGCCTCCGGCGTGATCTTCGGCCTCTTCGGCTTCCTCCTGGTCAGCGGCTTCGTCGAGCGCCGCCCCTGGGGCGTCCTGGCGGGCGTCCTGATCGCCGCGGTCTGGGGCGGCTCGATCCTGGCGGGCCTGGCCCCGACCCAGACGGGCGTCAGCTGGCAGGGCCATCTGCTGGGCCTGCTGGCGGGGGTGGCGGCGGCGTTCGTGTTCCGCCGCGGCCCCACAGCCCCGGCCGCGCTCACACGGTGAGGCCACGCACCAGCAGGTCCAGCAGCGCGCACACGAACAGGGCGATGCCGATGAAGCCGTTGACGCTGAAGAACGCGCGGTTCACGCGGGAGAGGTCGTGGGGGCGCACGATCGAGTGCTCGTAGAGGAAGGCCCCGGCGACGATCAGAAGGCCCAGCCAGAAGAACGCCCCGGCACCGGTGGCGAGGGCGTACCAGACGAACAGGGCGGTCGTGAGGGCGTGGCAGACGCGGGCGCCCCAGATCGCCGACGGGATGCCGAACCGCGCCGGGACGGACATGACGCCGATCTCACGGTCGGTCTCCACGTCCTGGCAGGCGTAGATCAGGTCGAAGCCGCCGATCCAGATCCCGACGGCCAGACCGAGGATCACCGCGTCCCAGGACCAGGAGCCCGTGATCGCCAGCCAGCCGCCGACCGGGCCCATGGCCTGGGCGAGGCCGAGGATGGCCTGCGGGAAGTTCGTGAACCGCTTGCCGTAGGGGTAGACCACCATCGGGATCACCGCGATGGGGGCCAGCGCCAGGCACAGCGGGTTGAGCAGGGCCGCCGCGCCGAGGAACACGGCCAGGGCGATCAGCGCGCCCGTCCAGGCGTGCTTCACCGACATCGCGCCCGTCACCAGCTCGCGCTGCGCCGTGCGCGGATTGCGCGCGTCGATCTCCCGGTCGATGATCCGGTTGACCGCCATCGCGAACGTGCGCAGCCCCACCATGCAGACGGTGACCAGCAGCAGCTTGCCCCAGTGGATGTTCTTGTCCCACTGGAACATGGCGGTGAGCGCGGCGATGTAGGCGAAGGGCAGCGCGAACACCGAGTGCTCGATCATCACCAGCCGCAGGAAGGCCTTGGTGCGTCCCGGCTGGGGGATGGCGGCGGAAGCGGAGGTCACAGCCCGTACTCCTTCCAGCGGCGGTCCACCTTCGCCGCCGTCTCCGGGTCCGACTCGACCATGTCGGGCCAGCCGCCGTCGCGGGTGTAGCCCTCCTCGGGCCACTTCTTCGTCGCGTCGATGCCGGCCTTGCCGCCCCAGAACTGCTGGTAGGAGGCGTGGTCGAGGTGGTCGACGGGGCCCTCGACGATCGACAGATCGCGGGCGTAGTCCGTGTTGCCCAGGGCCCGCCAGGCGACCTCGTGCAGATCGTGCACGTCGCAGTCGGAGTCGACGACCACGATGAGCTTGGTCAGCGACATCATGTGCGCGCCCCAGATCGCGTGCATGACCTTCTGCGCGTGCTTCGGGTACTTCTTGTCGATCGAGACGATCGCGCAGTTGTGGAAGCCGCCCGCCTCCGGCAGGTGGTAGTCCACGATGTCCGGCACGATGATCTTCAGCAGCGGCAGGAAGAAGCGTTCCGTCGCTCGGCCCAGCGGCCCGTCCTCCGTCGGCGGGCGGCCCACGACGATCGACTGGAGCAGCGGCCGCTTCCGCATCGTGATGCAGTCGATCTTCAGTGCGGGGAAGGGCTCCTGCGGCGTGTAGAAGCCGGTGTGGTCGCCGAACGGGCCCTCGGGCAGCATCTCGCCCGGCTCCAGCCAGCCCTCGATCACGACCTCGGCCTGCGCCGGCACCTGGAGGGGCACGGTCTTGCAGTCGACCATCTCGATCCGCTTGCCCGCGAGGAACCCGGCGAACAGGTACTCGTCGATGTCGCCGGGCAGCGGGGCGGTGGAGGCGTACGTCACGGCGGGCGGGCACCCGAAGGCGATCGCGACGGGCAGCCGCTCACCCCGGCGCGCGGCCACCTGGTAGTGGTTCCGGCTGTCCTTGTGGATCTGCCAGTGCATGCCGATGGTGCGCTTGTCGTGCCGCTGGAGCCGGTACAGCCCGAGGTTGCGGACGCCGCTCTCCGGGTCCTTGGTGTGGGTCAGCCCCAGGTTGAAGAACGACCCGCCGTCCTTCGGCCAGGTGAACAGGGCGGGCAGCTGGTCGAGGTCGACGTCGTCCCCGGTCAGGACGACCTCCTGCACGGGGCCGTCCTTCACCTTCTTCGGCGGTACGTGCGTCATCGCGCCGAGCTTGCCGAAGGCCTCCCGGACCCCGACGAAGCCGTGCGGCAGCTCGGGCTTGAGCAGTCCGCCGATCCGCTCGGAGATCTCGGCGTAGGACTTGAGGCCCAGGGACTTCAGCAGCCGCCGGTCCGTGCCGAACACGTTCATCGCGAGCGGCATGCTCGACCCGCGCACGTTCTCGAAGAGCAGGGCGGGGCCGCCGGACTTCTGCACCCGGTCGACGATCTCCCCGACCTCCAGGTACGGGTCCACCTCGGCCTTGATGCGCTTGAGGTCGCCCTCGCGCTCCAGCGCCCTGAGCAGGGAGCGAAGATCGTCGTAAGCCATGGGGTCCAGTATCCCCGAGCCGCTACCCTGGCCTGGAACCACCCACCCGCTTTCGCTGAGAGGCCGCATGCTCCGGGTACTGATGTTCCTCGTCCCGCTGGCGCTCAGCGTGTACGCGTTCATCGACTGCATCAGCACGAAGGACGACGAGATCCGCCACATGCCCAAGCCGCTGTGGGCGATCCTCGTGCTGCTGTTTCCGCTCGTCGGGTCGATCTCCTGGCTCATCGCCGGCAAGAAGCGGGTGCCGGCGGCGGAGCGTCCCCGGCAGTGGGTGGCGCCCGACGACAATCCCGACTTCCTGAAGTCACTCGACCAGGACAAGGACCCGGACACGGACCCGGACGAGCGCAGGCGCGAGGACTAGTGCCTGTGCGGGTTCCGATCAATTGAGTCGACATCTCTTCAGAGCTGCGCGAAGCTCCCCTCGATGACTCAAAGAACCGATACGCCTCCCGCATGGGACGAGCGTACGCAGCTGGTCACCTTCCTGGACTACGCCCGGGACACCGCGCTGGCCAAGTGCGAGGGCGTGTCAGCCGAAGACGCCCGCAAGGCCCCGCTCCCGAGTTCGCCGCTGATGACGTTGTGCGGGCTGATCAGCCATCTGCGTTGGGTCGAGCACTACTGGTTCGAGGTGATGTTCCTGGGCGAGGAGCCCGTGGGGCCGCTCACCGAGGCGACCGACGATGATCCCGACCCCGAGATGCGGACGGCGGTCGACATCCCGTTGCCCCGGCTTCTCGTCGAGTACCAGGAGCAGAGCGCCCGTTACCGCCGCCTGGTGTCCGAGCACGACCTGAACTCAACGGCCAAGCGTCCCATCAGCGATGGCCGCCATGTCGACCTCCGCTGGGTGATCCTCCACCTCATCGAGGAGACGTCCCGCCACAACGGCCACCTCGACGTCGTGCGTGAGCTTGTCGACGGGCGGACCGGCGTCTGAGACCGGCAATCAGAGGGCGTCGGTGAACGCCGCCCAGGCAGACCGGCTTACGAGCAGGACCGGCCCGTCAGGGTTCTTGCTGTCGCGGACGGGGACGGTTTCGGGGTAACCGGGGGCTATTTCTATGCAGTTGCCGCCGTTGGCGTCGCTGTAGCTGCTCCTGATCCAGGTCAGCGAGTTCCCGTCCATGATGCGCGTACCTCTCCATCGTTTCGTGGATCAGATCGGCGGACTGGGGAGCTGACAGGGCGTCCGCCCTGAGCACATCATAAGTGTGGCTGTGGCGCGCGAAGAGGGCCGGATCGTCGTTGAAATGGCCGCGATCCAGCGATTCCGAGTAGACCCAGTCGTGCCCGTCGGGCAGCTTGATCAGCGACATGGAACCACTGGGCCGGAACAGGCCGAGGCGTGAGGCAGGGGCGACCTGGATCCGGATGTTGGGCCGCCGTCCGACGTTGAGCAAGTGCGCGCACTGGTCCCTCATCACGGCCGGACCGCCGATCATGTTGCGCAGGCAGCTCTCGTCGAGAACGACGATGTACAGCGGGCCGCCCTCCGCCAGGAAACGCTGCTGGCGACTCAGTCGCGCGCGCACGCGCTCCTCCAGCTCCTCGCCGCTCACCAGCAGGGAGAACAGCGACTGCGCATAATCCGCCGTCTGCAACAGGCCCGGCATCACCCGCTCCTGGTACTCCCGGAGGGAGACGGCCACCTCGTCCATCTCTGCCCGCCGCCGGAACCAGTCCGGATGCTCCACCTGCGGATACCAGTCGATCCGCGCCCACAGCCGCGCCAACACCCCACCTGTGCCCAACAGTTCGTCACAGGTCTTGGCGAACGTGTCCTGCGGAACCCTCGTACCGCCCTCGACCCGCGCCACGTGCGACCGGTCGCACGGGATCTGTCGGGCCAGACCCTCCTGCGTGAGCAGCGCGGCCTCGCGGAAGTGCCGCAGCACCTCACCGAACACGGCGGCCGTGCTCGCCCCCGAGTCCGCTCCGCCGTTCCGTCGGCTCAAGGCTCCCCCTCCGTGACAGTCCACCGGTGTCACACGCCAAGCATTGAACCGGACTGTTCCCGTGCGCAACGCTCGATACACCCAGAGTGACGGAGGTGCGCGGAATGGAACCGGGAACGCTCGTCTACGACCCGCAGACGTGCAAGGTCGGCGAGTACCAGGACAGGACCGGCCCGTACGTGATGCTGCGCCCGGTCGGCGGCGGCCGGGAATGGCAGGCGGACCCGGCGAGGATCCGGGAGGCGACACCGGAGGAGCGGCTGAGCGCGGGCGTGCGTGCGCTCAACGACCGTTCCAGGGAGGGCCTGTCGGCCGATCCGACCCGGCCGCCCTCCCCGGTGCCCGGGTGCGCGGCCTGCGAGGAACTGGCGCTGCGGCGGGACCGCGCACGCGCGGCGTTCGACGGCAGTGCGGTGACGGACGCGAACGTGCTGCTGCGCCAGCACCAACGCGCGGAGCACGGTGGGGAGTCGACGGGACGCAGGATCTTCCGGTACGTGCCGTACACGATCGTGCAGGACGCGTCGGCGCTGCCCGAGTACGAGGCGTACTGCGTCTCCGGCGAGGAGCGGGACTGCGGGGCGGGTTCGGGCCGGTGTCAGGGGCCCGGCGAGGTGGAGGAGTGGCAGCGCAGGCACACCCAGGAGACGAGGCACCTGCGCTACCGCCGCAGCTTCGCGGACTACGCCGTGCTCCAACAGGTCACGGCGCCGTCAGTCAGCGATCAAGGCTCTACATATCGGAATTCCGGGCCATAAGTCTTGTCGCTGCCGTCGGGCAGTGCGCGCTGCATCAGGAGCTGAGAGGGCTCGACGAGCATGCGCATCCTGGTCACCGCGGCCGCGAGCCTGCTCTGCATCGTGGCCGTCGTGGTGGCCTCCCAGGCGTCTTCCAGGAACTTGAGCATCGCGCTGTACTGGAGATTGACCTCCACCAGCCGCTGCCTCGTCTCGTCGTCCGGCGCGGGCAGGCCTCCGGCTTCCCAGCCGCCTGCCGGAACCTTCCCCATGGGGAGGACGGAGGGCATGGGTATGGCGTCTCCGAGGAATTCCCACCGGTCGGGGTTCTGAGAGGTCCTGATCAGCTTGCGGCCGTGGAAGAGTTCGCGGAAGACATAGAAGTGGGCGAGTTCCCCCTGCTCTCCTGGGTGCGGATTCTCCGGCGAGGCCGCCGTGCCCTCACCCTGCTCCTTGATGATGCCGATGGCCTTCTCGACGCCGGCGAGCCAGGTGATCTCCAGAACGTCGTTGCCCTCGCCGTGGTGCGACATGAGCCGGCGTATCTGCCGGGTGCCGGTGATCAGCTGCGGATGCTGCCGGAACGCCTCGCCGATCGCCGAGTAGAAGGCCCCGATGGACGTGTGCCCGCTGCTCTCCACCGTGACCGGGTCGTCCGGCTCCTCGATGCGGGAGAACAGATCCAGGGAATCCTTGGTCAGCCCGCTCAGGAAGACGGTCAGGTCCGGGCGCACGCCCCCGGGCAGCGGGCCGGGGTATTTCGGTGCCGTCTGGGCGTCGGCGAGGCGGGGCATGCCACCGATGGTCGTCAGCAGATTTCCGGCGAGCCCCAGATGCGACATCTCGTCGAATACGACGCGGCGAATGGCCTGGGCCACGTCGGATTCCTGATCCTCGATGGACCACAGGGCGCACAGATACGGCGGAAGCGTCGAGAGTTCCAGCATGACGGCCTGCTGCAGTGCGTCCTTCAACCATTCGGCATCACGCTGATCTTCGCGCGCGTCCATCAATTCGACGATTCTGCTGCTCTGATAGTTGACGAATGTCGCCATAGGAAGTCACTTCCCCGCCGTGCTCGTGCACCATCAGAAGGCGCATCTGAGTTTCGCCTTTTCGACGCGAATCCCCGATGTTCACGAGCCTACGACGCACCCGTACCGGGCGCAGCCCATCCGGTCCCCTCCGCCATCACCCGCCCCCCGCCCGCCCCGCCGACCGGCCCGAGGTCGATCAGCCAGTCGGAGGCCCGCATGACGTCCGTGTTGTGCTCGATGGTGATGACGGAGTGGCCCGCGTCCACCAGCCGTTGCAGGGCGTCCAGCAGCCGGGCCGTGTCCGCGGCGTGCAGGCCCGTCGTCGGTTCGTCGAGGACGTACAGCGTGCGCTCGCTCGCCCTGCGGCCCAACTCCTTCGCCAGTTTCAGACGTTGGGCCTCGCCGCCGGACAGCGTGGTGGCGGGCTGGCCCAGCGGGAGGTAGCCGAGGCCCACGTCGGCCATGCGGCGCAGCCGTCCGGCCACGGCGGGCACGTCCCGGAAGACCTCCAGCGCCTCGTCCACCGTCGCCTCCAGCACCTCCGCGATGTCGTGGCCCGCGTACCGGACGGCGAGCACCTCGGGCCGGAAGCGGCGCCCCCGGCAGGCCGGGCAGCGCACCGGGACGGCCGGGAGGAAGTGCATGCGGACCGTCAGCACACCGGCGCCCTCGCAGCGTTCGCAGCGGCCGCCCGGCACGTTGAAGGAGAAGCGGCCCGCGGGCAGCCGTCCGGCCGCCGCGAAGGCCTCCCGGACCGGGGTGAAGACGTCCGAGTAGGTCGCCGCGTTGGAACGGGGCACGCGGCCCACCGGCGCCTGGTCGATGAGGACGGCCTTGGTCAGGTGCTCCCAGCCGTCGATGCCGTCGTGCTCGGCGGGCAGCTCCCCCGCCCCGTGGAAGTGCCGGCGGGCGGCCCGGCCGAGGATGTCCAGCAGCAGGGTCGACTTGCCCGAGCCGGACGGGCCCGTGACCGTCACCAGTCGCCCCAGCGGGATCCGTACGGTGACGTCCTTGAGGTTGTGGGCCCGGGCTCCCCTGATCAGCAGGGCCGCGTCGGCGTCCCCGCGGCCGCGCGACCGGGGTGCCGGGAGGCGGCCCGAGAGGTACGCGCCGGTGACGGAGCCCTCGGCCCGGGCCACCTCCTCCGGCGTGCCCTCGGCGACGATCCGCCCGCCGTCCCGGCCCGCCCCCGGCCCGACGTCGACGACGTGGTCCGCCGCCCGCAGCACCTCCAGGTCGTGCTCGACGACGAGCACGGTGTTGCCCAGGTCGCGCAGGCGGCGCAGGACCCCGATCAGACGGGCGGTGTCCGAGGGGTGCAGGCCGATGGTCGGCTCGTCCAGGACGTAGAGGACGCCGGTCAGGCCGGAGCCGAGCAGGGCGGCCAGCCGCAGTCGCTGGGTCTCGCCGGCGGAGAGGCTGGGTGTGGCCTGGCCCAGGGTGAGGTAGCCGACGCCGACGTCCAGCAGGCGCCGGACCCGCTCCTCCAGGTCGGCGACGACCGGCTCCACGAGCAGCCACTCGTCCCCGCCCGACCGCTCGCGCAGGCCGGTCAGCCACGCGCCGAGGTCGGTCAGCGGCAGCCGGGCGGCCTCGACGACGGTGAGGCCGTGCACGGTCACCGCCCGGGCCCGGGCGCACAGCCGGGTCCCGCCGCACTCCGCGCAGGGCTGCTTCACCAGGCCCTGCCGCTCGGCCCGTTCGCGGTAGTCGGGGTCGTCGGCGCGGTCGTTGTAGCGGCGCAGCAGCGCCGTCGCGACCCCTTCGAAGCGGCCCGCCGTCACGGTCGCCGGTGGCGCGGTGTCGGGGAAGTGCCGCCGGAACTCGGGGCTTTCGACGCCGTGGAGGAGCAAGTCCTGCTGTATGCAGTCGAGCTCGCCGAACGGTGTGTCCGTGTCGAAGGTGAAGCCGTAGTGGGCGGCGGCGGCCCGCAGCACGGGCAGGCTCCAGTCGGTGTACTTCGCGTTCCAGCCCTTCACCGCCCCCTGCGCGACCGGCTTGCCGTCGTCGACCAGGCGCCGCACGTCGGGGCGGATCACCTCGCCCAGGCCGGTGCAGGCCGGGCAGGCTCCGGCGGGCTTGTTGAAGGAGAAGGAACCCATGACCAGTTCGGGCACCGGGGTGGAGCAGTGCGGGCAGGGCCGCTGCTCGGGCTCGGCGTCCTCGTCGGCCTCGGCGCCGTCGGCGTAGGACGGCGGGATGTCTTTGCCGCAGCCGGGGCAGGGCCGGATCCCGATGCGCGACCACAGCAGCCGCAGGTAGGTGAAGACCTCGGTGACCGTGCCGACCGTGGAGCGGGGGCTGCGGTTGGTGAGGTGCTGGTCGACGCTGATGGACGGGGACAGGCCGGTGATCGAGTCGACGGCGGGCTTGCTGACGAAGCCGGTGACCATGCCCAGCGACTCCAGGTACTGCCGCTGGCCCTCCCGGTGGAGGGTGTCGAAGGCGAGGGTGGACTTGCCTGAGCCGGAGAGGCCGGTCAGCACGACCAGCTTGTTCTTCGGCAGGGAGAGGGAGACGTTCTTGAGGTTGTTCAGGCGTGCGCCGGTGACGCGGATGCAGTCGTCCATTCCTTCAAGTCTTCCATTTAAGTGCTGTATTGAGACTTGAGAAGGTTCCACCGGCTGTTTCCTGCCGTAACCTTCAAATCGATGACGAACGACCGCCGCCTTCGCCCCGTCGACCTGGCCCGGCTGGCCGGTGTCTCGGCGCAGCAGATCCGCAACTACGAGGACGCCGGGGTGCTCCCGCCGGCCGCGCGGACCCCGTCCGGCTACCGCGTCTTCGGGGAGGTGCACCGCGGTGCGCTGCTGGCGTACCGGGCGCTGATGCGGGGGTACGGGCCGGTGACGGCGGCGGGGATCATGCGGACCCTGCACGCGGGGGACGTCCCGGGTGCGCTCGCGCTGGTCGACGCCGCGCATGCCGCCCTGCACGAGGAGCGGGTGTCCCTGCGGGCGGCGAGCGAGGCCCTGGAACTGCTGGCTCTGGAACCCCCGGCCCCGCTCCCCCGCTCCGGCGGCCTGCGCATCGGCGAGGTGGCCGTGCTGCTGGGCGTACGGACGTCCGCGCTGCGGGTGTGGGAGGGCGCCGGGCTGCTCACACCGGGGCGCGAGCGCGGGACGGGCTACCGGATCTACGAACCGGCCGATGTGCGCGACGCCCGGCTCGTGCACACCCTGCGCCGCAGCCACTATCTGTTCGACCAGATCAGGCCGGTGCTGGAGGGGCTGCGGCGGGAGGGCGGCAGTGCGGCGCTGCGGGCCGCCGTCGCGGCTCGCGGTGCGGCGCTGACGGCCCGCACCAGAATCATGATCGAGGGCGCGGGCGCGCTGCACGCGTACCTGGACGCCTGCCCCGACGGGCTCACCGCAGCCGGTACGACGGCAGGATCGACAGCGGACGCGCCGGGACCATCAGCCAGGTGATGACGGCCGGCACGGCACCCGTACCGGGGGACCCGAACGCCCTCGGCGCGGCGATGACCGGGGCAGGTTACAGAGCGGCTCACACAGGTCATGGATGAGGCCATGGACCAGGCACAGGCCCGATCGTGGCTCGCCACCGCCGTCGAGGAAGCCCGCACCGGCCTCGCCGAGGGCGGTATCCCCATCGGCGCCGCGCTGTACGGCCCCGACGGCACCCTCCTCGGCCGCGGCCACAACCGCCGTGTCCAGGACGGCGACCCCACGATGCACGCGGAGACAGCGGCCTTCCGGTCGGCGGGACGGCAACGCTCCTACCGGGGTACGACGATGGTGACCACCCTGTCGCCGTGCTGGTACTGCTGCGGACTGGTCCGGCAGTTCGGCATCTCCCGGGTGGTGATCGGCGAGGCGACCACCTTCCGGGGAGGGCACGACTGGCTGGCGCGACACGGCGTGGAGATCGTCCTGCTGGACGACCCCGAGAGCATCGAACTGATGCGCGGCTTCGTCATCGAGCGCCCGGAGCTGTGGCGCGAGGACATCGGCGACCGGGACGGCTGACCCGAACCGCCTCCGGAACGCTCGCCACCCGGGGTGGCATCCGTTCGACTGACCCTTCGAGAGTCCGGTGTGGGGTGTTCACCGCCACGGGCACATCTTGATCGGGACATCCCATCCGCGAACGGAGGCACCTCGTGCGCTTGACGGACATCCGGCACTGTGAGGTACGGCCGGGACGACTCGTGGAGTGGACGCTCGATCCTGGGGCCGCCGGGGCGATGGAGGGCCTCCCGGATGACTCCAGACCCCCGGCCTACATCCAGGAGTCGCACATCAGGACCTCCCGGTCCGTGCGTGAGGACGGATTGTTCGTACCGACCTGGATCGGCGTGTGTTTCGATCTCCCGGGCCGGGCGGAACCGGACGTCCTCCAGGACGCGCTGCACGCCTGGACACTGCGGCACGAGACGCTGCGCAGCGGCTTCGCCTGGTCCGGGCCGCCCGGTGACGAGATCACCCGGTTCACGCTCGGCAGCGAGGACGTGCGGCTGCACCGGGAGCAGGTCGGCGACTTCACGGACGAGGCAGCACTGGCCGAGCATCTCCAGAAGCGGTTCGACACCGTGGCGGACGCACTCCGGTGGCCCAACTTCATCTACGCGGCGGTCCTCCGGGACGACAGCACCAGCGTGTACATGGCCTTCGACCACAGCAACGTCGACGCCTACTCGCTCCAGAACATCCCCGCCGCCCTCCATGAGCTCTACGCGGCGGTCGCGGCGGGCCGCTCACCGCAGCAGGAACCCGTGGCCAGCTACGTCGACTTCTGCCAGGCCGAACGGGCGGACGCGGACAAGCTGGACGAGAACCACGACATCGTGGTCCGCTGGCGGGAGTTCATCAAGAACTGCGGGGGGCAGCTGCCGAACTTCCCGGTCGATCTCGGCCTGGACAACGACGGCGGGCTGCCCCGGCAGAAGGCGCTGTGCGAGCCGCTGGTGGACGCCGACGACGCGGAGGCGTTCGAGGCGTACTGCCGGCCCTACGGCGGCAGCCTGGTCGGCGTGCTGGCGGCCACTGCGCTCATCGTCCTGGAGATCGAGGGGGAGCCCGTCTTCCGCACCGTCGTGCCGTTCCACACCCGGGTGAGGTCCCGGTGGTCGGACTCCGTGGGCTGGTACGTCGGCGGGGCCCCGGTCGAGATCCCGCTGGCGGAGGTCCATGACTTCCACGGAGCCCTGGAGAACGCACACGCCGAGCTGCGCGCCAACCGGCGGCTGGCCCGCACACCCCTGGAGCGGGTGCTCCGGCTGATCGGAACGGACTTCCGCCCCACGTCTCCCGACCTGTACTCCCTGGTCTCCTACCTCGACGCCCGCGACGTCCCCGGCTCCGGGCAGTGGGCCGAGCAGAAGGTCTACGGACTGGTCAGGGTCTCGTACGGCGACCGGGTCTGCGTCTGGGTCAACAGACTCCACGAGGGCCTGTGGTTCGCCTGCCGCTACCCCGACACCGAGATCGCGCACGAGAACCTGTCCCGGTACGCGACCCGGCTGCGGGAGGTGATCACGAGCGTCGCCCGGCAGGGCTGACCGCTGCTGGGAAGGAGCGCGTCACACGCCCGCGTAGGAGTGCTTGCCGGAGACGAAGATGTTCACGCCGTAGTAGTTGAACAGCCAGCAGCCGAAGGCGATGAGGGCCAGGTAGGCGGCCTTGCGGCCCTTCCAGCCGGCGGTGGCGCGGGCGTGCAGGTAGCAGGCGTAGGCGACCCAGGTGATGAAGGACCAGGTCTCCTTCGGGTCCCAGCCCCAGTAGCGGCCCCAGGCGTCGCCGGCCCAGATGGCGCCCGCGATGATCGTGAACGTCCACAGCGGGAAGACGGCCGCGTTGACGCGGTAGGAGAACTTGTCGAGGGAGGCGGAGGAGGGCAGCCGCTCCAGGACGGAGGTCGCGAAGGTGCCGGGCGTGCCGCCGCTCGCGAGCTTGCTCTCGTAGGAGTCCTTGAACAGGTACAGGATCGTGCCGACCGCGCCGACGTAGAAGACCGCGCCGCAGAAGATCGCCGTCGAGACGTGGATGTACAGCCAGTACGAGTGCAGGGCCGGGACCAGCTGGTCGCTGGCGGTGTAGAGGACCGTGACCGCCAGGCCCAGGTCGAGCAGGACCGACGTGATCAGGAACAGGCCGAGCCAGCGCACGTTCTTCTTCAGCGCCAGCAGCCCGAGGTACACGCCGACCGCGACCGTGGAGAACGTGATGTTGAACTCGTACATGTTGCCCCACGGCGCCCGCTCCACCGACAGGGCGCGGGTGAGGACACCGCCCAGCTCGACCAGGAAGGCGAGCACCGTGAGGGAGATGGCGATCCGGCCGTACAGGTCGCCCTGCTCGTCCCCGCCGTGTGCCCCGGGACCGTCCGGCACGTCGCGCCGGCCGGCCACGGCCCGCACGGTGACCTTCGGCCGCTCCAGCACGGCGGTGCCGCCGGCCTGGTTCACGGTGACGGCCGGTGCCTTCTCCGCGCCCTGCTTGCTGGTGAGCGCGGCGGCGGTCCTGGCGACCTTGCTGCGGCTGCCGAAGAGCCATTCGGCGATGTACGCGAAAAAGGCCAGGGTGTAGACGGCCATCGCGGAGTAGATCAGCACATTGCTGATCTGCGCGAGGTTTTCGTTGGTGGCGGCGGCGAGAGTCACTTCTCAGCCCCTTCGGCAGGTACGGGGGTTTCGGTACCCGGCTCCTGGGCGGGGTCGGGGGAATCTGCGGGGGTGTCGGGGTCGGGAGCGCCCGGTGCCTGCTCGTAGAGGTCGCCGGCGAGGTGGCCCAGCTCCTCGGGGACCTTGGCGGACTCGCTGCGGCCGAGGCCGGCCATCTCGACGACGGTGACGCCGTCGGCACCCTTGACCGCGCGCACCCAGACGCGGCGGCGCTGGATGAACAGGGAGGCGGCGAGGCCGCCGATCGCGGCGAGGGCACCGGCGAGGGCCCAGCCGCTGCCGGGCTGCTGGACGACCTGGAAGCCGGCCCACTCCTTGATGTCCTTGCCGAAGGTGACCGAACCGGCGCCGTTCGGGAGCTTCATGGTCTCGCCGGGCTTCAGCAGCTTCTTGAACAGCTTGCCCTGGGAGTCCTTGAACTCCTTCATGTTGGTGCGGTCCATCTGGTACACGCTCTGCGGGATGCCCGAGTCGGCCCCGAGGTCGCCGTGGTAGGCGGACAGCGCGAGCAGCGGATTGTCCAGCGCCGGGAACTGGGACAGCATCGTGCCGCTGGCGTGGCCGCCGAAGGTCGGCACGAAGAAGGCGTTGAAGCCGAGCTGCTCCTTCTTGCCCTGGGCGTTGCGGTAGCCGTCGAGGACCTTGACGACGCCGGAGGAGGTGACGTTGGCGTCCAGCGGCAGCAGCGGTACGGCGTCGTCGAAGACGACCTTGCCCTTGGCGTCGCGGACGGTGATGACCGGCGCGTAGCCGTGGCTGACGAGGTAGACCTTGGAGTCGCCGATCTCCAGCGGGTGGTTGACCTCGACGGTGTCGTTCTCGTCCTTGCCGTAGGCGCCGGAGCTGTAGGTGATGTCGGCCTTGTAGACGCGCGGGGTGCCCTTGTTGGGGCCGGTGCGCTCGTAGGTGCCGGTGAACTTCTTCAGGTTGAAGCTGAACGGCACCAAGTCGTCGGACGTGAAGAGGTTGCCGGACTTGAAGTCGTCGTACTGGGTGAGGGTGTTGGAGAAGCCGTCGCCCTCGACGACGAGCTTGTTGCCCTCGGACTTGAAGAGCTGCCCCCAGGCGAAGGCGATCAGCATCACGATGAGGGCGATGTGGAAGACGAGGTTGCCCAGCTCGCGCAGATAGCCCTTCTCCGCGGCGACGGCGCCCCCGGTGAGGTGGGTGCGGAAGCGGCGCTTCTTCAGCAGGGCCAGGGCGGCCTGGTGGACCTGCTCGGGTTCGGCCGTGGTGCGCCAGGTGGTGTGCGCGGGCAGCCGGTTCAGCCGCCGGGGCGCGCCGGGCGGCAGGCCGCGCAGCTGGCCGACGAACTGCCAGGTGCGGGGCACGATGCAGCCGATGAGGGAGACGAACAGCAGGATGTAGATCGCGGAGAACCACACCGAGCTGTAGACGTGGAACAGCCCGAGCTTGTCGTAGACATCGCCGAGGGTGGGGTTGCCCTTGCGGAAGTCGGCGACCTTCGTCTCGTCCTGGCCGGACTGCGGGATGAGCGAGCCGGGGATCGCGCCGAGGGAGAGCAGCAGGAGCAGCAGGAGCGCGACCCGCATGGAGGTCAGCTGCCGCCAGAACCAGCGGGCCCAGCCGATGACGCCCAGGGCGGGCAGGTTGGGCGCGTCCTCCTTGGGGGCGGTGGACAGCTGGGAGCCGGCGTCGCCCAGCTCCTGGTCCTCGGCGGCGGAGGGGGCCGGGTCGGAGGCGGTGGTCTTGCTCATCGATCAGATCCCCACAGTGAAGCCGTCGGACCAGACCTGCATCTCCTGCACGATGCGGTCCCACGCGCCGGTCAGCAGGAGCAGACCGGTCACGATCATCATGGTGCCGCCGATCCGCATCACCCAGACGTAGTGGCGCTTGATCCAGCCGAAGGCTCCGAGGGCCTTGCGGAAGGCGACCGCGGCGAGCACGAAGGGCACGCCCAGGCCCAGACAGTACGCGATGGTCAGGACGGCACCGCGTCCGGCGCTGCCCTGGTCGGAGGAGAGAGCCAGCACGGAGGCGAGGGTGGGGCCGATGCAGGGCGTCCAGCCGATCCCGAACAGCGCGCCGAGCACGGGCGCGCCGACCAGCCCGGCCACGGGCCGCCGGTGGAAGCGGAACTCCCGCTGGGTGAGCCAGGGCATCAGGCCCATGAAGAAGACGCCCATGAGGATCATGAGGACGCCGAGCACCTTGGACAGGACGCCCTGCTGTTCCTGGAGCGTCTGTCCGAAGTAGCCGAACAGCGCCCCGGTGGAGACGAACACGGCGGTGAAGCCGAGCACGAACAGGGAGGCGCCCGCGACCATCCGGCCGCGCCGGGCCTCGGCGAGGTCGGTGCCGGCGACCCCCGTCACGTAGGACAGGTAACCGGGCACCAGCGGCAGGACGCACGGCGAGAAGAAGGAGACGAGTCCGCCGAGCAGCGCGATCGGCAGAGCCACCAGCAGGGCGCCGTTGAGCACCGTGCCGTTGGGGTCCGCCACCGCGGCGAGCGTGGTGACTGCGCTCACGTCGCTGCTCCGCTCACTTCTCGTCGACGACGGGCTTGAGCATCTTCAGCAGCCGTTCCTCGCTGAGCGCGGAGAGCGAACGGGCCGCGATCTTGCCGTTCCGGTCGAGGATGAGCGTGGACGGGATCGCCTGCGGGTTGAGCGTGCCCTTCTTGAAGCGCAGCAGCAGCTTGCCGGTCGGGTCGTAGAGGCTGGGGTAGGTGATGCCCCAGTCCTTCTCGAAGGCGAGGGCGGCGCCGGTGGAGGTGTCGCGGGTGTTGATGCCGACGAACTGCACGCCCTTGCCCGCGTACTCCTTGGAGACCTTCGCGAAGTACTTGGCCTCGGCGCGGCAGGGGTTGCACCAGGAACCCCACACGTTGAGGACGACGACCTTGCCCTTGTAGTCGGCGACGTCGAGGGTCTTGCCCGCGATGGTCTTGCCGGACAGGTCGGGCGCGGGGGTGCGCTCGCCCTTGGCGGCCGTGGCGATGCCGTCGGTGCCGGTGACGAAGTTGGTGTTGCCGCCCCCGCCCGAGGTGCCGCCGGAGCCGCACGCGGAGACGAGCAGCGCGGTCGCGGCGAGACCCGCGGCCAGGGCGGCGCTGCGGCGGACACGGCGGGTGCGCTCGGTGGCACGGGTCGTGCGGTTCGAACGCTGGGGGGCGCTGTCGGCACTCATGTGAAAAGTTTCGCATGCCCGTTCTGGGGGTCTCGCCCACCCCCCTTGCGGGCGGAAAACCGCATTTCAGGCGGCGTTCCGCGAGGCCTCTCCGCTGGGCGTGGAGGCCTGGCTCGTGAACTCCCGCCAGCCACCGGCCGGCTGCTGCCCGACCCCGAGGGTGCGGAGCTTGTCGAGCACCTCGGGCTTCTGCACGTCCAGCCAGTCGGTGAACTGCCGGAAGGAGACGAGACGCACATCCGCGCCCTTCTCCTTCTCCCGGGCGATGTGCTTGAAGGCCTCCTCGACGGCGTCCATGTAGATGCCGCCGTTCCACTGCTCGAAGTGGTTGCCGATGAAGAAGGGTGCCCGGTTTGTCTCGTATGCCCGCTTGAATCCCTGGATGTACGCCTGGGCCGACTGCCTCCGCCAGCCCGGGTAGTTGTGGGCGGGTGCCTTCGTGGTCGCGAGGGACTGGTTGGCCAGCATGTTGTAGTCCATCGACAGGACCTCGAAGCCGCGGCCGGGGAAAGGTATCTGCTGGAGGGGCAGGTCCCAGATGCCCTGGCGCTTGGCGGGCCAGACCTGGAGGCCGCCGGGCGAGGAGGCGTCGTAGCGCCAGCCGAGCTCGCGGGCGGTGGGCAGCAGGTTGTCCTGGCCGAGCAGGCAGGGCGTACGGCCGCCGACGAGCTCCTTGTCGTAGTCGAACGGCAGCGACGGCAGGTCGGTCCAGCCGGTGTTGGTGCGCCACTCCTTGACGAAGGACTTCGCCTGGTCGATCTCGCTGCGCCACTGCCGGGGCGTCCAGTTCTTGACCGAGCCGTGGGACTCGCCGCAGAAGTGCCCGTTGAAGTGGGTGCCGATCTCGTGGCCCTCCAGCCATGCCCGGCGGACGTTCTTCAGCGTGTCCTTGACGTGCTCGTCTGTGAGGTAGCCGATGTCGGAGGCGCCGCGCGGGTTGTTCGGGGGGTTGTAGAGGCGCTTCTTCGACTCGGGCAGCAGGTACAGCCCGGACAGGAAGAAGGTCATGCCGGCGCCGTGCTCCTTGGCGAGATCCAGGAAGCGCGGGAAGAGGCCGTTGCCGACCTCGCCGGCGCCGTCCCAGGAGAACACGACGAACTGGGGCGGGGTCTGCCCCGGCTCCAGCGGCTCGGGCCCCGCGGGCTGGCGGGGCTGTTTGCCGGTGTGGGCGGTGGAGCCGTCGCCGATGGGCCGGGCAGTGGGCTCGGGCTTCGGCTTCGACCCGCCCTGTGCGGAGGCGCCGCCGGAACCGTCGGCATGGCCGGAGTCGTCCGAGCCCGTGAGTCCGCCGCATCCGGCGAGCGAGACGGCGGCGGCGGCTCCCGCGCCGAGTCCGAGCATTCCCCTGCGGGAGAGAGCGCGCATGGCATCCCCGATTCGTCACGTCGTGCTGGTCACCCAGTCAGAGGACGTGAAGAACAGGGAGGTTCCGCTTAATTGCGCAGATTCCGTAACGAAGCAGTCGTAAGCGTTCAGAAGCGGGCGAACGCAGAGCGCCCACGGGGCCCTGCCGAACGCCCACGGGGCCCTGCCGAACGCCCACGGGGCCCGGCTGAACAGGCCGGGCTTCGCGACCTAACCGGGAGGGGAGGACCGGCCCCGGCGGACGGCTCGGGCCCGGGCGCGAGCCGCCGGGGCCGTGCTTCCCCCGGGGCCGGACGGACCGTTCCCGCGCCGCCTGTCCGCGGCAGCGGCAGCGCGTGCGGCTGGCCGCCGCCGACCAACTCCCCCGCACCCTTGCGCACGCGCGCCAGTCCCTGGCAGGAGCCACGGACACACCGACGCCCCGCCGACCACACACGGCCACGGGCCGCTCCCGGCCGTTGCCCGCCGTCTCGGCCCGGTGCCAGCCCGCACGGGCCCGAGCCGGGCGGACCGGTTCCAGCGCCGCCCCGCCTGTGACAGCGCGCGACTGCTCGCCGCCGACCACGAACCTCCGCTCCCGACCGCAGGCCCTCGACGGCCCGGGCACCAGGACCGGGCCGGTCGCGGCCGAGGACACGCGGACCCGCGCCGGTCCATGACGGGAGCCGAGGACCCACGTACGCCCCGCAGGGACACGCGCCGCCGGCCGCTCCCGGCCGTTGCCCGCCGTCGGGTCGGGAGCCGGGTGACCCGCGGGGCGCCCGCTCACCCGGGGGGCAAGGGACCGCCGCTGGGCCTCGCGCCCGCCAGGGTGGCCGGACGCGCGCGCCCCGGGCAGGCGCGCTCGTCCACACCCTGTCGGCTTGTTCCGCGTCTACGCTCCGAACGCCTTGTCCTGGCCCTTCACCGGCTTCGCGCCGGCGAGGAGGTGGGCCGGGACGAGGTCGCGGGCCGGCTCGGTGTAGCCGACGGAGACGATCCGGTCGCCCTGGTACGTGAAGGTCGTCAGCGAGGCGAGCGTGCACTGGCGCCTGCGCGGGTCGTGCCAGAGGCGGCGGCGTTCGACGTAGGACCGGACGATCCAGATGGGCAGCTGGTGGCTGACCACGACCGCCTCGTGCCCGCGGGCCTTGTCCTTCGCCGCGCTCAGCGCGCTCATCATGCGGACGACCTGGTCCACGTACGGCTCGCCCCAGGACGGCCGGAACGGATTGACCAGGTGCTTCCAGTTCCCGGGCTTGCGCAGCGCCCCGTCCCCGACGCCGAACGTCTTGCCCTGGAAGATGTTGTCGGCCTCGATCAGCCGCTCGTCCGTGGCGAGACCGAGCCCGTGCGCCTTGGCGATCGGCTCGGCCGTCTCCTGTGCCCGCTCCAGCGGCGAGGCGACGACGTGCGTCACATCGCGGCCGGACAGGTGCTCCGCGACCCGGTCGGCCATCCGGCGGCCCAGGTCGGACAGGTGGTAGCCGGGGAGGCGGCCGTAGAGGATGCCGTCCGGGTTGGCGACCTCGCCGTGCCGCATGAGGTGGACGACGGTGATGTCCTGGTCCGTCACGTCGCTCATGCCGTCGCCTCCGCCGCCGCCCGGGCCGCCGCCGGAAGGGCGTCGGCGATCCGCTGCACGGCCCGCTCGTCGTGCGCGGTGGACACGAACCAGGACTCGAAGGAGGACGGCGGCAGGTAGACGCCGTCGGCGAGCAGCGAGTGGAAGAACGCCGTGAAGCGGAAGGACTCCTGCGTCTTGGCGTCCTCGTAGTTCCGCACGGGCCGGTCGGTGAAGAACACCGAGAACATGTTGGAGGCGGTCTGCAGCCGGTGCGCGACGCCCTCCTTGGTCAGGGCCCCGGTGACGAGCCCCTGGATCTCCTTCGACACGGCGTCGACCTTGGCGTACGCGGCGTCGTCGAGGAGCCGCAGCTGGGCGAGCCCGGCGGCGGTGGCGACGGGGTTACCGGAGAGGGTGCCGGCCTGGTAGACGGGCCCGGCCGGGGCGAGGTGGGCCATCACGTCCGCGCGCCCGCCGAAGGCCGCGGCCGGGAAGCCGCCGCCCATGACCTTGCCGAAGGTCATCAGGTCGGGGACGACGCCGTCGACCCCGAACCACCCGGCGCGGCTGGTCCGGAAGCCGGTCATGACCTCGTCGGAGACGTAGAGGGCGCCGTTCTCGGAGCAGATGTCCTTCAGGCCCTGGTTGAAGCCCTCGGCGGGCGGGACGACGCCCATGTTGCCCGGGGAGGCCTCGGTGATCACGCAGGCGATCTCGCCCGGGTGCGCCCGGAAGGCCTCGCGCACGGCGTCCAGGTCGTTGTAGGGCAGGACGATGGTGTCGCCGGCCTGGGCGCCGGTGACGCCCGGGGTGTCGGGCAGCGCGAAGGTGGCGACACCGCTGCCGGCCGCGGCGAGCAGCGAGTCGACGTGCCCGTGGTAGCACCCGGCGAACTTGACCACCTTGGTGCGCTGCGTGAAGCCGCGGGCGAGGCGGATCGCGGACATGGTCGCCTCGGTGCCGCTGGAGACGAGCCGCACCTGCTCCAGCGGCGCGACCCGGGCGGTCATCTCCTCGGCGAGCGCGACCTCGCCCTCACCGGGCGTGCCGAAGGACGTGCCGCGGGAGACGGCGTCCTGCACGGCGGCGATGACCTCGGGGTGGGAGTGCCCGAGGATCATGGGTCCCCAGGAGCAGACGAGGTCGACGTACTCCCTGCCGTCGGCGTCGGTCAGATAGGGGCCGGTGCCGGACACCATGAACCGCGGAGTGCCGCCGACGGCTCGGAAGGCCCGCACCGGGGAGTTCACGCCGCCGGGCGTGACGGCCGCCGCGCGGTCGAACAGAGCCTGCGAGGCCGGTGCTTCATACGGATATGCCAGTTCACTCATGACCTGCGACTTCTCCGACCTTCTCCGACGCTGTCGGGCTCCGGGTGCCAGTGACCTGTTCAGGGTAGGCCAGGGGCGCGGAAGGGCGGGGCATGGGACAACCCGCCCCCAGGTCCCCGTCGTCTGCGAGACTGGACCCTGATACCCACAGCTCAAACGCCCCGGGGTGGTCGGAGGCTGCGGAGATCCTGCGGCCAGATGTTTCGGCGTACGTTTCGGCGGGCGGCCGTGGGGGAGGTCACTGACACGATGATCGGGTTGCGCGGCGGGGGCGACGCGTCCTAGAAAAGCAGTCGGGTGGAGATATGCATCGCGGTGGCGGACTGGGCGAGGGGACTGATGGCCTGGGTCCTCGACGTGCCCGGCGGGGAAGGCACCGGCGCGAGGCGGAGGACGCTCAGGAACCGCGTCAGACACAGGGTGCACCGAGTGAACCGGAGCGGGCCGCCGGACGTACTGAACGTCAGGTCGACGATCTTCGGGCCGGGAGCAGCGGGAATGGTGGTCGGGTGGGGGTGACGTACAAGTACTTCGGTGCGCCCGACGGCGCGACCGCGGCCCGCGTCCCGATCTCGATGCGCCCCGAGGAGCTCGGCGGCGACGAGCTCGGCATGAACGGCATGTTCACGAAGATCAAGCCGGAGACGATGGCGGCCATGGTCCTCACGGGCATCGAGGGCGTCCCCCTGCACAAGGTCCCGCCCCTGGAACTGGTCGTCCTGCACCCCGACTACGCGGTGGTCAAGCTCCCCATGACGGTCGTCGACCCGCTGCGCGGCATCGGCGAGGAGGCCGTGGGCGCGGCGGCCTTCATCTGGTCGACGGTCCCGGACCGCGGCGGCCCCCGGGACGCGTTCAACGTGTACCAGCTGCTGCACGAGTGGCAGGACTTCTCGCATCGGCTGCATGAGGCGGGGCATCAGCCTTATTGCTTGGTGTGGCCCTGAGCTGGGGTTTCGTAGGAGTCGGGCGGGGTCTTCGGGCCTCGCCCTTTTGCGTGCCGGGGAGGGGCCGTCAGGCGGCCAGGGCACATTGAGGGCACATTGATTTTGCTGGCGGGCGTAACCAGCCTGCACGTGGGACTTGCGGCCCACGGTGCACCCTTTCGGCGACGATCCAGACTTCCGGGTGGAAGCTTGGAGGAACTATGGGCTTGCTGGATCCATGAGCGGTCCAGGCCGGGGTGGGACGTCGCGGCGAGCCACCCCGGTCCGGAGTCATCGGATGTGCTTCGCCGGCTTGGTGGCGGCGTTGAGCAGGTACTCCAGGGGGCCCCGGCGGAAGAAGCGGGACCAGGTCGCTGCGAACACGATCGCCCCGAGGACGAACATGAGCAGCGGCACCCAGGACTGCTGGGTGCTGGTCCCGCCGGGCATGGACAGCATGGACTGTGCGACGAAGTGGCCGACGTAGGCCGTCAGAGACATGGTGCCCACGGCGATGACCGGTTTGGCCAGGCGGCGCAGTCGCGGCAGGCGGTCCATCGCCACCGTTGCGCCCACGATCACGAGGATCGCGACTCCCACGCTACCGATGATGTCGAACGTGGTGCCGCTGTGCGGCCCGGCCGTCAAGAGCATCGATGCCTGGGGCTCGAACGACCCGCCGTCGGGGGGCATCGGCCCGGAGCCACCGGACATCGAGCCGGAGCTGCCGGACGACCCTCCGCCTTCCGCCAAGCTGTCCAACGCGTCCTTGCCGGCCAGCAGCAAGGACATGCCGTACGCGGCCGCGGTGAGGGCCAAGCCGAGCGCGGCCAGGCGCCACTGGAGGGCGGTCTGGGACAGGTCAAGGCGGGCCAGGGCCATCCCGGCGACCACGAACGACATCCACGTGATCGTCGGGTAGAAGCCGGTGAACAGGAGATCGAGCACTCCCACGTCGCTGAGGCGGTGCAGCGGGTCGTAGGCGTTGATGCTCTTCCGGACCGGCTCCGTCAGCAGTGAGTTCAGGGCGAACGACAGCTGTGGTGTGACGAGGGCGAGGGTGGCCGCGATGATCGCGAGCGTCTTGGCCCGCAGTCGCACCAGGGGCAGGGCCAGCAGGAAGTAGACCCCGTAGAAGCCGAGGATGATCACTCCCCCGTATTCCATCGCCATCGCGGTGCCCAGCGCCAGCAGGACCACGGCGCGGATCGCGATCCTGGCCTTCGCCTGCCGTCCGGCGAGGCCGGTCTTCGGTTCCCGGCGGCCGGCGAGCAGCATCAGTGAGAACCCGGCGAGGGTGGCGAACAGGATCGACGAGTGGCCGTCCGCCATGTACCGGACCCAGCTGGCGACGCCGTCCGTGGCCGACAGTGGGGGACCGATGTGCACGACGTACATGCCGAACACTGCCAGCGCGCGGGCCAGGTCCACCCCGACGAGGCGTCCCATCGAAGGACCGGGCGAGGCCGGCACGGCGGACTCGGGAGAGGTTCGGGGCTGCGGAGGCGAGTTCTCCTGCGGAGCTGACGTCTCCTGCAGCGGCTGCGACTTGGTCATACGGAGAATCTCGCGTTGCCGCCGGGTGGCGGACCATCCGGCAGGCTTCGGTATCGGCCCCGCCGACCGGCGGGTACCGCCCCGCCGACCGGCGGAGTCTCGTCCCCACCGGCCCGGCGTGACCGGACGGCGGTCTTCTCCCGCCACTGGGCGGGGGTGGGCTCGACAGTCGCCGGATGGGCGGGAGGCAGCCGGGCTTCCAGGCTGGAGGCATGACACACAGTGCGCGACACAAGGAGCGCGACCCTCAGCCGCGTATCCGCTTCCTGCACCGGCCGCGCAATCACTTTCGCGCCCCTCATTCAGAACGGAGAGTCTTGATGACCGAGTCGGACGGCGGCGCGACCGAGGCCGAGGGCCGGAGGATCGCCGTACTCGGAGAGATGCTGGAACTGGAGCGCCGCGTCCCGACCTTGCGGGGCCTTCCGCGGCTGGGGAGGGAAAGGGCCACGCAGTACGGCATGCTGTCGGCAACGGTTCAGCGCAGCTTGTCCTTGGCCTGGTAGTAGGCGCCGCCGAACGGCAGGAACCAGGCGGTGCCGTTGTAGAAGGGGACGGGGACCTTGGGGAAGCCGAGGCCGCGCAGGGGGTTGGCCTCGGGGCGGCCGTCCATCATCTCGGCGACCGCGCGGCCCATATAGGTGGCCATCTGGACGCCGTGGCCGCAGTAACCCATGGCGTAGTAGAGGCCGTTGACCTCGCCCGCGTGCGGGATGCGGTCCCAGGAGAAGCCGACCCGGCCGCCCCACAGGTAGTCGATCCGTACCCCCGCGAGCTGCGGGAAGCTCGCCGTCATGTCCCGTTTCAGGATGTCTCCGCTCTTGACGTCGGAGGCCGGGTTCGAAGGGGTGAAGGCTGCCCGGCCGCCGAAGGCGAGGCGGTTGTCGGGCGTGAGGCGGATGTAGTGGCCGATGTTCTTGGAGTCGACGACCAGGCGGCCGTTCGGGATCAGGGCCTTGGCGCGCTCCTCGCCGAGCGGTTCGGTGACGATGATGAAGCTGCCGACGTTGATGAGCCGCTTGCGAAACCAGGGCAGCGATCTGTCGGTGTAGGCGTCGGTCGCGGCCATCACCTGCTTGGCACGGATGCTGCCGTGCAGCGTCTCGACCACGAAGCCGCCACCGGGGAGACGGGTGAGGCCGGTGGCCGCGTTGCGTTCGTGGATCTCGGCGCCGGCGCGTTCGGCGGCCTCGGCCAGGCCGTGGACGTACTTGCCGACGTGCAGGGCGGCGCTGTCCGGGTCGAGCAGGGCGCCGTGGTAGAAGTCCGAGCTGAGCTCCGACTTCAGCTCGCCGCGGGTGAGGAGCTGTGTCTCGTGCCCGAAGTTCTCTGCCAAGTCCCGCTGTTTCGACCGCATCGCCTCGAAGTGCCGCGGCTTGGCGGCGACGGCGAGGCGTCCGGCGCGGTGGAAATCGCAGTCGATCTCTTCCGTCCGCGTGATCTCCTCTACGGCGTCGACCGCGTCGCGGAAGGCGTCGTACAGCTCGCGGGCGCGCTGCTGGCCGTAGCGCTTACGGGCTTCTGCGGTGCTGATGGTGATGCCCTGGGTGCACATGCTGCCGTTGCGGCCGGAGGCGCCCGAGCCCACCTTGTCCTTCTCGACGAGGATGACGCGGGCGCCCTTGCGGGCGGCGTGGTAGGCGGTGGACAGGCCGGTGAGGCCGCCGCCGATCACCACCACGTCCGCCTCGTCGGGCATGTCCTTCCCTGAACGGTCGGGCAGGGCGGGGGCTGTGTCGAGCCAGTAGGGGATCTGCTTCATGGCGTGCGTCCTGTCGTGTTCTCTGTCCTGTGGCCTTGCCGGCCTCGTCAGCCTTGTCGGCGGGCTCGGAGGTCTGCCGGTCCGGCTGTGGGCGCCCGTCTGCGGGGTGGTGCTGACCCAGTCGGACTCGACGCCCATGTCTCGACGTGCTCGGCGATCAGGTCGTTGTCGGTGGTGGAGAGTGCGTGTGGCGGGGTGCCAGTCGTGGGCGAGGTAGCCGCTGGGGACGGATTGAAGGGCTGCCGACTCCCACGAGGGAGTGGTGAGCGTGTCGGTCATGCCGATGACTCTTTCGCCGGCCGCGGGAGGGTCAGAGGGGGGCAGGAGCGCTGGGTGGTCATACGGCATCGCCTCCGGGGGTGGCGACCCCTGTGGTGTTCTCGACCGACAGCAGGGAGTCCTGCCGTCCGGACCCGAGCCAGCGCACGAGGGCCACCAGGCCGAGGGCGAGGATCGCGAAGGCGGTCAGGAGCGCGCTGACCGCGGTCACGCTGGGGTCGATGTCGAAGGTCAGGGAGTTGTAGACCTGCACCGGCAGGGTGACGGTGTCGACCGAGGACAGGAACTGGGAGATGTAGAACTCGTCGAAGCTGGTGATGAAGGAGAAGATTGCCGCCGCGATCATGCCGGGGGCGGCGAGGGGGAAGGTGATCCGCCGGGCGATCGTCAGGCGTCCGGCGCCCATGCTGGCGGCGGCGTCCTCCAGCCGCTCGTCGATTCCGCGCAGGGTCGCGATGAGGATCAGCACCGCGATCGGCGAGGCCAGCACGGTGTGGCCGAGGGCGATGGCGATCGGGCTGCCCAGCATCGCGGCCGGCTCGAAGAGCAGGAAAAGCCCCAGCGCGGTGACGATCTGCGGGATGACCAGCGGTCCGAGGACCAGGGCGTAGACCGCGGAGCGCAGCGGCAGTTCGCTCCGGGTCAGCGCGGTCGCCGCAGTCACGCCGATGATCAGCGAGAAGAGGGTGCTCAAGCACGCGACGAACGCGCTGAGCGTCAGGGCGGCCGGCCACTTGCTGCCGTCGGCGAACAGCGCCTTGTACCAGTTCAGCGTCCATGCCTGTGGCGGGAACGCCGCAAAGGCATTGTTGCTGAAGGAGGTGACGAGGATGACGACGATCGGCAGGGCCAGGAACAGCAGGATCACGGTGGCGATGGCGGTCAGGGCGATCCGCCCGGCGATGGTCTTGCGCAGCTCCATCATGACGCGCTCCTCTTCTTACGGCTGGCGCCCAGGGAGCTGACGAGTCTGACGAGCAGCAGTCCTGCGAAGGTGAGCAGCAGCAGGATGACGCCCTGGGCGGCGGCTCCGTTCCACTGGTTCTCCTTCGTCACCTGCTGGTTGATGAGGGTGGCGATCATCGTCTGGTTGGGTCCGCCCATCAGGGCGGGGGTGATGTAGTAGCCCAGCGAGAGGATGAAGCTGAGCAGTCCGGCGCTGGCCAGGCCGGGGGCGACCAGGGGCAGGTAGACCCGGCGGAAGATGGTCACGCGCCCGGCGCCCATGCTGGCCGCCGCCGCCAGCAGGCGCCGGTCCACACCGCGCATCACCCCGTACAGCAGGAGCACGGTGTAGGGCAGCATCATGGAGGTGGTGCCGATGACCACGCCGAGTTCGTTGTAGAGCAGCTGGTACGGCCCGCCCGGTACCGACTCGTTCACCAGGCCCTTGTCGCCGAGCATGATGATCCAGCCGTAGGTGCGCACCAGGGCGCTGACGAAGTGCGGGACGACGACGACCAGCATCGCCAGGCCCGCCCACAACGGCTTCAGCCGCGAGATCGCGTTGGCCAGGATGAACCCGAAGACGAGACTGAACAGCGCCGTCTCGGCGGATATCCGCAGCGTGGTGAAGAGCACCGACAGGTTGACCCCGGTCAGCGCGTCGGCGTACCAGTGCAGGGTGAGTGATCCGTCGGCGTTCTTCAGGCTGAGGAACAGCGTGGTGAAGATCGGGTAGACGAACAGCACCAGCAGGTAGACGACGACCGGCAGTGCGTAGAGGATCCCGACCCGGGTGCGGCGGGAGGCCAGGAGCTTGCGCGGGCCGGCGGGAGTCCCCGCAGTGAGGGTGGCGGCCATGGCTCACCCGTCCTGTTCGTCGGCGAAGAGGTTGACGTCGTCGGGGGCGACGGTGATCCCGACCCGCTCGCCGGCGACGGGTCCCCGTCCGGCCGGTACTTCCAAGCGGAGCAGGGGTGCGTCACCACCATCGATCCGCACGCCCGCGCGCACCAGGGTGCCCACGTACGTGGCGGTCTCGACCGTGCCGGTACAGAAGCCGTCGTCGGCGGCGCAGGCCCGCAGCCGGCCCGGCTGGACGGCGACCTTGACCTGGGTTCCGGAGGCCAGGGCGTGGCGTCGCGCCTGCAGCAGGCCGCCGCACTGGTCGAGGCGGACCACGGTGTGCTCGTCCGTGCTCTGCACCACACGGCCGGGCAGGAAGTTGGCCGCGCCGAGGAAGTCCGCGACGAAGGGGGTCTTCGGCCGCTCGAAGAGTTCCCTCGGGGTGTCGAACTGCTCGATCAGGCCGTTGCGCATCACCGCGATGCGGTCCGACATGACCAGTGCCTCTTCCTGATCGTGCGTCACGTAGATGACGGTCAGGCCGAGTTCCTGCTGGATGGTCTTGATCTCGACCTGGAGCTGGTCACGCAGCTTCTTGTCCAGGGCGCCGAGCGGCTCATCCATGAGGATCACCGGCGGGCGGTAGACCAGTGCCCGGCACAGGGCGACCCGCTGCTGCTGACCGCCGGACAGCTCACGCGGTTTGCGGCCGCCGAAGCCGGACAGGCCGGCGATCTCCAGCGTCTCCCCGACGCGCCTGCGGATCTCGTCCTTCGGCACTCCGCGCAGCGTGAGCGGGAAGGCGACGTTCTCCCGCACGGTCATGTGCGGGAAGAGCAGGTACTGCTGGAAGACGAAGCCCAGCCCGCGCTTTTGCGGGGCGAGCCGCGTCACGTCGCGGTCCCCGACGGTGATGGTGCCGGAGTCGGGTTCGCAGAAACCGGCGATCATCATCAAGGTCGTGGTCTTGCCCGACCCGGAGGAGCCCAGGAAGGTGACGAACTCCCCGGCCGCGATCTCCATGGACGCCTCGTCGACGGCGACGACGTCCCCGTAGGTCTTGCGCAGAGCAACCACCGACAGCGATTTGCCGGTCGCGGTGGCGGACTTGCCGCCGACCCTGGCAGACGGGATGGCGATACCGAATTCAGCCACGAGCCCACTCCAACCAGCGCTTGGTGACGGCCGTCTCGTTCTTCAGCCACCAGTCGACGTCCGCGTCGAAACCCTTGTCGTAGTACTTCGGGGCACCCGCGAGTGCGTTGCGCTGGTCCTCGGTGAGCTTGGAGTAGGCCAGCGGGGAGGACGGGTTCGACGGGAACGCCTTGGCCAGGGCTGCCTGGCTCTCGGGGCGCAGGGCGAAGTCCATGAGCCGGTAGGCGCCGTCCGCGTTGGCCGCGTCCTTGGGGATGGCGTAGCCGGAGAACTGGCGGCGCATGCCGTTGAGCTGCCTTGCGACCGGGACGCCCTGCTTCTGCAGGTCGGCGAGCCGGCCGTCCCAGACGGTGGACATCGTCACCTCCTGGCGGCTCAGCAGCACACCCGGGAGCGGGCCGCTGTCCCAGAACTTCTTGATGTCGGAACGCAGCCGGGTCAGCACCTTGAAGGCACGGTCCACGTCGAGCGGGTACAGCTTGTCCATCGGGACGCCGTCGGCCAGCAGCGCGAACTCCAGCTCGGGCAGGTCGCCGTCCGGGCTGACCATCGAACGGCCGCCCTCGAACGCCCTGGTGTCCCAGAAATCCGCCCACGATTCGGGCTTGCGGCCGCCAAAGGCATCGGTGCGGTACCCGATGCACTGGCCGTAGAAACTGTGGCCGATGGCATGGCCGGTGATCTGCTTGTCGGGGATCTTCGCGCTCTTCAGGCTCTTGAGCCGGTCCTTGTCCAGCGCCTCCAGGGCGTCCTGCTGCACGTACTTGAGGTGAGACATCATCGAGTTGTTGATGAGGTCGCACTGCGGGCGGCCCTGCTTGATCTGCGCCAGCAGCGGGGCGTCGTCCAGGTTGAGCACCTTGACGCCGATGCCGGTCTCCTGGGTGAACGGCGTGTAGACCGCCTTCTGCAGGGCCGCACCGTAGGAACCGCCGCTGTCGCGGACGACCACCGTCTTGCCGCCGCCCTTGCCACCGCCGGCCGAGGCGCGGCTGGTTCCGGTGCCGCAGGCCGCGAGGGAGGGCAAGGCCGCGAGGGCGGCCAGGCCGCCTGCTCCGCGCAGCAGCGCTCTCCTGCCGATCTGGGGATCAGTCATGGCATTACTCCTC
Source organism: Streptomyces collinus (assembly GCF_031348265.1). Classification (NCBI taxonomy): domain Bacteria; kingdom Bacillati; phylum Actinomycetota; class Actinomycetes; order Kitasatosporales; family Streptomycetaceae; genus Streptomyces; species Streptomyces collinus. The sequence continues at coordinate 5,099,766 of NZ_CP133771.1, read as the reverse complement.
ATCTAGGGACGCATAGGACCAGCTGTGCGGGGCCACGGGGGTTTCCGGCGGTCAGGGGTCTCGGCCGGGATGCGCAGGAGGGCTGCACACCGAGGGTGACGGTGAGCCCGTGCACGTTGGGAGATGCGTCCGGCGGCGTCGGCGTGACCCCGAACCCGAAGAACGGAGATCGCCGCACAAAAGGGGGCTCAGACCACATCCAGCGAAATTTCAGAGAACTTCGCGTAAAAGTGGCAAGAGAATGACACCAGGCTCTGAGGGAGTCAAGGGGCGGATTCCGTGGAGCCTTCAAGGGCCAGACACATGAAGGAAGGGCACCCTTACCCTCCTTCTGCTAACTGTTGACAGCCGACAGAGTGCCATCTACGGTCGAGCCGAACAACCCCCGAGAAGGGTTCTTCGATGAGCGACTTGAGATTCAGGCCGACCTACGTGTCCTTCGAGGGCCGCATGCGGACGTGCCGGAGCCGCTGAAGGCGATGTTCGCGCGCCGAGTACACCGCCAAGCAGTCCGGCGTCAGATTCCGGCAACGGGCAGCAGCCACCCCGACCGTCCCACAGGAGAAACCCCGATGAAGTTCACCCCCTACTGGCTGGATACCGCCCCGCAAGGCCCTGACCGTTCCCGGACCGAGGTGAGCGGCGATGTGGACGTGGCGGTGGTCGGGGCCGGTCTGACCGGCCTGACCGCGGCCCTGCACCTCGCCCGCAAGGGAGCGAAGGTCGCGGTCCTGGAGAAGGACACCGTGGCTTTCGGTGCGTCGGGCCGCAACGGCGGCATGGCCACCACGGGACTGTCGATCGGCATCCGCGACGCGGTCGCCCGGTACGGCTTCGCGACCGCGAGACGGTACCTGGAGACCTACCACGACGCGGTCGACACCATCGAGAAGCTGATCACCGAAGAAGGAATCGACTGCGACTTCTCCCGTCCGGGCAAGCTGGTCCTGGCCTCCAAGCCGGCTCACTTCGACGGCCTGCGCAAGACCCACGAGGTCTACGACCGGATGGGGCTCGACGAGACACGTCTGGTGTCCAGGAGCGACCTCCACGCGGAGATCGGCTCCGACCTCTTCCACGGCGCGATGGTCGACACCAAGAGCGCCGGACTGCACGTCGGCAAGTACACCCGCGGTCTGGGCGAGGCCGCGGCGCGGGCCGGCGCACAGATCCACGAGAGGGCACCGGTCGAGCAGGTCCGGCGGCTGGGCGGCACCAAGCACGAGGTGGTCACCGCGCGCGGGACCGTCCGGGCCGACCAGGTGCTCGTCGCCACCAGCGGCTACACCGGCCGGCCGTTCCGCTGGCTCCAGGTCAGGATCGCGCCCGTCGGCAGTTTCATCATCGTGACCGAACCCCTGGGCAAGGACCTCTGCGACCAGATCCTGCCGACCCGGCGGATGGCGTCGACGTCCATGAACCTCCTGAACTACTTCCGGATCACCCCCGACCACCGGTTGCTCTTCGGTGGCCGCGCCCGGTTCGCCATGGCCGGCCCGCAGTCGGACGCGAAGAGTGGCCGTATCCTTCACAAGGCGATGACCGAGGTCTTCCCGCAGCTCACGAACGCGCGCGTCGACTACTGCTGGGGCGGCCTGGTCGACATGAGCATGGACCGGATGGTGCACGCCGGCGAGCAGGACGGGCTGTTCTACTCGGTCGGCTACTCCGGACACGGCGTCCAGATGGCCACCTACATGGGCAAGCAGATGGCGGAGTACATGAACGGGGCGGCGGCCGCCAACCCCTGGCGCGACCTGTCCTTCCCTCGGATCCCCGGCCACTTCGGCCCGCCGTGGTTCCTGCCCTTCGCAGGTGCCTACTACAAGTTCAAGGACCTTGTGAAGTAAGCGAGGAATGGCGAGGATCCTGGAGGCCCAGTCCCGCAAGCAGCGGAGAACCCGGGTCGGCATCCACCGCCCCGGAGTGCCTCATCCTCCTCGCCCTTACCATGATCGGACCGGGCCTGGATGTGAAGAAGAGCCGACGCAAGCACGCAGACACCGTCCACCCCCTGGCCTCCCGCACGGAGGCCGAGGGGACAGCTGCGAGCGTTCAGGGCGCTGCGCCACGGACCGTGATCGACGAGAGGGAAGCCCTGTGAGTCCAGAGTCTGCAAGGCCCGTCCGCCTGCCTCGCGAGACGTTCGCCTCGATGGTGCTCGACCGCCTGCGGGAGGACATCATCAACGGGACCCTCGCCGCCGGCACACAGCTCAGCGAGGTGGAACTGGCCACGAGCTTCGGGGTGAGCCGTGGGCCGATCCGTGAGGCGATCCAGCGGCTGATCCAGGAGGGGCTGCTGCGCGGCGAGCCTCACCGGAGGGTCTCCGTCCCGTTGCTCACCAAGGAAGACATCGCCGACATCTACCTGGCGCGTACGGCGCTGGAGTCCGCGGCGGTCCAGTCCATCATCGCCTCCGGCAAGTCGGAGGAGACCTTCAAGGAGCTGGACAGGAACGTCAGGGCCGAGGCCGCCGCCGAAGCGGCCGGCGACTGGCAAACCGCCCGGGAGTACGACTTGGAGTTCCACACCATCCTGGTCGCGGCCTCCGGCAGCCAGCGGCTCCAGCGCATGTTCAGCACGGTGATCTCCGAGACCCGCCTGTGCATGGGCGCCCTCACCACTGAGGAGGCCCGGCACCATCACAAGGTCCAGAGCCCGGACGAAGTCAATCACCGCAAGATCAGCGAGCTGATCCGGGACGGCGACACCGCGGGCGCCCTCGCAGCCCTGAGGAAGCACTTCGACGACGCGGTGGCGACCTTGACCAGCCGGGACAGCGAGGAGAAGCCGGCGCCGCCTGCGGGCTGACGTACTCGCCGACTGCCAGGAGCCTGAGGCATGCCACAGGCCCCACACGTCCGCTCCCGGATCCTGGTGCGCCTTTCCTTCAGTCGTACACGTGAGGTGAGTCAGAAGGCGGTGTAGCCGCCGTCCACCGGAAGAACCGCTCCGGTGATGTAGGACGACTCCGGCGAGGCGAGGAACAGGACCGCGTCCGCTATCTCCTGGGGTGTCGCGAGGCGCTGGAGCGGTATCTGGGCCTCGCGCTCGCGGCGGTACGCGTCGGGGTCGGGCCGGCGCTGGAACGACGCCTCGATGACGGGCGTGACGGTCAGGCCCGGCGCGACGACGTTCACGCGGATGTTGCGCCGAGCCCACTCGACGGCCGCGCCCTTGGCCAGCATGATCAGCCCGCCCTTGGCAGCCGAGTACAGCACTTCGTCGGCCTTGCCCACCATGCCCAGCCGTGAGCCGACGCAGACGAACGACCCGCCCGCCTCGGGCATGAGCGGCGCGAAGTGCTTCATCACCAGGAACGCGCTGAGCAGGTTGCTGTGCAGCACGTTCTTCGCGTCCTCGTACGCCATATCGGTGAGCGGGCCGCTGACCTGGAGACCGTGGTTGAGGACGACGACGTCGACGCTCCCCACCGACTCGGCGGCTCGCTCAGCCAGGCTCGCCACGAACGACTCGTCGTTGAGGTCACCGGGGACGTACACGTCGTCGGGCCCGGCGGTGTCCAGCTCCTGCCTGCGGCCGGTGAGGAGCAGCCGTGCGCCCTCGCGACGGAAGTGGGAACTCACCGCCTCCCCGATGCCGCTACTGGCTCCGGTCACCAGCGCCGTGAGCTTGTCGAGTCTCATGTTCAGTCACTCTTTCCTGGGTCGGGCAAGGGGGTGGAGGCAGTGGTGGGAGAGCAGTGGTTCGAGGCCGCTCAGCTGAGGCGTCCCCGGGCCGCGACCGGCCACCATCGCAGCGTCGTGCCCTGCGAGTCGGTCACGATCAGTTCCTCGAAGTTGTTCACGATCGGGCACACGTGGTTGGGCACCATCGGGAGGACGGTTCCGACGCCGGGCCGCGGCTCCTCGGGGGGCACGGCGAGAAAGCCGTGGTACTCGTTGAGCTTGGACAGCACGGCCTTCATGCCGCCGATCTGGCCGTACCCCTTCTGCGGGTTCCCGTCCCGGCCAAGGGCCTTGGTGCCGACGTCGAGGATGACCTGGCCCGGAACCCGGTCGCTGACCACCGTGGCCGCGACGAACAGCGCGATCTGGTCCTCGTCACAGGCGCCGAGCCGGGTGTTGTCCATGTCGCAGAAGACGTACTCGCCCGGACGGACCTCAGTGATCAGACCGCTGGTGGAGAACGCGACCGTGGGCGTGGAGCCCGCGCTGACCACCTCGGCGCTCACCCCGACGCCGGCGAAGCTTCGCACCGCTGCGGCGAGCGCGACCTCCTGGTCCCGCGCGGCGAGCTCGCGAATGTCCGGGCCGGAGCTGCCGTGCCCGGGGTAGGTGTAGACGCCCACGGGCACCAGCCCGCGTTTCCGGGCGGCGAGGGCGAGATCACCCGCGGCCTCGGGCGGCGCACCCGAACGGCCGGCTCCACAGTCGACCTCCACCACGATCTCCAGCCGTTCCGGCTCGCCCCCCATGGCGTCGGCCAGGGCATCGATGGCGGCGACGTTGTCGGCGCCCACCCGCAGCCGGGTGGTGGTGGCGAGCTCACGGATCCGCTCGCCCTTGGTTCCGGCGGCCCAGACGGGATAGGCGAGGAAGATGTCGTCGAAGCCGGCCTCGGCGAAGACCTCCGCCTCACCGACGTTGCCCGCGGTGATCCCGACGGCCCCCGCCTCGATCTGGAGCCTGCCGATCTCCACGCACTTGTGCGTCTTGACGTGAGGCCTGACCTGAAGGCCGTGCTGGACGGCGAAGTCCTGCATCCGGTCGATGTTCCGCTGCATGACGTCGATCAACACGATGGGCGCGGGGGTGTCCACCCGCTCGACCAGCGCGTCGAGTGCTCGTTGAAGCCGGTGCACGCTGCACTCACTCCTTGGACTGACGGTCGGAAAATGGAGGGATGGCGCGCGTCACGACACCGTCGTGCAGACCATCTGGATCTCGACAGGGCTGTTGCGCGGAAGTCCGGCGACACCGATCGCGGTACGGGCATGCCGCCCGTTCTCGCCGAGCACCTCGAAGAGCAGGTCACTCGCCGCATTGGCGACACGTGACTGCTCTCCGAACTCCGGTGTGCTCGCGACGAAAACCAGCATCTGCACGATCCGGACCCGGTCCAGGCCGCCCACCGCCTCCGCGGCGACGGCCAGGCAGTTCAACACCGCATGGCGCGCCAGATCCCGCGCCGCCTCCACCTCGACGTCCCGGCCGACGATGCCCTGCCCCAGCAGCGCACCGTCCTTGTACGGCAGTTGCCCGGACACGTAGACGCTGGAACCGACCTGCCGGTGGTTCACGTAGGCCGCGTCGACGCCGACGCCGGGAAGCGCGTAGCCGAGGGCATCGAGGCGCTCCCTGGCCGTACCGGATGGCGTGCTGGTTTCCACTGGTCCTCCTGTGCGTCCGGGGCGCCTGTGTGAGGCGGTTCGATGACGTGACGGTAGGAGGCCGCCTGAAAACTGTCAACAGTTGTCAGTTCACAGATACGGGGGTATGGTCCTCGGCAATCACCAACCGGGCGGCTGCCCACTGATCGGCAACTGGAGGAATTGTGAGATTCGAAAACAAGCCGAAGTTCGTGACGTTCGACATGAACGGGACGCTGATCAAGTTCAGCATCAACGACACGATGCGTGAGGTCCTGGGCGACCGGCTGCCGGCCGAGGTCGCCGATGAGTACCTGCGGATCTGCAAGGCGTACCGGATCGACGAGTGCACCGGCGCGTACCAGCCGTTCCACCGGGTCGTCGCGCGTTCCATGGAGCGCGCCTCGCTCAGCGTCGGCCTCGAGTACCGCGAGGACGAGGCGCGGGCGGTGTACGACCGCATCCCCACCTGGGGCCCGTACCCCGGCGTCACCGAGGCGCTGAACCGCCTGGCCGAGGAGGTCCCGCTGGTCATCATCACGAACAGCGACACCGCTCACGCCGTGCGCCTCGCGGAGAACCTCAAGGCCCCGTTCGAGGTCGTCATCAGCGCCGAGGAGATGGGCGTCTACAAGCCACGGCTCCAGGCCTTCGAGTACCTGTTCGACAAGCTCGGTGTCACGCCCGACGAGCTCGTGCACGTCTCCGCGAGCCCGATGTACGACCACCGCTCCGCGGCCGTCATGGGCATCAAGAACAAGGTGTACGTCGACCGCGGCTTCGAGCACGACGAGCACTGGCTCGGCTACGAGCGGATCACCGACATCGCCGACCTCCCCGTCCTCTTCGGCCTGCCCCGCCCGTGACGGGAGAGGCCACCACACCATCACCGACCAACCGCGAGGCGGCCTCACGCCCTCCAGGCTCAGAGATCACTGGCATGCGGTGGCCCGCACCCGACCAGCCTCCGTCCGGGTGCGGGCCACTGCAGGCACTCTCCGGCTCACTGAGCCCCGGCCAAGGAAGCCATTTCGCGACCCACTGAGCCATGGCCCACGACGCCGGCTACGGCTCATCGAGACCCCGCCAAGATCGGAAACATCCCCGATCTGTCGGAGGCGCAGCGGTTCCCGCAAGACCTGGCACAGCTGGATGAACACGGCCGGACAGCTGACATCCAATGGCGCGAAGACGTCACGTCGGCAAGGCGTTGGCAAGGCACCGCCGAGCCACGGATCACCGCGATCGAGGTGCGAACCTCATCACGCACTGGGTCCATCCCTGCATCGTGACCTCGTTGAGCTGGACGTCCATCCCGCCGCTACGACGGACCATCGATCCCAACACCACCTTCCTGGTCAAGCCGCCTCGGTGACCGGGGTTTCGTGATGCTCGGGCGAGGTCTTCGGACCTCGCCCTCTTTCGTGCCCGGCAAGGGGCCGTCGGGCGGCCGGGGCCCGCTTCCGGAGCGCTACGCGTCGCGGTGCTACGCCGAAGTCGGCGAGCAGCAGCCGCCCGCGACGGCCGGCTCCCCGGCATCGCCGTCGGCGGAGCCGTCGGCAGAGTCGTCGCAACACGTACTGCCCCGCTGCTTGGCCAGGGAGTCCGCGTCCGCCTTGACCACGTACACCTCCCAGGGTTCCCGACCCGGGCCGCGGACCCAGACCTTGTCCTGGAGGGCGTAACAACAGGTGGTGTCGCTTTCCACGTCGGTGGTCAGACCGGCGTCGCTCAGGCGGGTCGTCGCGGCCCGGACGGCTTCGGTGTTCTCCACCTCAACGCCGAGATGGTCCATGCGGGTTGCTTCCCCCGCCGCGCCTTCGATGAGGACGAGCTTCAACGGCGGCTCAGCGATGGCGAAGTTGGCGTAGCCGTCGCGGAGCTTTGCGGGCCCGGTGCCGAACAGCTTGCTGTAGAAGGCCACGGACGCGTCGAGATCCGGGACACGGAGGGCGAGTTGCACACGGGACATGACGGTTCTCCTCTTGGGGTGTGGCGTCAGCAGCCGCCGGACGGGGCCGGGGCGCCGATGCCGGTCTGCAGGACGGCCGGGGCGGCGCAGCATCCACCGCCCTCGCCGTTCTGGGCGGCGTCGGGTTCGTCGAACAGGCCGGCGCCACCGCACACGCCGGTCTCCGGGAGGGTCAGCTCGACGCGCTCGGCGGCCTCACGGTCTCCGGCGATGGCGGCAGTGATGGAGCGGACCTGCTCGTAGCCGGTCAGGGCGAGGAACGTCGGCGCGCGGCCGTAGGACTTCATTCCCGCGAGGTAGATGCCGTGCTCCGGGTGGGAGAGCTCATGGACGCCGTGCGGGTAGACCGTGCCGCAGGAGTGGACGTTGGGGTCGATGAGCGGGGCGAGCGCGGTCGGGGCCTGGAGGCGTTCGTCGAGGCCGAGGCGGATCTCGGAGAGGAAGGTGAGGTCAGGGCGGAGGCCGGTCAGGACGATGACCTCGTCGACCGGGTCCAGGCGGCGGCCGTCCTCGTCCACGAGGACGAGCCGATCGCCGTCGCGCTCCACAGCCTGTGTACGGAATCCGGTCACCGTGCCGGCGTGGCCGGCCTCTACGGCGGCCTTGGCGCGCAGGCCCAGGGCACCGCGGGCAGGCAGCTGGTCGGCCTCGCCGCCGCCGAAGGTGGAGCCGGTGATACCGCGGCGCAGGATCCACACCGCGTGCGTGCCCGGCTCGTCCGCGGCCAGGTCCGCGAGGAGGGCGAGGGCGGTGAAGGCGGAGGCGCCGGAGCCGACCACGGCGGTGCGCTTGCCCGCGTACCGGGCACGTACGGCCGGGTCGCCCAGGTCGGGGACCCGGTAGGAGATGCGGCCGGCGGCGGACCTCTCGCCGAGCGCGGGCAGGCCGTCGGCGCCCATCGGGCCGGGGGTGGACCACGTTCCGGAGGCGTCGATGACCGCGCGTGCGCTGATCCGTTCCTCGCGGCCGCCGGCCGACGCGACGTGCACGGTGAAGGGCTGCTCGTCGCGTCCCGAGTCGACGATGCGGTCACGTCCGGCGCGGGCGACGCCGACGACGGTCGCCCCGTAGCGGACCTTGTCGTCGAGGATGTCGGCCAGGGGCTGCAGGTACCGCTCGGCCCAGTCACCTCCGGTCGGGTAGGCGGAGCCGTCGGGACGGGTCCAGCCGCTCGGGGCGAGCAGCTTCTCGGCGGCCGGGTCGGTGATCTCCGACCAGGGCGAGAACAGCCGCACGTGCGCCCAGTCGCGTACGGCGGTGCCGGCCGACGGTCCGGCTTCCAGGACCAGCGGTTCGATGCCGCGCTCGACGAGGCGGGACGCGGCAGCGAGACCTACCGGACCTGCTCCGATGACCACGACAGGCAGCTGATCAGTGGCGAGCGCGTTCACGAGACTTCCCCTTTGCTTCGACATTCGTCGATGGCTTGCGCTGCCAGCATGGCACTTGCTTCGATGGGCGTCAACATAGACATTCATCGAATTGACGGCCTCCGGCGGCCCTGGCCCGGTTGGTTCGACGTGTGTCAACATAGATGCATGTCGAATACGAAGGTGTTGCCGCTGCTGGAACCCGAGGTTCCCGAGGCCGTGGCGCCGTGCTGCCCCCCTCTCACCGAGCGCCCGTTCACCGCCGAGGAGGCCGAGACGGCAGCGCGGATGTTCAAGGCCCTGGGCGATCCGGTGCGGCTGCGGCTGTTCTCCGCGGTGGCCTCGCACGAGGGCGGCGAGGCGTGCGTGTGCGACATCTCCGATGTCGGCGTTTCCCAGCCGACGGTGAGCCACCACCTGAAGAAGCTGAAGGAGGCCGGGCTGCTGACCTCCGAGCGGCGCGGCACCTGGGTCTACTACCGCGTCGAGCCGTCCGTGCTGGCCGCGATGAGCAAGCTGCTGACCGTCGCGCCGGCCGCGGTCTGACACGGAGGCGGGCGTCCTGCACGGAGGACGAGCGTCACCGCCGGGCACGGGACGGATCCGCACTGAGCGCGGACGCCGGCCGCGGCGGCATGCGCTCCCGTGCCCGTGCCCGTGCCGGTGCAGCCCGGGCAGTGCCTCAGCTCTCCCGCGGCGCCGCCGTCAGTTGCCGGTCTCCCGCGGTGCCGCCGCCGGCTGCCGGCCGGTGCCGAACTTCCGCCGCCAGGCCAGGGACACGTGCACGAGCGCGACCAGGACCGGCACCTCGATGAGGGGGCCGACCACGCCGGAGAGGGCCTGACCCGAGGTGACGCCGAAGGTGGCGATGGCGACCGCGATGGCCAGCTCGAAGTTGTTGCCCGCCGCGGTGAAGGCGAGCGTCGCGGTCCGGTCGTAGGCGAGACCGATGAGCCTGCCGAGGGCGAACGTGCCGAACCACATCACAGCGAAGTACACCAGCAGCGGCAGCGCGATGCGGGCCACGTCCAGGGGCTGTGAGGTGATGGTCTTGCCCTGGAGGGCGAAGAGGATGACGATCGTGAAGAGCAGGCCGTACAAAGCCCATGGGCCGATCTTCGGCAGGAAGTTGGTCTCGTACTTCTCGCGGCCCAGCTTCTGCTCACCGATGCGGCGGGTGAGGAAACCGGCCAGCAGCGGGACGCCGAGGAAGATGACCACGTTCAGCGCGATTTTCCACATGGAGATGGCCAGGTGCTCGCCGTTGCCCAGGTTCAGCCAGCCGGGCAGGAGGTCGAGGTAGAACCAGCCGAGCAGGCCGAAGGCCAGGACCTGGAAGACCGAGTTCAGTGCCACGAGTACGGCGGCGGCTTCGCGGTCGCCGCAGGCGAGGTCGTTCCAGATGATGACCATGGCGATGCAGCGTGCGAGGCCGACGATGATCAGGCCGGTGCGGTACTCGGGCAGGTCCGGCAGGAAGATCCAGGCCAGCGCGAACATGACCGCCGGGCCGATGATCCAGTTGATAACCAGCGACGACGCCATGAGCTTCTTGTCGCCGGTGACGGCGTCGAGTTTGTCGTATCGGACCTTGGCCAGGACCGGGTACATCATGATCAGCAGGCCGACGGCGATCGGCAGGGAGATGCCGCCGATCTCCACCTTGGCCAGGGCGTCATTGAGGCCGGGGATGGCGCGGCCCAGACCGAGGCCGAGGGCCATGGCGAGCAGGATCCATACGGCGAGGAAACGGTCGAGCGTCGAGAGCTTCGCGACGACCGAGGAATCCTCGGTGGGGGACGTCGCGGATGCTTCGGTGCGGGTCACGGGCACGCCCTCTTGTTGTCGGCGGCAGTGCGGGCGGATTCGGCCAGGTCGGCGAACTGACTCGCGAGCGAGGCGATGACGTCGGGCTTGAGCCGGTAGTAGGTGAACCGGCCGCACGGCTCCGTATCCACGACCCCGGCCTCGCGCAGCACCTTCAGGTGGTTGGAGAGGTTGGTCTGCCGGGCGCCGGTCTCCTCCACCAGGTGAGTGGTGCACAGCGTCTCTTCGGCCAGCAAGGTCACGATGCGCAGCCTGAGCGGGTCGGCCAGAACCCGGATCAGATCAGTGTCGACTGACGTCAGCATGGGCTGATACTGTCACATCACTCCGAGCTGATACCAGCCGGGGCTGATGCCTGCGGCTCGCACCACCCGCAAGAGCCGCTGACGAAGGAAGAACCGATGTCCTCCAGCCCGCTCGCCTCCGTGCTGTTCGTCTGCGTCCACAACGCCGGGCGCTCGCAGATGGCTGCCGGATTCCTCTCCCACCTCGCGGGCGACCGGATCGAGGTCCGCTCCGCCGGTTCCGCCCCGGGCGATCAGGTCAACCCCTCGGCCGTCGAGGCCATGAGGGAGGTCGGCGTCGACATCGCCGCCGCCGAGCCGAAGATCCTGACCACCGAGGCCGTCCAGGCGTCGGACTACGTCATCACCATGGGCTGCGGCGACGCCTGCCCGGTCTTCCCGGGCAAGAAGTACCTCGACTGGGCCCTGGAGGACCCGGCCGGCAAGGGCGTCGACGCCGTCCGCCCGATCCGCGACGAGATCAGGACCCGCATCGAGGCCCTGATCGCCGAGATCGACGCCGGACAGGAGGCGTGACGTCGGCGATCGGCACTGCGTCCTGATCCGCCGGCACCGCGGAAGGACCCCTCAGGCGATCGCATAGTCGCCGACGGCCGGTTCGAGGAGGCCGAAGGCGCGTGCCGCCTCGTTCGCCATCGTCCGGGCGATCTCGTCGTTGGTGTGCCCGGCCAGGGTCAGGTCCTGGATGCGCTGGAACAGGACGCGGTGCACGGCACCGAGCAGCCCGGCGACCGTGCGGACGGTGATGTCATCCGGCCGTGCCCCGACGGCCTCGGCGAGGGCCCCGGCCAGCGCCTGCTCGCGCTGGTCGTGCAGGTTGCGCAGACACGCCGACAAGGTGGGGCTGTCGGTGATCATGCGGGAGAAGTCCGGGCCGGAGAATCCGGCGACCGGGTCCTGCGCCGCGACGGCGGCCTCGAAAGCACGGCGAAGCGCCGCGAGGGCGGACTCCCCGGGACGGCGTGACGTCACGACGCGCGCCAGCGTGGCCCTGAACTCGTCCTGGTGGTCGAGAGCCAAGTCCTCTTTGCGGGCGAAGTAGTTGGTCACCGTCTTCTTCGCGACGCGGGAGGCCGCCGCGATCTCGGCGATGGTGGTGTTCTCGAAGCCCTGCTCGATGAAGAGCCGTGTCGCATGATCGGAGATCAGCTGTCGCGTCTCCTGCTTCTTCGCTTCCCGCAGGCCCGGCGGGGCGGTGACGCCGGCCGGGGCGGCACTCGCTGCGGCGCTCGTCCAAGTCTCCATGAGGAGAATCTTACCCCCGTAGCAAAAATACGTTTACGGCATTGGGGGCATGGAAGTAATATTACTACCGACGTAAGATCAGCGCCGGCGAGGCATCGCCCCGAACCCGCAGCCCGGAAGAGGAACCCCCCTTGAGGATCACCGCCTCCACCGTCTCCCTCACCGTCGAAGACATCGAAGCCTCCCGCGACTTCTTCACCGAGCACTTCGGCTACCGGGAGCAGGCCGCGGCCGAAGGATTCGCCTCTCTCACCCGTGACGACGCCGCCGTCGACATCGTCCTGCTCCGGCGGGGCACCGACGTCCTGCCGCCCGACCAGCGCGACAAGCACGCCGGCGGACTGATCCTGGCCTTCACCGTCACCGGCCTCGAAGCCGAGGAGAAGCGGCTGCGTTCCGAGGGTGTCGACATCACGATGCCCCTGCGCGAAGAGCCCTGGGGAGAGCGCCTGTTCCAAGTCACCGACCCCAACGGGGTCGTCGTCCAACTCGTCGAGTGGATCACACCGGACCACGCGTGATCCCCCGGCCCACACGCAGAGACGGAAGAGAGAGCACCGCATGCGAAAGCTCGTGTACTACATCGCCACCACGCTGGACGGTTTCATCGCGGGCCCGGACGGCGCCGACCCGACGGGCCCGGACGGCTTCTGGCCGATCCCCGAGGACTACCTCCGGCACCTGGTGACGGAGTACCCGGAGACCCTGCCCGTCCAGGCCCGGGCGGCTCTGTCCGTCACCGCGCAGGGCACGCACTTCGACACCGTCCTGGAAGGACGGCGCAGCTACGAGATCGGCCTCAAGGCCGGCATCACCGACGCCTACCCCCACCTGCGTCACCTGGTCTTCTCCCGGACCCTCACCGAGTGCCCGGACCCTGCCGTCGAACTGGTCGCCGACAACGCGGTGGAGAGGGTCCGGCAGTTGAAGGAGGAGGACGGCAAGGACATCTGGCTGCTGGGCGGCGGGGAACTGGCCGGTGCCCTGTACGGCGAGATCGACCAGCTCATCCTCAAGACGGCACCGTTGACCATCGGCGCCGGGATCCCGCTCTTCTCCCACCAGGCCGCCTTCGATCCGCGCGGCTGGGAGCTCACCGGCCACACCGTGCTCGACAGCGGCGCGGTTGTCGGTACCTATGCGCGCGCCACCGGAGGCTGAGGTCGTCCGCGACGACACGGCCGACTCGACCGGGTCGGCGGGGCCGACCGCGCCGACCGGGCCGCACCAGCCCTCGTGCCCGGTGTGCCCCTGACGGCGCTGCCGAACGCAGCACGGTTCCGGTACCGGGCGCCTTCCGGGCCCCGGCACCGGAACCGTCCGTAGTGCTCCCCACGCCATGATGCAGGGGCCGGACCCGGGCCGGCATTGCCGGTTCCCGGCAGAGTTGCCTAGGGTCTGCCTGCCGGTGACCGTCAGGAAGCCGTCAACGGCATACGGAGCGTGCAGGGGGCAGGGGGCAGGGTGAGCGAGCCGGACACGGCAGCGCGGTATCTGGACCGGTACGCGGAGATCCTGGCCGAGGTCTCCGCGACCGGCCGTCGTCTGACGCGGGACGAGCTCGACGCCCGGCGCGCCCTGGGCGAGCAGGCCGCGGAGCGCGGACACAGCCTGCGCAGCCTCGTACGGGAGCACCTCGCCGCCACCCGCGCCGCCTGGCCCGGCAGCCGGGGCTCCGCCGACCACGTCCTGGCCGCGGTGGAACAGGCGGTCGACGCCTTCGCCGAGGGGTACGAGCGGGCGCAGCGTCAGGCCGTGCGCGAAGAGGAGGCCGCGCGCCGGGAGTTCATCGACGATCTGCTCCACGGCCGCAGCGACCTGGGCCGCCTCGCCGAACGGGCCGAACGCTTCGGGCTCGTGCTGTCCAGCTCACATGCCGTCGCGGTCGCCGAAGGACCCGAGGCGTACGACGACGTCGCACCGGTCACCCAGCGCATAGAAGCGGCGCTGATCGCGCGGTTCGGCAACCGGCGCATCCTGCTCGCCACGAAGAACGAACGGCTGGTCTGCATCGCTTCCGGCGACCAGGACGACGTGCTCGCCTACTTCGCCGGGCAGGCGCACGCCGCCACGGACGACGGCCGCGTGGCCATCGGCCGCCCCCGGCCCGGTGCCGGTGGCGTGGTGCACTCCTACGAGGAGGCGCTCAGCACCCTCGAACTCGCCGGCCGGCTGGGCCTGGACGATCCCGTCGTGCGCGCCGCCGACCTGCTGGTCTACCCGGTTCTCGCCCGCGACCGGCAGGCCATGGCCGACCTCGTGCTCAGCGCGCTCGGGCCGCTGAAGCGCGCTCGCGGCGGTGCCGAGCCGCTCCTCGAAACGCTGCGGGTGTACTTCGATTCCGGCTGCACGGCGGCCGAGGCGGCCCGCCGGCTGGCGCTGAGCGTGCGCGCCCTGACGTACCGACTGGAGCGCATCCACCAGCTGACCGGTGCCGACCCGGCCGATCCCGTGCACCGCTACACCTTGCAGACCGCCGTCATCGGGGCGCGGTTGCTGGACTGGCCCGCCCAGGAGATCTGACCGGGGAGGAACAGGGACCGGCACTGTTCAGGACCCGCCCACCGGCGAACGGTGAGCGGGCCCTCGCGGATGACCGGGTGACCGCCCGTCAGCCGGTGATCTCCACCTTGCCGTTGGGCGACGGCGACTGCTCGACCGTCGCCGGGGTGCGCTGTGTGATGCCCTTCAGCAGCTCGGCGAGGTCGACACCCGTCGTGGAGCCGAGCAGCTCCAACCCCTGGGCGACGTTGTCCGCGACGGCCCGCGGGATGCGGCCGGCGCCGTCGGTGGAGATGACCGTCATCTTGTCCACCGCGCTCAGCGGCTCGGACGCCTTGGCCACGACCTGCGGCAGCACCTCGACGAGCATCTGCAGGACGGCCGCGTCCCCGTACTGCCCGAACGCGTCCGCCTTCTGGCGCATCGCCTCGGCTTCGGCGGCGCCCTTCGCCCCGATCGCCGACGCCTCGGCCTCGCCTTCCAGCCGGACCGCCTCCGCGATCGCCGCGCGCCGGGCACGCTCGGCCTCACCCTGCTTCAGGCCCTCGACGGCCTCCGCCTCGGCCAGCGCGGAGCGGCGCTGCTTCTCGCCCTCACCGGTCAGCCGGGCCCGCTCGGCCTCCGCCTGCGCGGCCGCGATGCCGGCCGCCTTGTCCGCTTCGGCCTGCTTGACCCGGGCCACGCGCTTGGCTTCGGCCTCCTGTTCGGCGGCGTAGCGCTGGGCGTCGGCGGGCTTGCGGACCTGGGTGTCGAGCTGACGGTCGGTCAGTGCGGCCTGCCGCTCGGCGACCTTCTCCTGCTGGGTGAGGATCTCCTGCTGCCGGGCCGCCTCGGCCAGCGGTCCGGCTGCCGCCGCGCGGGCCGCTGCCTCGTCGGTCTCGGCCTTGATCTCGGCCTGCTTGAGGGCGAAGGTCCGCTGCGCGATCGCGATCTCCTCCTCCGCCTTCAGCCGGGCCTGCTCGGCGGCCCGCCGGGCGACGGCCTCGGCGATGTCGGCCTCCTGTTTGGCGCGAGCGGCCTCGGGCCGGCCGAGGTCCTCCAGGTAGGAGCCCTCGGTGGTGATGTCCTGGATCTGGAAGGCGTCCAGCACCAGCCCCTGCCCGGACAGGCTGGCCTCGGCCTCCTCCGCGACCTGCCCGGCGAACGCCGCCCGGTCGCGGATGACGTCCTCCACCGACATCCGCCCGACGATGGCCCGCAGCGCACCGGACAGCACTTCCTGGGTGAAGCCGACGATGCCGTCCTGCTGCATCAGGAACCGCTGTGCGGCGGCGCGGATGGAGTCCTCGGTGCCGCCGACCTTGACGATCGCGACACCGTCCAGATTGGCCTTCACGCCGCGCAGCGTGACAGCGCCGCGCACCGCGACCGGGATGTGCCGGGAGGACAGGTCGAGGGTGAACTTCTGCTGCACGAACGGCACGACGAAGACGCCGCCGCCGACCACGACCTTCTGCCCGCTGTTGTCGGTGAAGACCCGGCCGGTCTCCGGGTCGGTGGCCTTCTTGCCGCGCCGGCCGGTGACGATGAACGCCTCACTCGGACCCGCCACCTTGTAGCGGGTGACCACGACCAGCGCCAGCAGCACGAGGAGTACGACGACCCCCGCGACGGCGACGACGACAGGACTCATGACAGTGCCCCCGAATCACATACGAAAGAGAAGGAAGGAAGAACAGAGAGGGAGAACGAACAGCGGAGAACGAGCAGCAGAGGAAACAGGAGAGGGAGGTCAGCGGTCCACCGGGCGGACCACGACGGACGTGGCGGAGGGCACCGCCTCCACCCACACCTCGGCCCCCCGGGCCACCGGCCCCGCACTGCGGGCGGCGAACTTCGCCGTCTGCCCCGCGAGCAGGAGCAGCACCTCTCCGTAACCGCCCGCCGGAATGGCCGTGACCACCTTGCCCGACGTACCCACCAGGTCGTCACCGGTCGGTGTGGGAGCCGTCCGGTCATGCATCAGGACGCGGCTGAAGCGGTACGTCAGCCAGGCCGTTCCGAGGCCGCACACGGCCCCCGCCGTGGTGGCGACCGCGGGCCCGGCACCCCCCGCGCCGGTGGCGATGGCCCCGGCGAAGCCGGTCATCGACAGGAACCCCGCGACGACCGGAAGCGACAGCCAGCCGTCCAGGGCGCTGTCCAGCGCGCCGTCCAGCACCCCGTCGAAGAGCAGCGACAGGGCGAGCAACGCGACCCCCGTTATGCCCAGTCCCAGAAACCAGACCATGCGCGCCGTCCCCCTCCCGCCCGCCGCTGAACTCCGGCTTGAACGGAATCTTCACACATCAGGTGGGCCGTTTCATTGCCGCGTTCCGGCAATCTTTACGGGCTTTTTATGCCGGACTCCTACGCACACGCGCCGCCCGGCCCGTCCAGCGAGGGACGGGCTTCAGCCACGTACCGGCCACAAACGGCTTCCCGCGCCGGGCGGGAGGATGAGCCGGGCCCCGGACGGGCAGGACCGGTGCGGCAGCAGTCGGTGACCTGAGGGGGCCCTTGTGCGTGATCTCGCGGAGTCGGTCGAGTCGATGGAGCAACTCGCCACGGTCTGGCGGGCCATGGTGCTCGACCGGGACCCGCAGGCCGACGTGCGCGACCTGCCGGGCATCGCCGTACGGTGGGCCGACTGCCGGTTCGCCTTCTGGAACTGCTTGACCCTGACGGAGACCGGGGCGGACGCCGGGCTGCTGAAGCAGCGGCTGAACGAGGCCGCCGGGATCATGCGGTCGAAGTCCCACGCCGGGTTCCTGTGGGTCTTCGAGGATCTGCTCGACGACGGGGCGCGGGCCGCGCTCGGAGCGGCCGCCGAACAGGCGGGCCTGCGGTACGCCTTCCCCGGCACCGGCATGGCGGGCGACCTGCTGCCGGTCCCCGAGCCCGTCCACCCCGAACTGACCTTCGTGCGTGTGGACGACGACGACCTGCTGCGGGCGTACGCGGACCTCAACGCGCGCGCCTACGGCTTCCCCCTGGAGGACGGCCGGGACGGGCTCGCCGGGTCCTCGTTGTGGAAGAGCGGGGTGTTCGCGTACCTGGGACTGCGGGACGGGACCCCCGTGACCTGCGCCGCCACGGTCGAGGCGGAGGGGCGGCTCTTCGTCGTGCTCGTCGCCACCGATCCGGCCTGCGAACGGCGGGGCTACGGGGAGGCAGTGACCCGCAAGGCGCTGTACGAGGGAGCCCGGGCGACCGGCCTGACCCGGGCCACACTGCACGCGACCGCCGCGGGAGCGCCGGTGTACCCGCGGATCGGGTTCCGTCCCAACTCCCCGTTGCGGTTCTACGCCCTCGGGGACTGACGGATCGGCTCGCGGCGGCGGTGGCGGTGCCGGCCCGGCTGCCCGGCTGCCCGGCTGCCTGCCGGCTCCTCACCCCACGTCGTTCGCCGCGGGCCGCCCGCCCACCGTGAACCCGGTGACCGTCCCGCCCCCGTCCCGCCGGAGCGCGAACGGCGCTCCCCCGTGGGCGAGGGCCACCTCGCGGACGATGGACAGGCCCAGGCCGGAACCCGGCAGGGAGCGGGCGTCGGCGGCCCGGTAGAAGCGGTCGAAGACGCGGGTGAGGTCACTGTCGGCGATGCCGGGGCCGCGGTCGAGGACCTCGACCCGGACCGTGCCGGGGCGGGCGGGCCCCGAGACGACGATCTCGATGGGGGCCCGGCCGCCCTGGTCGAACTTCACCGCGTTCTCGACGAGGTTGGACAGCGCCCGGGTCAGCATCCCCGGCCGCCCGTCGGTCGTGGTGTCGCCGCTCGCGCGCAGCAGGATCTCGCGGCCGCTGCGGCGCCGGGCCACCCCCGCCACCTCCTCGGCGATGTCCGCGACGTCCACCCGCCGCGGCGGCTCGGTGTCGGACTGCCCGGCCGCGAGATCCACCAGTTCGTTGACCAGGTCGGTCAGCTCCCGGGCCTCCTGGCCCAGGTCGGCGACCAGTTCGTCGCGGGTTTCCGGCGGGAGTTCGTCGATCCGGCGCAGCAGGGAGATGTTCGTGCGCAGCGAGGTGAGCGGCGTGCGCAGCTCGTGGCCGGCGTCCTGGACCAGGCGGCGCTGGTCCTCCTCGGACTGGGCGAGCCGGCCCAGCATGCGGTCGAAGGCCCGGCCGAGGCGGCCCACCTCGTCGTGTCCGGCCACCGGCACCTGGATGCCCAGGCGGCGGGTGCGGGCGACGTCCTCGGCGGCGTCGGTCAGCACGACCAGGCGGCGCGTGATCCGCCGGGCCAGCCACCAGCCGAACAGCCCGGCGCCGACCACCACGGCGGCCACCAGCAGCAGCGTCCGCTGCTGGAGCACCCGCAGCAGGTCCTCGACGTCGCTGAACTCCTGGGCGACCTGCACCGCACCCCGGCCGCCGCCGAGGGAGACGGTGGCGACGCGGTAGACGTCGTCGCCCACGTCGACGTCCTTGTGCTCGGCCACCTCCCCGGACGAGGCCGCGGCGGCGATCCGCGCGTCGGTGCCGGTGACCGGCAGCCCCGGACTGCCCCGGTCGACGACGTGCCCGTCCGGGCCGAGCACCTGCACGTCGGTGCGGGCGGGCCGTACGAGGTCGTGGCCGGGCGCGGCGGACGAGAAGTCGCCGGGCGTCATGTGGTTCTGCCGCACCTCGTCGCGCAGATCCTGCACGACCTCGTCGAACACCGTCTGCTGGTCCACCCGCACCAGCCGCGCGGCGGCGCTGTACGACAGGATGCCGACCAGGATCGTCACGGCCGCCGTCACCGCCGCGAACGACACCGCGAACGTGGTGCGCAGCGAGACCAGCTTCGGCCGCCGCCCGGCCAGCAGGCGGCCCAGGCGGCCCACTCAGTCCTCCCGCAGCACGTAACCCACGCCGCGGACCGTGTGGATCAGCTGCGGCGCGTCCGGCTCGTCGAGCTTGCGGCGCAGGTAGCCGACGTAGACGGCGAGGTTCTTCGAGCCGGGCCCGAAGTCGTAGCCCCAGATGCGGTCGTAGATCGTCGAGTGGTCGAGGACGATGCCCGCGTTGCGCACCAGCAGTTCCAGCAGCTCGAACTCGGTGCGGGTCAGCTCCAGCTCGCGCACGCCGCGCCAGGCCCGGCGCGCCTGCGGGTCCATGCGGATGCCGGCGGCGTCGATGAACCGCTCCGGGAGCGGCCTGGGCGCCTCGGCCGCCGGTGCGCTCCCGGCGCCCACCGGGCTGGTGCGGCGCAGCAGGGCACGCAGCCGGGCGAAGACCTCCTCCACGTCGAAGGGCTTCACCACGTAGTCGTCGGCGCCCGCGTCCAGGCCGGCGATCCGGTCGGCGGTCTCCACGAGGGCCGTCAGCATCAGCACGGGCGTCCGGTCGCCCTCGGCGCGCAGCACCCGGCAGACCTGGAGCCCGTCGATGCCGGGCATCATGACGTCGAGGACGAGCACGTCCGGACGGTTGCGGTGGGCCTGCGCCAGCGCCTCGACCCCGTCTGCGACCGCCATGACCTGGTAGCCCTCCAGGGTCAGGGCCCGCTCCAGGGCATTGCGGATGGCGCGGTCGTCTTCGGCGAGCAGCACTGTTTGGGGCACGCGTCCAGTGTGCCAAGCCCGGGGGTTCCCGGAACCGTATGCGCTGCGCGGGAGCGTCCTTCTTACTGCCCTCTCACCAGGGGTCGGGCAACCGTGGAGCCGGGCCCTACCGTCCCCTCACCCTCGGTCCCGGGCGAGCCGGGCCGCGTGCGTCGGGGCGTCCGGGACGTCCGCCGGACGGTCCACCGCGAACTCCTTGCGCAGCACCGGCACGACCTCCTCGCCCAGCAGGTCGATCTGCTCCAGGACGGTCTTCAGCGGCAGCCCCGCGTGGTCGATCAGGAACAGCTGGCGCTGGTAGTCGCCGGCGTATGCGCGGAAGGCCAGCGTCTTCTCGACGACCTGCTGCGGGGAGCCGACGGTCAGCGGCGTCTGGTCCGTGAAGTCCTCCAGCGACGGCCCGTTCCCGTACACCGGCGCGACGTCGAAGTAGGGCCGGAACTCACGCACGGCGTCCTGGGAGTTCTTCCGCATGAAGACGTGCCCGCCGAGCCCGACGATCGCCTGCTCGGGCGTGCCGTGGCCGTAGTGGGCGTACCGCGTCCGGTACAGCTCGACCATGCGCTTGGTGTGGTCGGCCGGCCAGAAGATGTTGTTGTGGAAGAAGCCGTCGCCGTAGTACGCGGCCTGCTCGGCGATCTCCGGGGAGCGGATCGAGCCGTGCCAGACGAAGGGCGGTACGCCGTCCAGCGGGCGGGGCGTGGCGGTGAAGCCCTGCAGGGGCGTGCGGAACGTGCCCTCCCAGTCGACGACGTCCTCGCGCCACAGGCGGTGGAGCAGGGCGTAGTTCTCGACGGCGAGGTTGATGCCCTGCCGGATGTCCTGCCCGAACCAGGGGTAGACCGGGCCGGTGTTCCCGCGGCCCAGCATCAGGTCGACCCGGCCGTCGGCCAGGTGCTGGAGCATCGCGAAGTCCTCGGCGATCTTCACCGGGTCGTTGGTGGTGATCAGGGTCGTGGCCGTGGAGAGGATCAGCCGCTCGGTGCGGGCCGCGACGTAGCCGAGCATCGTGGTCGGGGACGAGGGCACGAACGGCGGGTTGTGGTGCTCGCCGGTCGCGAAGACGTCGAGCCCCACCTCCTCGGCCTTCAGCGCGATGGCGACCATGGCCTTGATCCGCTCGCGCTCCGTGGGCGTCCGGCCGGTCGTGGGGTCGGGCGTGACGTCGCCGACGCTGAAGATCCCGAACTGCATGGTCGCTCACCCTCCAGGTTGTTTACGCTTCAACCATACCGGGGGAACGGTGGGCCCCGTGGGGCTATTCCCCTCCTCCCGCTCGGGGCGCAGGTGGTGGATGCACGATCGGCGCCGGGCGCAGGTCGCGCATCCACCGCGATGACCACCCACCGACAGGACACGAGCACCAGATGACCGCGCGCCCTCCGGCACGAGCACCAGCCGCCCGCCCACCGTCAGGGCACGAGCACCAGCCGCCCCCGCACGCTCCCCTCGCCCAGCCGGGCGTGCGCCTTCGCCGCATCCTCCAGGGCGTACGTCTCGGCCACCCGCGTCGTCAGCACCCCCTCGTCCAGCAGCCGCACCAACTCCGCCAGCCGGGCCCCGTCGGCGCTCACCTCGACCGCACCGGTCTCCACACCCCGCACGGAGGCGGGCTCGGCGTGCGGGATGACGCCGATGTACCGGCCCCCGTCCCGCACCCACGCCAGGGCCGGCTCGCCGAGGACGGCGGCGTCCAGCACCGCGTCGAACTCCCGGTCCGCGACCGCGTCGCTCGTGACATGCCGGGCACCCAGGGACCGTACGAAGTCCTCGTCCCCCTCCCGCGCCAGCCCGGTCACCGCCATCCCCCGCTGCGCGGCCAGCCGGACCGCGTAGCCGCCGACCGCCCCGGCCGCGCCCGTCACCAGCAGCGACGACCGGCCCGGCGCCGGCTCCAGCCGGTCCAGGGCCTGCGCGGCGGTCAGCGCGTTCAGCGGCAGGGTCGCCGCGTGAACGGCGTCCACCGTGGCGGGCGCCGGGGCCACCGCGTCCGCGTCCACGACGACGTACTCGGCATGCGTGCCCAGCGGCTTGACCGCACCGTAGTGGAGCGCCACCACCTCGTCCCCGACGCTCCACGCACCGGCCGCACCCACCGCGTCCACCGTCCCCGCGACGTCCCAGCCGAGCCCGATCCGCTCCCCCGCACCCCCGAAGACACCGGCCCGCACTCCCGCGTCCACCGGATTCAGCGAGGCCGCCGCGACCTTGATCCGCACCTGACGCGCACCCGGCCGAGGCACCTCGGTCTCCACGACCTCCACGGCCTCCGGCCCACCGAACGAGTTCACCACTACAGCACGCACAGCAAAGCTCCCTGGATCGTCGGTATCCGGGACGTCCTCCCGGCCACTGCGCACAACCCTAGGAAGAGTTACTATCCATTGGTAAGTAGTTACCCACGAGTGCGTACGTACCCCGGAGGTGAGCCATGGCCACCATGACGGCGGCCCAGCGGCGCGAGCAGGCCCGCATCGAGTACGACGCGTTCCTGAAGGGCTGCCCCACCAACCAGCTCCTGGACCGCATCAGCGACAAGTGGGTCAGCCTCGTCGTGTCCGCGCTCGCCCCGGGCCCCCTGCGCTACAGCGACCTCGGCCGCAAGATCGCCGGCGTCAGCCCCAAGATGCTCACCCAGACCCTGCGCTCACTGGAGCGCGACGGCCTCCTCACCCGCACCGTCACCCCGTCCGTCCCGGTCCGTGTCGACTACGAACTCACGCCCCTGGGCCACAATCTGGCCCTGTTGCTGACCGCCGTGAAGGACTGGGCGGAGAACCACTTCGACGAGGTCAAGGACGCCCGCGAGCGCTACGACGCCGAGACCGCCGACGCCTGACGCCGACAGCACAAGGCCGTGCCGGGCATGCGAAGCTGACCGCCATGTCCGTCCTGCGCTCCGCCGTTCTCTTCGCCCTCGCCGCCTTCCTCGAAATCGGCGGCGCCTGGCTCGTCTGGCAGGGCGTACGCGAACACAAGGGCTGGCTCTGGGCGGCCGGTGGCGTCCTCGCGCTCGGCGCCTACGGCTTCGTCGCGACGTTCCAGCCCGACGCCCACTTCGGCCGCGTCCTCGCCGCGTACGGCGGGATCTTCGTCGCCGGTTCGATCCTGTGGGGCGTGGTCGCGGACGGCTACCGCCCCGACCGCTGGGACATCACGGGCGCGCTGGTCTGCCTCGCGGGCATGGCGGTCATCATGTACGCCCCGCGGGGAAACTGACCGGCCCCCAGGGAGCCTCAGAACGGCTCGTCGGGCAGCAGCCCCAGCTGCCCGAGGAAGTCCATCTCGTCGAAGTACAGCCGGTAGTCGACGATCCGCCCGTCCTTCACCGTGGCGATGTCCACCCCGCGGATCCGGATCTCCTTCTGCGTCGGCGGCAGCGTCTCGCCGTTGGGCAGCTCCAGCGGCCCGGTGTTGCGGCCGTGGTAGATCCCCTCGTCGATGGCCGTGTCACCGGCCTCATAGGAGTGCAGCACCTCGAACGTCGCGCCGGGAACCGCCTCCGTCATCGTCCGCCAGTACTCGACGATGGTGTCGCGCCCGCGCAGCTCGCCCTCGTCGGGCGTGAAGGCGACCGCGTCCTCGGCGTAGAGCTCGCCGACGACCTTCAGATCCGTGTGTGTGGTGACCGCGTCCGTGAGCCGGTCCATGACCTCACGTGCCTCGCCCATGATCGCCTCCGGGAGAACAGGGGACCCCCCAGCCCCATTCTCCCACCGCGGGGCCCGCCTATCCTGGCCGCGAGCCCGGCGCGCACGCCGGGCCGCCGCACGCCCGAGGACCCGAGGAGCACCCATGGCCACCGCAGCCCCGCCCGCAGCCTCCCGCATCGCCGTCGTCACGGGTGCGAGCAGCGGAATCGGTGCCGCCACGGCCCGGCAGCTCGCCGCGGCTGGCTACCGTGTCGTCCTCACCGCGCGCCGCAAGGACCGCATCGAGGCTCTGGCCGAGGAGATCACCAAGGCCGGCCACCAGGCCACGGCGTACGCCCTCGACGTCACCGACCGCGCCGCCGTCGACGAGTTCGCCACGGCGTTCAAGACGATCGGCGTGCTGGTCAACAACGCGGGCGGCGCGCTCGGAGCCGACCCGGTCGCGACCGGCGACCCGGCCGACTGGCGCCAGATGTACGAGACGAACGTCATCGGCACCCTCAACCTCACCCAGGCCCTGCTGCCCAAGCTGATCGCGAGCGGCGACGGCACGGTCGTGGTCGTCTCCTCCACCGCCGGCCACGGCACCTACGAGGGCGGCGGGGGCTACGTCGCCGCCAAGCACGGCGCCCACGTCCTCGCCGAGACCCTTCGCCTGGAGATCGTCGGCCAGCCGGTCCGCGTCATCGAGATCGCCCCCGGCATGGTCAAGACGGACGAGTTCGCCCTGACCCGCTTCGGCGGCGACGAGGCCAAGGCGGCCAAGGTCTACCAGGGCGTAGCCGAGCCCCTCACGGCCGACGACGTGGCCGAGACGATCACCTGGGCGGTCACCCGCCCCGCCCACGTCAACGTCGACCTCCTGGTCCTGCGCCCCCGAGCCCAGGCGTCGAACACCAAGGTGCACCGGGAGGCGTAGGACCGGGCTGGTCAGCCCTTCACGCAGACGACCTGCTTGAGCTTCGCCACGACCTCGACCAGGTCCCGCTGCTGGTCGATGACCTGCTCGATCGGCTTGTACGCGCCGGGGATCTCGTCGACGACACCGGAGTCCTTGCGGCACTCCACACCCTGGGTCTGCTGCTCCAGGTCCTTCGTGGTGAACCGGCGCTTGGCCGCGTTGCGGCTCATGCGCCGGCCCGCGCCGTGCGAGGCCGAGTTGAAGGACTTGGCGTTGCCGAGGCCCTTCACGATGTACGAACCCGTGCCCATGGAGCCCGGGATGATCCCGAACTCGCCGGAGCCGGCCCGGATCGCTCCCTTGCGGGTCACGAGCAGGTCCATCCCGTCGTAGCGCTCCTCGGCCACGTAGTTGTGGTGCGCGCTGATCTCCGGCTCGAAGGTGGGCTTGGCCTTCTTGAACTCCTTGCGGACCACGTCCTTCAGGAGCGCCATCATGATCGAGCGGTTGTGCTTCGCGTACTCCTGCGCCCAGAACAGGTCGTTGCGGTAGGCCGCCATCTGCGGGGTGTCCGCGACGAACACGGCCAGGTCGCGGTCGACCAGACCCTGGTTGTGCGGGAGCTTCTGGGCCACGCCGATGTGGTGCTCGGCCAGTTCCTTGCCGATGTTCCGGGAACCGGAGTGCAGCATCAGCCAGACGGAACCGGTCGTGTCCGTGCAAACCTCGACAAAATGGTTTCCTCCGCCGAGCGTCCCCATCTGCTTCGTGGCACGTTCCTGACGGAACTTGACCGCTTCGGCGACTCCGTCGAACCGCCCCCAGAACCCGTCCCACCCCGCCGTGGCCAGCCCATGGAACCGCCCCGGGTCCACGGGATCGTCATGCATCCCCCGGCCCACCGGAATCACCTGCTCGATCTTCGACCGCAGCCGGGACAGGTCGCCGGGCAGGTCGTTCGCCGTCAGGGACGTCCGCACCGCCGACATTCCGCAGCCGATGTCGACACCCACCGCCGCCGGGCACACCGCACCCCGCATCGCGATGACCGAGCCGACCGTCGCGCCCTTGCCGTAGTGCACGTCGGGCATGACGGCCAGGCCCTTGATCCAGGGCAGGGTCGCCACGTTCCGCAGCTGCTGGAGCGCGCCCTCCTCGACCGAAGCCGGGTCGGTCCACATCCGGATCGGAACCTTCGCACCCGGTATCTCTACATACGACATAACGCCCTCAATCCCCCGTAAACGAATAGAAGCCTTCAACAGCAAATACCGGAGCCAAGGTCGACGAAAGGGAAATCGGACCGGCGTCCACGGCAGTGCGTGCGATACACATTGTGTTCATCGCCCGCCGTGCGGCGGCAAGCCAATATCCGTGTCGAGAGGAGCCACCACGTGCAACGAAAGGCGTGCGCACCCGGTATCGCCATGCTCCTCGCGGCGGTACTGGCCGGCTGTACCGGCGGCTCGGCCGACGACGGCCCGACGGACGGCTCCAACGTCGATGACACGGGCACGGCATCGCCCGCCGCCGAGCCCGGCCGCTACCGCACCCTGCCCGACCCCTGCGTCGAGGTCGGCGAGAGCACACTCGACGAACTCCTCCCCGGCATCCGGCAGATCAGTGACGAGAAGCAGCGCGAGACGGCCTACGAGGGCGAGCCGACGACCACGTTCGACACCGACCGCAAGGTCGGCTGCCGCTGGAAGGTGGACTCCGCCGCGGCCACCGACCATCTGCTGATCGACTTCGAGCGGGTCGTCTCCTACGACAACGCCGTCAGCGACGACAGTCAGGCCGAGCAGCTCTTCGCCGAGCAGGAGGCGTCGGCCCACCTGCCGGTCCCGACGGCCACCGAGACGGCGGCCTCCGGCAGCGCCCCGGCGAGCGGTTCGGCCTCGCCCCCGTCCGGCTCCCCTTCCCCGTCCGGCTCCTCCTCGCCCTCGGCGGCACCCTCGGTGACGCCGACCGAGCTGCAGCCCCGGGTACTGGAGGATCTCGGCGACGAGGCGTTCCTCGACGACGGGCTGAGCAGTTCCGGTTCGACGGCCAAGCAGCGCACGGTGACTGTGGCGTTCCGCACGTCCAACGTCATCGTGACCATCGAGTACGCGGAGCAGCCGACGACCGTCGGCGTCGTGCCGGACAGCAAGGAAATGCAGGACAGGGCGCAGAAACTCGCCTCCCAGCTGGCCGATTCGCTGAGCGACTGAGGCCCCTTCACGGCCCCTTCACCCCTGCCCGCAAAGCACGCGAAGGAAGAACACACGGTTGCCTCACCGCGTACGGTGACCACTCGGACCCGTTCCGACCGCAGGGAACCACGAGCGTCATGAGTGAAGGAACCATGCAGCGACACGCACAGCGAGAAGAGCGAACCCAGCGAGCGAAGCGCCTCAACCGCGTCCTTGTCTGCGCGGCCGCCGTCCCCGTGATGCTGGTCGCCGCCGGCTGCTCCTCGGACTCCGGCTCCGGCGACAGCACGGACAAGGAGGCGAAGGCCGCGGCGTCGGCATCGGCGAAACCCTCGCCGACGGTGCAGGCGGCGGCGTACGGCAAGCTGCCGGAGCCGTGCAAGGTGCTCTCGAAGAAGACGCTGGAGGACCTCGTCCCGAAGGGCAAGTCCGGCAAGGAGGGCAAGTCGGACGACATCTCGACCCGCGGCAGCTGCTCCTGGAACAGCCTCGACAACAACGGCGTGAAGGGTTCGCAGTTCCGCTGGCTGAACGTGTCGATGCTGCGCTTCGAGTCGGACGTCACGCGTGGCCCGGCGGACGAGCTGGCCCAGGAGCACTTCGAGAAGCAGGTCCAGGAGGCCCAGGCCGTCGAGGGCGCCAAGAGCGTCAAGACGGAGCCGGTGGCCGGCACGGGCGACCAGGCGACCGCCGTGCACTACGACCTGAAGAAGAAGGAAGGCACCTTCAAGCAGCAGACGGTCGTGGCGCGCGTCGAGAACGTCGTGGTCACGCTGGACTACTACGGCGCGGGTCTGGCCGGCGACAAGACGCCCAGCGGCAAGGACATGCTGAAGGACGCGCAGAAGGCCGCCAAGGAGGCGGTGGGCGCGGTGTCCGAGGCGAACGGCGAGGGCGGCGGCAAGTCGGGCGGCTCCCCGTCCGCGTCGGCGTCGAAGCCGGCGTCGAAGGCTCCTTCCCAGGGCGCGTCGGACAAGCCCTCGAAGGGCGCCTCGGCTTCGCCGTCCAAGAAGCCCGCGTCGAAGAGCTGAACAGTCCCGACGGGAACCGGCCACCCGTCCTCCGCACATGTGTGCCACCCTGTTGCGCGCAACAACAGGCAAGGGGAGGGGAGTACGGGTGGCCGCGCCACTGCAACTGACTCGGATGCACCGCATCCTCATCGGCGTGGTCGTGGCCGGTGCCGTGATCATCGCCGGCATCGGCTTCGCCGGTTCGTACGCGGCGGTCCGCGAGTTGGCCCTGAAGAAGGGCTTCGGGAACTTCTCCTACGTCTTCCCGATCGGCATCGACGCGGGCATCTGTGTCCTGCTGGCCCTGGATCTGCTGCTCACCTGGATCAGGATCCCGTTCCCCCTCCTGCGTCAGACGGCGTGGCTGCTGACGGCGGCGACGATCGCCTTCAACGGCGCGGCCGCGTGGCCGGATCCGCTCGGTGTGGGCATGCACGGGGTGATTCCGATCCTGTTCGTGGTCTCGGTCGAGGCGGCCCGGCACGCGATCGGCCGTATCGCCGACATCACGGCCGACAAGCACATGGAGGGCGTCCGCCTCACCCGGTGGCTCCTCTCCCCCGGCCCCACGTTCCTCCTCTGGCGCCGCATGAAGCTCTGGGAGCTGCGCTCCTACGACCAGGTCATCAAGCTGGAGCAGGAACGTCTCGTCTACCAGGCGCGACTGCGCTCCCGCTTCGGGCGGGCGTGGCGCAGGAAGGCTCCGGTGGAGTCCCTGATGCCGCTGCGGCTGGCGCGCTACGGGGTGCCGCTGGCGGAGACGGCTCCGGCAGGGCTGGCGGCGGCGGGCATCGAGCCGGCACTGATACCCCCGCCCCCGCCGCAGGCCGACCTGGCCACGGGTCATCGTGCCGTCGGGCCGGCGCCCGACCCGCAGAGGGCGGCACCTCCCGGCGGGCAGCGCCCTCAGCTGGAGAGCAACCACGACGCCGAGTACCCGGAACCGGAACCCGAACCGGAACAGAGCCCCTGGTTCAACACCCCCCGCGAGGTCGAGTACCAGGGCGGCTACAACCCCGACTACGACCCTGCCGAGCACTACGCCCAGTGGATCGCCGAACAGCAGGAGGCCGAGCAGTACCAGCCCGAGTACGACCGGGCACCCTCCCCGGAGGACACCGGCAGTTTCCCCATCCCGGTGGGCCCGAACCGCACCCGTGAACTGGGTGACGGCGGCGGCACCCCGCCGGCCCCCGAGCCGGACGAGGAGGCGTACTACCAGGTGTTCCGCCAGTCGATAGACGGCAGCTACCCCACACCCCGCGCCCTCGGCGACAACATCCAGGCCACCTACGGCACGACGCTGAGCCCCGGGGAACTGAAGTCCCTCGCGGAACGCTTCCAGAAGCGCCACACGGCGGAACTGGAAGAGGACCACATCGCGTAGGACGCCATAAGACGCCATAAGAGAAGGGGCCCTCGTTCACGAGGGCCCCTTCTCCGTCACCGCCTACGCACCGAGCAGGTGCCGAACCCGCTCCTGCCCCACCGCCAGCAGCAGCGTGGGCAGGCGCGGGCCGGTGTCACGGCCCACCAGCAGGTGGTACAGCAGCGCGAAGAACGACCGCTGGGCGGTCTTGATCTCCGGCGGCAGCTCCTTGGGCGTGGCGTCGGCGGAGAAGCCGGCCTGCACCTTCGGCACGCCGTAGACGAGGTGGGTGAGACCGTCGAGCGACCAGTGGCCGGCCAGCCCGTCGAGCAGCAGCCGCAGCGACTCGCGGCCCTGCTCGTCGAGCGACTTCAGCAGCTCGGCGTCCGGCTCGTCGCGCACGACGGTGCGCTGGTCGGCGGGGACGTGCGTGTTGATCCAGGCCTCGGCCCTGTCGTAGCGCGGGCGGGCCTCGTCGAGCGAGGTCAGCGGCTGGTCCGGGTCGAGCTCGCTGAGGATGCGCAGCGCCTGGTCCTCGTGCCCGGCGGTGATGTCCGCGACGGACGCCAGCGTCCGGTACGGCAGCGGCCGGGGCGTGCGCCGCAGCTCACCGGCGGCCGTGCCCACCGCGCGCGCGTGCGCGGCCACGTCGGCCGGCAGGGCGCTGCCGTCGGCGACCTTGGCGTCCAGCTTGTCCCACTCGTCGTAGAGCCGCTGGATCTCCTGGTCGAAGGCGATCTTGAAGGACTGGTTGGGCCGACGGCGGGCGTACAGCCAGCGCAGCAGCTGCGGTTCCATGATCTTCAGGGCGTCCGCCGGGGTCGGCACGCCACCGCGCGAGGACGACATCTTCGCCATCCCGCTGATGCCCACGAAGGCGTACATCGGCCCGATGGGCTGCTTGCCGCCGAAGATGCCGACGATCTGCCCGCCGACCTGGAACGACGAGCCGGGAGAGGAGTGATCGACACCGCTCGGCTCGAACACGACGCCCTCGTACGCCCACCGCATCGGCCAGTCGACCTTCCAGACCAGCTTGCCGCGGTTGAACTCGTTCAGCCGGACCGTCTCGGAGAAGCCGCACGCGGTGCAGGCGTACGTCAGCTCGGTGGAGTCGTCGTCGTAGGAGGTGACGGTGGTGAGGTCCTTCTCGCAGTTGCCGCAGTACGGCTTGTACGGGAAGTAGCCGGCGGCGGTGGAGCTGCCGTCGTCCTCACCGGCCGCGCCGGAGCCCTCGGCGGCCTCCAGCTCGGCCTCGTCGACCGGCTTCTGCCCCTGCTGCTTCTTGGCCGGGGCCTTCTTCGTGCGGTACTGGTCGAGGATCGCGTCGATGTCGCCGCGGTGCTTGATGGCGTGCAGGATCTGCTCGCGGTACACGCCGGAGGTGTACTGCTCGGTCTGGCTGATCCCGTCGAACTCCACGCCCAGCTCGGCCAGCGACTCGATCATCGCTACCTTGAAGTGCTCGGCCCAGTTCGGGTGCGAGGAACCCTTCGGCGCCGGGACGGACGTCAGGGGCTTGCCGATGTGCTCGGCCCACGACTCGTCGACGCCCGCGATCCCGGCCGGGACCTTGCGGTACCGGTCGTAGTCGTCCCAGGAGATCAGGTGGCGCACCTGGTGGCCCCGGCGACGGATCTCGTCGGCGACGAGGTGCGGGGTCATGACCTCGCGCAGGTTCCCGAGGTGGATGGGGCCGGACGGGGAGAGCCCGGACGCGACGACGACGGGTTTGCCCGGGGCCCGGCGCTCCGACTCCTCGATGACCTCATCCGCGAAACGGGAGACCCAGTCGGTGGTCTCGGTGCTCTGAGCCACGATCGGCACGTCCTTCTTTCTGCATCGGGCAGCCGGTACGGTCGCACGGCTGACCGCACCATTGTCCCAGACCATGTTGCGCCCGGGAAAACGGCTTTACCCCCATGGGATACTGGCCGTGTCCATCGAATCCCCCAGGAGAACGGCACCCTCGCCCATGGCCTCGGTCACGTCCCTCAGCGACTCCGTCCACCAGCGCCTCGCGGCGGCCCTGTCGGCAGCTCTGCCGCAGGCCGGCTCCGCGGAACCGCTGCTGCGACGAAGCGACCGGGCCGACTTCCAGGCCAACGGGATCCTGGCCCTCGCCAAGAAGGAGAAGGCGAACCCGCGGGAGCTGGCGACCCAGGTCGTCTCCCGGGTCGAGTCGGGCGAGGTGATCAAGGACATCGAGGTCTCCGGCCCCGGCTTCCTGAACATCACGATCACCGACCGCGCGATCGTCGAGACCCTCGCCGCGCGCTACGCCGACGACACCGGCCGCCTCGGCGTGCCGCAGGCGCAGCAGCCGGGCACCACGGTCATCGACTACGCCCAGCCGAACGTGGCGAAGGAGATGCACGTCGGACACCTGCGCTCCGCGGTGATCGGCGACTCGGTCATGCGGCTGCTGGAGTTCACCGGCGAGCACGTGGTCCGGCGTCACCACATCGGCGACTGGGGCACCCAGTTCGGCATGCTCATCCAGTACCTGGAGGAGCACCCGCACGAGCTGGACCACAAGGCCGACGAGATCTCCGGCGAGGAGGCGATGTCGAACCTCGACCGCCTCTACAAGGCCGCCCGCAAGCTCTTCGACGCCGACGAGGAGTTCAAGACCCGGGCCCGGCGCCGGGTGGTGGACCTCCAGGCGGGCGACCCGCAGACCCTCGCCATGTGGCAGAAGTTCGTCGACGAGTCGAAGATCTACTTCTTCTCCGTCTTCGAGAAGCTGGACATGGAGATCCGCGACGAGGACATCGTCGGCGAGTCGGGTTACAACGACATGCTCGCCGAGACGTGCCGCCTCCTGGAGGAGTCGGGCGTGGCGGTCCGCTCCGAGGGCGCCCTCTGCGTCTTCTTCGACGACATCAAGGGCCCGGACGGCAACCCGGTCCCGCTGATCGTGCAGAAGTCGGACGGCGGCTACGGCTACGCGGCGACGGACCTCTCCGCGATCCGCGACCGTGTCTTCAACCTCAAGGCGAACAACATCATCTACGTGGTGGACGCCCGCCAGTCGCTCCACTTCAAGATGGTCTTCGAGACGGCCCGGAAGGCGGGCTGGCTGGGCGACGACGTGAAGGCCTACCAGCTGGCCTTCGGCACGGTCCTCGGCAAGGACGGCAAGCCGTTCAAGACCCGTGAGGGCGAGACGGTCCGCCTGGTCGACCTGCTCGACGAGGCGATCGACCGTGCCTCGGCGGTCGTCCGGGAGAAGGCCCAGGACCTCTCCGAGGAGGAGATCGCCGAGCGCGGCACCCAGGTGGGCGTGGGCGCGGTGAAGTACGCCGACCTGTCGACGTCGGCGAACCGCGACTACAAGTTCGACCTGGACCAGATGGTCTCGCTCAACGGCGACACCTCCGTCTACCTCCAGTACGCCTACGCCCGTATCCAGTCGATCCTGCGCAAGGCCGGCGCCTCCCGCCCGGTCGCGCACCCCGAGCTGGAGCTGCACGAGGCGGAGCGCGCGCTGGGCCTGCACGCGGACGCCTTCGCGGCGACGGTGGCGGAGGCGGCGACGGAGTACGCCCCGCACAAGCTGGCGGCGTACCTGTACCAGCTGGCTTCTCTGTACACGACGTTCTACGA